>NZ_JAFCVN010000003.1:478482-646341 GCF_049897065.1 Pseudomonas sp. DWP2-2 | reverse complement strand
ATTCTACAGCAGCCTCATTTGCTGTCAAGTGGTTATTTTCAGAAGTTTTCGAAGATTTCTTCAACAACTTCAACCACTTGCGCTTGCGATCTCTCGTAAGCGGGAGGCGAATTCTACAGCGTTACACGCTGCTGTCAACACCTCTTTTTCAACTTCCTTTTGGCTTCGATGAACTGAAGCAACTTGCTGCCGAAAACTGCATAACTCATTGTTTACCAAGGAGTTTTCCGTTTCGACTGCGCCGGAAGTGGGGCGAATTATAGGCTTCCAGAATCTGCCGTCAACCTTCTTTTTCACATTTCTGTCATATAAGTCAAAAAAGCCCCAATAATGCAAAGGCCGGCCCCAAGGGGCCGGCCTTTTACCTACCGAGCCTTACAGGCTAGGGAAGGCGAATTGCGACGCTTCATGGCTGGCCCGTTGCGGCCAACGCTGGGTGATTGCCTTGCGACGGGTATAGAAACGCACCCCGTCCGGCCCATAGGCATGCAAGTCGCCAAACAGCGAACGCTTCCAGCCACCAAAGCTGTGATACGCAACCGGCACCGGCAGCGGCACGTTCACCCCCACCATGCCGACTTCAATCTCATCACAGAACAGGCGCGCCGCTTCACCGTCACGGGTGAAGATACAAGTACCGTTGCCGTATTCATGATCGTTGATCAGCTGCATCGCCGCTTCCAGGCTATCCACCCGCACTACGCACAGCACCGGCCCAAAGATCTCTTCTTTATAGATACGCATCTCAGGGGTGACGCGGTCAAACAAGCTGCCACCGAGGAAAAAACCTTGCTCATGCCCTGCAACACTCAAGCCACGGCCGTCAACGACCAGCTCAGCCCCCGCCGACACACCGTCCTCTATATAGCCACTGACTTTATCTCGCGCCTGCCCCGTCACCAACGGGCCCATATCCAGCCCGAAAGAAGTGCCCGCACCAATCTTCAACGCCTTGACCTGAGGCGCCAGCTTGGCGATCAACGCATCCGCTACCTGGTCGCCCACGCACACAGCCACCGAGATCGCCATGCAACGCTCACCGCAGGAACCATAAGCCGCGCCCATCAGGGCACTCACAGCGTTATCCAGGTCTGCATCCGGCATCAGCACCGCGTGATTCTTCGCCCCACCCAGCGCCTGCACGCGCTTGCCGCGTTTGGTCGCTTCGGAATAGATGTACTCGGCAATCGGCGTCGAACCTACAAAGCTCAAGGCTTTGACTTCCGGCGCTTCGATCAATGCGTCCACCGCGCCCTTGTCGCCATGCACCACGCTGAGCACGCCTTTGGGCAATCCGGCTTCCTGCAACAGCTGCGCGATCAACAGCGTCGAACTCGGGTCGCGCTCTGAAGGTTTAAGGATGAAACAGTTACCGCAGACAATCGCCAGCGGGTACATCCACAACGGCACCATCGCCGGGAAGTTGAACGGGGTGATACCCGCCACTACGCCCAACGGCTGGAAGTCCGACCACGCATCAATGTTCGGCCCTACGTTGCGGCTGTATTCACCCTTGAGAATCTCCGGCGCCGAGCACGCGTACTCCACGTTCTCGATCCCACGCTTGAGTTCACCCGCGGCGTCTTCCAGGGTCTTGCCATGTTCTTCGCTGATCAACTGCGAGATCCGTGCTTCGTTCTGCTCCAGCAGTTGCTTGAAACGAAACATCACTTGGGCACGCTTGGCCGGCGGCGTATTGCGCCAAGCCGGAAACGCCGCCTTGGCTGAGTCAATCGCCTGTTGAATGGTTTCACGACTGGCCAAAGGCACCTGGTGAATCACCTGCCCGGTAGACGGGTTATAGACGTCGGCACTACGACCGCTGTCGTTGACCAGTTCACCGCTGATCAAATGCTGGATAAGGCTCATGCAGGGCTCCTGAAAAATTGTTCTATATAGAAGGAGAAATCAGTCGATCTTGTTCAGCACTTCGCCGACCGCGTCAAACAGACGGTCCAGGTCCTGCGGCTTGCTGTTGAAGGTTGGCCCGAACTGCAGGGTGTCGCCGCCAAAACGCACATAGAAACCGGCCTTCCACAACGCCATGCCGGCCTCGAATGGACGCACGATGGCATCTCCATCACGTGGGGAAATCTGAATCGCACCGGCCAGGCCGTAGTTGCGAATGTCGATCACATTCTTGCTGCCCTTCAAACCGTGCAGCGCATTCTCAAAGTGCGGCGCGACTTCGGCTACGCTCTGCACCAGGTTTTCTTTCTGCAACAGGTCCAATGCCGCCAAGCCCGCCGCGCAAGCTACCGGGTGCGCCGAGTAGGTGTAGCCGTGGGGGAATTCCACTGCGTATTCCGGCGTCGCCTGGTTCATGAAGGTCTGGTAGATCTCGCTGCTGGCAATCACCGCGCCCATCGGAATCGCGCCGTTGGTGACTTGCTTGGCAATGCACATCAGGTCCGGGGTCACGCCGAAGCTGTCGGCACCGAACATCGAGCCGGTGCGGCCAAAGCCCGTGATCACTTCGTCGAACACCAACAGGATATTGTGCTGGTCGCAAATTTCGCGCAGACGCTTGAGATACCCCTGCGGTGGCACCAATACCCCAGCGGAACCGGCCATAGGCTCGACAAATACGGCCGCAATGTTCGACGCGTCATGCAGCTCGATCAACTTGAGCAACTCATCGGCCAGCGCGATGCCGCCCAGCTCCGGCATACCCCGGGAGAAAGCGTTGCTGGCCAGCAAGGTGTGAGGCAGATGGTCAACATCCATCATCGCCTGGCCAAACAGCTTACGGTTACCGTTCACACCGCCCAGGCTGGTACCGGCAATGTTAACGCCGTGGTAACCACGGGCGCGACCAATCATCTTGGTCTTCGTGGCCTGGCCTTTCAGGCGCCAGTAGGCCCGCACCATCTTCACCGCCGTATCGGCACATTCAGAGCCCGAATCGGTGAAGAACACATGATTCAGGTTGCCTGGGGTCAGGTCGGTGATTTTTTCCGCCAACTGGAAGGACAACGGATGACCGTACTGGAAGCCTGGAGAGTAGTCCAAGGTGCCCAATTGCTTGGCGACCGCTTCCTGGATTTCCTTGCGCGTATGCCCGGCGCCACAGGTCCAAAGGCCCGACAACGAATCATAGACCTTGCGCCCCTTGTCATCGGTCAACCAGCTACCTTCGGCGGCCACGATCAGGCGTGGATCGCGCTGGAAGTTGCGGTTGGCGGTGTAAGGCATCCAGTGCGCATCCAGCTTCAATTGGCTGGCCAGGGACGATGGGGCGTTTTCGGGCATGTTCATCAGCAAAACCTCGCAGGGCAAAAGGCAGCGTCGGGATTGAAAAAGCGTTGTTGCAGCTAAATTGCCACGGGGATAAAGTCGGTGAAATCCAACTCTTCTAACCTTCAGTCAGGACTTCACTAAACTATGAGCAGCCGTCGTCCCGACCCTTTGGCCCAAGTCAGTGACTTCGATATTCGCCTGCTGCGCATCTTTCGCAGCGTAGTGGAGTGCGGCGGCTTCTCGGCAGCGGAAACCGTTCTCGGCATCGGGCGCTCGGCCATCAGCCAGCAGATGAGCGACCTTGAGCAACGACTCGGGCTACGGCTCTGCCAACGCGGCCGCGCCGGTTTTTCCCTGACGGAAGAAGGCCGCGAGGTCTATCAATCTGCCCTGCAACTGCTGAGTGCCCTGGAAAGTTTTCGCACCGAGGTCAACGGCCTGCACCAACATTTGCGCGGCGAGTTGATCATTGGCCTCACCGATAACCTTGTCACTCTGCCCCATATGCGCATCACCCACGCATTGGCGCAGTTGAAAGAACGCGGCCCGGACGTGCAGATCCAGATCCGCATGATCGCCCCCAATGAAGTGGAGCAAGGCGTACTCGACGGTCGCCTGCACGTCGGTGTGGTGCCCCAGGCCAGCGCACTGTCGGGCCTGGAATACCAGCCGTTGTACAGCGAACGTTCCTTGCTCTATTGCGCGGTCGGCCACCCGCTGTTTTACGCCGACAACAAGCAACTCGACGACGAGCGCGTCGACAGCCAGGACGCCATCGCCCCCACCTTCCGCTTACCTGCGGAAATCCAGGCCCATTACCAGGCGCTCAACTGCACCGCCAGTGCGTCAGACCGTGAAGGCATGGCGTTCCTGATTCTCACCGGGCGTTATATCGGCTACCTGCCCGATCACTACGCCAGCCTGTGGGTACAACAAGGCCGACTGCGTGCGCTGAAACCGGCTACACGTTTTTACGATTTGAGCCTGGCATCGGTCACGCGCAAGGGCCGTCGCCCTCATTTGGTGCTGGAAAGTTTCCTGGAAAGCCTGGCCGCCACCCGCTGATTCGGGCCTCGCGCAAAAAGCTGAGCATATGGACAGCTTTTTGCAAGGACTCAAGGACCTTGAACCGTCCGCCTTGAGTTGACCCGCCATGCCCCCAGAATCCTCCAGCCCCAGCGACCTGATCTACGGCCTCAACGACCGGCCGAAACCACTGCCCGCTTTCCTCGCGGCGCTGCAACATGTATTGGCGGCGTTCGTCGGCATCATCACGCCGCCTCTGATTATTGGCTCCACCCTCGGCCTCACCGCCCACTTGCCCTACCTGATCAGCATGGCGTTGATGGTTTCCGGCGTAGGCACCTTCATCCAGGCACGCAGGCCGTTTGGTATCGGTGCCGGCATGATCTGCCTGCAAGGCACCAGCTTTGCGTTTCTCGGCGCGGTGTTGTCTGCAGGCTTTCTGGTGAAACAACGCGGCGGCAGTCCGGAAGACATTCTGGCGATGATTTTCGGCGTGTGCTTCTTTGGCGCGGCGGTACAGATTGTATTGAGCCGCTTTATCGGCCAGCTGCGCCGCGTGATCACACCGCTGGTGACCGGCATTGTGATTACGCTGATCGGCATCAGCCTGATCAAAGTGGGTATCACCGACCTCGGCGGCGGTTTCAATGCACCGGACTTCGGCGCCCCCGCCAACCTGGCGCTGGGCCTGTTCGTGGTTTTGACGATCATCCTGCTCAACCGCTCGAACACGCCCTGGGTACGCCTGTCGGCCATCATCATCGGCCTGGCCCTGGGCAGCCTCGCGGCGTGGTTCAGCGGTAAACTTGTTCCCCAGGCTTTGCCTGACCTGCCATTGGTCAGCCTGCCTACACCATTCCGCTTTGGTTTCAACTTCGACTGGAGCGCCTTCCTGCCGATTGCGCTGATTTATCTGATCAGCAGCATCGAAACCGTCGGCGACCTCACCGCCAATTGCATGATTGCCCGCCAGCCTATCAGCGGCCCTTCTTATATAAGCCGGCTCAAGGGCGGCGTCCTCGGCGATGGGGTGAGCTGCATGATCGCCGCCACTTTCAGCGCTTTCCCCAACACCACGTTTGCGCAGAACAATGGTGTGATCCAGCTCACCGGCGTGGCCAGCCGTTACGTCGGTTTATACATCGGCGTGTTGCTGTTCTGTCTGGGCCTGTTTCCGCTGATTGGCGCCGTGCTGCAGCAAATCCCCAAGCCGGTGCTGGGCGGCGCGACCCTGGTGATGTTCGGCAGTGTGGCCGCGGCCGGCGTGCGCATTCTCGCCCAGGCACCGCTGGATCGACGCAGCATGCTGATTATCGCCACCTCGTTCGGTGTTGGCCTGGGTATCGCCGCGCAACCTAACCTGCTGCACCTGATGCCGACACTGGTGCAGAACCTGTTCGACTCCGCCATCACCAGCGGCGGTATCACCGCCATCCTCCTGTGCCTGTTACTGCCGGAGGCCAAGGCAAGTACCACCGCCGCAAACCACACCCCGGAACGCGACAGCCTGGAACCGCTTTGACGGTTTTATTGCATCAGGACTTGTCTGAGGCTTGAGGGTGGGTTATCTGTGCACACGTCGTCTCTATCGATCAGCACGGAAACCTCCATGAGCCTCGAAGTTCCTGCCCACAGCAACCACGGCGGTAAACCCGCCAGCCGCATTCGGCAAAAGAATGAACAAGCGATTCTCCAGGCTGCTGAAGATGAATTCGCGCGCCATGGCTACAAAGGCACCAGCATGAACACCATCGCTGCCAGCGCCGGGCTGCCCAAGGCCAACTTGCACTATTACTTCACCAACAAGCTGGGCCTGTACATCGCAGTGCTGAGCAACATCCTCGAACTCTGGGACAGCACCTTCAACGCGCTGACCGCCGAGGATGACCCAGCCGTGGCGCTCGCTCGTTACATCCGCACCAAGATGGAATTCTCGCGCCGCCAACCCCAAGCCTCGCGGATCTTCGCCATGGAGATCATCAGCGGTGGCGAATGCCTCACGGAATATTTCGGCCAGGACTATCGGGCCTGGTTCAGTGGCCGTGCCGCAGTGTTCCAGGCGTGGATCGACGCCGGCAAAATGGACCCCGTCGACCCCGTGCATCTGATCTTCCTGCTGTGGGGCAGCACCCAGCACTACGCTGACTTCGCCACCCAGATCTGCCGCGTCACCGGTCGCACCAAGCTGACCAAGCAGGACATGGAAGATGCCGGCACCAATCTGATCCATATCATTCTCAAAGGCTGCGGCATCAAGCCAGCCCTATAAACGAAGCGATTTATGTCTTTTACGCTCACCGGTTTTTGCGAGTTTCGTGAAGAAATACGCAAAAGCCGCTTTATCACCTTGGCGGCGCCGATTACCAGCCCGCAGGACGCCCAAGCGTTTTTCGAGCGACACAGCGACCTGAACGCCACGCACAACTGCTGGGCCTGGAAGCTGGGCGATCAATACCGCAGCAGCGATGACGGCGAACCCGGTGGCACCGCCGGGCGCCCGATCCTCGCGGCCATCGAGGCCCAGGGCTTTGATCAGGTGGCCGTATTGGTGATCCGCTGGTACGGCGGCATTCAACTGGGCACGGGTGGCTTGGCCCGTGCCTATGGCGGCGGGGCCAATAAATGCCTGCAAAATGCCGAGCGCATCGAGCTGATCAGCCGCGTACCTCTGAGCTGCGCCTGTGGCTTCTCCGAGCTGAACCTGGTGAAGCTGCGTGTCGCTGAACTCGGCGGGCTTGTGGTGGAAGAAACCTTCACCGCCAACGGCGTAGAGCTGCAACTCGCCCTGGGGGAGGCGCACATCGACACCCTGCAAACCCAGCTCGCCGACCTGAGCCGTGGGCGCATCCTGCTCGAACGCTGAAACTGCTACTGTTATGCGCTGAACTCCCTGAACCGCGATTTCAAAGGAAGCCTTTCATGTCTACGCCAAAAACCGCACTGATCATCGGCGCCTCGCGCGGGCTGGGCCTTGGCCTGGTCAAGCAACTGCTCCAGGACGGCTGGGGCGTGACCGCTACCGTGCGCGATCCGAACAAGGCAGATGCCCTGAAAGCCGCGGGGCCGGTGCAGATCGAGAAGTTGGATATGGACGACCAGCAAGCCGTGATCGCCCTGGCCCAACGCCTGAAAGACCGCACCTTCGACCTGCTGTTCGTCAACGCCGGCGTCAAGGGCCCGGCCAACCAGGAGCCCGGCCACGCGACCCTGGCGGAAGTCGGCCAGTTGTTCTTCACCAACGCCGTGGCGCCAATCAACCTGGCCCAGCGCTTTGTCGGGCAGATCCGCAAAGACACCGGCGTGCTGGCCTTCATGAGTTCGGTACTGGGCAGCGTGACCATTCCCGACGGCTCGGACCTGGCGCTGTACAAGGCCAGCAAGGCCGCCCTCAATTCGATGACCAATAGCTTTATCACGCAACTGGGCGAGCCCAAGCCGACGGTGCTGTCGCTGCATCCAGGTTGGGTGAAGACCGACATGGGCGGCGAAAATGCCCACATCGACGTCGAGACCAGCGTGCGCGGCCTGGTGGACCAGGTAAATGCCTACACCGGCAAAGGCGGCCATCACTTCGTCGACTACAAGGGCGACACCATCACCTGGTAACCCCCCCAACTGTAGGAGCGAGCTTGCTCGCGAAGAACGCCCAAGCACTGCGTTAAACCAGACTGCCCGCGTCATCATTGACGATTTTCGCGAGCAAGCTCGCTCCCACAGAGGTAAACTGCCCACCTCGCCCTCCCCGGCGACCCTGGATCAGCAGACAGGGCAACACTGAGCTGGCAAACCTGAACCCATCATTCAGAGGAGCCGGCCAATGCCTGCGACCCGTATCTGGTTAAAAAACCCCCTCGCGATTTTCACTGCCAATGGCCTCGATGCCCGTGGCGGCCTGGTGCTGCAAGACGGTGTCATCACCGAAGTGCTGGCCCAAGGGCAAGCGCCTGCACAACCCTGCGCGCAGGTGTTCGATGCCCGCGAGCATGTGGTGCTGCCTGGGCTGATCAATACCCACCACCACTTCTATCAAACCCTGACCCGCGCCTGGGGCCCGGTGGTCAACCAGCCGCTGTTTCCCTGGCTGAAAACCCTGTACCCGGTATGGGCGCGGCTCACCCCGGAAAAGCTCGCCCTGGCCAGCAAAGTCGCCCTGGCCGAATTGCTGCTCTCGGGCTGCACCACGGCGGCCGATCACCACTACCTGTTCCCCGATGGTTTGGAAAACGCCATTGATGTGCAGGTAGGCAGCGTGCGTGAACTGGGGATGCGCGCCATGCTCACCCGCGGTTCCATGAGCCTGGGCGAAGCCGATGGCGGCCTGCCGCCGCAGCAAACCGTGCAGCAAGGCCAGGTGATTCTCGAAGACAGCCAGCGCCTGATCCGCGAATATCACCAGCGCGGTGACGGTGCGCAGATCCAGATCGCCCTGGCGCCGTGCTCGCCGTTTTCCGTCACCCCCGAAATCATGCAAGCCAGCGCCGAGCTGGCCAACCAGCTGGACGTGCGCCTGCACACCCATTTGGCGGAAACCCTCGATGAGGAAGATTTCTGCCTGCAACGCTTCGGGCTGCGTACCGTGGATTACCTCGACAGCGTCGGCTGGCTCGGCCCGCGCACCTGGCTGGCCCACGGCATTCACTTCAACCCGGACGAAATCGAGCGCCTGGGCGCAGCCGGCACCGGCATCTGCCATTGCCCAAGCTCGAATATGCGCCTGGCCTCCGGCATCTGCCCCACTCTGGACCTGCTCGCCGCCGGCGCCCCGATCGGCTTGGGCGTGGACGGCTCAGCCTCCAACGACGCTTCGAACATGATCCTTGAAGCCCGCCAGGCCCTGTACATCCAGCGCCTGCGCTACGGCGCGGAAAAGATCACCCCCGAAGGCGTATTGGGCTGGGCCACCAAGGGCTCGGCGCAGTTGCTGGGGCGCACAGACATTGGCGAGTTGGCCGTCGGCAAGCAGGCGGACCTGGCACTGTTCAAGCTCGATGAGCTGCGCTTCTCCGGCAGCCATGACCCCATTTCCGCACTGCTGCTGTGCGGCGCGGACCGGGCGGATCGAGTGATGGTTGGCGGCAAGTGGCGGGTGATCGACGGTCAAGTCGAAGGCCTGGACCTCAAGGGCTTGATCGCCGATCACAGCCAGGCCGCGCGCCATTTGATCGCGGGCACCTAAGCCAGGCGCCAATCAAAATGTGAGAGCGGGCTTCTGTGGCGAGGGAGCTTGCTCCCGCTGGGGTGCGTAGCGCCCCCAAAAACCGGCTCCCACATTGGGTCTGCGGCGCCTTTCAAATCGGGTTACAGCCCCAACAGCGACAGCATGATAAAGGTCGCAAACAACACAAAATGCGTCATCCCTTCTATCGCATTGGTTTCACCATCGTTGAGGTTGATCGCGCTGACGATCAGCGTGATAAACACCATCACCGTTTGCACCGGCGTCATCGCCATCTGGAACGGCTGCCCGGTGTAGAGCGCCATGGCTTCCATCACCGGCACCGTCAGGATCACCGTGGACAACGAAGCCCCCAACGCGATGTTGACCACCGATTGCATGCGGTTGGCCAACGCGGCGCGCAATGCCGTGAGGATTTCCGGAGCGGCCGAGATAGCCGCCACCACAATCGCGGTAATCACTGGTGGTGCGCCTGTGCCTTCCAGGCCCAGGTCGAGGGTCTTGGACATCACCTCGGCCAGCGCGCCAATCACGATCACCCCAAACACCAGGGTCGCAATGGAAAACGTCAGGCTGACAGACGGCGCGTGCTCGTCTTCCGGCTGTTTCTTACGGCGTTTCTCCGGGTAGCTGTAGCTGAAGAAATAACTGTGCGGCCCCACCTGCATGCGCAGGAACAAGGTGTAAAGCACCACCATCGCGCCAATGGTGAAGGCCGAGTAAATTTTCCAGTCCGCTTCGGGGATAAATTCCGGTACCACCATCGACACCCCCATGGCGGTAAGAATCATCACACTGTAGGTGCGCGCTGAGTCATCGTTGTAGGACTGTTCGCCATGCTTGATGCCGCCCATTAGCGCGGCCAGGCCGAGGATACCGTTGATATCGAGCATCACCGCTGAGTAGATGGTGTCGCGCACCAGGGTGGGCGATGGCTCGTTACTCATCATGATCGCCAGGATCACCACTTCCACCAATACCGCGGCGAGGGTCAGGATCATGGTGCCGTAGGGGTCGCCGACTTTTTCCGCCAACTGTTCGGCGTGATGGGCCACGCGCATCGACGCCATCACGATAAACGCGATCAGCGCAAAGCCGGCCAGCAACGCAACCAGTTGGCCGCTGTGGAGCATCCAGTGCTCCAGCGGGTAGGCGGCGATGGCGGCAATCAGCGCCAGCAGCATGAATTTTTCTTGCTTGAGGGATGTGAGCATTCCGGGCCTTTTCGTACAGCGAATCAGTCATTGATGGGGTACAGACTGCGCCGAGCCGCTAACGTTTCGTTACACCTTAGTTCAGGCCGCCCTTGCGTGAGTGACAGAAATACTCTCCTGCTGGTCAGGTTTTGCCGATTATTTCAGCCATGGCCTGTAGAATGCCGCCATTGCACCTGATGAGATTCTAAAAATGTACGATTGGCTCAACGCCCTGCCCAAGGCTGAATTGCACCTGCACCTGGAAGGCTCGCTGGAGCCTGAGTTGCTGTTCGCCCTGGCCGAGCGCAACAAGATTGCGCTGCCATGGAACGACGTCGAAACCCTGCGCAAAGCCTACGCCTTCAACAACCTGCAAGAGTTTCTCGACCTGTATTACAAGGGCGCCGATGTGCTGCGCACGTCCCAGGACTTCTACGACCTGACCTGGGCTTACCTGCTGCGCTGCAAAGCCCAGAACGTGATCCACACCGAACCCTTCTTCGACCCGCAAACCCACACCGACCGTGGCGTGCCGTTCGAAGTGGTGCTCAACGGCATCGCCGCTGCGCTTAAAGACGGCGAGCAGCAAATGGGCATCACCAGCGGTTTGATCCTCAGCTTCCTGCGCCACCTGAGCGAAGACGAAGCGCAGAAAACCCTCGACCAGGCGCTGCCGTTCCGTGACGCGTTCGTGGCCGTGGGCCTGGACAGCTCGGAAATGGGCCACCCACCGAGCAAGTTCCAGCGCGTGTTCGACCGTGCCCGCCACGAAGGCTTCCTCACCGTCGCCCACGCTGGCGAAGAAGGCCCGCCCGAGTACATCTGGGAAGCCATCGACCTGCTGAAAATCCAGCGCATCGACCACGGCGTGCGAGCCATTGAAGACGAGCGCTTGATGCAGCGCATCATCGACGAACAGATCCCGCTGACGGTATGCCCGCTGTCCAACACCAAGCTCTGCGTGTTCGACGACATGGCCCAGCACAACATCCTCGACATGCTCGAGCGTGGTGTAAAAGTCACCGTGAACTCGGACGACCCTGCCTACTTCGGCGGTTATGTCACCGAGAACTTCCACGCGCTGCACACCTCCCTGGGCATGACCCAGGACCAGGCCAAACGCCTGGCGCAGAACAGTCTGGATGCGCGGCTCGTGAAACCGTAACTGAATAGACTTGGACTCAACCTGTGGGAGCTGGCTTGCCTGCGATAGCGGTGTATCAGCCAGCCTCTTATTGCCTGACCTACCGCTATCGCGGGCAAGCCCGGCTCCCATATGGCCCCATCAGCTTCAAGCCTGGGTGAGTTCTTCCAGGGTCTTGCCCTTGGTCTCCATCCCGAACAGCCACACCACCAGCGCCGCCACCGCAAAGCACAGCGCGCCCAAGGCAAATACCCCGCCCTGCCCGGTTATCGGGAACACCAACCCGGTCACCAACGGCCCCAGCAACGAACCAACCCGCCCAATCGCCGACGCAAACCCCGAGCCGGTTGCACGTGCCGAGGTGGGATACAACTCCGGCGTGTAGGTGTACAGCACCGCCCACATGCCAAACAGGAAGAACTGCATCAACAACCCCGAGGTGATCAGCAGGCCCACGTTGCCGCCAAACACTGCGCTCTGCCCATACAGAAACGCCATCACCCCGCCGCCCAGCAGGGTCACCACGCACACAGGCTTGCGTCCCCAGCGCTCCACCAACCACGCGGCCATCAAAAAACCTGGGATTCCGCCCAGGGAAATGATCACCGTGTAATACACCGACTGAGTCACGGCAAAACCCGATTGCTGCAACAACGCACTCAACCACGACGTCAGCCCGTAGAACCCAAGCAGGGCGAAGAACCACACACTCCAGATCATCATCGTGCGTTGGCGGTACTGCGCCGACCACAGCTGCTGGAACGCGGAGAAAAACGTCCCCGGCGTACTCTCTACCCGTGGCAAAGCAACTGGCTCCGGCAAGTCGGCGCCGCCCAGGGAATCGCGCACCTTCTGCTCGATGCCAAGCAAGACCTTGTCCGCCGCCTCATGGCGCCCAGCCTGTTCCAGCCAACGCGGCGACTCCGGGATAAAGAAACGGATGGCCAGCACGAACACCGCCGGTACCGCCAGCACCAGGAAGATGTCGCGCCAGCCAATCACCGGCAACAAGAAGTAAGACAGTACGCCCGCAGCCACAAAGCCCAACGGCCAGAAACCATCCATCAAGGCGATATAGCGCCCGCGTCTTTTGGCGGGGATCAGCTCCGACAGCATCGACTGGGCAATGGGAAACTCCATGCCCATGCCAATGCCCAGCAGGATCCGAAACAACGTCAGCGTCTCCACCGTCTGGGCCGTGGAACACAAATAGCTCGCCAACCCCCAGAGGACGATGCTCCACTGAAACACCGGTTTGCGACCGAATCGATCAGCAAGCATCCCGGACAGCGAAGCGCCCACCACCATGCCGAAAAAACTCGAACTGGCCAGCAACCCGGCCTGGGCCGTGCTCAGGCCAAACTCGGTTTTGATCGAGCCCAACAGGAAGGTCATCATCGCCAGGTCCATGGAGTCAAAGAAAAACGCCAGGGCGATGATGATGAAAATGATTCGGTGGTAACCGCTGATGGGCAACCGTTCCAGGCGTTCCGCCGCGCTATAACCCTGCCTACCCATGCCACACCCCTCGTATGAAAAATCCCCCTTGCGAGTGTGCGGCATCGTTTGCGCCGGCTATTGCTGGATGCGACCTGACGACAGCTGAGAACGACGCCAGCGCCTGTAGGAGCGAGCTCGCTCGCGAAGATCGTCAACGATAACGCGGGGTTTCTGGATAAAACGCGGCGCACTCGAGTTTTTCGCGAGCAAGCTCGCTCCTACAGTTTGGCGATGCGGGCTATGTGCTCAAGCCCCAGGTCATTGACCGACAAGGCCCGTGACTCGTTGATCACGCTGATCCAGTTCGCCTGCAGAAACAGTTGCATCAAGCCCGCCCCCAACGCACCGCCCAGGTGGGGTTGCTGCTGGCTCCAGTCGAAACAGTCGCAGGCCAGCGGCGATGCCAATGCCTGGGTAAAAATGCCCAGCTGCGCCAATGCCTGCACGCCATTGGGCGTCACCTCTGTACGCGGCTCATGGCGCTCGATCCACCCGGCCTCAAGCATCCGTTGATACAACTGCGCCGCCAGCTCGCCGCCGAGGTGGCCATGGCACCAGCGGGCACGGCGCAGCAATGGCGGTGCGCGCAGCGCCGCTGGCAAAACATCAGGTGTGCTGCGGGCCGCGCTGGCCATAGTGGTGCTGGCCAGCGCATCAATGGCAGCACTGACATCGGCCGCCGCTACACGAAACAGGCGCTGGCCCCGCCGCGCCTCGATCCGCAACAGGCCGCTGCCGGACAGCCGCGCCAAATGTGCATTGGCTGACGCCGGCGACAGCCCGGCCAGCGTCGCCAGTTCTTCGGAAGTCTTCGCCGAACCGTCCATCAAGGCCCAGAGCATGGCCGTGCGTTTAGGCTCGGCGAGCAAGCTGGCGATCTGACTGATGCAAGGTGCTGCTCCCATGTATTCACTCCCTGTTAAACCATTTTTCTGCTGCGGTTGACGCCCAAGTATAGGTGCGCAGGCAGGAGGTTCCCCGGTGTCTGACGGTGCAAATCAGGACAAGATATGAGTGAAACTTCCGAGCGTGGCGCAGGCTATTGACGAGAAGCCATTCGTCCCGGTCGCTGGGCCGTCAATGTCGCACAACGGGACACGAGCATGTCCCGCAGCAGATTGATGGGTTTACTCAATTGCGCACGGTGGGCGCACAGCAGGTTGAGCGGGGTGCGCTCGCCCTGCAGTTCCGGCAGGATCAGACGCAAGCGCCCGGCCAGCACATCGGTGCTCACATCCAGCCAGGACTTGTAGGCGATGCCCATGCCCGCCACCGCCCAGCGGCGCACCACATCGGCGTCATCGCTGAAGCGATCGCCGCTGACCGTCAGGCCCACATGACGCTTGCCATCGTAAAAACCCCAGTGGTCGTGGACGCGGCTGCCGAGCATGTACAGCAGGCAATTGTGCTGGGCCAATTGCTCCAGATGGCGCGGCTCGCCATGCCGGGCGAGGTAACTGGGGGCGGCGCAGAGTACGCGGACATTGTCCGGGGCAATGGGCAGCGCAATCAGGCTGGAGTCTTCGGGTTCGCCGTAACGCAGGGCAATGTCCACGGGCTGGCGGAACAGGTCGGCGATGCGATCACCGAGCAACAGGCGCACGTTCAGTTGCGGATGCTCCTGCTGGAACGCATCCAGCCACGGCAACAGTTGGTTGCGGCCGAAATCCGAGGGTGCCGACAATTGCAGCACACCACTGACATGATCCTGGCCACTGGCCAATAGGCGCCGCCCTTCATCCAGCGCGCTCAGTGACGCCCGCGCGTACGCAAGGAAGCCCTCACCTTCGGCCGTCAGGCGCAGGCTGCGGGTGGAGCGCGCCAGCAAGCGCGTACCCAGTTGCTGTTCGATACGCTTGAGCGCGGCACTGGCCACCGCCGGTGACAGGTCCATGACCCGCGCCGCAGCCGACAGGCTACCCAAGTCGGCGGCCCGCACAAACAACTGCAAATCATCAAAACGCAGCATGCATTTCCGCTCATTATCAATATTTGGTTGAAACAGCCTGCTGTTTTAGCCGCTTTTATCGGCGTGGGAAATAGCCAATCATCTGCCCATCCCGTTAGCCCGTGCCCGGAGTCGACTATGCCCACCGCTTTTAATGTCATCGCCACGCTGATCGCCAAACCCGGCCAGCACGCCACCCTGGAAACCCTGCTGCGCGGCCTGCTGGAACCGACCCGCCTGGAAGCCGGTTGCGAGCAGTACGACCTGCACCAGGACCTGCAACACCCCGAGACCTTCTACATGCTCGAGCGCTGGAGCGACGACGCTGCACTGGCCGACCACGACCAGAGCGCGCATATCCAGAGCTTTCGCGCCAAGGCCGCCGATGTGATCGAACACTTCGAACTCAAGCGCCTGAAATTTCTCGCCTGATCCCGCCTTTTTTGTAGGAACGAGCGTGCTCGCGAAAACCCCAACGACGAGGCGCGAAACCAGAAACACCGCGTCATCGTTAACGATCTTCGCGAGCAAGCTCGCTCCTACCTTGACCGTATTCACTTGGAGTCATCATGAAAGCCATCGCCTACTACGCCTCACTGCCGATCACCGATCCAGAATCCCTGCAAGACATCGAACTACCAGCCCCCGTGGCCGGCCCCCGTGACCTGTTGGTGGAAGTCAAAGCCATCTCGGTCAACCCGGTGGACACCAAGGTGCGCCAGAACGTCGCCCCGGAAAATGGCGCCGCCAAGGTGCTGGGTTGGGACGTGGCGGGTGTGGTCAAGGCGGTCGGCAGTGACGTGACGTTGTTCAAGGCCGGCGACAAGGTGTACTACGCCGGTTCCCTGGTACGCCCAGGCGGCAACAGCGAATTGCACACAGTTGATGAGCGCATCGTCGGCCATATGCCCCAAAGCCTGGGGTTTGCCGAAGCGGCCGCATTGCCGTTGACCGCTATCACTGCGTGGGAGCTGTTGTTCGAACGTTTGCAGGTGACTGAAGGCAAAGACGATCAAGGCCAGAGCCTGCTGATCGTCGGCGCTGCCGGTGGTGTGGGGTCGATCCTGACTCAGTTGGCCAACCAGCTCACCGCGTTGAAGGTCATCGGCACCGCCTCGCGCCCCGAGACTCACGCATGGGCCAAGGCCCTGGGAGCACACGTGGTGATCGACCACAGCCAGCCGCTGAGCGAAGTGTTGAAACAGGCCGGGCACGGGCAAGTGACCCACGTCGCCAGCCTGACCCAGACCGAGCAACACCTGGACCAACTGGTCGAAGCACTGCAACCCCAAGGCAAGCTGGCGTTGATCGACGATCCCAAGGCCCTGGATGTGAGCAAGCTCAAGCGCAAGAGCCTGTCGCTGCACTGGGAGTTCATGTACACCCGTTCGATGTTCGAAACGCCAGACATGATCGAGCAGCACAACCTGCTCAACCGCGTGGCCGAACTGA
Organism: Pseudomonas sp. DWP2-2; assembly: GCF_049897065.1. Taxonomy (NCBI): domain Bacteria; kingdom Pseudomonadati; phylum Pseudomonadota; class Gammaproteobacteria; order Pseudomonadales; family Pseudomonadaceae; genus Pseudomonas; species Pseudomonas sp. DWP2-2. Next base: position 629,659 of record NZ_JAFCVN010000003.1, on the reverse strand, counting down.
TCGACGCCGGCACCCTGAAAACCACGGTAGGCGAGCACTTCGGTGTGATCAATGCAGCAAACCTGCGCCGCGCCCACGCCCTACTGGAAAGCGGCAAGGCCAAGGGCAAGATCGTGCTGGAAGGGTTCTGAAAAAACGGCTGTCAGTGTCGTCTGTTATCCACGTAGGTAACGGACGACACCATTAGTCCGAGAGTTGATCCTTGTCATATTTATGCGCCCGTTCAGGTTTATATTGGCCGCCTTTGCCACGATTCTTTTACGTGAGGAAGTCAGCAATGAAAATCCTGATAAAAGCGTTAGCAAAATCCCCAGGCAGCCAATGGCAAGTTCGTCTCGACGGCGAGGCCATCACCTTTCGCAGTGAAGCCGAGGCCCGCGCCTTCGCCGACACGCTGCAGGCCCGGATCCAGGCGCCCCATCGCTTCCCTCTCAACCAGCAACGTTCCGCTGGCTGAGCCCAACTTCAGACCTGCGCCTGTACGGCCCTTGCCCGTTGCAGGCGCTGGGTCGCCATGGCAATGGTCACCGCCAGCACCCCGCAGAGGCTGATGACCATGGCCATCGGCATCGCCGTGCCGTCGTGCAACACACCGACCAACGACGCCGCCCCTGCAGCCACACCGAACTGAATGCAACCGAGCAACGCCGATGCGCTGCCGGCCCGAGCCCCCTGCCCGCTCATGGCACAGGCCGAGGTATTCGGCAAAATACAGCCCAGACTGGCGATACAAATAAACAGCGGCACCAACAACGGCCATAGCGCTTCAGTGCGCAACGCGGCAATTCCCAACAGCGTCAACGCCGCCGCCACGTACACCCACACGGTACGCGACAACAAAAACGCCGGGCCGCGCTTGGCGAGCAATCTTGCGTTCAGTTGCGCCACCAGGATAAAGCCCGCGGCGTTGGAGCCAAACAACCAGCCGTAATGCTCGGCCGGTACGCCATAGAGCTTGATAAACACGAAGGGGGAACCGGCGATGTAGGCAAACATTCCGGCAATCGAGATACCGCCGGTCAAGGCATAGCCCAGGTACACCCGGTCTGACAGTAGCGAGCCGTAGCGGCGCAATGAGCCCGACAACGGCTGGCGCGGCTGATCGGCCGGGAAGGTTTCCGGCAACCCGACCGCCACGGCGATGGCCGCCATCACGCTGAACAACGACAACGCCAGGAAAATCGACTGCCAGCCCCACACGCCGACCATCAGGCCACCGGCCAACGGCGCCAGGATCGGGGCCAGGCCGGTCACCAGCATCAGTTGCGAATACACCTTGGCCGAACCCACGGCATCGCATTTGTCACTGACCACCGCCCGGGAAATCACCATGCCCGCACACCCGCCAAGGGCCTGCACGAAGCGTGCACCGATCAGCCATTCCAGGGACGGCGCATACGCACAAGCGAAAGACGCGAGGGTAAACAGGGTGACGCCGCTGAGCAACGGCACGCGCCGGCCAAAGCGGTCGGCCAGCGGCCCGTAGATCAATTGGCCAATAGCCAGGCCCGCGAAATACACCGCCAGGGTCAGCTGGATATGTTTTTCGTCAGTGGCGAAGGCCGAGGCCATTGCCGGAAATCCCGGCAGGTAAAAGTCGATCGCCAACGGCGCGAAGGCGCTCAAGGCGCCCAGAATCAGGATTATGCGAAGGTTCATCAGACACCCAAGTGAGTCGGCAGCTCGACAGTCTAGCCGCGCTTGGGTGCCATGAACATTACGTTAGGTGGCTAACGATCAGAAAATCACGCCAACTTGACGCTGTAGCCTTCCTCGGCAATCAGATCGATCACTTGGTCAGAGGACAGACTGCTTGCCACCCGCACTTCTTTAGCCTTCAAGTCGACCTCCACACTTGCTGCCGAATCCTTGCTCTGTACCGCCTGGGTCACCGCTTTAACGCAATGGCCACAGGTCATTCCTTCAACGCTGAATATTTGCATGACATGACTCCTTTGATGAGGTTGAGCCCAGTGTCGAGCTTGCCATGATGGCAAGGTCAAGTTCTCAGTATTTCTGCCGGGCTGGTATTCGGCGGCGGCGTCGTCCAAGCTTCAACCTCCCTAGCTGTGAACCATGGAGCATTCGCCATGCGCTGGTCGTTTTTTGCCCTTGCCGGCCTGATGAGCTTGCCTGCCGCTGCGCCCCAAGCCCTGGCAGCTGAAGATTATGCGGTGCTGATTATTTCCCGCGAACGCCTGGAAGTGCCGACCCACTGCGAGATCGGCCTGTATATCCAGGACCAACTGGCCGGGCGTCTGTTCCAGGAACAGGCCACCTCCTTCAACCTTCCCCCCGGCGATGTGTCGCTGCGCCTGAAAGTGTTGCCGAGTCAGGCCCCCGGCTGTCTGCCAGGCATGCTCGCGCCTCCCGCGCAGAACATCACCTTGAAAGCCGGTGATGTACGCAAATTACGCATTGCACTGGGCCCGGACGGTATGTACCTCAAAGCGGCGAAACTGGAATACTGAGTAACCCCACGATCGTTCCCACGCTCCGCGTGAGAACGCCTCATCGGACGTGCTGCGTCCCGGGTACAAGGCACTGCTTCAACGCCAGGGTGACGCGGAGCGTCACGGCCGCATTCCCACGCAGAGCGTGGGAACGATCGGCGCAGAGCGTGGGAACGATCGGGCTTGACCTTCCCCACAGGTTAAGGTTGATCCTAGTGGCAACTTCTTCTGGAGGACTGCCCCATGAATGGATCCACCACCTTTGACCTGCCCATCGGCGGCATGACCTGTGCCAGCTGTGCCGGGCGGGTCGAACGCGCGCTGGGCAAAGTGCCTGGCGTGCAACGTGTCAGCGTCAACCTGGCCAATGAGCGCGCGCACATCGAAGTACAGGGCCAGATGGACCCCAGCGTGTTGATCGCCGCCGTCGACAAAGCCGGCTACACCGCCAGCCTGCCCCAAAGCGAAACCGCTACCGACGCCGATCAGGCCCGGCGCCTGCGCCGCGAGCGCTGGTCGCTGGTGGCGGGCGTTCTGCTGGCGCTGCCCTTGGTGCTGCCGATGCTGGTAGAACCCTTCGGCCTGCACTGGATGCTCCCCGCCTGGATACAGTTTGCCCTGGCCACGCCGGTGCAATTCATCCTGGGTGCGCGCTTCTATGTCGCCGCGTGGAAAGCCGTGCGCGCCGGCGCCGGCAATATGGACCTGCTGGTGGCGATCGGTACCAGTGCCGGCTACGGCTTGAGTATCTATGAATGGCTCACCGCCGCCCCAGGCGTGACGCCGCACCTGTACTTCGAAGCCTCGGCGGTGGTGATCGCCCTGGTGCTGCTGGGCAAATACCTGGAAAGCCGCGCCAAGCGCCAGACCGCCAGCGCCATCCGCGCCCTTGAAGCCTTGCGTCCGGAACGGGCGATTCGCGTGCAGGACGGCCGTGAAGAAGACGTCGCCATCAGTGCGTTGAAGCACGGCGACCTAGTGCTGGTCAAACCCGGCGAACGCTTCCCGGTGGACGGTGAGGTGGTGGAAGGCCAGAGCCATGCCGATGAGGCGTTGATCAGCGGCGAAAGCCTGCCGGTGCCCAAACAACCCGGCGACGCGGTCACCGGTGGCGCCATCAACGGTGAAGGCCGCCTGCTGGTGCGCACCCTGGCCCTGGGCGCGGAAAGTGTGCTTGCGCGCATCATCCGCCTGGTCGAAGACGCCCAGGCCGCCAAGGCACCGATCCAGAAACTGGTGGATAAAGTCAGCCAGGTGTTCGTGCCGGCCGTGCTGGTATTGGCGCTGATTACCGTAGTGGGCTGGTGGCTGTATGGCGCATCCCTGGAAACCGCCATCATCAATGCGGTGGCCGTATTGGTGATCGCCTGCCCTTGTGCCCTGGGCCTGGCCACACCGACCGCGATCATGGCCGGCACTGGCGTCGCCGCACGCCACGGCATCCTGATCAAGGACGCCGAAGCCCTGGAGCGCGCCCATGCCGTGAGCGCCGTAGTGTTCGACAAGACCGGCACCCTCACCTCCGGCGCGCCCAACATTGCGCATTTGGCGGCCGTGGATGGCGATGAAGCCCTGTTATTGCAACAGGCCGGCGCCCTGCAGCGCGGCAGTGAGCACCCACTGGCCAAGGCCGTGCTGGATGCTTGTCGCGACAGAGGCTTGGACGTGGCCGATGTGAGCGCCAGCCAATCCCTGACCGGGCGCGGCATTGCCGGTACGCTCGACGGTCGGCCATTGGCGCTGGGTAATCGCCGCTTGCTGGAAGAGACCGGCCTGGACGCAGGCGATTTAGGCCCGCGAGCCAAGGAATGGGAAGCCGAAGGCCGCACCTTGTCCTGGCTGATCGAACAAGGCGCGCAACCCCGTGTGCTGGGGCTGTTTGCCTTTGGCGACACGCTCAAGCCCGGCGCGTTGCAAGCCGTGCAACAACTCAAGGCGCAGCACATCAGCAGCCACCTGATCACCGGCGATAACCACGGCAGTGCACGGGTGGTGGCCGAGGCCTTGGGCATCGACGATGTGCATGCCGAAGTACTGCCCGCCTATAAAGCCGCTGCCGTGGCCGAGCTGAAAAAAACCGGCGTGGTGGCCATGGTCGGCGACGGTATCAACGATGCACCAGCCCTGGCCGCTGCCGATATCGGCATCGCCATGGGCGGCGGCACCGACGTGGCCATGCACGCCGCCGGTATCACCTTGATGCGTGGCGACCCGCGCCTGGTGCCGGCCGCCCTGGAGATCAGCCGCAAGACCTACGCGAAAATTCGACAGAATCTGTTCTGGGCCTTTGTGTATAACTTGATCGGCATTCCCCTGGCCGCCTTCGGCCTGCTCAACCCGGTACTGGCTGGCGCCGCCATGGCCTTGTCCAGCGTCAGCGTGGTGAGTAACGCCCTGTTGTTGAAAACCTGGAAACCCAAGGAATTGGAGGATCAACGCCCATGAACATCGGCCAAGCCGCCCGCACCAGCGGGCTAAGCGCGAAGATGATTCGCTACTACGAATCCATTGGCCTGCTGAAAACCGCCCACCGCACCGACAGCGGCTACCGGGTGTACGGCCACGACGACCTGCACACCCTGACGTTCATCAAGCGCTCGCGAGACCTGGGGTTTTCACTGGAAGAAGTCGGCAAGTTGCTGACCCTGTGGGAGGACCGCCAGCGGGCCAGCGCCGACGTAAAAGCCCTGGCGCGCCAGCACATCGACGAGCTGAACCACAAGATTCGCGAGCTGGGGCAACTGCGCGATACCTTGCAGGACCTGATGGAGCACTGCCAGGGCGATCACCGGCCCGATTGCCCGATCCTCAAGGAGTTGGCAGCGGGCAACTGCTGCGCCTGACAGACAGCACGCAATGATCGTTCCCACGCTCCGCGTGGGAATGCCGCTTTCGACGCTCCGCGTCACGCTTTAGGACGCAGAGCGTCCAGGGATGCATTCCCACGCAGAGCGTGGGAACGATCAGCGTCGCTGTAAGTTACTGCATCCAAGGCGGCGGCGGTGGCTCGTCCGGCACTTTGCTTGGTGGCGCATCATCCGCCGCGCGAATCGCCTGGCGACGCTCTTCATCCAGCCGCGCCGCTTCGATTTCGCGGATCACACCGCCCACATCCGCAAGTTCTTCCGGTTCGTCGAACTCACCGGTCAATACACTGGCCGGGTGCAAGGTGCCGGCTTCATACAGCGCCCACATTTCCTTGGCGTACTTGGTTTTCTTCAACTCCGGGGCAAAACGCCCGAAGTAGGAAGCCATGTTGCCAACGTCGCGCTCCAGCATGCTGAACGCGTGGTTGTTACCCGCCGCATCCACCGCCTGGGGCAGGTCGATGATCACCGGGCCCGTAGGCGTGAGCAGTACGTTGAACTCGGAAAGGTCACCGTGCACCAGGCCGGTGCACAGCATCAGCACTATCTGAGAGATCAGGAAAGCGTGGTATTCGCGCGCCTGGTCCGGCTCCAGCACTACGTCATTCAGACGCGGCGCCGCATCACCGTATTCGTCGGCCACCAGTTCCATCAACAGCACGCCTTCGAGAAAGTCGAACGGCTGGGGCACACGAACGCCCGCACCGGCCAGGCGAAACAGCGCCGCCACTTCAGCGTTCTGCCAGGCATCTTCGGTTTCTTTCTTGCCGAACTTGGAGCCCTTGGCCATGGCTCGCGCCTGGCGGCTGTTACGGACCTTACGGCCTTCCTGGTATTCGGATGCCTGACGAAAACTTCGTTTATTCGCCTCCTTGTAAACCTTGGCGCAACGCAATTCATTGCCGCAGCGCACCACATAAACAGCTGCTTCTTTACCACTCATCAGTGGGCGCAGCACTTCGTCGACCAGACCGTCTTCGATCAGGGGTTCAATGCGTTTAGGAGTCTTCATCAGCTTTTATTGTGGGTCCTGTATTACCAAACACGCGTGTGGCACTCGTTATACGGCAATCGGCTCGCCGGGGGGAGAGGCTACTGACCTCTGACCCCTTGAGAATGCATTCAATGGGCCAATTTTGTCGGCAATCAGCGTTCGATAATCGCCGTCACGCCTTGGCCACCGGCTGCACAGATGGAAATCAGCCCACGGCCCTTGCCCGCTGCATCCAATAATTTAGCCAGGCTGGCGACGATACGCCCACCGGTGGCGGCAAACGGATGGCCCGCCGCCAGGGAACTGCCCTTGACGTTGAGGCGGCTGCGGTCGATCGACCCCAGCGGCGCGTCCAGGCCCAGGCGGGTCTTGCAATAGTCGGCGTCTTCCCAGGCCTTGAGCGTGCACAGCACTTGGGCGGCGAAAGCTTCGTGGATCTCGTAATAATCAAAGTCCTGCAACGTCAGGCCGTTGCGCGCCAGCAAACGCGGTACCGCATACACCGGCGCCATCAGCAGGCCCTCGGCACCTTGGACGAAATCCACCGCCGCCGCTTCGCCATCGCGCAGGTAAGCGAGGATCGGCAAGCCGCGCTCCTTGGCCCACGCCTCGCTGCCCAGCAACACCAGGGAGGCACCATCGGTCAGCGGTGTGGAGTTACCGGCGGTGAGCGTGCCCTTTTCGCTGCGCTCGAAGGCCGGCTTGAGGCTGGCGAGTTTTTCCAGGGTCAGGTCGGGGCGCAGGTTGTTGTCGCGGGTGAGGCCGAGAAAGGGCGTGAGCAAATCGTTGTGCCAGCCTTCGGCGTAAGCCGCCGCCATCTTCTGGTGGCTCTCCAGCGCAAGCTGGTCCTGCTCGGCACGAGGGATCTGCCAGGTCTGGGCCATCAGTTCGCAGTGCTGGCCCATGGACAGACCGGTACGCGGTTCGCCGTTGCGCGGCAGTTCCGGCTTGAGGTGATGAGGACGAAGTTGTAACAGGAGTTTTAATTTATCTGCCAGGGATTTGCTGCGGTTGGCTTGCAGCAGGATCTTGCGCAGCCCTTCATTCACACCAATCGGTGCATCCGAGGTGGTGTCCACCCCGCCGGCAATGCCGCATTCGATCTGGCCCAGGGCAATTTTATTGGCCACCAGCAGCGCCGCCTCAAGCCCCGTGCCGCAGGCTTGCTGAATGTCGTACGCAGGGGTTTGCGGTGATAGGCGCGAACCGAGCACGCATTCACGCGTCAGGTTGAAATCACGGGAATGCTTGAGCACCGCGCCGGCGGCCACTTCGCCCATGCGCAGGCCGTGCAGGTTGTAGCGCTCGATCAGACCCTCCAGTGCGGCAGTCAGCATCGCCTGGTTGCTCGCCGTGGCGTAGGGGCCATTGGATCGGGCGAAAGGAATGCGATTACCGCCAATGATCGCTACACGGCGCAATTGAGTCATGGAAAGCTCCCTCGTGGTGGTGGGTGGAATCATCAAGCCTAGCCTAGGCTCAATCGAACGACTGCCACCCCAGGGTGGTCAACCTTTGAACCCCAGCCTTCGGAGAGCGTTCCATGTCTGACCGTTATATCGACTTCGCCAACTCAAGCCTCGGCCATCGCCTGGTCGCCGCCATTGGCCTGCCGTCACCGGTACGCCTGGAACGCTGGCAAGCCGGGCGCCTGCGCCCGGTCGAAGGTGCGCTGCTGCTGGGCGGTGGCGCATTGGCTACCCAGGTGCTGGCATTTGCCAACCGACTCACCGACGCCGTCTACAGCTACGGCGCCGAAGCCTCGACAGCGCCCGCGTGGATTCCAGGACACGGCCCCAAGCTCAAGGCGGTGGTGTTCGATGCCAGCGGTTTGCAGCACACCGACCAGCTCAAGCAGCTGCGCGAATTCTTCCAACCACTGCTTAAAAACCTCGACCACAGTGCCCACTTGGTGATCCTTGGCCGGGCGCCGGAAAGCCTCAGCGATCCGTTCGCCGCCAGCGCCCAGCGCGCCCTGGAAGGGTTCAGCCGCTCTTTGGCCAAAGAGTTGCGCAGCGGTGGCGTGCTGCAATTGCTGTACGTGGGCGACGGTGCCGAAGGCCAGTTGGAGGGCGCGCTGCGGTTTTTTCTCTCGCCCAAAAGCGCTTATATATCGGGCCAGGTGATTCGCCTGTCAGCTTGCGACACACCGGTGCAAGACTGGACGCGCCCCTTGGCCGGGCGCAAGGCGTTGGTTACCGGCGCCGCTCGAGGCATCGGTGCCTCCATCGCCGAAACCCTGGCCCGCGACGGCGCCGAGGTCATTCTGCTCGATGTGCCCCAGGCCAAGGCCGACCTTGAAGCCCTGGCCGCACGCCTGAATGCACGCACGGTGGCCCTGGATATCTGCGCCGAAGATGCCGCACGCCAACTGATCGAGCACCTGCCAGACGGGCTCGACATCCTGGTGCACAACGCTGGCATCACCCGCGACAAAACCCTGGCCAACATGACCCCGGAATACTGGGACGCAGTGCTGGCGGTCAACCTCAAGGCTGCGCAAGTGCTGACCAAGGCCCTGCTCGACAGCGGCACCCTGCAGGACAATGCACGGGTGGTGTTGCTGGCTTCCATCAGTGGCATCGCCGGCAATCGTGGGCAAACCAACTATGCCGCAAGTAAGGCCGGGTTGATCGGCCTGGCTCAAGCCTGGGCGCCGCTGTTGAAGGAGCGTGGGATCAGCATCAACGCCGTCGCGCCAGGGTTTATCGAAACCCAGATGACCGCGCATATTCCCTTCGCCCTGCGCGAGGCCGGGCGCCGCATGAGTTCCCTGGGCCAAGGTGGCTTGCCCCAGGACGTGGCCGAAGCCGTCGCCTGGCTGAGCCAGCCGGGTTCCGGCGCGGTCAGCGGGCAAGCGCTGCGGGTGTGTGGGCAAAGTCTTCTGGGAGCGTAAGCATGCAATGGCAAACGTTGGACAGCACCCCGCCCCTACTGCCGCTGTATTGGCGTGCGGCGCTCAAGCGCAAGATCACCGGCAGCTCACTGCCCGAACGTGGGTTGCGCTGCCGGATGAATATCAACCCCAGCGCCGTTGCCGCGTACCGCAAGGTGTGCGGTTTTGCTGACAGCCCGATGCTGCCGGCGACTTATCCGCATATCCTCGCGTTCGGCCTGCAACTGCAACTGCTGACGGACAAGAGCTTTCCGTTTCCGTTGCTGGGGTTGATCCACCTGCGCAATCGCATCCGTATTCATCGCCCGTTGGGTGGCGTGGGTGACGTGAGTGTCGGTGTCTACGCACGCAATCTCAGCACCCATCCCAAGGGGGCCACCTTTGACATCGTGACGGTTGTCGAGGATGCCCTTGGGCTCTTGTGGGAGGGCGAAAGCCAAATGCTATGTCGGGGCGTAAAGGTTGAAGGCGAGGCGGCGGACAGCGGATCGCAGACTCCAGGAACGCTCACCGAACTGACGCGCTGGAAAGCCCCCCCTGATATTGGCCGACGCTACGCCCGAGTGTCTGGCGACTACAACCCCATCCACCTCAGTACCCCGACCGCGAAGTTGTTCGGTTTTCCCCAGGCCATCGCCCACGGGTTATGGAACAAGGCGCGCACCCTCGCGGCGCTGGCAGAACACTTGCCGGCCGCCAATATTGAAATCGACGTCGCGTTCATGAAGCCGGTGCGCCTGCCCAGTGAAGTGATATTGATGAGCAGCGCGGCCGGCTCCAGCGGGGCGTTGGAACTCAAAGGCGCTGGGGATATACAACATATGCTGGGGCAGTGGCAGCCGACTGCCTGAAAACCCTGATTAATTGTATATATACACCCTAAGTTATAGCGGACCTTACGAGGTCCGTCTTTATTTACAACACTTTGATTTTACTAATATAAAAATCCTGAAACACCCTTCCATTACACCTTTGGTATTAGTCATTAAGCCGACGATGGCCGGATGTATATAAATCGTTAATACCAAGTTGAGCATTGCGTGAAAGAGTGCCCTCGCCTGAGATAGCCACACGGACAAACCTATCGTTATCCAAAGAAGTAACGAAGGTTTGAAACAACCAAGGTTGTACCAGGTGCAAGGAACTCAATCATGAAAACTCAAGTCGTGTTTTGGAAAGCAAGTACCGCGCTGGCCCTGATTCTGGCAATGAGCCTGGGCGGCTGCAGCAGCGGTGGTGGCGGGCATAAATCCAGCGTGGCGGCGTCATCGCCGGATGCAGGTGCAGGTGCAGGTGCCGGAGGCGGTACTGGTGGCGGTGATGGCGGTACAGGCGGTGGTACCGGTGGTGGCACAGGCGGCGTTGACGGCGGTACTGGCGGCGGAACCGGCGGTGGCACGGGCGGTGGTGACGGCGGAACTGGCGGTGGCACTGGCGGCGGCACCGGCGGCGGTACTGGCGGCGGTACTGGCGGTGGCACCGGCGGCGGTACTGGCGGCGGCACCGGCGGCGGCACTGGCGGCGGCACTGGCGGCGGCACCGGCGGCGGCACTGGCGGCGGCACCGGCGGCGGCACCGGCGGCGGTACTGGCGGCGGCACCGGTTCGACAACCACCCCACTGGTCACCGGCCAGATTGCCGGCACCCTTGGCACCACTGTGGGCAATGTCGGTACAGCGGTCGGTAACCTGGGTTCGACGTTGAATGGCGTACCCATCGTCGGCGCAACCGCTGGCGGCCTGGTCACCTCGGCAGGCACCGCTGTTAACAGCATCGGCACAGGTGTGACCACCGGCTTGGGCTCACTGGGCACCAACACCAACTCCCTGGGCACTACGGTGGCAGGCGTAGGTAATGGCGTGGCCGACCTGGGCGGCGGCCTCTCGACCACCGGCCAAACACTGTCAACCACTCTCGGCGGAATACCTGTGGTCGGCGGCGCGACAGGCGGAGTGGGTACTGCGGTAGGTGGCGTCGTGGATAAGGTCGGCACCACCGTCACCATGCTCGGCGATACCCTAAGTACGGCCAGCACCACCGGCCCGCTGGGTTCGTTGACCAACACCTTGGGCAGCAAAGTCGTGGTGCCTGTGGTGTCGCTGGTGGAAAACACCACCGGCAACCTGGGTAACGCAACCGGCCTGGGCACTCCACTCAATGGCGTACTGGATAAGGTCGGCTCGACCGTCACCAGCTTGGGTACTCAAGTCGCCAGCACGGGCGGCACGGGCAACCCGGTCACCAGCGTTGTCGGCACCGTGCTCACTGGCGTCGGTGGCACCCTGGATAAATCAGGTGGTTATGTCGCCCCAACCGGTGGCACCTCGGCTCCCGGCATTCCGGAACTGGTGGGTGGCCTGGTGGCTAACGTGGGTACCGGCCTGAACGTGGGCAATACCAACGGCACAGTCAGTGCAGCGGGTGTGACCGGTGGTGCAGTAGGCGGCACCGTTGCGTCGCTGGGCACTGTGCTGGGTGGCACAGGTGTAGCAAACACCGCAGCCACCGCACCGGTCGCCACCGTAGCGGCCAATGTCGGCGCAGCGCTCAACCCTGTGACCAGCGGCGTCACCAACCTGACCCAAACCATCGGCACCACGACCGGTGTGGGTGTTCCGGTCAATGGTTTGGTCACTCAAGTCGGCGGCGCTGTGAGCAGCGTGGGCACTAACTTGACGGCAGCCAATGCCAACCCGATCACCAACGCGGTAGGCACCACCGTCACAGCGGTCGGCGGCACCGTCGCCTCGGTGGGTGGCCTGGTAACCGGCGGCGCGACTGGCGGCACCAGCGGTGGTTTGCTCGGCGGCCTGAATATCGGCACCACCGCCACAGCAACCGGCACTGCCACCACCACGGGCGGCACTACGGCCACAGGCGGTCTGGGCGGTTTGTTGAATGGCCTGACCGGCAAATAGAAATGCACCTGGCCGATTAGACGGCCTCCCCTACAGCGCCTACGCTTGGTTGAGACGAGAGACCTTTAATAAGTCTCTCGTCTTTTTTATGGGCAGCGACACCTGTGATCAGTCGCCGCCCTCCCGAACCGAGTCCCAGAACCCGGCGGGCCCGAAGCGCTGCTGCAGTTGACCATGGAGTGTCCTATGCGCGTGTTGACCCCGTTGTTATTGCTCACCCTCAGTGCTTACGCCCAGGCCGAGACCCTTCCCAGCTTTCTTAACAGCAACGACACTGTCCGCACCCTGCCGGTACCCAACCTGCCCGCGGACGCCTACCGACCACCCACGTCGAAAACCCAAGTACCCGAGGCGCCGCCGACTGCAGGCCAGCCGCTGTTGATGGACACCAAGGTCACTATTCGAAAGTTGCAGATCGAAGGCGGAACGGTCTACCCGCTCGCCGAGACGGCGCAGGTGTATGCGCCGTTGATTGGACGTGAAACCAACCTTGCGCAACTGATTGAAGCGACCCGTGGCATCACCCGCCGTTATCAGGAGGATGGCTACCTGCTGTCCTACGCCTTCCTGCCGCAACAGAACTTCGAAAATGGCCTGGTCCGCGTGGTACTGGTGGAAGGCTACATCAAGGACTATCAACAAACCGGCGACATTGGTTCGGTGTCGGCCTACGTCGATAAACTCGCGCAAAAGCTCCTGGCCGAACGCCCACTGACTCGCAAGACCTTCGAGCGCTATACCACGCTGATGAGCCGCATCCCCGGCCTCAGCGTACAAGCGCAAGTACCGCCGCCAGGCACCACCGATGGCGCCACGCACATGCAGATCCAGGCCAGCCGCAAACCTTTCACCACCAGCATGAGCCTGGTGCAGAAAAGCCGTGGCGGCACGCAAGCGTTGCTGAGCGCCACCAGCAATTCCCAGACGTCCATGGGCGAGCAGCTCAGCATCAGCGGCCTGTTCCCACCCGGCGAGGACAAAGAGCATTACTACCGCGTGGACTACAACCAATTCATCAATGCCGAAGGCACCCAACTGGCGCTCGCCGCCGAGCGCTATCGCGCCGACCCCAGCAGCAGCGTGCAACTGGACGGCGGTTTCGAACTCAAGCCGCACCAGTCCATCGACCGCTACTCCATCGGCCTGAGCCACCCGTTCATTGCCTCCCCGACCGAGTCCTTCACCCTGGGCACACGCCTGTACGCGGTCGACCAGACTACGCGCTATAAACTGGTGGGTTACCCGCTGCGTTTCGACATCGAATCCAACCTGCGCGCCCTGGCCTTCGAAGGTGATTGGCGCAAAGCCGACGCGCGACGCCTACGCATCATCAGCGGTGGCCTGTACCAGGGCATCGATGGTCTGGGCGCCAAGGCCCGCAGTGACCTGGACGTGGCTAAACCCGACCTCGACTTCTTCCGCCTGCGCCTCTCCGGCGTGCAAAGTGACAAGTTCTTCGACAACTGGCAAGGCGTACTTTCCGGCGCGCTGTACTGGAGCAACAACACCCTGCCCGACAGCGAACGCGCCACCTTCGGGGGGCAAAATTTCGGCCGCGGCTACCCGGACGACCAAGGCTCGGGCGACAAGGGCTGGGGGGTGGCGTACGAGGTCAACTACAGCTTCAACCGCGCCGGCAACTGGGTGAAAATCCTGCAACCCTACGTAGTGGTCGATCGCGCCAAATCCTGGTTCAACGACCTGCCGGTCAAGGCCAACGACATGTCGTCGGCGGCGGTAGGTTTACGCTTTGGCGACAACAAGTATTACAACATCGCGCTGGAAGCGGCCAAGCCAATGTCGGATATCGCCCTGGACAGCTTCAATCGCAGGCCTCGGTATACGCTGAGCTTCAGTTATCAACTGTGACGAGGGCACCTGTAATCAATGTGGGAGCGGGCTTGCCTGCGATGGCACTCTTCGGGTCGACCCTACAATTGGGTTGGAATGAGTACATATCTCGGTTACCTGCCATACCGCCTTCGCGAGCAACCCCGCTCCCACAGTTGGGTTTCGGAGTGTCAGGCAGTTAGTCGTTGACTGTTCGGCCATCATCGCAGGCAAGCCAGCTCCCACATTTAATAAGCGGTGCAGGCCCGTTACCGACCAGGTGTAGAGAGGGGAAACAGGCTGTTGAGGGTATCGAGCAAGCGCACCAGGTAGATCGGCTTGCGAAACAAGTCCAGCACCTGCAAGCGCAGCATATCGCTGACATCGTCCATTTCTGCATGGCCAGACATCACGATCACAGGCAAATGCGAGCGTGAGGTATGTTCGCGCAGGCGCTTGATCAAGGAGATACCACTTTCCTCGGGCATGCGCAGATCGGTGATGACCAGGGCGATATCAGGGTGAAGTGTCAATTCTTGCAAGGCGAAGGTGACGGAGGTCGCGGTGAAACAGACGAACCCCTCGTTTTCGAGGGATTCGGCCAACTCCACCAGCGCATCCTCCTCGTCGTCCACCAATAGGATTTGTTGGCGGGATGACGAAGGGTGGGTCATGGGCGGTACCTGATAAAAAGAATCACCGGAACGAAAGAATACCGCAATGACGGCTAAGTCGCCGCTGGCAGCGCATCGGACACTTGCTCGAAGATGCCTTTTATCTTATCGCCAAGCCCAGTACCAATACCGACGATCACCAACGCAACTATCGCGACGATAATCACATATTCAATAGCCGACGCCCCATCTCTGCGGCGCAGGAATAACTGAGCGTGAACATAAAATTTCAAGAACAGGTCAAGGATCATGTTGAGATCTCCTTCATGCGCCACAAAGCGCCGATACAGCTGGCCCGCACAATGATTGCCGTGTGCCACTAGAGCATTGTCAACAAATTTAACACTCACAACTGTAAGAATGAATTAATCATAAAGTATTAGTGGCTCCATGCGCCCTGCAAGTCCGTTGTTTAAGGGCCCGATGCTAAAAACATCGATAAATTTTTCGTTCGGTAATGGCATTTCGTCCTAGCTGAGCTACCTTCAAATAGCCAAATCGTTAGTTGTTCATCACAGCCCAGTTGCGAATTTAACTCGTTTGGATTAACGGGAATAAAAGTAGTGCAACAGGATAGGGAGCGCCGTCATGAACAGTCGCATCAGCATGGTCCTGGCTGGCTTGCTGCTTATCGGAGCCCTGGTGGCAGGGTATTGGGGCCTGGTGCTCAGCCGTCCACCGGCACCTGCCGTAGCACCCTCGCCACAACCTGTCATTTCCGTGGGAAAAACCGTTGCAGTCGTGGAAGACCAGACCCGCCAGCCCGTCGTGGTACTGGTGCACGCGGTTGCGCCTTTTGTGCCCCTCACCGCTGCCGATGTAGCCGTGGAAAAACTGCGCACCGTGCCGGCAGGCAGCCTGACCAGCGTTGACCAGGCCATCGGTCGTACGCCTTTGCGGGCCCTGGGTGCCGGCACCTGGCTCAATGATGAAAGCTTCACCGCCGGCGGCCCCCTGGCCCGCATGATTCGTGCGGATGAACGCGCGCTCGCCGTCGCCGTCGACGAGGTCATCGGTGCCGGTGGCCAGTTGAGCCCCGGCGACTACGTGGATGTCTTGTTGTTCTTGCGCCAGGACAATGCCAATGCCGAGCAATCGGCGCAGGTGGTCATCCCGGCGATTCGCCTGCTCAGCGTCGGCGACCAACTGGGTTTGGCCAACGACGGCAGCCCGGCAGTACCGCCACCCGCCACCGCCGAAGAACGCGCCCAGGCGGCTCAACGTCGCACCGCCGCGCGCAGTGTGGTGCTGGCGGTGCCCGAACAATTGCTGAGTCGGTTGATGCTCGCTTCCCAAGCCGGCACGCTGCGCCTGGCCGTGCGCAGTGCCGACGAACAATTGCTCAGCCGCTACTGGGCCGGTGAAAGCGACACCCCGGACAAGGTGCAAAGCGCCAACCGCGACCTCTACCAATTCACCCAATTGGCCCTCAGCGGCCCGCCGAAAAAAATCACCCCTGCGGTGGCCGTCACCGGCCAGCGTCGGGGTATCGAAGTGATTCGCGGCGCGGCGGCAGCACAACCTACCCCCTGATTGAACAAGGATGCCTTGAATGAGCCAACGCTACGCTCAATTGGCCTTGGCCTTGATGCTGCCGTGCCTGCCCCTGGGCATGGCGATGGGCGCATCGGGCAGCTGCAACGCCCTGGGCCAATTGCCCGCCGTGATCGAGGTAGGCGAAGGCTTGCAGACCGAGCTGCAGTCGCCGGTAGCGATTACGCGCCTGGCTATCGGCGACCCGAAAATTGCCGATGTGCGGGTCAACGGCGACCGCCATTTCCTGCTCACTGGCGTCGGCAGCGGCGCTACCAGCCTGATGGTGTGGACCGGCTGCTCGACCACGCCGCGCCAGAGCATGGTGTTCGTCAAGGGCAAGGCTACTTCGGCGCTGACCAGCCAATCGCTGTCGCCCTCCGAAGACCCGACGCTACCCAGCCAGGTGCAGACCGATATTCGCTTCGTCGAGGTCAGCCGCACCAAGCTCAAGGAAGCCAGCACCAAGATCCTGGGCATGGGTAAAAACTTCTTCCTCGGCAGCCCCGACTTGCTGTCCCCGTCAGAGGGCATTTTCAAATTGCCGGTGAGTGCCGACAACTTCAACATCGGGTTTGGCGGTGGCCGGGTCAAGGCACTGATCAACGCCCTGGAAAGCAGCGGTTTCGCCTATACCCTGGCGCGCCCGAGCCTGGTGGCCATGAGCGGCCAGAGCGCGACCTTCCTGGCCGGCGGCGAAGTGCCGATTCCGGTGCCCAGTGCCGGCAGCGATACCATCACCATCGAATACAAGGAGTTCGGTATTCGCCTGACCCTCACGCCCACGGTCATCGACCACAACCGCATCGCCCTGAAAGTCGCCCCGGAAGTCAGCGAGCTGGATTACAGCAACGCGATCCGAATCCAGAATATCCAGGTGCCGGCCCTGACCGTCCGGCGCACCGACACCAGTGTGTCACTGGCCGACGGTGAAAGCTTTGTGATCAGCGGCCTGATCAGCAGCACCAACCGCTCCACCATCGCCAAGCTCCCGGGCCTGGGCGATATCCCGATCCTTGGTGCGTTTTTCCGCGACTCCAATATCCAGAGCGAAGAGAAAGAACTGCTGATGATTGTCACGCCGCATCTGGTCCAGCCACTGGCTGCCAATGCGCAGTTGCCGTCGCTGCCCGGCGAAAAACTGCGCACCTATGACCCGAACTGGTTCCGCCTGTTCTTCCTGGAAAACGGCAACTTCGACCGTCGCAGTGGACTTTCCCAATGAGCGATAGCCTGAGCCAGACCTTCCTGGCAATCACCCGTAACAGCACCGACCTGGAATGGCTCCAGGGTGCCCTGGCCCCTCTTGGCCAAGTGATCAACGTGGGCGGCGGCAGCCTGGATGAATTGCTGGCACTGGTGGACGTGACCTTCGCCAACCTGGTGTTCGTGGGCCTGGACCGCGAGCACCTGGTAGCCCAGAGCGCCTTGATCGAAGGCGCCCTGGAAGCCAAGCCGATGTTGGCGGTGGTGGCCTTGGGCGACGGCATGGACAACCAGTTGGTACTCAACGCCATGCGTGCCGGCGCTCGGGATTTTGTCGCCTATGGTTCACGCTCCAGCGAAGTGGCCGGGCTGGTGCGGCGCCTGAGCAAGCGCTTGCCGCCCAGCGCGCCGAACGCCCATCTGGGCGGCCTCACCGTGCTTTACGGTGCCCAGGGCAATACCGATGGCGCCCTGCTGGCGAGCCACCTGGCGATGGTGGTGCAAAAGAGCGGCCAGCAGACGCTGATGCTCGACCTCGGCCTGCCCAGGGGCGACAGCCTGGCGCTGCTGGGCCTGGACAGCACCTTCAATTTCGGCGACGCCTTGCGCCACCTGCGACGCCTGGACGCCACCCTGATCAACAGCGCGTTCACCAGCACCGACGACGGCCTGCGGATCCTCGCCTACGCCGCCAGCGATGACCCGTTGGAAATGACCAGCGCCGCCGAGCTGTACATGCTGCTCAGCGCCTTGCGTCAGCACTTCCAGCACATCGTGGTCAACCTCACCGGGCAAGCGGACAGCGAAGCCCTGCGCACCTTTGTCAGCCACTGCGACAAGCTGTTGTGGTGCACCGACCAGTGCGTACTCGACTGTCGGCGTAACCTGGCGATGCTGAACCTGTGGCGCGAGAAAGGCATGAAACTCGACCATGCCAAGCTGCTGGTCGATCGCTACGTCAAAGGCTGTGCCCCCGGCACCGAAGCCCTGGAAAAAAGCTTCGGCCTGGAGTGCATCGCCGTGCTGCCCCTGAGCCCCGAAGTGCGCCTGAACGCCAAGAACCAGGGGCAAAGCCTGTTCACCCTGGCCCCCCGCGAAGCGTTGACCCAAGCCCTGCGCCACCTGGGCGAGCGCCTGGCCAAACGCACCGAAGGCCTGGATAAACCTTCGACGCGCTGGTTCGAACGCCTTCTGGGAGCGAGTCGATGAACGGCGAAAAACTCTTCGGCGCTCCGGCCCGTGGAAGTACCGCGCACAACGACCACGACGGCCTGAAACTGGTGCTGCATCGCTACATCATCGATGCCATCGAAGAGTCGGGCCAGAACCTGCTGGAAGGCTCGCGCCAATCCCTGGCGCAATTTGTCATCGACAAAGTGGCCGAATACATCACGCGCATGCACCTGGCGATCTCGCGCTATGAGATGGAGCGCCTGGCCGAGGAAATCGTCGATGAGCTGACCGGCTTCGGCCCGCTGGAAGTGCTGCTGCGCGATGTGTCGATCACCGAGATCCTGGTCAACGGCCCGCACAGGGTGTTTATCGAGCGTGACGGAGTACTCCACCAGAGCGACCTGCGCTTTATCGACGCGCACCATGTAGAACGCGTGATGCAGCGCATTCTCGCGCCCCTTGGAAGGCGCCTGGATGAGTCGTCGCCGATGGTCGATGCGCGCTTGCCGGATGGCAGCCGGGTCAATGCGATCATCCCGCCGATTGCCCTGGACGGCCCGTGCCTGTCGATCCGTAAATTTCGCAAGGACATGCTCAAGAGCAGCGACCTGGTGGCGATGCAAACCATCGACCACAACATCTTAGAGTTCTTCCAGGAGGCGGTGGGCAAGCGCTGCAATATCCTGATCAGTGGCGGCACCGGCACCGGCAAGACCACGCTGCTCAATATCCTCAGCCAATTGATCAACCCCCACGAACGCCTGGTCACCATCGAAGACGTCGCCGAGCTGCAACTGGGCCACCCCCACGTGGTGCGCCTGGAAACCCGCCCGCCCAATGCCGAGGGGCATGGCGAGGTCAAGGCCAGCGACCTGATTCGCAACGCCCTGCGGATGCGCCCGGACCGCATCATCCTTGGCGAGATCCGTGGCGTCGAAGTGCTCGACGTGATGACGGCCATGAACACCGGCCATGACGGTTCCATGAGCACCGTGCACGCCAACAATGCCCAGGACGCGTTGCTGCGCCTGGAAACCCTGGTGGGCCTGACCGGTCGGGTGGTGGCGGAGAAAACCCTGCGGCAGATGATCTGTGCCGCACTGGATGTGGTGGTGCAACTGACGCGCCTGCCCGATGGGCACCGTTGCGTCAGCGAGGTGGTGGAAGTGGTGGGGGTGCGCGACGACGTGTATGTCACCAACACCCTGTTCCGCCTCGACCGCCGTACCGGTTTCGGCTTTCTGCGCGAAGCGCTCAACCCGGCCGGCGACAAGCTGCGGCGCGAATCGGCATTGCCGTTGTAGAGAGGGCTCATGACCGGACTTGTCTTGCTGCTCATTTGCATCCTGCTGATCAGCCTGTCCGTCTGGCTGTTCCAGCGAGGGTTGCGCCAGGCCGGTACCGACCGGGTGCTGGAGCGGCTCAGCGACGGCCAGCCGGTGCCCCAGGAGCCGAACGGCAGCTGGGTCGCGCTGGAGCGCATGTTCCAGCGCGCCGGCCTGGGCAAGCCCACCGACCGCCTGGGTTTGTGGCTGAGCGGCTGGGCGCTGGGCATGTTGCTGGGCTATCTGCTGGCCGGCGGGCTGGGACTGTTGGCCATGCTGATCCTGCCGCTGCTGCTGCTGCGGGTGTATATCGCCTGGCGCTACCAACGGCGAGTGCAGCGCATGGTCGAACAATTACCGCAGCTGCTGGACCACAGCGTGCGCAGCCTCAAGTCTGGGCGCACCCTGGCGGACGCTGTGCTGGGCGCGATCGACAGCACCGAAGCGCCGCTCAAGCAGGCCATGAGCCGCATCCAGCGCAACGTGCAAATGGGCGTGAGCCTGCCGGAGTCGGTCAGCGACTTTGCCGAGTTTTACGAGCGCGATGAATTCCGCCTGTTTGCTCTTGGCCTGAAGGTCAACCACCGCTACGGCGGCAACGCCAGCGAGCTGCTGGAAAACCTGATCAAGATGATCCGCGAGCGCGAACAGGGTGCGCGCCAACTCAAGGCCATGACTGGCGAAACGCGCATGACCGCCTATGTGCTGGCGGGTTTGCCTATCGTCATGGTCGGCTACTTCCTGATGGTCAACCCAGGCTACCTGATGAGCATGTGGAATGACGGAACCGGGCGCCACCTGCTGCTGGCCGCGGTGGCGCTCGACATCACGGGCACCTTCGTCATGTGGCGCATGTTGCGGAGTATTTGAGATGGCCATCCTGATTTGCATCCTGTTGTCGCTCGCCGCCGTCGCCTTGATCGTCGGCAACCTGCTAGAGCAAAGGCGCCGTCAACGCCTGGTCAGCCAACGCCTGCAAGGCCAACTGACCCGCGAGGACAAACTCGGCAGCCTGATGCGCCAGTTGGGCGCCAGCGCCGTGGCCCAGCGCTCGGTCAGCCTGGACAACGAAACCCAGACCCTGCTCAACCGAGTCGGTTGGCGTAAAGCCAACCAGCGCTCCATGTTTGCCGCTTTCCAGATCGGCGTGCCCATCGTGTTGCTGGGCTTGACCCTGCTCGGCCAACAGCTGCTGTTTCCCCATGCCGGCTCACCCTGGATTGCCCCGGCGATTGCCCTAGGCATCGGTTACTTGCTGCCCAAACGCATCCTCGCCCTCAGTGCGAAATACCGCCAGGAGCGTATCGCTCGGGAAATCTCCACCTTCATTCCGTTACTGCGCATCCTGTTCGAATCCGGCATGGCAGTTGAGCAATCGCTGCGGGTGTTGAGCACCGAAGCCCAGCGCTTGCTGCCAGACCTGACCCATGAACTGCGCCTGATCCTGGCAAGGGTCGACTCGGGCCTGGAACTGTCCGAAGAGCTGGGCAAGACCGCACGCCTGTTGGCCGTGGATGAGTTCACCGACACCTGCATCATCCTTCAGCAGTTGATCCACCAGGGCGGCGGCGCGATGAAATCCTTGCTGGCCCTCAAGCAGTTGCTTGACGACCGCCGCCTGACCCGCCTGCAGGAATACATCTCGAAGATGTCCGCGAAGATGTCCGTGGTGATGATGGTGTTCCTGTTTCCCGCCTTGCTGATCGTGCTCGGGGGGCCGGCCATGATCGCCATCTCCCGAGCCTTGAATAACTTTTGAGGAGCCTGCCATGAAACCACTGATCGTCGCCTTGAGCCTGCTGATGCTGGGCGGCTGTGCCAGCAACGGCCAGGTTCCGTGGGCCGGGTTGCTGGCGCCGGGCAGTTGCCCCAAGCCCAGCTCGGACCAGGAGCTGTCGCTGAACCTGGCCGATGACATGGCCAACGAAGGCAAGCTGCACGCCAGCCTTGCCAACCTGCAGAACCTGCCCAGCGCCCTGCCCCAGGTTCGTCAGCGCCAGGCCCGTGCCTATCGCTTGCTAGGCCGTCCCGACGCCGAGCCGTTGTACCGCAGCCTGCTGGGCACCTGCCTGGCCGCCGACGGTGAGCACGGCCTGGGGCAACTGGCGTCGGCCAAGGGCGACAACGGCCAGGCCATGGCTCACCTGCAACGCGCAGCACGGCTGGCGCCCACCGACGAAAAAATCCGCAACGACCTGGGCGTGGTGTACCTCGATCAACGGCGCCTTGAAGACGCGCGCTTTGAATTCATGACCGCCATCGAACTCAAGCAGAGCGATCAATTAGCGGCGGTCAACCTGGTGACCTTGCTGATCTATCAGGACAACTGGGAGCAAGCCGCGAAAGTGGTCGGCCAACTCGGGTTGAGCCCTGATCAGGTGACCCGAGCCCAGGCACGGGCGCAACACCTCAAGGACGCTGGCACGGCACCGCAGCGCCCAGTCAAAGATCAGGTAGCGGCGGTCAGCGATACGCTGCCGGCCTCTGTGAAATAAGGAGTCGATGATGAAATTCCAATACCTCGCCGGCCTTGCATGCCTGGCCCTGCCCCTCCTCGCTTCGGCCATCGAAGCGGGGCCGTCTTCACCCCGGCAGGCCGAAACGGAAAACTGGATGGCACTGCAACTGAGCGGGCGCGCAGCCTCGGCCAACCCCCAGAAAACCACGCCGGCAGAACGCGAACAGGCGCTCAAGCGCTGGCTGGACAGCAACAAGCACCCGATTCCGGAGTTCTTTGATCAGAAAATAGGCGGCACTGCGCAAAGTGGAAGCAAGTAAAGCTACTGTGGCGAGCAAGCTTGCTTGCGCTGGGGAGCGAAGCGCCCCCAAGAAAAGCCGACTCCAGCTGCGCTGTCGAGCGGGAGCAAGCTCCCTCGCCACAGAAAGATGGCTCCTGCAAGGTTTGCTTGGGCCTTTAGTGCGCAGTCACCCGCTGGCGCATCGCCGAGTTGCTCGGTGACAACGCCAGCGCCAACTGCGTGCGGTTGTGCATATGGGTCAGGCGCAGCACCTGGGACACGTACAGCTTCACCGTGTTCTCGGTAATCCCCAATTCACAGGCAATCTGATAGTTGGTCTGGCCCTTGCCCACCAGGCGAGCCACATCCAGCTGGCGCGGTGACAGCTGATTGAAAATCGCCGGGATCTCCAACGGCCCGGCTTCATCGGCCGATGGGTCCCCATCATGGTCCTGGAGCGTCGGGTTGCGACGCACTTTGTCCAAGTCCATATACAAGTCATTGATCGATTCGGACAGGTACTGCAACTTCTGGTTGAGCGTGCCCAGCTGCAGGTCTTTTTGCCGTTCCTCCAACGCCGCTTCCTGGCGCTTGAGGCCTTCGAGCAATTCATCGAGGTTGATCGGCTTCTGGTAGTAATCGGCGATGCCCGCACGCAGGGCTTTGATCACATCCTGTTTGTCGGCACGACCGGTGAGCATGATCGCTTCGAACGCACGATGTTTGCCGGCGATCCGTTGCAGCGCCTGGACCAGTTCGATGCCGTCCATGTCCGGCATATGCAGGTCACACAGCACTAAACCAATCTGAAGGTCTTCGCCAAAACGCTGGACCGCTTGCTGGCTGGACTCGCACGGGACACAACGGTACCCGCTGCTTTCAAGAAATTCACAGAGTTCCTCCACGATCAATGGTTGATCGTCGACAACGAGCACTTTTACTGCAGACGTAAGCTTGTTCACGCGCTACTCCATGCCTGGCAAGCCAAATGATGACCTATCCTTTCTGACGAAAACTCCTACACAACTACTCATTAAACGTAGACGTACTTTCCGACTATGTACATAGCATTAATCAACTCGTGCGACTGATGGATCCAAAACCAGCTGCCGGCAAAACCTGTCAAAACGAAGGGCGCAAAGGGCTGTTTTGTTGACGCTTGCCCTGCCCGCTCAACGCGATTTGAGCTAAGCCATTGATGCATAAGTGTCCAGGCCACCATTACGATGCCAGCGCCGATCAACGCCCCCAACAGGTAGTCGATATTGGAGGCCAGCCCCAAGGCGGCTAGCAACTTCACATCCCCCGCGCCAAAGCGGCCCAACGCGTAGCCGGGCAGGGTCAGCACCAGCGCCAAAGCCAAGGCCAGGCCACCCTCGCTGCGGGGCGCACCCAGCCAGGTCGAGCCCGCCCATAGCAGGTAAATCAGCGCCAGCAGGCCTACGCCCAGGGTCAGCGTATTGGAAATTTGGCGCTGGCGAATATCCTGCACAGCACATACGCCCAACCACAGCACAATCACTAGCGTCTGGATCACGTAAAAAACATCCCTTTTGGCTGAATGATTCTATGCTGATATCAAGTACTCGACTCAGGGTAGACGCAGT
The DNA here is from genome assembly GCF_049897065.1 of Pseudomonas sp. DWP2-2. NCBI lineage: Bacteria > Pseudomonadati > Pseudomonadota > Gammaproteobacteria > Pseudomonadales > Pseudomonadaceae > Pseudomonas > Pseudomonas sp. DWP2-2. The sequence goes on along the minus strand of NZ_JAFCVN010000003.1, from coordinate 605,445 downwards.
CATGAAATCGAGCCTCCCGAGAAAGCAAAAAGGCGCTGCGGCGATCGAGTTTGCCTTGGTCTTCGTGATTTTCTTTGCAGTGTTCTACGGCATGCTCAGCTACAGCTTGCCGCTGCTGTTGATGCAGTCATTTCACCAAGCGGCAGCCGAAGGGGTCCGCCGCAGTGTGTCCCTGGACCCCAGCACCGCAGGCTATTCGGCCCTGGTGGTGCAACGCGCCAAGGATGCCGCCCAGGCCCAATTGAACTGGATCCCCGGCTCATTGAAATTCTTGCCCGGCTATATCACCGCCACCTACACCAATAATTTGCTGACAGTGAAGATCACCTACCCCTCGGCCAATATCAAAGCGGTCTTGCCGGCCCTGGTATTGCCCGGGGTGGGCACCGTACCCAACCTGCCCACCAACCTCACTGCTACCTCGAGCCTTCAGTTTTGACGACGGGGGATAAATTGTTCGCACGCCTGCGCGGGCGCACCAGCGCCCTGGCCTTGGGCGCGCCAGCAACCCCCGCGCCGGGCCTGCAAGTGCAACTGGACAACCTGGGTGGGGTGCTGAACATCTCAGGCACCTTGAGGCCTTTGCTTGCCCAGCATCTTGCCAACGCGCCCAACCCCCCCTTGCAGACCTTGCTGTGTGCCGACAGCGCGCGGAGTGTCGAGGGCACGCCGCAGGAGTGGCAACGACACGGCCTGGACCTCGACTTCCAGGGCGCTGCTGGCCAGGTCCTGCATACCCGCGGCTGGATCGAGCCGGAGGGCGACGGCTGGGCCCTGCACCTGCTGGACATCACTGACCTGCTGGCCGACCGAGTACGGGTGCAGCAACGCGAACAGAACCACCAACTCGCCGCCCTGATGAGCGAACAGCTGCGCGTGTGCAGCCTCAACCGCCTGCCCCAGGTGTTCAGCGAACACCTGCGCAGCGTGGCCCAGCGTTGGCGCATCCCCTGCGTCGCCATGGCACTGCTCGACGAAGATGATCAAGGCTGGCGCATCTACAGTCACTACGCCGCTCACGACGCCCCGGCCTTGTGGCAGACCGGGCAACACCTGGGCACCAGCCTGGACAGCATCAACGGCAACACGCCACTTAGCCTGGACATTGCCCAGGGGCGCAGCGACAACCCGCGCCTGCACAGTGTATTTGGCAATGCCGACGGCTTCCTGGTGCCGTACCGCGACAGCCATGGCGCCGCCGCGTGGCTGCTGTGTGGCTTCTATAACGGCCAGGCACACCACACCGGCGAGCGTGACTGGCTGAACCTGTGCGCAGCACTCGCCGCGCCGCTGCTGGGCCGTCTGCGCGAACAGCGTCACCACCAGCAACTGGAACGGGTAGAAGCCCTGCAAGGCCTGCTCGGCACTGGCTGGTGGGAACTGTTGCCCGCTACCCAGGAAATCCAACTGGCGCCACAATTGCTGCGCAACCTGAGCCTGGACGACGGCCCCACCCGCCAACCCCTCGGTACCTGGCTCGAGCTCATCCACCCCGCCGACCGTCAGGCCCTCGACAGCCGCCTGCAAGACCTGCAAGCCCTGGGCAAGCCACTGCTGACCAACGTGCGCCTGCAACGCACCGAGTCCGAGCAGTCGCCCCTGTGGTACCGCATACAAGGCCAAGTGCTGGGAGCCGGCAATGAACGGCGCTGGGTCGGCTTCATGCTCGACATCAGCGACATTCAGAACCAGCAACTGCAAGCCGCCGCCGCCCATGCGCGCCTGGACAACCTGATCGCCAGCTCACCGGCCGTCATCTATGTGCAGCGCTACGTCAACGGCGCGCTGCACCCAGCGTTTTTCAGCGCCAGCCTGTTGCCGCTGCTGGGCTGGACCTTGGCCGATTGCAACCACGACACCCTGGCGGCGCTGATCCACCCCGACGACCGAGAACACTACTTCGAACGCACCCGCCAGCTGCTGCGCGAAGGCAACGTGCGCAGCCGCTACCGCCTGCGCGACAAGCAAGGCAACTACCACTGGCTGCTCGACGAAGCCAAGCTTTTGCGCGACGACCTCGGCTTGCCGGTGGAAGCCGTGGGCCTTTGGCTGGACGTCACAGAGGCGACCCTGGCCGCCGAGCAGGTGCGCCAAAGTGAAGAGCGCTACCGCATCCTGGTGGAAGACTCGCCAGCGATGATCTGTCGCTACCGTCCCGACCTGATCCTCACCTTTGGCAACACGCCGCTGGCCAATTACCTGGAATGCCGGCCCGACCAATTGCCAGGCATCGACTTGGGCCAGTGGCTGTCGGATGAACAGCGCGCCGCCTTTATGCAACGCATTCAGCAACTGACCCCGGAATTCCCGGTGAGCACCGCGGAAATCAGCCTGCAACTGCCGGGGCGCGAACATGCCTGGTGGGTGTGGTCGGACCGTGGCGTCTTCGATGAACAAGGCGCCCTGATCGAAGTGCAAGCCGTAGGGCGCGACAACACCGAAGTACGCCGCTCCCAGCAGCAACTGACCCAAAGCGCGAAAATGGCCACCCTCGGCGAAATGGCCACCGGCCTGGCCCATGAGATCAACCAGCCGCTGAACGTGATGCACATGGCCATCACCAATGTGCTCAAGCGCCTGGGCAATGGCGATGTGCAAATCGACTACCTCACGGAAAAACTGCAGCGTATCGACGCCCAGGTGCAACGCGCGGCACGGGTGGTCGACCATATGCGCGTGTTCGGCCGCCGCTCGGAAATCGAGCAGCAACCGTTCGACCCCGCGCAGGCGCTGGAGGGCACCCTGTCCCTGCTCAGCGAAGGCCTGCGCGGCAAAGGTGTAGACGTGCGCATCAGCCCTGCGGACTTCTCGGTGCAGGTCAAAGGCTATGTCGACCAGCTGGAACAGGTGCTGATCAACCTGATGGTCAATGCCCGCGACGCATTACTCAGCCGGCGAGAAAAAGACCCTGCCCTGCGCCCCTGGATTGCCCTGCACAGCGAGCACGACAGCCGCCATGTGCGTATCTGGGTCGAAGACAACGCCGGCGGGATCGACCCGCGCCTGTTGGAGCGGATTTTCGAACCGTTCTTTACCACCAAGCCGATAGGCGTCGGCACCGGACTGGGGCTCTCGGTGAGCTATGGGATTGTGGAAAACATGGGTGGGCGCCTGAGCGTTACCAACGGCGAGGCCGGCGCGAAATTCTGCGTCGAGTTACCCATCGCACAAAACTCAATCAGCTAACCACGATGCGAAGCGAGCCGCTCTTGCTCTTGCTCTTGCTCTGCTTTTGATCTTAGACGCCCCGTCAAACCACGCTGGCCGGAATTCGACAGGGATTTGGGGGGTAAACCGGCAGGGATGCCGGTTTAGCCGCCCCGCGCCATGGATGGCGCGTGGCGGCGGCCCCCCAAATCACTGGCGGATTGCGGGCACACCGAGCCTAGGCGAGGTGCCGAGTGGTGGGGCAAGAGCCTTTTGCTTACTTTTGGGCTCTTTTCAAAAGTGAGCCGCTGTAAAAGCGGAACCCTAAGTGGCCGTTACCGCAGGAATGGATATGTACACGTTCCAACTGTGTTGACTGCCAGGCCGCCTTCGCGAGCAAGCCCGCTCCCACAGTTGGATCGCGGGGGGTCAGGTAGATAGGCGTCGGCTGGCAGGCCGCCATCGCAGGCACGCCAGCTCCCACATTTGGAACTCGGGGAGTCAGCTAAATCACCAGATAAGCCCGGCCCATATGGCAAGAGAGATTGGCACCGACTTCGGCATTGCCCAGGTTGATGCCCAAGGCGCTGAGCAAGGTGTTGACGACAGGGTCGAGAATCGGTGACAGCACATTCTGGATCAGCCCCACCACCGCCGTGGTAATGGTCGCCAACAGCCCGGCAACCCCAGCCAACGCGCCACTGGAGACACTGCCGCTGGGCGGTGCGTAAGTCACCTGCAAGCCATTAAGGGTCGCCGCCAGGCTGCCGACGATATTGGCGGTGCCCGGCGCGAACTTGTAGGTGGGCGGCGCATTCATCTCGGCCACCGGCGCAAACACCATCGTGCTGGTTTGCGCGGCAATGGTGGAGTTGGCTTTCAACAGCAAACCACCCCCCACATTGGGTGTACGGTTGGGGCTGCACAGCAGCGTCAGGACCACACAGTAGCGCTGGCCAAAATCGATCAGCCTGACCGGCTGCACATCGACTGCTGCGGAGGAAGAAAAAGCCGCCACCGGATCCACTGTACCGACCGCCAGGGTCGCCAGGGACGTAGTGGTTTTCACCGTCAAGGATTTGGAGGCCGGCGAGTCGCAATTGAAATCCGTGACATTGGTTTGCGCACTGCCGGCTTCGATGTAAATGGCCAGCGATGTGGTGACATCGACGTCAGCCACATTACAGGCCACCAGGCACAACACACCGCCAACCACCGCCGGCAGGTTGAGGTTCAACAAGCCCTTGACCACCTGGGACACCGGCGTGCCCAGGCCCGTCAATATGGACGCCACGCCAGAGACCGCCTTGATGATCGGCGCCTGCACGGTCACCAACGTGCGCACTTGCGCGGTGCGTACAAAAATCTGATCGGTCGGCGGGGTATTCTGCAAGCCCTTCTTGGCCAGCATAGGATTGCCAATGGCCGACAGCTGCGGCGGTTCGATGACCTTGGTCTGGATCGACACATTGCCCACCAGCGGAATCGCGACCTGCGCCGCCGCACTCACCGCATTCTTGCTGCTGGACAACTGCGCCACCGCTTCCAACAGTTGAAACAATTGCACGTTGCTATTCAGCGCCGCCGTCGGCGTGCCGGTGGCGATGTCAATCAGGTCACCCACGGTCAACAGCTTGCTGTTGGGCGCAATGGCTTGAATCGAAATCACGTCATTGACGACCGCTGTGACCGCCGCACCGTTTTTCTGCAAAACCTTCACAGCAGCGTCGATCAGTTGAGTAGCCGAGACTGCGGTACTGAGCAAGGCATCGTAGTCACCGGCCTTCACGTTCAGGTTAATCGCCAGTTGGTCCAAATAACTGAGCAGGTTGACGTTGGTCTGCAGCAAGCCGTTCCAACCCGCCGCCGTGAGCGAAAGGTTGCCGCCGAGCAGGTTGCCGATGACCAGGTTGAGCAGCGGGGATTTGCCTGAATCGACGCTGGCCAGGCTGCTGCGGATCGACAGCTGCGCCACGGGCGGTGGTGTCGCCGCGACGGCGGTGGCGCTCAAGTTGATTTGCGGGGTAATCGGCGCACCACTGAACAGGTTCCACAGCCCATTGGCAACGCTGGTCATCACAGTGCGGGAAGCCACCACGCGGATAGCGTCGCTCTTGGTGGCATCAGCGGTAAACACACGGGTGTTCAGAGCATTGGTCGCCAGGGTGCCGCATGTCACCGCCAGGGTGCTGCCATTACCGACCACAAAACCGTTGCGCGCCGCATTTTGCGTGGCATAGGCGTTTGCGGTGGTGTTGGTACCGCATTGGCCACCGAGACTGGCTGCCTCCAACGCCGAGGTATCGGCGACGGATTGCAGCTTGCGCTTTTCCAAATACAAGCGCCCGCTGTCGACCGCCAGCAACGTAAACACCAAGGCCAAGGCCAAAGTGCCTGCCGCCATCAAGCCAATTGCACCACGCTGTCTGGAGCCGAATCGGGGAGACATCGAAGCACTCCTGCGCTAACTCTCCGTTGCACTGGAGTGTAGACAAGGCTTCGGCAGGTTGCTGGCAACTCGCCACATTGGCGACTGGCGGAGATGCCCTGATACGCCCTGATACTGTAGGAGCGAGCTTGCTCGCGAAAAACCTACAGACGCCGCGTTGATTCAGGAAGTACGCGTTATCGTTGACGTTTTTCGCGAGCAAGCTCGCTCCTACAGTGAGCGATCAGCGCGGCGGGTAGTTGGAAAGGATCTTGGTCACGGTGCTGCGGATGGCTTTGTTGCGTTCCTCGGGGTTCGGCGTGCTGGCCATCATCTGTTCGTCGCTGCCGCGCCACACCAGCTTGCCGTCCTTGCCGTCGAGCAGGTCGATCTGGATGGTCGCCACTTTGTAGGTAATGTTGCGCGTTTCGTTGTACATCGGCGCGCCCCAGTAACCATTCCACGGGCCGCCCCAGGCACCGCCATAGTTGGTGGTGACTTGCTGCTGGCGGTCTTCGACGATCAGGTAGGCCTGTACATTCAGGTCAGCCTTGGTACCCGCCGCCGCAGGACGCAAACCGCGCTGATCCAGCTGTTCGCCCACGGCCTGGCGGATGCGTTGCTCGGTGAGGTCGCTCTTGATCCTCGGGTCATCGGGACGGTACTGCAACGCTGGGTCTTTCCAGGCCCAATTACGGTAGGCGCCGAAGTCTCGGCTGGCGTCGAAATCGTGGTTGACCTGGTTGCTCTGGCAACCGCCCAGCAACATGACAACAGCAAGCGCAGCGATGCGACGAAGCATGGTGTTCTCCAAAAACAACGTGGGCATGTAATGAGAATAGCTGCTAACTGGGCGGATAGGCAGCCATTGCCTTCTGCATCGCCTTGCGCAAGCTATCGGCGCGTTCGCTCAGGCTGCCCTGGCTGGTGGTTTCGGCACTGGTGCTCCACACCGGCTGGCGGCTGCGCGCATCAAACAGGCTGATACGCGCCACGGCCACTGTCACTTCATAGGTGCGCACCACGGGCACGCTGTTGTACATGCCGTAACCGTTGCCATAGCGGTTATAGCCGCCGTAGCCGTAACCATAATCGTCCTGGACCTGGCGCAGGCGTTTTTCCAGGCGTACATCGGCGCTCACAAGCAGGTCGGGCGCACGCTTATCATGCAAGGGGCGCAAGCCGCGCTGATCGAGGGCGCCGCTGACCGCCTCGGCAATCTGCGCCGAATCGGCCCAGGCCGTGCCCGCCGGCAACTGACCGTTGAGCCAACCCCAGCTGCGGTAGGCACCATAGTCGCGCACCGGCGCGGGGTAGGCGCTGGCATCAAAGGTAGTAGCCGCCTGGGCGGGCGCCGGCGGCATCGGTGCCGAACTGGCGACGTAAGGATTGGGGCTCGAGCACGCCCCAAGGCCTAGAGACAACAGGATTAAACCGAGACGACGCATGTCGACCTCCCACGCTGGGCCGCTTAAACCGGGCGGCAGATCCAGTGCAAATATCGCCCAAGCCCGGCAAAGCTTGGGTGACGACGGTGAGCGAGCTCCATCTCCAACAAGTCCTGCAGGTTGGCGCGAGCCTGGAATTCCACCGGCATATAGTCGTGGAACACCCGCACGCCACTTTGGCTTTCGACCTGCCACAGCCCTTCGAGTTGCGCCGCCAACTCCCGTGGGTCCAGGGGTTGTTGCGGCGTCAGGCTCTGCTTTTCGCCGGCCATGTCGTTCTTGCGCATTTTGCGGAAGTGGCCTTTGAGCAGATTGCGGTAGATCAACGCATCACGGTTGTAGAACGCCAGGGACAACCAGCCACCCGGCAGCGTCAGTTGGTGCAGTACCGGCAGGATAGCGTGGGGCTCGGCCAACCACTCCAGCACGGCATGACACAGCACCAGATCGTAAGGCTCGGTGAGTTGGCCGAGCAAGTCTTGCCACGGTGCATGAATAAAGGTCGCGCTTTGGCCCGCGTCGGCGAAGCGCTGGCGCGCACCTTCAAGCATCGGCGCAGCGGGTTCGGCCAAGGTTACCTCGTGGCCCTGCTCGGCCAGCCACAGCGACATGTGCCCCAGGCCTGCGCCGATATCCAATACGCGCAACGGCCGCTGCGGCAAGGCTTGCACCAGGTCGGCCTGGAGCACCGCCAGGCGAATCGCGCCCTTGGCACCGCCGTAGATTTTTTCGGCAAAGCGCGTGGCCAACTGGTCGAAATGACGATCACTCATGGGCAAACCGCCGTTCGCTATCGGCCAGTTTGGCGCGCACCACTTCGTTCATATCCAGCCCCAGCTCACTGCACAGCAACAGCAGGTACAGGACAATATCGCCGACCTCCTGGCCCGCATGGGCGAGTTTATCGGCGGGCAGTTGGCGGGATTGGTCTTCGGTGAGCCATTGGAAGATTTCCACCAGCTCGGCCATTTCCACGCTGGCAGCCATGGCCAAGTTTTTCGGGCTGTGGAACTGCTTCCAGTCGTTGGTATCGCGGATGCGGTGCAGGCGTTCGGTGAGGTGTTCGAGGTTCATGCGGGGGCTCCTGAATGGGTATAGCTTACCCCATGACGGGACGCGGAGCGTCCCAGGCGGCGTTCCCACGCAGAGCGTGGGAACGATCAGCGATCAGTCGACAACGCTGAACTCGAGCCTGGCGGTTTGGCCGGCTTCATCCAATACGCTGAGCTGATAGCGCCCCAGCCGTTCAAAACTGGCGTTGATGCTGTCCTGATTGGCGCTGTCCCCCAACGGCGCGCCATTGAGGAACCACCAACGCCGGCCACTGCCGCCCAGGGCGGAGATGTTCAGGCGCAAGGCTTGTTGACTGGCAGCGGGCAGGCGCAGTTGGTCGCCTTCGCGTACGCCCACGATGGACAACGGCGATGAAGCGGCCAGCGCCGGCGGAGGGCAATCCGGGTCAGGCGCAGGAATGCGCGCTTCCCGGCGTTCAATCCTTGGCAACCAGGGCTCCAGCGGCGCCGGCCACAGCGCGATGTTTTTGGGGGTTGCGCCAGGGCAATGGGCATCGACCCTCAAACCCTTGGGGTTAACCCAGATGCTTTCCATCAAGCCCACGCTCAAGGGTTGATCCAATGCCTGCAAGGTCGGCGGCGTGGTGTTGTCCAGGGTCCAGGCAAAACGCTGGCGGCGGCAATTGGGGTCGCTGCGGCTCATGGGCTGGCCCAGCGGCCAACAAATCGCTGCCACGCCGATATTGGCAGGCACCGGTTTGACTGGCGCACTGATACCGCGCTGGCTGTCGCGGTTGGTCAGCACGTCATGCACCTGCAACATCAACGGTGCTGCCGACGCCAGGCCGAACTGCCCCGGTACCGGCGTGCCATCGGGCCGGCCGATCCATACGCCAATCAGGTAACGCGGGCCCACGCCAATCGCCCAGGCATCGCGAAAGCCATAACTGGTACCGGTCTTCCACGCCAGCACCGGGCGTTGGACCAGCTCGGCACGCGGGTCGCGGTCGGGCCGCGCCTGGCCGCTGAGGATGCGCCGCACAATCCACGCGGCGCCGGGCGACAGCAACGGCCGCTCCCTGAGCGCATCGTCCGGTTGCAACCGCAGGGTGGCGCTCTTGCCATCGCGGGCCAGGGCGCTGTAGCCACTCACCAGGTCCTCCAGGCGACTGCCCGCACCGCCGAGGATCAGCGCCAGGTTCGGCTCGGCCAATGCCGGCAACGCCAACGGCATGCCACCGATGCGCATCTGCGCGGCAAAGCGCTTGGGCCCGTAGGCTTCCAGCAGCTGCACCGCCGGCAGGTTCAACGAGCTGGACAACGCGGTGCTCGCCGGCACCGCGCCAGTAAAACCCATGGAAAAGTTGCCTGGACGGTAATCGCCATAGCGCCGAGGCACGTCCTGCAACAGCGATTCGGAGTGAATCAGGCCGTCATCCAACGCCATCCCGTAGAGAAAAGGCTTCAAGGTGGAACCGGGCGAACGCAGCGCGCTGATCATGTCCACATGGCCAAAGCGCTTGGTGTCATTGATATCCACCGACCCCAGGTAGGCGCGCACCGCCATGCTTTCTTCTTCCACCACCAGGATGGCCGCCGAGGTGTGCTCCGGCAGGCGTGCGCGCCAGCCCAACAGCAGGTCTTCGAGACGGCGTTGCAAGGTGGCATCCAGCGTGGTGCGAATCAGTGGCGGGCTGTCGGGGCGATTCAGGCGACGTGCGAGCAAGGGCGCCAGGCTCGGTTCCAGGCGTGGGGCGAGCAACAGGGGTTCTTCCAAGGCTTCATCCACCGCCGATTGCGGCCATACCTGAAACTCGGCCAGGCGGCGCAGCACTTTGTCCCGGGCCTGCTGGGCGCGCTGCGGATGACGGTCCGGGCGCAAACGGCTCGGCGCCTGGGGCAATACCGCGAGCAACGCGGCTTCGGCGTGAGTCAGTTGTGATGGCGACTTGCCCAGGTACGCCCAACTCGCTGCCGCCACGCCCTGCAGCGTACCGCCGAAGGGCGCGCGATTCAGGTACAGGTTGAGGATTTCGTCCTTGGACAGGTGCCACTCCAACTGCGCGGTACGCCACAGCTGGCGTAACTTGCCGTGCAGGGTGCGTGAGTGCGGGTCGAGCAGGCGCGCAACCTGCATCGACAAGGTGCTGCCGCCGGACACCACTCGCGCGCCGCTCAGGTTTTGCCAGGTCGCACGCACCAGCGCCAACGGGTTTACGCCGGGGTGTTGGTAGAACCAACGGTCTTCATAGGTGAGCAGCGCGTCGAGGTAATAGGGTGAGACTTCGCGGGTTTGTACCGGGTAGCGCCATACGCCATTGGCATCGGCAAATCGCCACAGCGGCGTGCCATCTTCGGCCAGCACCACCCGCGCCAGGTCGTCCTGTGGCAGGGGCAAGGGCCAGATGCGATCGGCCAGCCATAGCAGGGCAACCACCAACACCACACAACCCAAAGCCCAGCGCAAAAACTGTGGGAGCGGGCTTGCTCGCGAAAGCGGTGGGTCAGTTGGCAGAGATGTCACAGGCACGCCGCCTTCGCGAGCAAGCCCGCTCCCACATTGGGCCGCGTACATCCGCAGGTGATTAAACTAAAACTCAAACGGGCAAACCTCTATGCTTGCAGGGAACTCGCCTGCGTTATCGACAACCAAAGGCACAGTTACGCCCACCTTCTCATCAGGACACGCACATGCAGGTAGAAAGCTTTTTCGAATGGTTGGGCCAGGCGCTCGGTTCCGTCATCCGTTTTATCGTCGACGGGCTCAGCGGTTTGTTCGGGGCCTTGACCCACGCCGGCGGCAACTTTATCGACGGCCTGTCACGCACCTTGGGCATGGACACCTCGATCATCAGCATCATCACTCTGATCGTCGGGTTGCTCTTCCTGTACTCGGCGGTACGCGCCTTTATGCGGGCCTCGATTATCGTGGGGATCATCTGGCTGATGCTGGGGCTTTGGCTACTCAGTTGGGTCGTGCACTGACGGTGCAACCACTCGATTCCCCCTGTAGGAGCGAGCTTGCTCGCGAAAAACTCAAAGGCGCCGCGTTGATTCAGGAAACACGCGTTCTCGTTGACGTTTTTCGCGAGCAAGCTCGCTCCTACAGTGTCTTTCAGCGGCCCTTGATCACCATATCCACTGGCGTCTCGCCCACCGCCTGCCAGTTCGGCCGATACATCGACTCCACTTGCGGCGGCGGCACGCGGTAGGTTCCCGGCGTCACCGCCCGTGCCAGGTACAACAAGTGCGTGGTGCCATAGCCATCCAGATTCATCGCCGCCACATAGCGGTCGTCCCTGAACTCCTGATGCTTGAGCGAGGCATTCTGCATCGACTCGCGCCACTCCTTCACCTGGCTGCTGGCGTTCTCCAGGCTCGCTGCGCTTTGTGCCAGGTTCTGGTTTTCCAGTTCCAGGCCGGCGGGCAGCAAGTCCACCACCAAGGCATCCGGCACGCGTTGCTTGGCACTGACGGCCAGGTGCACCAGCACCAGGTCGCCGCTGTTGAGGCTGCGCAAATTCAACGGCTGGCCATTCATGCCCAGGTATTCGCGGCGAATACTCAGGTTCTCGCCACCCGGGGCAGGCGGCACTTGTGGGTAACCCGAGATTGTCAGTTGCTGGTAGACCGGTACATCGCTTTGATTGGTCAGGCTCAAATTGCCGGAAAGCAGCTTGCCTTCCAGGTTGAGCGTCGACTGCTGGTTATTCAGCTCATGCTCCCCGTCGCTGCCATCCAACAGCACCTTCCACGCCGATTCGGGCTGGGCGAAACCCAGCCGCCCGGCCAGGAACAGCGAGTTGCGCTCCTGGGTCGACAGATAGGGGCTGGCCGCCAACTGGTCCGACAAGGTAAACAGGCGCTCTTCACGCTTGCCCTTGGCCAAGTCATTTTCCTCCAGCAACGCCAGAATCATCGCCTGATCGCGCAACGGGCTGCCGTAGTCGGCCAGCCACTCCTTGGCACTGCGCTGCGCCGCCAAACCGGCAAGCAAGGCTTGATCGGCACGCGGCTGGTCGCCCATTTTCTGCAGGGCGATGGCCAACTGCACCAACGGCAAGCCGGAGCGTGCGTCGCTGCGCCGTTCGAACAGACTGCGCAACGCACCCAACGGCGCCTGCTGACTGCGCGCCAGCACCATACCGGCGTAGGCCTGTACGGCAAACCGGGTGTGTTCGGCGTTGTCGCTGTAATCCACCTCGATCAGGTTACGTTCCTGCACATACCGCAACAGGCGCTCGCTGGCCTTCTTCAAGGCTTCAGGCGGTACTGCAAAACCCTGGTCGCGGGCGCGCAGCAGGAAGTCGGTGACATACGCAGTCAGCCAATATTCTTCCTCGCCATCAGCGCCCCACAAACCGAAGCTGCCGTTGTAGCGCTGCATGCCCAGCAGGCGCTCGATGCCCAACTCGATCTTGCGCTTGCGCTCGGCATCCGGCTCGCCCTTGATGCTCAGGCGCTTGAGCAGCGCATCGTCGGCATACAGCGACGGGTACAAGCCACTGGCGGTTTGCTCTAGGCAACCATAGGGGTACGCCTTGAGCGCACTGATCTGCGCGCCCAGGTTCAACGGCGGCCGGCTCGACAGGCTCAACAGCGCCTCACGCCCCGAGGCATCGAACTGATCCAGTGCGCCCGCCGGTAAGCTCCACGGCTGATCCTTGATCACGGCGCGGTAATGCTTGAGCAAGGCCGGGTACGCCGGGCGCACGCCTAAGGTCCATTCGCGGCTGAATGGAGGCAGGTTTTCCCCCGGCAGGTCCAGGCCATTGACCGTAACCTTGACCTTGCCCTGACCGAAACCGCCCCAGGCTTGTACCGGAATACGCAGGGTGGTGCGCTGGCCTTGCTTGAGTTCAACCGATTGCGCGTCGCTGTTGACCAGTTCCAACGGCCCTTGCGTCGTTAATTGCACATCGAGTTTCTGCGCCTTGCCCGACAGGTTTGAGAGGTCCAGGGCCAGGGTGGTCTGGTCGCCTCCTGCCAGGAAGCGCGGCGCCGACAACTCGGCAATCAGCGGGGCGGCAATCACCGTCTTGCCTTCCGCCATACCGTAGCGATCATCGCTCCAGGCTTGGGCCATCAGGCGCAGTTCGCCGTTGAAGTCGGGGATATTGACGCTGACTTCGCCCTCGCCTTTGTCGTTCAGCGTCACCGGGGCGCTTTGCAGGGCGACGATGGTTACGCTGGTGTCCGGGCGTTTGCCGCCTTTGGCCAACGCCGCGTCGCCACCAAATGCCAGACTGGCCAGGCGCCCTTGGCCGGCTTCAATCAACTGGCCGTAGATGTCGAATTGGTCGACGCCATAGGCTTTGCGGCCAAACAGGCTGGCGTACGGATCGGGCGTTGGAAATTCGGTGATATTGAGGATGCCCACGTCCACTGCCGCAAGCAGTACGTGCACCTTTTGAGGCACACTGCCATCGGCGTTTTTGGCGGCGATCTTTACCGTCAGCGGTTGTTTGGGGCGCATTTTTTCAGGTGCAGTGAGGGTCAGGCCGAGTTTGCGCTGGGTGCGATCCAGCGGCAGGTGCAGCAAGCCCACGGCGCGTTTAGGCGTGATATTGGCTTTGCGCTCGCCGGGACGAATCACCAGGGCGCTCACATACAGATCGTGGCTCGACCATTTAGGGTCGAGCTTCACCGCAAAGCTTTTGCCTTCGGCCGGCACGTCGATTTCCTGCCACCACAGCGGGCCTTCGGCAGACTCCACCAACAGGTAGCCTTTACCGGCAGCCGGTGGCGTGACGGTGACGTTGGCGGTGTCGCCATCGCCATAGGCGGGTTTGTCCAACGCTAGCTTGACCTGGTCGGGGCGCACGGCGCCGCCTTCGGTGTTGTCCTGGGCCTGGTAGCCGGCCCAGAAACGCAGGCTGCTGACCAGCCCGGTCTGCGGGTCTTCGACCTCCACGCGGTAAGGGCCCCACTCCACCTGGAAGCTGACCTTGGCGGTGTCGCCCGCCTTGATGTTCAGGCTCTGCTCATCGAGGTTGAGGAATTTCTCGTTGAAGTGGTAGCTCCAGCCGTCATTCTCCGAGTAGTTCCAGTAGTAGTCGCGGCGCTCACGCACCAGGCGCACCTTGAGGTCTTGCGCGGCCAGTTTCTGACCGTCCTGGTTGGCCACCAGCACTTCGAATTCCACCGGGCCATCGCCGTTGGTTTCCTTGCCGTCAAACAGGCCACGCAGGCCCGGCAATTGCTCGGCCGGCCAGATCGGCTGCACCAGGCGCCGGGTGATCGGCCGACCGCCGGACTCCTGCAGGCTGGCTTGCACAATCAGTTGCAACGGCGACTTGGCCTCGGCCCACTTGCTTTCCAGGGTCAGCGCTTGCTCGCCATTGGCGTCGAGTACGCTTTCGTCCAGTTCGAAATCCTGGCTCAGCTCTTCTTCAGTGACGGAACCGAACTGGTAGCCCGGCAGGGATTTGACCGCCTCGCGCAGTGGCCGCACGTACACCTGGCCACTGACGCGGTTACCGGAGGCGGGCGCGCCGTAGAGGTAACGACCGTTGACCTGGATGACCGGGTTATCCGCCGGGCTCAACGCCGTGTCACTGCCCTTGAGTTCCAGCGCCAGGCGTTCGGGCAGGAAGTCTTCGACGAGAAATTCATAGAGTTGCGGCTTGCCGTCACCGAGGTCGAACACCAACTGCCAGCGCCCGGTCGGCGCCTCGCCAGCCAGCTGCAACGGGTATTGATACAGGCCCGACGCGTCGGCCTCCCACACGAACTTGCGACTCACCTGTTCATCCGGGCGCCGCACTTCGACGCTCACCGGCTGAGGCTTCACCGCCTTGCCATCCTTGTCACGCAACAGCGCGTTGAGCAGCACGGTTTCGCCGGGGCGATACAAATCACGCGGGCCGAACACAAAGAACTGCAACGGGTGGGACGGTTGCCCGCCGATATCGAACTCCGCCAAATCCAGCGCGGCGCTGTCCAGGCGCAGCAGGCTGGTTTGCTCGCCCTGCTTGGCCAGTAACACCTGGGCTTTTTTCGGCAGCGGCAACTCGGCGTGGCCACCGTCTTCGGTCTTGCCCTGGCCGAGCACGCGGCCTTCGGCATCGAGGATTTCCAGTTCGACGCCGTTGAGTGCCTTGCCGCCTTCCAGGGCCTGGGTAAACACATCCAGGCGATTGGCGTAGCGGTGCACCGACAGGCCGATATCACTCAAGGTGAACAGGGTGGCCGGTTGCGAATAGTTGTAGGTGCCCGAAGCGCGCATCACCGCGAGGTACACGCCCGGCTGCTGCAACTGCTTGAGGCCGGCAATCGGTAGCAACAGGGTTTCGCGGGTATTGCGCGCCGGGTTCAGGTCGAAACGCCCGCCGTACACCAGTTCGGCCATTGGCAGCAGTTCACGGGACTCATAGCTTTGCAGGCTGGTATTACGCCCCCACTGCGCCAGGAACGACGGCAGGGATTCGGGTTTGATCCGAAAGAATTCCACGTCGATCTTGTCGACATTCAACGCGATCACCGGCAGGCCCTCGGCCAGGCGCGTCGGCAACAGGGTGCCACGGCTGGCGAAGCCGACGGTGGCTTGCAGGTCGCGGGTTTCCAGGCGGGCGCTGTATTCGGCGGCGAGGGTGTTGCCGTTGACCGCCTTCACCCCTGCGTCCACGGTCAGCACCAGTTTGCGCTGCGGTTCAAGGTGGCGCAGGCGCAATTCCATCAGGTTATCGGACAGTTCCCAGGCGCCATCGACCTTGCCGGACTTGCTGTCTACCAGGTGCAGCTTGTCGGCGAATTTCTGATCGGGGTCCAGCGGAATGGAAAAACTCACCGACAGCGTGCTGGCCCCATCCAACTGCACCTCGGACACATCCACCACGCTCAGCTCACGCCCGGCATAGCGTTGCTTCAACGCTGCCACGTCCACCGCCGCTTTCACCGGCTTCGGCGCTGCCGCCACGGTGGGCGCAGGCGGTGCAGCGGGTTTATCGGAAGAATCGCAAGCGCTCAGCAGGGCCAGCGCGCAGGCCAGGAACAGTCCTTTGTTAAGCATGGGGCACTCATAGTCAGAGGGAACCGAGGGGTGAACTATATATCAGCGCCGACCAAGCTGCTGCGGCGCCGGTCACATTGACCGACGGAGGGGCGGTTGGTTCTAGGTGGGCATGAAGCCAAGCCAAATCCCACAGCCACTGGAGATCAAACGGTGGGAGCTGGCTTGCCTGCGATAGCGGTCTTTCAGCCGATATCTTCACTGGCTGACCCACTGCTATCGCAGGCAAGCCAGCTCCCACATTGGTTCTGCTGTGTGGCGGGTTGACGGTTACAATGCCGCTCTACCAAGGAGCCTTCATGACCGCCCTGCTGACCGACTGGCGCCACCGCCCCACCCATCGCCGCGTCTGGGCCCTGGCCGCGCCGATGATCCTGTCGAATATCTCGGTGCCCTTGGTGGCTCTGGTGGACAGCATGGTCATCGGCCACCTGCCCCACGCCCACCAACTGGGTGCCGTGGCTGTCGGCGCCAGCCTGTATACCTTCCTCGCCTGGGCCATGGGTTTCCTGCGCATGGGCTCCACCGGGTTCGCCGCCCAGGCCGCCGGGCGTAACGATGGTGCAGCGTTGCGGCAAATCCTGTTGCAAGGCTTGCTGTTGGCGCTGGGGCTGGCGATGTTACTGGGTACCGTGGGCATTCCCCTGAGCCATCTGGCCCTGGAATGGATGCAGCCCTCGCCCGAACTGAACCAACTTACCCGCGAGTTTTTCCACACCCGCCTGTTCGGCCTGCCCGCCGCTCTCGCCAGTTATGCACTGGTCGGCTGGTTCCTCGGCACCCAGAATGCACGAGCGCCATTGGCGATTTTGCTGACCACCAACCTGGTCAACATCGCGCTTAACCTATGGTTCGTCCTCGGGCTGGACTGGGGCGTGGTCGGCTCCGCCCGAGCCTCGGTGATCGCAGAGTGGACCGGCGCCCTGCTCGGCCTGGCGCTTACGCAAAAAGCCCTGCGCGCCTATCCTGGGCATATCGCTTGGGCCGCCTTGAAATTGTGGCAAAGCTGGCGCCCGTTGCTGGCGGTCAACCGCGACATTTTTATCCGCAGCCTGGCGTTGCAGTCGGTGTTTTTCATGATCACGGTGCAAGGCGCAAGGCTGGGAGATGCCACAGTTGCAGCCAATGCCTTGCTGCTCAATGGGCTGTTACTGACGGCACATGCCCTGGATGGCCTGGCTCACGCGGTCGAGGCTCTGTGCGGCCACGCCATCGGCGCACGTGACCGGCAAGCGTTACGGCAGTCATTGGTGGTTGCCTGTGGTTGGTCGCTGATCGCCAGCGTGGGTTTCGCCCTGCTGTTCACCTTCGGCGGCCATCTGTTCATCGCCATGCAAACCGATATCCCCAGCGTGCGCGAAACCGCCGCTATCTACCTGCCCTACCTCGCGGTATTGCCGTTGATTGCGGTGTGGAGTTATTTGCTCGATGGGCTGTTTATCGGTGCAACGCGGGCGCGGGAAATGCGCGATGGGATGTTGCTGACGGTGATGCTGGTACTGCCGATTGCCTGGGCCTTGCAGGGCTTGGGCAACCACGGACTGTGGATAACTTTTTTGCTATTCATGGCGGTACGCAGCTTGATCCTGGGGGCGATTGCCTGGTGGCTGAGCACGCAGAATCGCTGGCTAAGCGATACCCGCTGACACGAGCCCCTACCTGTTACTTCTGACAGGTTACAAGCCGATTTTTCAAGCGTTGAATAGCGGTGGGCAACCTCCCCTGCTTACGCCAAGGAAAATCGCTATGAATATCAAACGACAAACAGGCATCGTCACCCTTTGGGTAATCGCCACGCTGAATACCGCAGGCTGCACGGCGCCATCGAACTCAACAGCGCAGCCGACCGGGACACTGCGGGTGGAGAACCAAATGGCCGGTGAGTACACACTCGTGGTGATACATGGGACTGAACAGCACAGAATCACCAAAGGCGAATCAAAGGACCTGACAATCGATGGAAAAGAGGTGCTCCTGTCGCGCCTCAACAGTCAGGGCACAATAACGCAGATAGCCCTCAACGTTCACTCAGAGAGCAAATGCCCAGTGACGCAATGCTTGCTCGTAAGGTGACTTGATCAACGTCGTGCCAATGCGGCCGGCCTCACAGGAACTAAACGAACACTCGCTCAGTTCCGGTGAGGCCGCACGACTCAAGAAGACAAGTAAGAAGAACGAGTCAACCCAAGACGCAACGCATCCAGGAACTGGGTACGCTCGGACGCCGAGATCTTCGCGCTCGCGCACTTGTCGCGGTAGTGCGTCATCAACTCTTCCGGCGACAAGTGCACATAGCGCAGCATGTCTTCGATGGTGTCGTGAGTCTCGATCCCGGCGCTGTACACCGAACCGTCTTCACGCTGGTAGATGTTCACCGAGTCGGTGTCACCGAACAGGTTGTGCATGTCGCCCAGGATTTCCTGATAGGCGCCGACCAGGAAGATACCCAGCAGGTAGTCCTCGCCTTCGTTCAAGCCGTGAACCGGCAGGCTGGTTTCGATGCTCTGCTCGTCGACGTATTGCTTGATCTTGCCGTCGGAGTCGCAGGTCAGGTCTTGCAGCACGGCGCGGCGCAGCGGCTCTTCGTCGAGGCGGTGCAGCGGCAGGATCGGCAAGACCTGGCCGATGGCCCACGTATCCGGCAAGCTCTGGAATACCGAGAAGTTGCAGATGTATTTGTCGGCCAGCTTGTCGTTGAGTTCGTCCAACACCTGGCGGTGCGAGCGCTGGCGGGCTTTCAACGAGTTGTGCAGGCGACGGCACACCGCGAAGTAGCACTGTTCGGCCAGGGCTTTTTCGGCCAGGGTCAGCTTGCCATCGGCGTACTGGGTGGCCACGTCGCTCATGTAGTGGGTGGCGCGCCAGTAGGTTTCGGTGACCATCTCGATGTCGGTCGGGCCCAGCAGGTCCACCAGCCATTGCACGGTTTCCGGCAGGCTTTCCTTGTTTTCGATGGTCGGGATTTCGTCGTTGTGCTTCTCGACGTCCGTCACCTGCACCACCAGCATGGCGTGGTGAGCGGTCAGGGAGCGGCCGCTTTCGGAGAAGATGTTCGGGTGCGGCAGGCTCTGCGCGTCGCAGAATTCCTTGAGCATGCCCACTACCACGCCGGCGTAGTCGTCCATGTCGTAGTTGATCGAACTGGCGTTGCGCGAGTGCGTGCCGTCGTAGTCCACGCCCAGGCCACCGCCGACGTCGATGTGGTCCACCGGCAGGCCGAGGTTGCGCAGTTCGCCGTAGTAACGAATGGCTTCCTTGAACCCGTGCTGGTAGTCGGCCAGGTTGGCAATCTGCGAGCCCATATGGAAGTGCAGCAGGCGGATGCCCTGGTCCAGGCCGGCTGCGCGGAAGCGCTCGACCACTGACAGCAACTGGGCTGCCGACAGACCGAATTTGGATTTCTCGCCACCGGTGTCCGCCCACTTGCTCGATGCCAGGGACGACAGACGCACACGCAGGCCCACCTGCGGCTTGACCTTGAGGCTCGCCGCCTCTTCGATCACCAGCCCCACCTCGGACTCTTTCTCGATCACGATGAACACGTTGTGGCCGAGCTTCTGGCCCATCAGCGCCAGGCGGATGAACTCACGGTCTTTATAACCGTTGCAGACGATGGTGCCGCCCTTCGGCGCCAGGGCCAGCACGGCCAGCAGCTCAGGCTTGGAGCCGGCTTCCAGGCCGATGGAAACGTTCTGGGTGGCAATGATGTTCTCGATCACCGCTTCCTGCTGGTTCACCTTGATCGGGTACAGCGCGGTGTACTTGCTCTGGTATTCCAGGCGCTCGATGTTGGCATCGAAGGCACCGGTCAATTGGCGCACGCGGTCTTGCAGGATATCGGGGAAGCGCACCAGCAGCGGCAACGACAGGCCGCTTTTGCGCAACTCATCGACTTGCTCGTACAGGTCGACGGGCGTGCTGTTCGGGCCGTTCGGACGGACTTCTACGCGACCGGCTTCATTGATCGCGAAATACCCGGCCCCCCAATGGCGAATCCCGTAAACACTGCGGCTGTCCGCAACTGTCCATTGGCTGCCATCGTCTTTGCGTGTGCGTCGTACGGACATCGAAGTCCCCTATTAATGAAGGCGAAGGCGCCACCTCTCGCGGAGGCTGGCGCAGTCTAAAGAATGAAAATGACGATTTGCCTGCAAGGGAAGTAGACCCCACTGGCAGGACAGAGTTTAGCCACAGGTTGGGAAGAGGCTTTCAGCCGCCGGACTTCTTGGCCTTGTACCCGAGCTTGATCAGCTCGGCCAACAGCAACTCGACGTGATCGCCCTGAATCTCGATAACCCCGTCTTTCAACGCGCCACCGGTGCCACAGCGCTTTTTCAGCGAGGTGGCCAATTCCTTCAGGGCTTCTTCAGCCAGGGGCACGCCGGTGATAGTGGTCACCGTCTTGCCGCCACGGCCTTTGCTCTCGCGACGCACGCGGGCAATACCGTCGCCTTCGGGGATCAGGGTCTGTTTGCAGGTGCACGAATCCACGGGCTGACGACAGTCCGGGCAGTGTCGACCTGCGTCGGTGGAAAATACCAGGCCACCAAGGGCGGCGAAGGATGCGGCTTTTTTGGCCACCGGCAATCCTCTTGGGAGGATGAAGACTGATCGGCGCCGCACAAGGCGGTGACCGACCGCGAAGCCCCACTCAGGCAGGGGCAGCGCTACCGAACCGTCAAGGCCACCACCATTGTAGGAGCGAGCTTGCTCGCGAAGATCGTCAACGATAACGCGGGCATTCAGCCAGCACGCGGTGTCTTGGCGTTTTTCGCGAGCAAGCTCGCTCCTACAGGGTGAAACAATAGCGGTTCGGGTGAAAAGGCGCGCAGTGTAACGGCAAAAAGCCAAGTTGCTAAGAGCCAAATGGCGCCAATTTATACAACTTTAGCGACGTGAGGCGAGATACCGCCGCAAGCCCTCTTGGGCGTCCGGGCAATAAGACTTTTGCTCGGCCTCTGCAAGCACCGTTTCAATGGATAGAAAACGCGCTTCCATGACCTCTTCAGGCTGCAAACACAGTGGGCCGTCCCATACAGCAGAGTAGGACGTACACCACAGGCGGCTGTCGCCATCTTCAAAGTAAAAATGATCGTGCTCGACCAACTCCACGCCACTCACGCCCAGCTCTTCCGCCAATTCCCGCTGTGCCGACAGGGCATAGCTTTCTCCCGCCGCCACCATCCCGCCCGCCGCCGTATCCCAGAACCCCGGGTACAGGGCTTTGCTCAGCGTGCGCCGGTGCACACACAGCTCGCCTTTGGAATTGAACAGGAAGATAAACGTGCAACGGCCGATCAAGCCGCGCTGGCGCAGGTCGGACCTGACCAGGTGACCGAGCAGGTGGTCCTGCTCGTCGACCCAGCAGATCAGTTCAGCGTCGGAGGCTGCTCGGTGTGCGGCCTCCTTTTGAGTAGCGTCCATCATCAACCCTGGTTGAGGAGCTGACGCAAGTCGATCACTGCAGCGTTTGCCCGGGAAATATAGTTGGCCATCACCAGCGAATGGTTCGCCAGTACGCCGAAGCCACTGCCGTTAAGAATCATAGGACTCCATACCGGTTCTTGCGAGGCCTCTAGCTCCCGAATGATCTGGCGCACGCTGACGGTGGCATTTTTCTTGGCCAGTACGTCGGCAAAATCGACTTCGATGGCACGCAGCAGATGGGACAGCGCCCATGCCTGGCCGCGCGCTTCGTAGAACACGTTGTCGATCTGCATCCATGGGGTTTCCACCACTTCTTCATCGACCTGCGGCACTTCACCCGGCGCCAGCGCCTCGGTTTTCAGCGCAGTGTTCAACTTGACCCGGCCCACGCTGGCGGACAGACGCTGGGACAGCGAGCCCAAACGTGTGGCCACATCGCCCAGCCAGTTGTTGAGGTTGTCGGCACGCGCATAAAACAGCGCGCCGCGCTGGTTCGGGTCAGACAGGCGCGCTTCGTAGCGGCTCAGGGAATTGATGCCTTCCTGGTATTCCGACTCACTGGATGGCAGCACCCAACTCTTGTTGTCGAAGTTGAAGCGCGGCTCGGCCTTGGCCAAGTCAGCGTCTTCAGCCGACTGCGACTGGGAGCGGGCGAAGTCTTTACGCAGGGCACGGGTGAGGTCACGCACCTGCACCAGCACGCCGTATTCCCAGCTCGGCATGTTGTCCATCCACAAGCCTGGCGGGAAACGGTCGTTGGAGATGTAGCCGCCTGGCTTGTTCAGCAAGGTGCCAACCACGGTCTTGAGGGTTTCGACGGTGGTGTAACCCACCACCATCTGCTTGCCTTCCTTCTCGGCGGCAAGCTGGGCATTTTGCTGCACCGGAAACAGCGCCGGCTCTTGGCTCCAGTACCAACCCAGGCCACCGGTGACCAGCAGGTACAAGCCGATGATGCTGAGCAACGCCCGGCTCATCAGCAGGTTGCGAAAATAGCTGCGGTTGGCCGACTTGGGCTCAGGGGCGGGGCCTTTGGCACTGCCTTCGCGGTTTTTCCAGTCCAGCATGGCGATATCCTTTCAATCACTTGAGTTCATGCACGTCAATTGTCCGGGTGCGTTCAGACATTCCGACCACAACCCTACCCCATCGTGCCCATCGGTGCGGGGCTTTTACACGAAAGTGGCGCACCAGCGCGCTTGGACTATAAAGGATGCACGCGATTTACGCTGCGCGACCCACTGGTCAATAACTGAATGGCAGGCACGCAGACTTAATTGACGTATGACACTCATCTATCAGAAAAGAGGTGCTAGCATAGAGCCATCAGTCGACCTCAGCATGCACCCTCACAGTAGTCAGGATATGACCGAGTCAGAAGACCCCAGCCGCGAGCGTCTCAAGCAGCACTTTGCCCAGCGGGTAATTCATCAGGCACGTCAAATTCTTGAGATCTGGCAGCGCCTGCAACGCAGCGAGTGGTCGAACGCCGACTTTTCCGAACTCAGCGAAGCCAACCTGCGCCTGCAACGCTTCGCCGAACGCTTCGAACAGCCCGAACACACACAACTGGCACGGCATATCAGTCAATCCTTGCAGGCTGTGGACGAGAACCGTGGCCGTCTGAGCAGCCAACTGATCACCGAGCTCAACCGCTTGATGCAACGCCTGTCCCGCACCGGCCTGCGCCAGGGCGATCAGCTGGAGCAAACCTTCCTGCCGCCGATGCGCAAGCCGATCTATGTGATGCTGGCCGACCATGACCGCGCCGAACGCCTGGCCAAGCAGTTGGAGTTCTTCGGCATGGGCGCCCACGCCCTGGACAGCGTCGCCGCCTTTCGCGCGTCCATGGCCGAGCGTTTGCCGTCAGCGATCGTGATGGACGTGGACTTCTGCGGCACGGGCCTGGGCCTGAAGCTCGCGGCAGAGGCCCAGGAGGGCCTGGAGCAAAAGCTGCCGCTGTTGTTTTTCAGCCTGCACGAAACCGACACCCCGACACGCCTGGCCGCCGTACGCGCCGGCGGCGAAGAGTTCCTGACCGGCACCCTGGAGGCCTCAAGCCTGCTGGAAAAGATCGAAGTGCTAACCTGCGCGGCCCAGTACGAACCGTACAAAGTGCTGATCATCGACGACTCGCGGGCCCAGGCGCTGCACACCGAACGCCTGCTCAACAGTGCCGGCATTGTCACTCGCACATTGACCGAACCGATCCAGGCCATGGCCGAGCTGGCGGATTTCCAGCCCGACCTGATCATCCTCGACATGTACATGCCTGCCTGTACCGGCACCGAACTGGCCAAGGTGATTCGCCACAACGACCGCTACGTCAGTGTGCCGATCATTTACCTGTCGGCCGAGGACGACCTGGATAAACAGCTGGATGCGATGAGCGAGGGCGGTGACGATTTCCTCACCAAACCGATCAAGCCGCGTCACCTGATCACCACTGTGCGCAACCGTGCGTCACGTGCGCGCAACTTGAAGGCACGGATGGTGCGCGACAGCCTGACCGGGCTGTACAACCACACGCATATCCTGCAACTGCTCGAAGATTGCAGCTTCCGCGCACGCCGCGAGAACAAGCCGTTGAGCTTTGCCATGCTCGATATCGACCACTTCAAGCGCGTCAATGACAGCCACGGCCACCCCATGGGCGACCGGGTGATCAAGAGCCTGGCACTGTTTCTCAAGCAGCGTTTGCGCAAGACCGATTACATCGGCCGCTACGGCGGTGAAGAGTTCGCCATCGTGATGCCCGACACCGACCTGGAATCGGCCTGCAAGGTGCTGGACGACATTCGTCGGCGCTTTGCAGAAATCCACTACCCCGCCCAACCGCAGGATTTGTGGTGCACCTTCAGCGCCGGCCTGGTGGAGCTGTGCGACGGTTCCGACAGCTTGATGATGGCCGCCCAGGCTGACGAAGCGCTGTACCGCGCCAAGGACGCCGGACGTAATCGCGTGCAAGCAGCTCGCACATCAAAGCAAAGTGCCATCTTTTCACCAGAATCCACCGATTCGGTCATAACGCTGTAATACAAACGCAATAAATTCAGGCGCTTATCTCTTGCCGTCGGTTGAAACCCCGCATGCGCCTGAAGCTGCTGACCAATCTCAATACCCTTCTGCTGGTGGCTGTGTGCCTGGCCCTCGGGGCGACACTGTGGTGGTCGCAACGGGCGCTGGAGCGTCCGTACTTGTTGATGGAGCGCTACCTCGGGTTGTCCCAGGCCTTTCAAAACCAGGCTGCCCGTAACATCGAGGACTACTTAGCCAGCGGCGATGCCCTGCGCCTGAGCAGTGCAACCCAGAGCCTGGAAAGCCTGCAGCTTCAGCTGGGCGAACTGCCGCCCGACTTGGCGCAAAACCTGCGCCCCAGCCTCATGGACCTGGAGACTTTCAGCAAGACCGACCTGTTGGCCGCCGGTAAATTGGCTGGCGACCCGCAAGCCCTGTTGCTGCAAGCCGAGCGTGAACTGGGCGCGAACCTGGAACAATTGAGCCAGTACGCCAGCGGTGTCAATTCCGCGGAGGCTGCGCATTATATGTCGCCATTGCTCGCAGCCTCACAGCACCTGGGCAAACTGTCCCTGGCCCGCGACAAGCTAGTCAGCAGCGGGCGCGCCGAGTTGGCCGCGGATGTCGAGCGGGAAGTGACCAACCTGCGCACTCAGGCCGACCTGCTTGCGCAGCTGCCCTTATTGGGAATAAAGGCCAGCGCTGAATCCCACACCGATGATTTTTCCGCGTTGATGGGCCTGGAAAATACCGAAAAAACCGAAGCCCAGGACACCGGCGTCGACCTCAAGCGCGAACTCAACAGCCTGTTGACCCGCTACCCCGCCGAACTCCAACGCACCCGTGAACAGATCCAGCAACGCGCCGATCTCGCCGCCAGCACCCACCTTAAAATCACCAACGTACAACAGGCCATCGCCGGCCTGGAACCCGTGGTGCGCGCGCAACACGCGAAGATTCAGGGTGAAGTGCGTGTGATGCAGGGGGTGATGATTGGTCTGATCCTGCTGATCGCATTGCTGATCGATACCCTGCAACGCCGCCTGGCGCGCGTGCTGACCAACCTGGCACCCGCCTTGTCGACCTGGGCCGAAGGCGACTTCAGCCAACCGATTGCCCTGGGCAAGACCAACCGTGAACTGCACGATATCGAGGCCTCCCTTAACCGCCTGCGCGCCTACCTGGTGGATCTGGTCGGCACCATCCGTGGCAATGCCGAAGAAGTGGCAGGCAGCAGCCGCGCCCTGGCCGAACTGAGCAGCGGCCTGCACGACGGAGCCGAGCGCCAGGCCGGCGACACCGCGCAAATCCGTGATTCCCTGGGCGAGCTGGAAGCCACCATCCAGCAAGTCGCCGGGGATGCCAGCCAGGCCGCCGGGGCCAGTCGCAGTGCAGGCCAAGCCGTGGAGCAAGGCCAGCGCGTTATCGGCCTGAGCCTCACCGGGCTGCATGCGCTGGTAGGCGAAGTGCAGCAAAACGCGCAGATGATCGAGAAACTTGCCGAAGAGTCCGCCACCATCGGCGGCGTGCTCACGGTGATTCGCTCGATTGCCGACCAGACCAACCTGCTGGCGCTCAACGCCGCTATCGAAGCCGCCCGCGCCGGTGAAGCCGGACGTGGTTTCGCCGTGGTAGCCGACGAAGTGCGCTCCCTGGCCCAGCGTACTGCCGGCGCCACCGCCGAAATCCAGGGCCTGATCGCCGGCCTGCAAAGCGCCGCGCACCAGTCGGTAGAAGGCATGCGCGCCCAGGTCGAACACGCCGAAGCCACCGCCCAGCAGGCCCAGGCGGCGGATGGCGCGCTGGATGAAATCGTCGGGGCGATCCAGACCATCTCGGATACCGCCGTACGCATTGCCGATGTGACCGCGCAGCAGAGTGGCGCCGTGAGCGAGATACGCGACAACAGTGAGCGGATTCATCAATTGGGTGAGGATAATTTGCTGCGTATTGGCCAGGGCCGTAGCCAGGGCGAGCACCTGCTGGTACTGGGTGGGCAACTGACTACCGCCGTGCAAGCCTTCCGCGTCTAACCCGATCCGGCCCTCTATGAAGACCGCAATGTGGCTGATCGTTCCCACGCTCCGCGTGGGAATGTCGCCCCAGACGCTCCGCGTCCCGCTTTAAAGCCGTGACGCAGAGCGTCACTGGATGCGTGCCCACGCGGAGCGTGGGTGCGATCAGCTCCCACACTGACCAAATGCCGTCTCCCAGTCACAAATTTTGCGCAATCCTCGCTAATCGTGCCGGCTACTGCATAGAACTGGACAGTCACAAAGGCTTTGCGGCATAGTCGCCGGGTTCTGACGCACCCACACCAATAACAAGGAACAGCCAATGGCGACCTTACTGGTTCTTCACGGCCCCAACCTGAACCTGCTTGGCACCCGCGAACCGGGCGTCTACGGGGCAGTGACCCTGGACCAGATCAACCTCGACCTGGAAAAGCGGGCCCGTGAAGCCGGCCACCATTTGCTCTACCTGCAAAGCAATGCCGAGTATGAATTGATTGATCGCATCCATGCCGCGCGCGGCGAAGGCGTGGACTTTATTCTGATCAATCCCGCCGCTTTTACGCACACAAGCGTTGCATTACGTGACGCGCTGCTGGCGGTGAGCATCCCATTCATCGAAGTGCATTTATCGAACGTGCACAAACGCGAAGCTTTCCGCCATCACTCTTACTTCTCCGACGTAGCGGTAGGAGTGATCTGCGGCCTTGGCGCCAGCGGTTACCGACTGGCCCTGGAGGCCGCCCTGGAACACATTGAAGAACAGGCTAAACGCCCCTGACCGACCCTTGGGAGTTGATGATTCATGGATATCCGTAAAGTTAAGAAACTGATCGAACTGCTGGAAGAATCCGGTATCGACGAGCTGGAAATCAAGGAAGGCGAAGAGTCCGTACGGATCAGCCGTCACAGCAAGACCCCGGCCCAACAGTTCTACGCGCCACAGATGCAAGCACCGGCTCCAGCCGCCGCAGCTCCGGCTGCCGCACCTGCCGCCGCCGCTGCACCTGCCGCCCCAGCCGCTCCTGCGCTGAACGGCTTCGTGGTCAAGTCGCCAATGGTCGGTACTTTCTACCGCACCCCGGCACCGACCTCGCCAGCCTTCGTTGAAGTGGGCAAGGCCGTGAAAGTGGGCGACACCATCTGCATCGTTGAAGCGATGAAAATGATGAACCACATCACCGCGGAAAAAGCCGGCGTCATTGAATCCATCCTGGTAGAAAACGGTCAGCCGGTTGAGTACGACCAGCCGCTGTTCACCATCGTTTGAACCGCGGAGCGCCTTCGATGTTGAAACCTGCGAAGAAACTGCAAAAAGTCCTGATCGCCAACCGCGGCGAGATCGCGCTGCGTATCCTGCGCGCCTGTAAGGAAGAGGGCATCAAGACCGTCGCTGTTTACTCGACGGCCGATACCGAATTGATGCACGTGAAACTGGCGGACGAAAGCATCTGCATCGGCCCGCCACTGGCCACGAACTCGTACCTGAAAGTCTCGAATATCATCGCCGCGGCAGAAGTGACCGGCGCCGATGGCATCCACCCGGGCTACGGCTTCCTCGCGGAAAACGCCGACTTCGCCGAACAAGTGGAAAAATCCGGGTTTGCCTTCATCGGCCCGAAAGCCGAAACCATTCGCCTGATGGGCGACAAGGTCTCGGCCAAGGACGCCATGATCGCGGCCGGTGTGCCCACCGTTCCAGGCTCCGACGGCCCACTGCCTGAAGACGAGGAAACCGCTCTGCGCATTGGTCGCGAAGTCGGCTACCCGGTGATCATCAAGGCCGCCGGTGGCGGTGGTGGTCGCGGCATGCGCGTGGTGCACAAGGAAGAAGACCTGATCGAAGCCGCCAAGCAGACCCGCTCCGAAGCGGGCGCCTGGTTCGGCAACCCGATGGTCTACCTGGAGAAGTACCTGACCAACCCACGTCACGTGGAGGTCCAGGTACTGTCCGACGGCCAGGGCCACGCCATCCACCTGGGTGATCGCGATTGCTCGCTGCAACGTCGCCACCAGAAGGTATTGGAAGAAGCCCCGGCACCGGGCCTGGACGAGAAAGCCCGCCAGGAAGTACTGGCGCGTTGCGTCAAGGCGTGCATCGACATCAACTACCGTGGCGCCGGTACCTTCGAGTTCCTCTACGAAAACGGCCGCTTCTACTTCATCGAGATGAACACTCGTGTGCAGGTAGAGCACCCGGTATCGGAGATGGTCACCGGTATCGACATCGTCAAGGAGATGCTGAGCATCGCAGCCGGTAACGTGCTGTCCTTCACCCAGGACGACGTGAAGATGCACGGCCACTCCCTGGAGTGCCGCATCAACGCCGAAGACCCGAAAACCTTTATCCCAAGCCCTGGCCTGGTCAAGCATTTCCACGCGCCCGGCGGCAACGGCGTACGTGTGGATTCGCACCTGTACAGCGGCTACAAGGTTCCGTCCAACTACGACTCGCTGATCGGCAAGCTGATCACCTGGGGCGCCACTCGCGACGAGGCCATGGCCCGTATGCGCAACGCCCTGGACGAAATCGTGGTCGACGGCATCAAGACCAACATCCCGCTGCATCGGGATCTGGTTCGTGATGAAGGCTTCTGCGAAGGTGGTGTGAACATTCACTACCTGGAACACAAGCTGGCCAACCAGTAAGTGCTCCACCCAACAAAACCGCCTTCGGGCGGTTTTGTTGTTTATGGGCCACCGCCCCCTGATCGTTCCCACGCGTGGGAACGCCTCTTGTGGCGCTCCGCACCACGCCTTAACAACGGGACGCGGAGCGTCCGAGGCGGCATTCCCACGCCGAGCGTGGGAGCGATCGTCGGCGCAGTCGTCTTCTGGCTTGCTCTCGCGTAAACTTGCGCGCTTTCGCGGCCTGCCCGCCGCACATTCATTTTTTTCAAAGGTGCCCGCCATGCCTTGGCTGCAAGTCCGTCTCGCCATCAGCCCAGAACAAGCCGAAACCTACGAAGACGCGTTCCTCGAAGTGGGCGCCGTGTCGGTGACCTTCATGGACGCCGAAGACCAGCCGATTTTCGAGCCGGAACTCAACACCACGCCGCTGTGGTCCCACACCCACTTGCTGGCCCTGTTCGAGGACGGCACCGACGCCGCCGCCGTGCTGGCCCATATGGAACTGCTCACCGGCGGCCCGCTGCCCGAGCATCACAGCGAAGTCATCGAAGACCAGGACTGGGAACGCAGCTGGATGGACAACTTCCAGCCCATGCGTTTCGGCCAGCGCCTGTGGATCGTGCCAAGCTGGCACGCCGCGCCCGAGCCAGACGCCGTCAACCTGCTGCTGGACCCGGGTCTTGCGTTCGGTACCGGCACGCACCCGACCACCGCCCTGTGCCTGGAATGGCTGGACGGCCAGGACCTGACCGATAGCAACGTGCTGGACTTCGGTTGCGGCTCGGGGATCCTGGCCATCGCCGCCCTGCTGTTGGGTGCCAAGGAGGCCGTGGGCACCGATATCGACGTGCAGGCCCTGGAAGCCTCCCGCGATAACGCCGGGCGCAACAACATTGCCGAAGGCAAATTCCCACTCTACCTGCCTGAGGACCTGCCCCAGGTTCAGGCCGATGTGCTGGTGGCCAATATCCTCGCCGGGCCACTGGTGTCGCTGGCGCCGCAACTGTCGAGCCTGGTCAAGCCGGGCGGGCGCCTGGCGCTGTCGGGCATCCTCGCCGAGCAAGGTGAAGACGTGGCTGCGGCCTACGCCAAAGACTTCGAGCTGGACCCGATCGCCAACCGTGATGGCTGGGTACGCATCAGCGGTCGTCGGCGCTAGAATGAGCGCTTGCCTGAATCGGATGGCCGCATGACCGACAGTTTCGTCACCCAGTGCCCACATTGCCAATCGCGCTTTCGCGTCAACCACGCTCAGTTGAGCGTGGCCCGCGGCGTGGTGCGTTGCGGCTCGTGCCTGCAAGTGTTCAACGCCGCCCGCCAGTTGCTGGAGCAACGGGCCCAGGCGTCTGCGCCGGAACCTGAAGCGCCGACACCCCCCGAACCGATTGGCGAAGCACCTCCCGAGCCACCACGGGCCATCAGCCAGAAACAGTGGACGGCCGAAGAGCTGGACCTGGATAACCTGGACAAGGAACTGGCCAAGCTGGAACGTCGCGAGATCCAACATACCCAGGCCTTGGGTGCGGAACGTCGCCAGCCAGGTGCCGACCGTCGGCAAAAGGAAGAGTCCTTCAGCGCCAGCCGCGATACGGTCAAGGCCGAGGAAGAAAAGTGGGCGGCCAGCCTGTTCAGTGAGCCACCCCAAGAGCGCGCCCAGGCACCAGAAGAAGAGCCCGAGCCGGTTAAGGCACCTGCGTCCAAACAGCGCACCGAACCGTCCATGTCGGCCCACGTCGACGAACTCGATGACGCACCAGCTCTGCACGCCACTACCGTGGATGACGACCTCGACCCGCCGCTGATACCCACCCGCGACGAGCACGATGAACCTGAACCCGAAGACCGCGCACAGCCGCGCCGCAAGCGCGCGCGAACGGAGGCTGGTGTACACGACGAGTTACTCCAGGACCTGGAAGACGACCCCCTGCACCTGTATGCGCAGAAGCGTCCGTCAAGCTGGGGTCGCCGTCTGGTCTGGATATTGTTGGTGGTACTCGCCGCTGCCGGTCTGGCCGGCCAGTACATCGCCTACCAATTCGACGACCTGGCCCGCCAGGACGCCTACCGTCCCTGGTTCCAGGCGTTATGCCCGAAACTGGGGTGCACCGTGCCATCGCGGGTCGACATTACTCACATAAAGAGCAGCAATCTGGTGGTGCGCAGCCACCCCGAATTCGCCGGGGCGCTGGTGGTCGATGCCATCATCTATAACCGTGCGACCTTCTCTCAGCCCTTCCCGCTGCTGGAGTTGCGCTTTGCAGACTTGAACGGCAGCCTGATTGCCAGTCGTCGCTTCAAGCCCGCCGAATACCTCAGCGGCGAGTTGGCTGGCGTCAGCGAAATGCCCTCGCAGACGCCTATCCACATCTCCCTGGACATTCTTGATCCGGGCAATAGAGCCGTGAACTACAGCCTGAGCTTCCACTCGCCCGAGTAAAACGGCGTGCCCACCGAGGTTTGACGGCGGATTATTGACTTGACCGCCGTCAACCAAACCGATGGCGATAAAAAAGTAACTGTTCAGATTTTATCCAATTCAGCCTTTAACCAGTCATCGAGAGCGGGTATCATGCCAACCCTTTTTCGAACTCTAATGATCCGGCCCCACAACAGGGAAGTCCTATGTCGGCGGTACGCATCGGCCCATACACATTGCAAAACGGCTTGATCCTCGCCCCGATGGCGGGTGTCACCGACCAGCCCTTTCGTCAGCTGTGCAAGCGTTTGGGCGCGGGTCTAGTAGTCTCTGAAATGGTTACCAGCGACATGAGTCTGTGGAACACCCGCAAGTCGCGGATGCGCATGATCCACGAAGGTGATCCCGAGCCACGCTCGGTGCAGATCGCCGGGGGCGATGCGCAGATGCTGGCGGATGCCGCACGGGCCAATGTGGAGCTGGGTGCACAGATCATCGACATCAACATGGGCTGCCCGGCCAAGAAGGTTTGCAACAAGGCCGCCGGTTCCGCACTGTTGAAAGATGAGCAGTTGGTCGCCGAGATCCTGCAGGCCGTTGTTGGTGCAGTGGATGTGCCGGTGACCCTGAAGATTCGTACCGGTTGGGACCGGGACAACAAGAATGGCCTGACGGTGGCGAAGATCGCTGAACAGGCAGGCATTACAGCGCTGGCGGTGCATGGCCGTACCCGCGCCGACCTTTATACCGGTGAAGCCGAGTACGACACCATTGCCGCGATCAAGCAGGCCGTGTCGATGCCCGTCTTTGCCAATGGCGACATCGACAGTGCCGAG
This sequence comes from Pseudomonas sp. DWP2-2, assembly GCF_049897065.1. Lineage (NCBI taxonomy): Bacteria > Pseudomonadati > Pseudomonadota > Gammaproteobacteria > Pseudomonadales > Pseudomonadaceae > Pseudomonas > Pseudomonas sp. DWP2-2. The sequence goes on along the minus strand of NZ_JAFCVN010000003.1, from coordinate 573,058 downwards.
AAAGCCCGGCGCGTGCTGCACGCGACCGGTGCCGATGGCTTGTTGATTGGCCGGGCCGCCCAGGGGCGGCCGTGGATTTTTCGTGAAATCGAGCATTTCCTGCGTACCGGTGAAGTCTTGCCGGCACCAGAGTTGGTCGAGGTGGAACGTATTCTGCTAGAGCATCTGGCCGCCCTGCACGCCTTTTATGGGGACGTGATGGGAGTACGCATTGCTCGCAAGCATGTCGGCTGGTATCTCGCCACCTTGCCGGGCGCCAAGGAATTCCGCGCTCAGTTCAATCGTTTGGATGAAACGCAGGCACAGGTCGCCACCGTTCGTGAGTTCTTCGCCGGACGCGACAAGAGCCTGGGAACAGGGGATGGAGAAGGGGTGGCCGCATGACGATGATGACCGAGACTTTAGTGAGTGGAACAACACCCGTGAGCGACAATGTCAATTTGAAACAGCACCTCAACACGCCGAGCGAAGAAGGCCAGACCCTTCGCGGGAGTGTCGAGAAGGCGCTGCACAATTATTTCGCCCACCTTGAGGGCGCTTCCGTCACGGATGTGTACAACCTGGTGCTCTCCGAAGTCGAGGCGCCCTTGCTCGAAAGCGTGATGAACTACGTCAAGGGCAACCAGACCAAAGCCAGTGAGCTGCTAGGCCTCAACCGTGGCACCTTGCGCAAAAAGCTCAAGCAGTACGATTTGCTGTAAGCATTCAATCAAACCAGAAAGGCGCCCGCGTAAAACCGGTCGCCTTTTTTGCTGACTTCCTTTGCTTTTGATGGAAATTGAGATGACCGACCAGACCACCCGCCTGCCGATCCGCCGTGCCTTGATCAGTGTTTCCGACAAGACCGGGATCCTCGAATTTGCCCGGGAGCTGGAAGCCCTGGGTGTGGAAATCCTCTCCACGGGCGGGACCTTCAAACTGCTGCAGGACAACGGCGTGGCCGCAGTAGAAGTCGCGGACTACACCGGTTTCGCAGAAATGATGGACGGCCGCGTCAAGACCCTGCACCCGAAAATTCACGGCGGCATCCTCGGCCGTCGCGGCATCGACGACGCCATCATGACCGAGCACGGCATCAAGCCGATCGACCTGGTGGCCGTTAACCTCTACCCGTTCGAAGCCACCATCAACAAGCCAGGCTGCGACCTGCCGACCGCCATCGAAAACATCGATATCGGCGGCCCGACCATGGTGCGCTCGGCGGCCAAGAACCATAAGGACGTGGCCATCGTGGTCAATGCCAGCGACTACGCCAACGTCCTGGAAAACCTCAAGGCCGGTGGCCTGACCTACGCCCAGCGCTTCGACCTGATGCTCAAGGCGTTCGAACACACCGCCGCCTATGACGGCATGATCGCCAACTACATGGGCACCGTGAACCAAGCGGCTGACACCCTGAGCACAGAAGGTCGCAGCCAGTTCCCGCGCACCTTCAACAGCCAGTTCATCAAGGCCCAGGAAATGCGCTACGGCGAGAACCCGCACCAGAGTGCGGCGTTCTACGTGGAAGCCAAGCCGGCCGAAGTGGGCATCGCCACCGCCACTCAACTGCAAGGCAAAGAACTCTCCTACAACAACGTGGCCGACACTGACGCCGCGCTGGAATGCGTAAAGAGCTTCGTCAAGCCGGCCTGCGTGATCGTCAAGCACGCCAACCCGTGCGGCGTGGCCGTCAGCCCGGACGCTGAAGGCGGTATCCGCCAGGCGTACGAACTGGCCTACGCCACCGACACCGAATCCGCATTCGGCGGCATCATTGCCTTCAACCGCGAACTGGATGCCGAGACCGCCAAGGCCATCGTCGAGCGTCAGTTCGTCGAAGTGATCATCGCCCCAAGCGTCAGCGAAGAAGCCCGCGCCATCGTCGCCGCCAAAGCCAACGTGCGCCTGCTGGCCTGTGGCGAGTGGTCGGCAGACCGCGCCGCGGCCTGGGACTACAAGCGCGTCAATGGCGGCCTGCTGGTACAGAGCCGCGACATCGGCATGATCGGCAGCGATGACCTGAAAGTCGTGACCAAGCGCGCGCCGACCGAGCAAGAGATCAACGACCTGATCTTCGCCTGGAAAGTGGCCAAATACGTCAAGTCCAACGCCATCGTCTACGCCAAGAACCGCCAGACCATCGGTGTCGGCGCTGGCCAGATGAGCCGCGTGAACTCGGCACGTATCGCCGCGATCAAGGCTGAACATGCCGGTTTGCAGGTGGTGGGTTCGGTGATGGCTTCCGATGCGTTCTTCCCGTTCCGTGACGGCCTGGACAACGCCGCGAAAGCTGGCGTGACCGCCGTGATCCAACCGGGCGGTTCGATGCGTGATGCAGAAGTCATCGCCGCCGCTGATGAAGCTGGCATTGCGATGGTCTTCACCGGCATGCGCCACTTCCGCCACTGATTGATCGTTCCCACGCTCTGCGTGGGAATGCAGTCCGGGACGCTCTGCGTTCCAAAGCGTGACGCAGAGCGTCACAAGTAGCATTACCACGCAGAGCGTGGGAACGATCAAGTTAACGAGGTTTTTGAAATGAATGTTTTGATCATTGGCAGCGGTGGCCGTGAACACGCCCTGGCCTGGAAAGTAGCCCAGGACCCACGCGTGCAGAAAGTCTTCGTGGCCCCCGGCAACGCCGGCACCGCCATCGAAGCCAAGTGTGAAAACGTCGCCATCGACGTGCTGGCCCTGGAGCAGTTGGCGGATTTTGCCGAAAAGAATGTTTCCCTGACCATCGTCGGCCCGGAAGTGCCACTGGTAGCAGGCGTCGTCGATCTGTTCCGCAGCCGTGGCCTGGATTGCTTTGGCCCTACCGCTGGCGCCGCCCAGCTGGAAGGCTCGAAAGCCTTTACCAAGGACTTCCTGGCTCGCCACAAGATCCCGACGGCCGACTACCAGAACTTCACCGAGATCGAACCGGCCCTGGCTTACCTGCGTGAGAAAGGCGCACCGATCGTGATCAAGGCCGATGGCCTGGCTGCCGGCAAAGGCGTGATCGTCGCCATGACCCTGCAGGAAGCCGAAGACGCCGTGCGCGACATGCTCGCCGGCAATGCCTTTGGTGACGCCGGTTCACGCGTAGTCATCGAGGAGTTCCTCGACGGCGAGGAAGCCAGTTTTATCGTGATGGTCGACGGCAAGAACGTATTGCCGATGGCCACCAGCCAGGACCACAAGCGCGTCGGCAACGGCGACAGTGGCCCGAACACCGGCGGCATGGGTGCCTACTCCCCGGCGCCCGTTGTCACCGCCGACGTCCACCAGCGCGTCATGGACCTGGTGATCTGGCCAACCGTGCGCGGCATGGCGGATGAAGGCAACGTGTACACCGGTTTCCTCTATGCCGGCCTGATGATCGACAAAGCCGGTAACCCCAAAGTCATCGAGTTCAACTGCCGCTTCGGCGATCCGGAAACCCAACCGGTGATGCTGCGCCTGCAATCGAGCCTGGTGCTGCTGGTGGAAGCCGCCCTCGCCCAGGCCCTGGACAAGGTCGAAGCGCAGTGGGACCCACGACCTAGCGTTGGGATTGTGCTGGCGGCCGGTGGCTACCCCGCCGACTACGCCAAGGGCGATGTGATCGAAGGCCTCGACGCCGCCGCTGCGCTGGAAGGCAAGGTGTTCCATGCAGGCACCGCGCTCAAGGACGGCAAAGTTGTAACCGCCGGTGGCCGCGTGTTGTGCGCCACCGCGATGGGTGCCAGTGTCGATGCCGCGCAACAACAGGCATACAAACTGGCGGCGAAAATCGACTGGAAGGGCTGCTTCTACCGCACCGACATTGGCTACCGTGCCATTGCCCGCGAACGCGGTGAGAACAACTGAGCAGCTACACTTGCAGTAGCTATCCGTTCGGTTAGGTAAGGGCCTTTGGCCCTTGCCGTACCCTGTTGCCCCGCGCATAGTTAACCCGTGCATCCACCTACCGAAGGGATTTCGCCGTGCGCTGGCTCAGGATCGCCATAGGTTTCACAATCAGTCTGCTGACCCTGCTCTGCTTGCTACCGGCCCAGGCCGCTGCGCAAGGCAGTGGCTGGGCAGTATTGCTTGATGAACAGGCCGACCTGCAACTGAGCGATATCCGTTCCGCCCGCTATACCAATCAATTCAGCCCCATCGAACTGGACCGGATCACCGCCGCGCAGCCGGACGGTGCGTTGTGGGTGCGTTTCAGGTTGCAGCCCGGCAAGCACGAACAAGTGCTGCGGGTGTTCGCCCCGGACCTCTCCAGCCTGAGCCTGTATGTGCTGGACGGCGACACCCTGGTGGAGCAACAAACCACCGGCACACGCCAACCCCAGGCTGAGCGCTCGTTGCCCAGCAGTGACTTCATGCTGCCGATGCCTCAGAGCCAACGGCCACTGGAGGTATACCTGCGCCTGGTCTCGGAACACGAGCTGCGCCCTTACATCACCCTGGAACCAGCGGTGCTGGCCGCCGCCAACCAGAACCAGACGCTGATCTACGGCCTGCTGTTCGGCGTGCTGTCGATGCTGATCCTGCACAACCTCACGCGCTTCGCCTACCACCGCTCGCGCAGCAGCCTGTGGCTGGCCGCGTGCGAGTTCCTGTTGATGCTCAGCCTGGCGCTGTTGCTCAACCTGGTGGGGCCATGGCTGCCGAACTGGCACGCAATCCAGACCCCCGGTGCCTACCTGGCCCTGCTGCTGACCGCACCCTGTGGGCTGATGTTCGCCTACCGCTTCTTCATGCCCCTGGGCCCGCACCCGCTGAACAAAGTGTTGATGGCCGACATCCTGCTGATCATCCTGTGCGGCCTGCTCCTGTTGTTCGTCAACACCTTGCCGCTGAACATCATCACCTATGCCCTGGTCGCGCTGGCGGGCCTGAGCATGCTGTTTGTCTCGGCCTATCACTGGCAAAAAGGCTACCGCCCGGCGCGCTTGTTCGTGGCGGCCATGGTGGTATTCAACATCGGCACGCTGATCATTCTGCCCGCACTGCTCGGCCTTACCCTGGTGGCGCCACAGGGGCTGATCGTCACCCTGTTGAGCTTTATCTGCCTCAGTGGCCTGCTGATGAGCCTGGCCCTCGGCGAGCGCCAGCGCGCCATTGTCGAAACCCGTTTCAGCCTGAGCCGCGACCTGGCGGCCAGCAATGCCGAAATCGCCGCCAAAGCCGAGTTCCTGGCGAAGATCAGCCACGAAATCCGCACGCCCATGAACGGTGTGCTGGGCATGACCGAGTTGCTGCTGGGCACGCCGTTGTCGGTGAAGCAACGCGACTATGTGCAGACCATCCACAGCGCCGGTAATGAGTTGCTCACCCTGATCAACGAGATTCTCGACATTTCCAAGCTCGAATCCGGGCAGATCGAACTCGATGATGTGCAGTTCGATCTCAATGCATTGATCGACGACTGCCTGAGCATCTTCCGCGCCAAGGCCGAGCAACAGAATGTCGAGCTGATCAGCTTCATCCAACCCCAGGTACCACGAGTGATCAGCGGTGACCCGACGCGACTGCGCCAGGCTTTACTGAGCCTTCTGGAAAACGCCCTGCACAAAACCGATGAAGGCGAAGTGCTGATCGTTGTCGCCCTGGATGAGCGCAGCACCAAGCCACGCCTGCGCATTGCCGTGCAAGACAGCGGCGTGCCCATGGAAGCTGCCGAACGCGACGCCCTGCTGCACAGCGAACTGCACAGCAAGAACTTCCTTTCGGCGACGCGCTTGAGCGGCCACTTGGGCTTGGTCATCGCACGCCAGCTGATCTTGTTGATGAACGGCGAGTTCGGCGTCAAGAGTGGGAGCCACCAGGGCAGTACCCTGTGGCTGACCCTGCCGCTGGACCCGGAACGCCTGGAACACCCGACCAGCGACCTCGACGGCCCGCTCAAGGACGCCCGCGTGCTGGTGGTGGACGACAACGACACCTGCCGCAAAGTCCTGGTGCAACAATGCACGGCCTGGGGCCTGAACGTCAGCGCCGTGCCTTCGGGCAAGGAGGCCCTGGCGCTGCTGCGCACCAAGGCGCACCTGCGTGATTATTTCGACGTGGTACTGCTGGACCAGAACATGCCCGGCATGACCGGCATGCAACTGGCGGCGAAAATCAAGGAAGACCCGAGCCTGAACCACGACATCCTGCTGATCATGCTCACCGGAATCAGCAATGCACCGAGCAAGATCATTGCGCGCAACTGCGGGATCAAGCGCATCCTCGCCAAACCGGTGGCTGGCTATACCCTCAAGACCACCCTGGCTGATGAACTGGCCCAGCGCAGCAAAGGCGCACCCGTGGCACGCCCGGCCCCCAGCGCACCGGCAGCCATGACCGTGCCCAGCGATTTCCGCATCCTGGTAGCCGAAGACAACAGCATTTCCACCAAAGTGATTCGCGGCATGCTCGGCAAGCTCAATCTCGACCCGGACACCGCCAGCAACGGCGAAGAAGCGCTGCAAGCGATGAAAGCCCAGCGCTATGACCTGGTATTGATGGACTGCGAAATGCCGATTCTCGATGGCTTCTCCGCCACACAGCAACTGCGGGCATGGGAAGTCAGCCACCAACGCGTGCGCACGCCAGTGGTGGCGCTCACCGCGCATATCCTGTCGGAACACAAAGAACGCGCACGCCAGGCAGGCATGGACGGGCATATGGCCAAGCCGGTGGAACTGTCGCAGCTGCGCGAGCTGGTGGACTACTGGGTCGCGCAGCGCCAACAGCGCCCTGAGCACAGCACCCTTTCCTGATGATCGTTCCCACGCGTGGGAATGCCGCCCGGGACGCTCCGCGTCCTGCTTGAACGCGACGCAGAGCGTCACTGGATGCATTCCCACGCAGAGCGTGGGAACGATCACACCCACCACTATCGCAGGCAAGCCAGCTCTCACATTTGATCCGTGTCGGATAGACTCCTCCACACTTTCCCCGCCCGCGAGCCGCCCCCATGCTCCATGTGTTATTCAGCGTTTACCTGAAGATACTGGTGCTCTACAGCCCGTGATGATCGTTCCCACGCTCCGCGTGGGAATGCCGCCCGGGACGCTCCGCGTCCTGCTTGAACGCGACGCAGGGCGTCACTGGATGTATTCCCACGCAGAGCGTGGGAACGATCACACCCACCGCTATCGCAGGCAAGCCAGCTCCCACATTTGATCTGTGTCGGATAGACTCCTCCACACTTTCCCCGCCCGCGAGCCGCCCCCATGCTCCATGTGTTATTCAGCGTTTACCTGAAGATGCTGGTGCTCTACAGCCCGTTCTTTGTGCTGTCCTGCTTTATCAGCCTGACCCGTGGCTACTCCAGCAAGGAGCGTCGGCGCCTGGCGTGGAAAGTTGCACTGGCCACCCTGGTATCGAGCGTGCTGCTCTACCTGTTTGGCCGGGTGATTTTCAGTGTGTTCGGCATTACCGTCGACGCGTTCCGTATCGGCGCCGGCAGCGTGTTGTTTATCTCCGCCCTGGGCATGGCCCAGGGCAAGTCGGCGGTGCAGACCGACAACGTGCAGCAGGACGTGACCATCGTGCCGCTGACCATCCCCCTCACCGTCGGCCCCGGCACCATCGGCGCCTTGCTGGTGATGGGCGTCAGCCAACCACACTGGGACGACAAGCTTACCGCCATCCTGAGTATTGCCCTGGCCAGCCTGACGGTGGGCGTGGTGCTGTACCTGTCCAACCGTATCGAACGCATTCTCGGCGACCAGGGCTTGCAGATTGTCAGCCGGTTGATGGGCCTGTTCGTCTGCGCCCTGGCCGCGCAAATCATTTTTACCGGGGTACGCGGCTACCTGGTGCCCTAGATCCGGTATTTGGCGATAGCCATTTCCACTTTGTCACCGGCGCTTTCGCGCATCAGTTGGATGGTTTTCTCGTTGACCATAGAGGTATTGAGCACCAGGCAAGTCTGCCCGCTGAAGGCCTCGAACGAGGAGCTATCCCACTCCAGGAAGGGCAGGCCCACCTGTTTATCCACACCATGGGTGCTGTAGGTCACCAGCACCATGATCAACTCGCCGTCTGTTTCAGCGCAGGAGGCCAGGCCGAAATCGCCGCCCTCATGCACCGCGCAATTGCGCTTGAACAGCTCGAAAGACGCTGGCTGACGCTTCAATGCATCCAGCGCATCGGCGGCCAGCTTGGGCAAGGCGCTAAGCAGTGGCCCGAACAGCGCCGTCGACGTCAGCATCGAGGCGATGATATTCAGCGCCGCCAGTTGCACCGTCAGGCCCTTGCCCGCACGCGAGACCCGTTCAAAGCGACTGCGCAGCGGCAGCCACCCCAGGCTGACCATCACCTTGATAAATTCCTCGTACCACGCCTCGCTGCCCCGCTGGACGTTCAGCACATCGCTCACATAACTGCTGGCCAGCAGATAGCTTTTGCGTACGTATTCGCGGTTCAACGCCGACAAGCCTTCGGCAAATGAAATCACCCCGTTGTTGACCACGGCCGCATTGCAATCATCGTCGCTATCCAGCGCGCAAGCGGCCTGCCTGGCAGGTGCGCCCGGCAATTTGTAGGCGGCAATCAACTTGCGCCTTTTTTTACTGTTGATCCTTCTGTGACGTCGCTCCATTTTCTGTTCTCCACAAGCACCCCACATGGGGCTTGCTTCCACCCTAGTCCAGGGAGCAGCGGGGTTTCCATGCGATAAACATCCCTTGGACTGCCCCGCCCAAAACCAGCGTCCAGCAATGACAAGGCGCGGCGGGCAGGCGTGCGGTTTTCATCGCATAAAAAAGAAAAAGCCCCGAACAACGCCAGGGGAATCCCTGGGTTATTCGGAGCTTTCCGGCAGCCAACCGGGCTGTTTTCAGGAGTTGGGTTTGTCGCCATACCAACGTGGTGTGTACACCCACTCGCCGCCACCCGCGCGCGGGAACACACAGGTGGTGGATGAACCGATCAGCACCATGGTGCGCATGTCCACCTGCTCGGGCGTCAGTTGCCCCAAGGTAGTGACGCGCAGCGTCTGGCCTGGACGACCGATGTCACGGCCCAGCACCACCGGCGTCTGCGGCGTGCGATGCAGCGCGACGATCTCCAGGGCGCGTCCCAGTTGCCAAGGCCGCGACCTGGAGATCGGGTTGTAGAACGCCAAGGCCAGGTCGGCCTGGGAAGCCAGGTCCAGGCGTTTTTCGATGATCGCCCAGGGCTTGAGATTATCCGACAGCGACATCACACAGAAATCATGCCCCAGCGGCGCGCCCGCCTGGGCAGCGGTGGCCAGCGAAGCGGAAACCCCCGGCAGGATTTCCAGGTCGACCTGATGCCAGGCCGGCTCGCTGGACTCGTGCAGCGCCTCGATCACCGCTGCGGCCATGGCGAATACACCTGGGTCACCAGAGGACACCACCACCACCGAGCGGCCTTGCGCGGCTAGCTCGAAGGCGTGGCGGGCGCGCTGCATTTCTTCGCGGTTGTCAGTGCAGTGTTGCACTTGGTCGTCCCGGAACGGCCCGGCCATGCGCACGTAGGTTTCATACCCCAGCACATCGGTGCAACGCGCCAGTTCCGCCTTCACCGCCGGCACCATCAATTCAGCAGCGCCGGGGCCCAGGCCAATCACCGCCAGACGCCCGCGGGGGCGCCCAACCTGTGACAGATCCAAGGGCTGCTCGGCCACGGTGATACTGATGTCCGCAACGGGTTCCAGTACGGCAAAACGCAGCGGTACACCCAAGGCCGACGCGGCTTCATGCAAGGACGCGTCAGCCATCTGCAGGTCGCTGGCCAGCAAGCAGGCCAGGGATTGCACGGCCACGCCAGCCTCCTGCAACGCCGAGCGCACACGCTCGGCCAACTGCGCACCCGGCCGGCAGGTGGCGTAGACATTCTGCGGGTAAATCAGCAACTCGTTGGCTGCCGGTGTGCGCTCGGCACTGCCCACATGAATCGCCAGGCGCGCCTGTTGATCCTGAGGCAGGTTAGCGTCCTCCAGCCATGGCGCCGCGCCTTCAATGCGCACGCTTTCGCCGGCCAGAAGGTCGCAGACAAAGCGTTTGCCCAGCTCGATGTCGGCCAGTTGATAGCCCGCCGGCGGGTTGAGCAGGCAGGTGCCAAAACGCAACTCGCCGCTGGTGGTGATGGCGGCGGACACGCCGAGCGCTGCCGCAATATCACGCGCCATGAGGTTTACGCCCCCCAGACCACCGAGCAACGGCACCACAGCGCTGCCGTCTTCAGCCACGGCCAGCACGGCGGGTTCTTCGCCCTTTTCCAGCAGCAACGGTGCCAGGGTGCGAATCACAATGCCCGCGGCGCACAGGGCAATCAGTGGCGTGCCCTGCTGATAGAGCTGACGCAAGGTCGCGCCGAATTCGCTGTAGGTACGGTCTGCCCCCTCAACCCGTGTGGCCAAACCGTGGATCAACGCGCCGGGGTAAACCTGCTGGAGCCTGCGCGCAGTCGCCAGGCTGCCTTGGCCCAGAATCACAATCGCCGGGGTCATCAACCTTGCCACCTTTCACCGGGCACGATGATCAGCGAGAAATACGGCGACGACATCGGCTCCACCTGATCCAGCGGCACGATCTTCTGGTTGGCCATGGTCGCGCGTTCCACGTACAACGCCCGCTCGGCCAGACCCAACTCTTCCAACACCTGGCGCACTTTCGGGAAGTTGCGCCCCAGCTTCATGATCACTGCGGCATCGGCATCCGCCAGGCGGCGCTTGAGGTCCTCATGGGGCAATACGCCCGAGAGCACCGACAAGCTCTGGTTGCGATACACCAACGGCGCGCCGAGTACCGAGGCACCACCGAGCATCGAGCACACACCTGGAATCACCTGGGCCTCGTAGCGCTCGGCCAGGCGGTCATGCAGGTACATGTAGGAGCCGTAGAAAAACGGGTCACCTTCGCAGATCACCGCCACGTCGCGGCCCGCGTCCAGGTGCGCGGCCACGTCGAGGCTGGCATTGTCGTAGAAGTCGCTGATCACCTGCTCGTAGGACAGCGGCGCCGGCAGCACTTCGGTGGTCACCGGGTACACCAGCGGCATCAGGGTCTGTTGCGGCACCAGGTGGTCCTCGATGATGCCGAAGGCGTTGCCCTTCTTGCCTTTGGCCACGAAGTACGCCACCACCGGCGATTCACGCAGCAGGCGCAGGGCTTTGAGGGTAATCAGTTCCGGATCACCGGGGCCGACGCCCAGGCCGATCAAACGTCCGCGCACCTGCATTATTCGACCTCCGTGGCCAGGGCATTGACGGCGGCAGCAGCCATGGCGCTGCCGCCCAGGCGACCTTGCATGATCACGAACGGCACCCCACGACTATCAGCGGCGAGCATGGCCTTGGATTCGGCGGCGCCGACAAAGCCCACCGGGAAACCCAGGATCAACGCCGGTTTCGGCGCGCCGGCGTCGAGCATTTCCAACAGATAGAACAACGCGGTCGGCGCGTTGCCAATCACCACCACACTGCCTTCCAGGTGCGGGCGCCACAGTTCAAGGGCGGCGGCCGAACGGGTGTTGCCCAGTTCCCGCGCCAGCTCCGGCACGCTGTCGTCGCGCAGGGTGCAGATCACTGGGTTATTGGCTGGCAGGCGTGCGCGGGTCACGCCTTCGGAGACCATCCGCGCATCGCACAGAATCGGCGCACCAGCGGCCAGCGCATCGCGCCCGGCCTTGCCCGCACCTTCGGAAAACTGCAGACCGTCGATGGACTCGACCATGCCGCACGCATGGATCACCCGCACCGCGAGTTTTTCCAAATCAGCCGGGATGCGGTCCAACTTGGCTTCCGCGCGAATAATGGCGAAGGAGTTGCGATAGATCTCCTGACCGTCGCGGATGTAATCAATCATCGGTGTTGCTCCGTGGACGAGCGCGCAACAGGGCGCCCGCCGCTTCAATGGAAAGAGTGCGCGCGTGAAGCCGGCCAAAACCAGGCTGGGTTGCATCGCAAAAATAGAGGTCGTAGTGGCCGGGGCTCACCGCCAGCAAGGTGACTGGCGCGGTGTGCGCGGCAGCGCAGGAGCGCAGGCAGCCGGACAGATGCACCTCAACGCCCGGTTGCAGAGCGGCCAGTTGCACGGCGTCGGCCTTGGTGTCGGCCAAGCCTTTTGCGCAGCCGCTGGAACCGGTGCAGGCAATCATGCGCGCCAGCGGGTGGCCGAGCGAGCAGATAAAGCCCAGTTGCGCCAGGCGCTCGGTCAAGGCGTGAGGCTTTTCGACGTTGGGCACCAGCACGCCTTGCCAGGGGGTAAAGCGCAAGGTGCCGTCCCCATAGTCACTGGCCAGTTGTGCGGCGCCCTTGAGCATCGCCGGGTTCAGGCGGCCCAATGGCGCGAGGGCGGCGACGTAGAACTGATTCTTTTGCACTTGTGGATAAGTGCCCACCTGGAGCGACGCGTCGCTGGGCGGGCGTATGAAGCCGTCGGCTGGCAGCAACGGCAAGCGCAAATGGTTCAGCACGTTATCCACAGACAAATGGCGCATGCGCGTTTGTTCTGGGGTGGCGAGGTCCAGAAACGCTTCCAGCACGGCCACGACCAACCCATGCCCCTGGTTCAAAGGCACGGCGGCCAGGGGCGCATCCAGGCCCGGACAGCCGGCCAGGCCGAACGCGAGCAGGGTTTCGCCATGGCGTACGAAGGCCGACAACCACAGGTCGTGGTGATGCTCGAGCATCGCCAGGTCTTCGCCGCCATCGAGTTGCACCGCGAACTTGGCCGACAGTTCATGGAAACGCGGATGGTTCTCCAGGGTGGCGAGGATCTGCGCGGCCAGCGGGCGGGTGTCGAACAGCATCTGCGGGTCAATGCCGGCGCTGGGGCTGAGCATCAGGTTGCGCACGTCGTCACCGCCCGCGTTGCTGGGGCCCAGGCCCGCCGCCAGTAGTCGGGCGATCAACGCCTCCTGCTCAGCGCCGATGCCGCGGATCTGCAGGTTGGCGCGGTTGGTCGCCTCAATCACCCCGCCCGCATACGCCTGGGCCGCGTCCGCCACGGCGTGGGCCTGGGCGGCAGTGATCGCGCCGCCCGCCAATTTGACTCGGCAAATGCCACCGTCCAACGCCTGGACAATACGCAGCAACCCCGGACAAGCCGAGGGGCGCAAGGTATTCACAGCGGGCGTTGGGTTCACGGGGCTACCGGTTGACGGGTAAAGGCGCGGTATTATGCCTGCTTTGTCCGGCGGCATGAAAAGCCTGCCCGTCGGATGTCGTTCAAGGAATTGATATGTCGCCCTGGCTGACGGTTGTAGGCATCGGTGAAGACGGCTTCAAAGGCCTGGGCAGAAATGCCCGGCATGCCCTGTTGCGCGCCACGCGGATTATAGGCGGCCAACGCCAGTTGGACCTGTTGCCGGTGTGTATTCGTGGCGAACGCCAGGTGTGGCCGACCCCGTTTTCCCTGAAGCCAGTGTTGTCGCGGCGCGGGGAGCCCGTGTGCGTTCTGGCCAGTGGCGATCCGATGCTCTATGGCGTCGGCGCCAGCCTGGCGCGGCAAGTGCCAGCTGAAGAGTTGTTGATTTTGCCCGCGCCATCGTCGGTATCCCTGGCGGCGGCGCGCCTGGGCTGGCCGTTGCAGGAGGTGGTGACGTTATCCGTGGTGGCTCGTCCGGTGGCGGCACTTAATGCGCATCTGGCCAGTGGCGTGCGCTTGTTGGTGTTGAGCAATGATGCCAGCAGCCCCGCCTTGATTGCCGCGTTGTTGGTCGAACGTGGTTTTGGCTCCAGCCGCATCAGTGTGTTTGAACATTTGGGCGGCCCGGCTGAACGGCGTATCGACGGGCACGCGCAAGCGTGGGAGCACACGGCGGTTGCCGATTTGAACCTGATCGCCATCGACTGCCTGGCGGATGCGAACGCACCGCGTCTGTCGCGTCTTGCCGGCTTGCCGGACTCGGCCTTCAAACACGATGGCCAACTGACCAAACGCGATGTGCGCGCCATGACCCTCGCCCGCCTCGCGCCCATGCCGGGCGAACTGTTATGGGACGTAGGCGCGGGCAGTGGCTCCATCGGTATTGAATGGATGCGCACCCATCCCAGCTGTCGCGCCTTCGCGATCGAAGCCGACGCAGGCCGACAAAGCCTGATCGAACACAACCGCGACGCCCTCGGCGTGCCCGGCCTGCAACTGATTCGCGGCAAGGCGCCGGAGGCGTTAAGCGGCCTGGAAACGCCGGACGCCATCTTTATCGGCGGCGGCGTCACCCGCGACGGCGTGCTCGACACCTGCTGGCAACACCTGCGCCCCGGTGGCCGCCTGGTTGCCAATGCCGTGACCCTGCAAAGCGAAATGACCTTGATGAACTGGCGCGCCGAGCATGGCGGTGAACTGACCCGCATCCACGTGGCCCAGGCGCAGCCCCTGGGCGAGTTCGATACCTGGCGCCAGGCGCTGCCGATCACGTTGCTGGAAGTGATCAAGCCGCTATGAAAAGGATGCTATTACTGGGCGGGGTCACGGAAGCGCTGGCCATCGCCCGTACCCTGGGGCCGCAGCATATCTACAGCCTGGCCGGCGTGGGCCGCGTACCAACCGACCTGAACTGCAAGGTTCGTGTCGGGGGTTACGGAGGCGCTGAAGGGTTAGCGCAGTTTATTCGTGACGAACGTATCAGCCTGATCATTGACGCCACCCATCCGTATGCAGCGCAGATCAGCCAAAACGCGGCCCAAGCGGCGCAATTGAGCGATGTGCCTTGCTGGGCATTGCGACGCCCAGCCTGGCAGCCGCAGCCGGGGGATGATTGGCGAGAGGTCGCCGACTGGGCCGAACTGGTCGAAGCGCTCAAACCCTTCAAGCGCCCGCTGTTCACCTTGGGTCGCGAACCCTTGCAGCACCTCGACGAAATCCCCGCCGAGCAGTTCTGGACCTTGCGCGCGCTGGATGTGTATCCCGGCAACGAGCGCTGTGAGGTGATCGGCGCACGCGGGCCGTTTTTGATCGAGGATGAACGGACGTTATTCGAAGAACGGCGGATTGATGTGCTGATCAGCAAGAACAGCGGCAGCACCGCCACCGAGCCGAAGCTGGAAGTGGCGCGTGAGCGTGGGGTGCCGGTGCTGGTGTTGAAGCGGCCGGTGTTGGCTGCCGTAGATCGAGAGTTCACAGCAGTGCCGGCGTTGCTACAAGCAATCACTCTTTTCTAAACACCACCTATCCAATGTGGGAGCGTGCTTGCTCGCTCCCACACTTTGGAATTGCGTTATCAAATGACGGTAGTAGATCAGCCAGCCAAGGCGCTAGCTCAATCAACTGCGCAACCATTGGCTGGAAAAAGCCCTATACCTGACTTGATCGTTCCCACGCTCCGCGTGGGAATGCATCCTGTGACGCTCCGCGTCACGGCTTTAAAAGCGGACGCAGAGCGTCCAACGCGGCATTCCCACGCAGAGCGTGGGAACGATCAGCCCGCCTGGTGCGCCGCGTCCTTTCTGCAAAATTGGCAAGCGGCCGTTCTCGTCTATCCTCAAACCCAACACTGCGACACCAAACCACACCCGCCCTTTTTACTTATCCCCCCCGATCAGGCTAAATACCCGCCTGATCGTTTAACCCTACGGATTATCCGCCATGGCCCGTCAACGCTTTGCAATTGCCTGGATCGCCTGCCTTGCAGTGCTGTTCAATGCGTTTGCCATGCCGTTGGCCAGTGCAATGCAGCAGACCGATGACCCGGTCAAGCGTCTGATGTGGGGCGGGTTCTGTTCGTCCAATGGCGCGAGCCTCAAGGCGATTGCCCTGGGCAAGCTGGAAATTCCCGCACCGCCGGACGATCACTCTGCCATGCAGCATTGCTGGTGTTGCTCGGGCTCTGCGCCGTTGGTGGCGTTGCCGGGGCATGTGCCGCAGTTGTATGTGACGCGCTTCGAGGCGGTGCAGAACTTGCCGCCGCGCTTATTGCGCAATCCAACCCCGCGCCAGCAATGGCCGAGCCTTAACCCCCGCGCTTCTCCAACGGTCTGATCTTCTTCGCAAGTGAACTGCGTTTAGAACCGTTCTGGAGAACTGCCATGCTTAAATCTTCCCTGCTTCTGGCTGCGTTGCTGCTGCCGGTGTTCAGTGCTGCCAATGCCGAAGACTACAAGGCCGGCGATTTGCTGGTGAGCGACCCCTGGTCTCAGGAGTTGCCACCGAATGCGCCTACCGTCGCCGCCTACTTTGTAATTCATAACACCGGGGCGGCCCCGGATCGCCTGCTCAGCGTTGAAACCAGCGTTGCCGAAAAAGCCGAGCTGCATGAGCACGTGATGCAAGGCGATTTGATGAAGATGCAACAAGTGCCCAGCGTCGCCGTACCGGCCAAGGGTGAACTGACCTTCGCGCCGATGGCCTATCACGTCATGCTGCTTGGCCTCAAAGACCGCAGCCTGCTGGCCGACGGCAAGCAATTCCCGCTGACCCTGACCTTCGAAAAAGCCGGCAAGGTCGAGGTGCAAGTGTCGGTGCACAAAGCGCCGCCAATGGCCGGCCACGAGCACATGCACGCCCAGTAAGCCAACCTCGATGGGCGCCCCTCGCGCCAGGTTGTCTCCCCACCGCCGCCTGATGCGCGGCAGTTGGATCAGCCTGTTCGCCATGCTGATGATTTTTATCGGTCCGCTGATTTCCCAAGCGATGCCGATGGATCATCACGCCAGCATGTCCATGACCATGGACATGCCCAACTGCCATGGTGAACCTGCGCAGCACAGCAAAGCCCCGGACGAGCATCATGTTCTCTGGGAAAAATGCGGCTATTGCAGCTTGCTGTTCAGTTGCCCGGCCCTGCCCGGCAGCGTCTCCTACGTAACCCTCGGCACCCCGCCGCCCGCCAACGCCCTCACCCCCGCCACGCGCCTGGGCCATGCCCGGCAGAGCATCTTCCCCGGAGCCCGCAGCCGCGCGCCGCCCATCGTTTCGTAAGCCCTTCACCGCGTTACTTCACCCCGGCCGACTTTAGACAGACAGCCGCAGGCTGCTGGCCGTGTTGTTTACGATTGATTGATGGAATTTGTCATGTCCAGGTTTTCTGCTGACACCCGCTTGGGAAGTACTGCCCTGCTCACCGCCTTATGCGGCGCACTATTGGCTGCCCACGCTCACGCCGACGAGCATGAGCTGAGCCCTACCGTCATCACCGCGATCGCCCCCAGCTCACCGCTGACCGTGGTCACCAACCCCAAAGACCCTCGCCAACCGGTGCCCGCCAGCGATGGTGGCGACTACCTCAAGACCATCCCCGGCTTCGCCCTGGTGCGCAACGGCGGCACCAATGGCGACCCGGTGCTGCGCGGCATGTTCGGCTCGCGCCTGAATATCCTCACCAACGGCGGCATGATGCTCGGCGCGTGCCCGGGCCGCATGGATGCGCCAACTTCGTATATTTCGCCGGAAACCTACGACAAGCTCACCGTGATCAAAGGCCCGCAAACCGTGCTCTGGGGCCCGGGCGCGTCAGCGGGCACCATCCTGTTCGACCGTGAACCCGAGCAGTTCGGCGAGCTGGGCACGCGGGTCAACGCCAGCGTATTGGCCGGTTCCAACGGGCGTTTCGACAAGGTCATCGATGCTGCTGCCGGCGGCCCATTGGGCTATGTGCGCGTGATCGGCAACCAGGCCCACGCCGACGATTACAAGGACGGCAACAACGACACCGTCGCCTCGCGCTATGACAAGTGGAACGGTGACGTGGCTGTGGGCTTCACGCCCGACGCCGACACCCTGCTGGAACTCACCGCCGGGCGTGGCGATGGTGAAGCGCGCTACGCCGGTCGCGGCATGGACGGCTCGCAGTTCCTGCGCGAAAGCCTGGGGCTGCGTTTCGAGAAATCCAATATCGGCGAGGTGCTGGATAAGGTCGAGGCCCAGGTCTACTACAACTACGCCGACCATGTGATGGACAACTACAGCCTGCGTGTCCCTTCGGGCACCGGCATGATGGCGGGCCCCATGGCGTCCAACGTCGACCGCCGCACCCTTGGCGCACGCATCAAGGCGACCTGGCGCTGGGCGGATGTGCAATTGATCAGCGGCCTGGATGCACAGACCAATGAACACCGTGCGCGCAGCAGCATGGGCATCGACACGTATAAGGATCTGCCGCGCAATAAGGACGCCAATTTCCACAACTACGGTGTGTTCGGCGAACTGACCTGGTACGCCGCCGACAACGATCGCCTGATCACCGGCGCACGCCTGGACCGCGCCTCGGCCAAGGACTTCCGTCAACGCACCGGCTCGGGAATGATGTCGCGCCCGAACCCGACCGCCGGCGACACCCGCGCCGATACATTGCCCTCGGGCTTTGTGCGTTATGAGCACGACCTGGCGGACAGCCCCACCACGCTGTATGCCGGCCTGGGCCACGCGGAACGTTTCCCGGATTACTGGGAGCTGTTTTCCCCCAACACCGGCGCGGCCGGTTCGGTGAATGCCTTCGACGGCGTGAAGCCTGAGAAAACCACCCAGCTCGACTTCGGTGCCCAATACAAGAGCGCCGACCTGGAAGCCTGGGTGTCGGGCTATGTCGGCCAGGTGCGCGACTTCATCCTGTTCGACTACAGGCCCGGCATGATGGGCACCACCTCCCAGGCGCGCAATGTGGACGCACGTATCATGGGCGGCGAAGTGGGCGCAGCGTACAAGCTGAGCCAACACTGGAAAGCCGACGCCAGCCTCGCCTATGCCTGGGGCAAGAACAGCAGCGACGGCAAGGCCCTGCCACAAATGCCACCGCTGGACACGCGCCTGGGCCTGACCTACAGCGAAGACGATTGGAGCGCTGGTGCGTTGTGGAGGGTGGTCGCGGCGCAACACCGTATCGATCCAAACAAAGGCAACGTGGTCGGCAAGGACTACGACAAGAGTGGCGGCTTCGGCGTGTTCTCGCTGAACGCGGCATACCGCGTCAACAAGCACTTCAAGGTCAGCACCGGGGTCGACAACCTGTTCGGCAAGGCTTATGCCGAGCATCTGAATCTGGCCGGTAACGCAGGCTTCGGTTACCCAGCCAACGACCCGCAGGCCATCAAGGAACCTGGGCGTACGCTCTGGACCAAGGTGGACATGAGCTTCTAAAAGCATCGCAGGCAAGCCTGCGCCCACAGGTGGATTACAGTCCCCTGTGGGAGCTGGCTTGCCTGCGATGGCGGTGTAACAGACCAAGAAAAATCAAAAGCCTTATGCGGAGCACCCGATGACCACACAAAAAATTTCCTTCTACAACCTGGCCTGGCGCTGGCACTTTTACGCCGGTCTCTTCGTCGCCCCCTTCATGGTGCTGCTGGCCCTCACCGGCATCATCTACCTGTTCAAACCCCAGCTCGACCCGCTGATGTACGGCCACCTGCTCACCGTGCCCGCCGCCGAACACGCGCTGAGCGCCGACGAGCAACTGCAGCGCGCCCAGGCCGCCTACCCCCACGCCGCGATCAGCAAATACCTGCCCCCTGCCGATGCCACTCGCAGCGCGCAGTTCGTGATGCGCAACGGCGCCCACGAAGTGACGGTGTTCATCGACCCCTATCGCGGTACCGTCCTCGGTGAGCAGGACGCAAACAACAACCTGCAAGCCATCGTCCGCGCCCTGCACGGCGAACTGATGATCGGCACCGTCGGCGATCGCCTGATCGAACTCGCCGCCGGCTGGGGCGTGATGCTGGTGGTGTCCGGCCTGTACCTGTGGTGGCCGCGGGGCAAGTCATCTGCAGGCATTCTGTGGCCTCGCTTCAATACCCGTGGTCGGGTGTTCTGGCGTGACCTGCACGCTGTCGCCGGCTTCTGGGGCGCGGCGTTCCTGCTGGTGATGCTGCTCAGCGGCATGACCTGGACCGGGTTCTGGGGCAAGCAATACGCCGACCTGTGGAACACCTTCCCAGCCGCGATGTGGAACAGCGTGCCGCAGTCCGACCAGCAGGCCCGTGTGCTCAACACCGCCACCCAGCAGACCGTGCCCTGGGCCCTGGAAAACACGCCGATGCCAATGTCCGGCGACCACGCCGAGCATATGAATCACGGCGCAATGCACGCAGGCCCGGCCGCACCCACGGTGCGTCTGCAACAGGTGGTCGACCTGGCCAACGCACGCAAGGTCGAGCCCGGCTACAGCATTACCTTCCCCACCACCGCCACTGGTGTATTCACCGTCGCGGTGTTCGCCGACGACCCGCGCAACGACGCCACCCTGCACGTGGACCAGTACACCGGCAAGGTCCTGGCCGATGTACGTTGGGATCATTACAACCTGGTCGCACGCGCCACCGAAACCGGCGTGATGCTGCACGAGGGCAAGATGTTCGGCTGGGTCAACCAACTGATCGTGCTGTTGATCTGCCTGATGATTCTGCTCAGCGCGGTCAGCGGCGTGGTGATCTGGTGGAAGCGCCGGCCACAAGGCGGGCTAGGTGTACCGCCGCTGCGCCATGACCTGCCCAAGTGGAAAACCGCGATGGCGATCATGCTCGGGCTGGCGATCATTTTTCCGTTGGTAGGGGCTTCGTTGGTCCTGGTGTGGGCGCTGGATCGCTTGTTGCTGTCACGCATCAGCGCAACCGCCTGAAGCATTGTCGCGCAACGCCCTCTTTTGAAGCCTGCCGTGCACTCAACGGCCTCCGTGGCGCCAACCTGGTGCGCCACGGAGCGGCTTTACCTCACGAACCCGCCGGTAATCCGTGTCTGGCGTAGCAGGCACAGCCTTTGCAAAGCCCTGTGTATCTGCCCCTCAACAATTATCGGTACACGGAGATCGCACCATGAAGCGTCGCAGCTTGATCAAGGCTTTCACTTTGTCGGCATCCATTGCCGCCATGGGTTTGACCTGGACCGTCCAGGCCGCCGAGACCATCAAGGTCGGCATCCTGCACTCGCTGTCCGGGACCATGGCGATCTCCGAAACCTCGCTCAAAGACATGGCGCTGATGACCATCGACGAGATCAACGCCAAGGGCGGGGTGAACGGCAAGATGCTCGAACCGGTGGTGGTGGACCCGGCGTCCAACTGGCCGCTGTTCGCCGAGAAAGGTCGGCAACTGTTGACCCAGGACAAGGTGGCCGTGGTGTTCGGCTGCTGGACCTCGGTGTCGCGTAAATCCGTACTGCCGGTGTTCGAAGAACTCAACGGCTTGCTGTTCTACCCGGTGCAGTACGAAGGCGAAGAGATGTCGCCCAACGTGTTCTATACCGGTGCGGCCCCGAACCAGCAGGCGATCCCGGCGGTGGAATACCTGATGAGCGAAGAAGGCGGCAGCGCCAAGCGTTTCTTCCTGCTCGGCACCGACTACGTGTACCCGCGCACCACCAACAAGATCCTGCGCTCGTTCCTGCATTCCAAAGGCGTGGCGGATAAAGACATCGAGGAGGTCTACACCCCGTTCGGCCACGCCGATTACCAGACCATCGTCGCCAACATCAAGAAGTTCTCCGCCGGTGGCAAGACCGCGGTGGTCTCCACCGTGAACGGCGACTCCAACGTGCCCTTCTACAAAGAACTGGCCAACCAGGGCTTGAAAGCCACCGAGGTACCGGTGGTGGCGTTCTCGGTGGGTGAAGAAGAACTGCGCGGCATCGACACCAAGCCGCTGGTGGGCAACCTCGCGGCCTGGAACTACTTCCAGTCGGTGGAAAACCCGGTGAACCAGAAGTTCGTGGCCGACTGGAAAGCCTACGCCAAGAAACACAACCTGCCGGGCGCCGACAAAGCCGTGACCAACGACCCGATGGAAGCCACCTATGTGGGCATCCATATGTGGGCGCAGGCGGCGGAAAAAGCCAAGTCCACCGACGTCGACAAGGTGCGTGAAGCCCTGGGCGGCCAGACCTTCGCTGCGCCGTCGGGCTTCACCCTGACCATGGACAAGACCAACCACCACCTGCACAAGCCGGTGATGATCGGTGAGATCCAGGCCGACGGGCAGTTCTCGGTGGTGTGGCAGACCGAAACGCCGATTCGTGCACAGCCGTGGAGCCCTTACATTCCGGGCAATGACAAAAAACCGGACTATGCCGTGAAGAGCAACTAACGCCCCCACGGCTCGAATGTGGGACATGGTCACTGTGGGAGCTGGCTTGCCTGCGATGCAAACAACTCGGTGTGCCTGACACACCGCAGCGATGCCATCGCAGGCAAGCCAGCTCTTACACACAGCCTGCTCCCACACTGTCCCCGCATGACCAGGACATTTTTATATGCCCACTGCCCTCCACCGCCTCATCCTCGCCCTGCTGTTGTTGCTGCCCTTTGGCGCACACGCCAGCGACGCCGAAGACTTCCTTGCCGCCAACCCGGTGCAGCAAGCCAAACTCCTGCAGGACTGGGCCGCCCAACCCGACCCAACGCGTATCGAGTTGGTGGATGCCCTTGAGCAAGGCCAACTCACACTCAACGGTGAAACCAAGACCGTGCGCCTGAACAACCGCCTGCGCGGTTTGATCAATAACGTGCAAGCCAGCCAGCAACTGCTCGCCGCCGACCCCAAGGTGCGCCTGGACGCAGCGCGCACCCTGCAAAAAAGCGCGGTGCCTGCACAACTTAAATTCCTCGACCAGCAGGTCGCCGCCGAGACGGATGAGCAGGTGCACAGCGCCCTCAGCCTGGCCCTGGCCAACCTGCAACTGGTCGACCCCGACCCGGTGGTGCGCCTGGCGGCCGTGCGCTTGCTCGGCAGCACCGGCGACCCGCTGGCCCGCACGCGCCTAGAGGCGCTGCTGGCGCCAGGCGTGGAAGCCGACGCCGCCGTACACACCGCCGCTGAGACCAGCCTGGCCCAGGTCAAACGCAAACTGATGATGGGTGAGATCCTCGGCCAGGCGTTCAGCGGCATGTCCCTGGGCTCGATCCTGCTGCTGGCGGCCCTGGGCCTGGCGATCACCTTCGGCCTGCTCGGCGTGATCAACATGGCCCACGGCGAGATGCTGATGCTCGGCGCCTACTCCACCTATGTGGTGCAATTGATGATGCAGCGCTATGTGCCCCAGGCCATCGAGTTCTACCCGTTGATCGCATTGCCGGTGGCGTTTTTTGTCACCGCGGCCATCGGCATGGCGCTGGAACGCACAGTCATTCGTCACTTGTATGGCCGCCCCCTGGAAACCCTACTCGCCACCTGGGGCATCAGCCTGATGCTGATCCAGCTGGTGCGCCTGGTGTTCGGTGCGCAGAACGTCGAAGTGTCGAACCCGGCCTGGCTGTCTGGCGGCATCCAGGTACTGCCCAATCTGGTGCTGCCGTACAACCGCATCGTGATCATCGCCTTTGCGCTGTTCGTGGTGGTGCTCACTTGGCTGCTGCTGAACAAGACGCGCCTGGGTCTGAACGTGCGCGCCGTCACCCAGAACCGCAACATGGCCGCCTGCTGCGGCGTGCCCACCGGGCGCGTGGACATGCTCGCCTTTGGCCTCGGCTCCGGTATCGCAGGTTTGGGCGGCGTGGCGCTGAGCCAGATCGGCAACGTCGGCCCGGACCTGGGCCAGAGCTACATCATCGACTCGTTCCTGGTGGTGGTGCTCGGCGGCGTCGGCCAGTTGGCCGGCAGTGTCATGGCCGCCTTTGGCTTAGGAATAGCCAACAAAATCCTCGAACCCCAGATCGGCGCCGTGCTCGGCAAGATCCTGATCCTCGCGCTGATCATTCTGTTTATCCAGAAACGCCCGCAAGGACTCTTCGCACTGAAAGGACGGGTGATCGACTGATGAACCAGCCATTGATGCTTACGGCCACGCAAAAGGCCGGCCCCAAAGTCACGATTGCAGTCGGTGCAGTCATCCTGCTCCTGCTGCTGGCGTTGCCCCTGTGTTCGTTATTGTCTGCGGACAACCCGCTGCATGTGTCGGCCTACACCTTGACCCTGGTGGGCAAGATTCTCTGTTACGCCATCGTCGCCCTGGCGCTGGACCTGGTGTGGGGTTACGCGGGGATGTTGTCCCTGGGCCACGGTTTGTTCTTCGCCCTGGGCGGCTACGCCATGGGCATGTACTTGATGCGCCAGGCGGCAGGCAGCGAGTTGCCGGCGTTCATGACCTTTTTGTCCTGGACCGAATTGCCCTGGTACTGGGCCGGCACCGACCACTTCCTGTGGGCGTTGTGCCTGGTGGTACTGGCCCCCGGTGTGCTGGCCTTGGTGTTCGGTTTCTTCGCCTTCCGCTCGCGGATCAAGGGCGTGTATTTCTCGATCATGACCCAGGCCCTGACGTTCGCGGGGATGCTGTTGTTCTTTCGCAACGAGACCGGGTTCGGCGGCAACAACGGCTTTACCAACTTCCGCAGCATCTTAGGTTTTGGCATCACTGAACCGGGCACCCGGGCGGTGTTGTTTTTCGCCACGGTGCTGTTGCTGGTGGCCAGCCTCTACATCGGCTGGCGCCTGGCGAAAAGCAAGTTCGGGCGTGTGCTCACCGCCCTGCGCGATGCCGAGAACCGCCTGATGTTCTGCGGCTACGACCCACGCGGTTTCAAGCTGTTCGTGTGGGTGTTGAGCGCAGTGTTGTGCGGCCTTGCCGGTGCGCTGTATGTGCCGCAGGTGGGCATCATCAACCCCAGCGAAATGTCACCGACCAACTCCATCGAAGCCGCCGTGTGGGTAGCGCTGGGCGGGCGTGGCACGTTGATCGGGCCGTTGCTCGGCGCTGGTGTGGTCAATGGCATGAAGAGCTGGTTTACCGTGGCCTTCCCCGAGTACTGGCTGTTCTTCCTGGGCGCGCTGTTCATCATCGTCACCCTGTACCTGCCCAAGGGCGTTATCGGCCTGCTGAAGAAATGAGGAACGTCATGCTTGAACCAATTTTCGACGCAGGCAGCGGCCGCGATGCGATTGGCATCGGCCAGGTCGCGGGCAAAGGGCTCAACACCCGGCACGGCACCATTCTGACCCTGGAAGATATCAGCGTCAGCTTCGACGGTTTCAAGGCCCTCAACGACCTGAACCTGTACATCGGCGTGGGCGAATTGCGCTGCATCATCGGCCCCAACGGCGCGGGCAAGACCACGCTGATGGACGTGATCACCGGCAAGACCCGGCCCAGCCACGGCAAGGCCTGGTTTGGCGAAACCCTGGACCTGACCCGCATGAGCGAAGTGCAGATCGCCCAGGCCGGCATCGGGCGCAAGTTCCAGAAGCCCACGGTGTTCGAAGCCCTCAGCGTGTTCGAAAACCTGGAGCTGGCGCAGAAGACCGACAAGTCGGTGTGGGCCAGCCTGCGTGCGCGCCTGAACGGGGAACAGAAGCACCGCATCGAGGAAGTGCTCGACACCATCCGCCTCACCGCCTCGGTGCATCGCCCCGCCGGTTTGCTGTCCCACGGCCAGAAGCAGTTTCTGGAAATCGGCATGTTGCTGATGCAAGACCCGCAACTGTTGCTGCTCGATGAACCAGTGGCGGGCATGACCGATGCCGAGACCGAGTTCACCGCCGAACTGTTCAAGCGCCTGGCCGGCAAGCACTCGTTGATGGTGGTGGAACACGACATGGGGTTTGTCGGCTCGATTGCCGACCATGTGACTGTGTTGCACCAGGGCAGCGTGCTGGCCGAAGGGTCGCTGGAACAGGTGCAGGAAAATGAGCGGGTGATCGAGGTTTACCTCGGCCGCTAACGCTGACACGAACGGCTGATCGTTCCCACGCTCCGCGTGGGAATGCCAAGTTGGACGCTCCGCGTCCCGCTGAGCAACGGTGACGCAGAGCGTCACGGGAAGCATTCCCACGCAGAGCGTGGGAACGATCATTGAGGAGAATCGAACATGCTGCAAGTCGACAAGCTGCACCAGTATTACGGCGGTAGCCACATTCTGCGCGGGCTGTCCTTCGACGTGAAGGTCGGCGAAGTCACCTGCCTGCTCGGGCGTAACGGCGTGGGCAAGACCACCCTGCTCAAGTGCCTGATGGGTCTGCTGCCAGCCAAGGAAGGCGCGGTGAACTGGGAAGGCAAGGCCATCACCGGTTTCAAGCCGCACCAGCGCGTACATGCCGGCATCGCCTACGTGCCCCAGGGCCGGGAGATATTCGGGCGGCTGACCGTAGAAGAAAACCTGCTGATGGGACTGTCGCGTTTCCCCGGTTCCGAAGCCAAAGAGGTGCCGGCCTTCATCTACGAACTGTTCCCGGTGTTGCTGCAAATGAAGCATCGACGCGGCGGCGACTTGTCCGGCGGGCAGCAGCAACAGTTGGCGATTGGCCGTGCCCTGGCGAGCCGCCCGCGCCTGTTGATTCTCGATGAGCCCACCGAAGGCATCCAGCCGTCGGTGATCAAGGAAATCGGCGCGGTGATCAAGAAGCTCGCGGCGCGCGGCGATATGGCGATCCTGTTGGTGGAGCAGTTCTATGACTTTGCCGCTGAACTGGCTGACCAGTACCTGGTGATGTCCCGTGGGGAAATCGTGCAGCAGGGCCGTGGTGAAAATATGGAACGCGAAGGTGTGCGTGGGCTGGTAACCATCTAATCTGTAGCCTCCTAACGATAAGCACACGCCATGAACCTGCCCGTTACCCCTGCCCTGTTCACGCCCAGCTGGCACGCCGAGCTGGAACTCGGCTACGCGCGTGTCAATGACACCACGCGCCCGGTGCTGCGCCGCCACCTTGGCCCGCTGCGGGTGCAAAAACACCTGTACGCCGAAGGCCCCGAGGTATGCCAGCACATCATCGTGCATCCGCCCGGCGGGATTGCCGGTGGCGATCGCCTGGACATCAGCGCCCATGTGGGCACGGGTGCCTGGGCACAACTGACCAGCCCCGGCGCCGCCAAGTGGTACCGCGCCAGCGGCCCGGCGTTTCAACACGTCAAGTTGACCGTCGAGGCCGGCGCGACGCTGGAATGGCTGCCCCAGGAAACCATCGTATTCAGCGCCGCCCAGGCCGAACTGACCACGCGAGTGGAGCTGTCGGGCGATGCGCGGTTGTTCTACTGGGATGTGGTCGCTCTGGGCCGCCCGGCCAGTGGCGAACGGTTCGACCTTGGCCACTTTCAATCGCACCTGGACATTCGCCGCGACGGCCAGTTGCTCTGGCATGAGCGCCAGCGCATTGTGGGCGCCGATGGATTGCTGGATTCGCCTATCGGGCTGGATGGGCAACCGGTGTTTGCCACGTTGCTGGTGACAGGCGAGATCGACCCTGAACTGCTTGAGCAATGCCGCTCACTGCCCCATGCGGTGCGCGGGGATTTGACCCAATTGCCTGGCTTACTGGTGGCGCGTTGTTTGGCCAGTGAAGCGCTGCTGGCGCGGGGGTGGTTGATTGATTTATGGCGGCTTTTACGCCCGGCGCTGTTTGGGCGTGAAGCAGTCGCACCAAGAATCTGGAGCACATGAAGATGCGCCCTTTTGTAGGAGCGAGCTTGCTCGCGAAAATCGTTAACGATAACGCGGGCATCCTGAATGCACGCGGCGCCCTCGGGTTTTTCGCGAGCAAGCTCGCTCCTACAGGGGTAAGCGCTCGTCTTTTTAACTGCCTTACTACGGACTGAACCATGGACCTGACCCCACGGGAAAAAGACAAACTGCTGATCTTCACCGCAGGCCTAGTCGCCGAACGGCGCCTGGCACGCGGAGTGAAGCTCAACTACCCGGAGACCATCGCCTATATCTCCGCCGCCCTGATGGAAGGCGCCCGCGATGGCCGCACGGTGGCCGACCTGATGCACTACGGCACCACCCTGCTCAGCCGCGAACAGGTTATGGAAGGTATCCCGGAAATGATCCCGGATATCCAGGTGGAAGCCACGTTCCCCGACGGCACCAAGCTGGTCACCGTCCACCAGCCCATTGCCTGAGGCGCAGCCATGATTCGTGATGCAACCGAACACGACCTGCCGGCGATCCGCGCCATCTACAACGACGCGGTGTTGAACACCACGGCGATCTGGAACGAGCAACCGGTGGACCTGGCCAACCGCCAGGCCTGGTTCAGTGCGCGCCAGGCCCAGCAGTACCCGATCCTGGTCACGGTGGACAACGACGAAGTCACCGGCTACGCCTCATTCGGCGACTGGCGCCCCTTCGAAGGCTTCCGCTACAGCGTCGAACACTCGGTATACGTGCGCAATGACCAGCGCGGCAAAGGCCTCGGCCCGCGCCTGATGCAGGCCCTGATCGAGCGCGCCCGCAGCTGCGGCAAGCACGTCATGGTCGCCGCCATCGAAAGCGGCAACCTGGCCTCGATCCGCCTGCATGAGCGCCTGGGTTTCGTGACTACCGGGCAAATGCCGCAAGTGGGCATCAAGTTCGGCCGCTGGCTGGACCTGACCTTTATGCAACTGACGTTGAATCCGGGCGCCGAACCGCCCCAGGAGTGAGATCGATGAGCGCTGCACAACTGCGTCGAGTCAATGCTGAAAGCTTTGCCCATTACCGCCGGGGCTTGATCGAGCTGTTGCTGGACGCGGTGCAGCACGGCGCTTCGGTGGGCTTCATGGCCGACTTCGATGAGGCCCAGGCCCGGGACTACCTGACCGGCGTGCAAGCCGGCGTCGAGGACACCAGCCTGCTGCTGTGGGTAGTGGTGCGCGACGAGCAGGTGATCGCCAGCGTGCAATTGGCGTTGTGCCAGAAAGCCAACGGCCTGAACCGCGCCGAGGTGCAAAAGTTGCTGGTGCACAGCAGCGCCCGTCGCCATGGCCTGGGCCAGCAATTGATGAATACCCTGGAACTCGCCGCGCGCCAGCACAAGCGTGGCCTGCTGTACCTGGACACCGAGGCCGGCTCCGGCGCCGAAGCCTTTTATCAGTCGCTGCGCTACACCAAGCTCGGTGAGCTGCCCGACTACTGCCAAAGCCCGGACGGGCGTTACAGCCCGACCGCCATCTACTACAAGACCCTGGGGCAACCTGCATGATTCCTGGTGAATATCAGATCCAGCCTGGCGAGATCGAACTGAATGTCGGCCGCCGCACCCTCATCCTCGGCGTAGCCAACAGCGGCGACCGGCCGATCCAGGTGGGCTCGCATTACCACTTTTTCGAGACCAATGACGCGCTGGAATTCGACCGCGCGGCCAGCCGTGGCATGCGCCTTAATATTCCGGCGGGCACGGCGGTGCGGTTTGAGCCGGGGCAACGTCGGGAGGTGGAGTTGGTGGAGTTGAGTGGTGCAAGGCGGGTATTTGGGTTTGCAGGGCGAGTCATGGGCGACCTTTAGGGCCTCATCGCAGGCGAGCCAGCTCCCACCGTTGGAATGCAATTAGATCGTTCCCACGCTCCGCGTGGGAACGCCGCCAGGGACGCTCTGCGTCCGCTCTTTACGTCGTGACGCAGAGCGTCACAGGATGCATTCCCACGCAGAACGTGGGAACGATCGAGGACACACCCATGAAGATATCCAGACAAGCCTACGCCGACATGTACGGCCCCACCGTCGGTGACAAGGTGCGCCTGGCCGACACCGAACTGTTCGTCGAAGTCGAGCAGGACTTCACCGTCTATGGCGAAGAAGTCAAATTCGGCGGCGGCAAGGTGATCCGTGACGGCCAGGGCCAGAGCCAATTGCTCGCCCATGAAGTGGTCGACACACTAATCACCAACGCATTGATCATCGACCACTGGGGCATCGTCAAGGCCGACGTCGGCTTGAAGAATGGCCGCATCCACGCGATTGGCAAAGCCGGCAACCCGGACATCCAGCCCGGCGTGACCATGGCCATCGGCGCGAGCACCGAAGTGATCGCCGGGGAAGGCATGATCCTCACCGCCGGCGGCATCGACTCCCACGTGCATTTCATTTGCCCACAGCAGATCGAAGAGGCCCTGACCAGCGGCGTCACCACCATGATCGGCGGCGGCACGGGGCCGGCCACCGGCACCAACGCCACCACCTGCACTTCCGGCCCGTGGCACCTTGCGCGGATGCTGCAGGCCAGCGATTCGTTCCCGATGAACATTGGCTTTACCGGCAAGGGCAACGCCAGTTTGCCCGAGCCGCTGATCGAGCAGGTCAAGGCCGGTGCTATCGGCTTGAAGCTACATGAAGACTGGGGCACCACACCCGCGAGCATCGACAACTGCCTGAGCGTCGCTGATGCCTACGACGTGCAGGTGGCGATCCACAGTGACACCCTCAATGAGTCGGGCTTTGTCGAAACCACCCTCGCCGCGCTCAAAGGCCGCACCATCCACACGTACCACACCGAAGGTGCCGGTGGCGGCCATGCACCAGACATCATCAAGGCCTGCGGTTTCCCCAATGTGCTGCCCAGCTCCACCAACCCGACGCGGCCGTTCACGCGTAACACCATCGACGAACACCTGGACATGTTGATGGTGTGTCACCATCTGGACCCAAGCATTGCCGAAGACGTGGCCTTCGCCGAAAGCCGCATCCGCCGCGAAACCATCGCCGCCGAAGACATCCTGCACGACCTCGGCGCGTTCTCGATGATCAGCTCCGACAGCCAGGCCATGGGCCGTGTCGGCGAAGTGATCACGCGCACCTGGCAGACCGCCGACAAGATGAAAAAACAGCGTGGCCCCCTGCCGGGCGACGGCGTGGGCAACGATAACTTCCGCGCCAAACGCTACATCGCCAAGTACACCATCAACCCGGCGATCACCCACGGTATCAGCCATATCGTCGGTTCCATCGAAGTCGGCAAATGGGCCGACCTGGTGCTGTGGCGCCCGGCGTTTTTCGGCATCAAGCCCACGCTGATCCTCAAGGGCGGCGCCATTGCTTCGAGCCTGATGGGCGACGCCAACGCCTCGATCCCGACGCCGCAGCCGGTGCATTACCGCCCCATGTTCGCCAGCTTCGGCAGCTCCCTGCACGCCACCAGCCTGACGTTTATCAGCCAGGCCGCTCAGGCGGCCGGACTGCCCGAGGCCCTGGGCCTGAAGAAGCAGATCGCGGTGGTCAAGGGTTGCCGCGACGTGCAGAAAACCGACCTGATCCACAACGATTACCTGCCGGATATCGAGGTGGACCCACAGACCTATCAGGTCAAGGCTGACGGTCAGTTGCTGTGGTGCGAACCGGCCGAGGTGTTGCCGATGGCCCAGCGGTACTTCCTGTTCTAGAGGATGGCGCGGATCGCTTGATCGGTCAGTGTCTGGTTCAAGGTGATCAGTTCGCCATTGATGCGACCAAAGGTGTCGTCGTAGTCTTGCTGGGACATCAGTTGCCCCGGCTCACTTTCCGAAGCCGGTCGGCCCAGGCGCTGAGCCGACCGGCTGATGGTTTGGCGCAGGGCCTGCCTCGCGCTCTCAGGGAGGTTGGCTGCGGCGGCCCATTGTTCCTGCGCGGCCTGATAGTCAATCAGTGCATCGAATTTTGCGGCAATCGACGCGTAGTCAGCTGGATGAGCCCGCTGCAGAAAGTCGGTCCACATCGGTTGCTCCAGCAGGTTGCCACGCAGCAGCTCGCCTTGGTCCAGTAGCTGTACGCGGTTGAATGCCTCCTCGACCATGGGCGCCGTCACATAATCCTCGCGGAACATCATGCTCCGCGATTGCCAGGGCAGGTCCAGACGGGTTGCCAATGGCGTTGTGTACGCCAGGTAGATCTCGACTTCGTCGATATCAGCGATCAAATTGCCGCGGGCATCGTAATGATCGATGCGTGCGCCTTTGGCGTCGTACTCCGGAAACTTGACGCCGTCATCCTGCAGTTGGGACACGCGCTCATGGGCGATACGGCCCAACTCATCGAGCCGCCACTTGCCCCTGGCCAGGTTGAAGACAGTTTTGCGCACGGAGGCCACGTCCTCGCTGAAGTACGCCGACCAATGCAGCACGGCAACGCCCATCGAATTGAACAACTGCGCCCCGGCGTCCACGCAGGCCGCAGGGTCCCGGGCCATCAGGAACAACTGCTCGCGCAATTCGGCGTCTTCGCCCATCGCCTCAAGTATGCGCCAGACCTTGGCGGTCAGTTCCGGCAACCATACGCCGCCCCTGAGTGTCGAGTCCCCGGAGTTTCTGACGGCACGAAGAACATTGAAAAAGCCCTCAGAGCCAAACGAACCTTCAAGCATGTCCCATAACACCTGCCTGGAGGGCCATTCCTGCGCCGAATAACCGGTTTTCCACCGCTCGCTGTCGCGCGCGCCCCTTTTCGGCAATTGGCGATCCGGATCCCGGCCGGCAGCCTCGATGTACCGCTTGAATTGAGCAAGCAGTTCAGGCGTCAGCGTTTCACGGGTGAGGAAGGTTTTCGCCACAATCAATGCCTTATCCGAGCCCGGCGCGAACTCGGGAATCCGCGCTATCGGGTTCTGCCGCATATCCAGAATGAAGTCTTCCGGCCTGGGCACACGGAACACACTGCTAGGCCACTCCACCAGGCTTGCTTCATTGAGCAGCAAGGTATGTAAGCGCGGCATGCGCCCGACATCGGGTGGCAAGCCGAGTGGGTTCATTTCCAAAAATAACTCTTTGAGATGCACCCGATCTTTCAAGCGCAAGACGTCTTCAGGCGTAAGGACAATACTGTTACCGCCCAAATGCAACCGCTGCAAATGCGGCATCTGTTCGATGGCTGACGGCAGGCGTGTCAGTTGAGCGGCCTCGATCCCTAATTGACGCAGACCGCGAAAGTTGGCGAGCAGTGGCTGCACATCCGCATCCGTCAGCTGCGAGCCTTCGGTTCCCACAATGCCCAAGTAGCTGACATGGTCGAAGTTTGCAGTCAGTGCGGGCAAGGTTCGGAGCTGCTGCGCCAGGTCCTCTTCCAACCATTCGATTTTCTGCCCCAAGAGGCGCCCATTTCGATCGTAGTGCCGTGGGCCAACCTTTCTCCAGGCGTCATCCAGCGCCGTATAAATCTTGCGCCTGGCCCTCAGCACCTGGCGTTGCTGGTCACCGAACGCCTCCATGCCTTGGGGCGGTGTGCTCAACCAGTTGTGCAAGGTGGCCTGCAGGGTCTTGTACTCTTGCTCCAACGCACGCAGCCAGCTCAGATCCAGCGCGCCGCGCTCGTTGATCAGGGCGAGCATTTCGTCCCGGGTGATTTCCGGGTACAGGCTGCGGACCCGCTCGCGTGTGATTTTTTCCCACTCAGTGCCACCGCGCCCGCTCAATGGATAGCCGCGACGCTCGCCCGGCAACACGCTCGGCGGTCGAAAAAACGGCAGCTTTTCCGGCGACATGCCCAAGGCTTTGCGCAACGGTGCTCGGCCTAATGCATGTTGCTGGATCAACCCCTTCAATTGCTCACCCTGGCCGACATGGGGCAGGCCAATCGCGTTGCGATGGGCGTCGGTCAACGCGTGCTGCAAGGCGCCATAGAAACCATTGAGGCCATGCAGATCCTGACCGCGCTCATCAAAGGCTTGATAACGTCCATCCTCCGTACGTGCCAGGACCTTGCGATTGCTCGCCTCCTGAGGGCCAAAACTGGCACGCAATGGGCCTTCAAACCGACCCTCGCGCACTTCCAGGCGCAGATTGTCCGACCAGCCGGGCAGCGCCGGCAGTGTGTGGAGGGCCAGGGTTTCGGTGTCTGGGCCGGCCAACGCATCGAGGTACAAGCCTTCATACGCGAGGGTCAGGCGCATTTGCTGCTGCGCCCGGCGCGCCTTTTCAGCGAGGCGCAGGGGAATGCGCTTGGCGCGGCTCATCGTGTCGCGCTCGGTCGGCGTCGCGTCCGCCAGCACTTCGCGCGCCAAAATCGTCGGCACACCGCTGAAGTCACGCTGGATCAGCATAATCGCGGTGTCGGAGAGTGGCTGCTGCTCGACGTAAATACTCTTCATCAACCGCTCGCGCACCTCGATGGCCCTTTGTTCGAGTTTCAATTGCAGGGCCTCGGTTCTCGCCTCGGGTGTGCGGGCGGTGTAACTGCCCACCAGAGCATCGCGCTGAGGTTCGCTGAACGCTTCGATAATGCGTATGGGCAACTGGCCGCTCATCAATTCGGCGCGGTGGACCTGCACGGTGTCCGCCGCCGCAGCCTGCTGATTACCGTATTTGATCGACGGCCCGCTCAACTCGGTGCCGGAAAATGCCTCGATCGCCTTGCTCGCTGGCCATCCCGGCAACTCCACCGCCAGGGATGCGGCATAGCTGCACAGTGCGCTGCTGAGCGAGCCCTGGCGAATACCCTCGGCGACGCTCACCGCATCGCGATACGCCCTGAACTGGCGCAGGGTGTCGAGCAGGATCGCCGGTACCGGCTCGCCTTCCACATGCACGCGGCGCAGCACGTCCTCACTCACCGCCGCAACGCTGCGCACCTGCTCCAACTCGGCATCACTGAAGCCCTCCGTCACCGGGCCCAATCGCCGCATCAACGTGGCGCCTTCCCAGGTGTGCGGGCGTTCCACTTCATGGTTCCAGAGGCCAGCGCCGTTGCTCTTCAATATCGGTTGATAGGCCTCGGCGCGCGTGGGATGGAGGATGCGGTATTGCTCGGTCAGCGGGTCTTGTTGCACGGCATAGCGTTTACCCTCCAATGGCAGCACGGTCTGGCCGTTGTGCCGGTGCAGGCCTTGCTCATCCAACGCCACTGAAGGTAGGGACGCGGTGTGCTCATAGGTCGACAAGTCGGGTTTCCACAGCCGAGTCTTGCCACTGGGGAGAGTGACGGCCTTGAGCTGCTCGATAAACGGCGACACGGTGAAGTGCACCACGGCTGCCTGCACCGCCAGCGTCGCCAGGTTTTCCACCACGTCGGTGATGTGCGCCCAGCCCTCTTCGCGATCGCCTTCGCTCAGCTCGATGACACCTTCGATGACTTCGTAGAGCATTTGCCCGGCCATCGCCACGGCCATCAGCACGCCAAGCGGTGGCACCGCCATGGCCACCAGGTTGAGACCGAACAGGCCAATGCTCATGTAATGCGCGGCGCGCAGTGAGCGCGAGGCCTCATCGACATCGGCGGTGCTCACCGCACGATGCCGCGCATTCTCGAACAGGCGGGCACGCAGGCTGCCCAGGCGATAGGTCCACAGGTCTGCAACTTGCCATAGGTCCGTCAGGGTGTGGGCGCGAATGTTGAATTCAGGGGCAGTGGCATGCACGCGCACGTAGGGATGTGGTTCGCCCAGTGTCGAAGGCGTGGCAAAGGACGGAGAA
This sequence comes from Pseudomonas sp. DWP2-2, assembly GCF_049897065.1. NCBI lineage: Bacteria > Pseudomonadati > Pseudomonadota > Gammaproteobacteria > Pseudomonadales > Pseudomonadaceae > Pseudomonas > Pseudomonas sp. DWP2-2. Next base: position 538,172 of record NZ_JAFCVN010000003.1, on the reverse strand, counting down.
GTGAGCAGGCGCCCCCATTCCGATCGCAAGGCCTGTGCGCCAAACGGCTGGGGGGGTGCGTCCAGCACCAGTTCGGTCAGCCGTTTGTAGTAGTAGGCGCGGTCTTTGTCGGCAACGAACCGGGCAAAAAAATGCTGGTTCGGCGTAGCCCTCCAGCCTTGAGAGCGGTCAGCTTCCTGGGTGGTTTTCGCGCTCAGGCGCTCGGTCAATGCAGTGCTGAAGTCATTGAAGGTGTCATAGCGCTTGATGGGATGGTCGGGGTCATCGGGAATATAAACGATGACCCAGCAGGTGTAGCCAGGCTTGGCGCAAGCGTCGATGACCAGGCAATCATGCAGGTGCAGGTTCATCAGGCTCAGGCTGCGATACACGATGGGCTTGCCGTCGCTGAGAATGTGTTTTTCCCCGGCTGCCACACGCATCAGCAAGGCGTGGTCGCTGTCACCAATGTCGCCCTTGAGCAACGCCAGGTACGCTGCCGCCTTGAAGGCGGCTTTCTGGTGCCGGACATAACGCTCGCGCAGTTCGGCCTGGGACTCGGCGTCGTCAGGTTTCAACTGCGCCTTGAGGTGAGCCTGGTACTGCTTGCCCAGGTCCAGTTCTCGGCAAAGCTGGGTGAACGCATGAATCTTCAGGGTCGTGGTGTGGCGCTCGAAATGATCGCGCACGTCCGGTTGGGTGATGAAACCTGAGGCACTGTCGAAATAGCCCTCTCGAGTCTCGCGTTGCTCAAAGTTGCCAAGGGCAGCGTGCAGCAGGGAGAACGTTTTGACCCTGAAGCCACTGGTCTTTACGCCAAAGGCATCTTCGACCGGTACATACAGGCGCAACCAGGTTTGATTGACGTCCAGCTCGTGGCCGATAGCCTTTAGCTTGGCTTCCAACAAGGGTTGGGCAAACGCTTGCTCCGAGCGTATGTGACTGAAGGTTTTCTCCAGTTCGTTGAGCGACTCGCAACGGGCGTCCAGCAACACTTTGAGCTGATCTTTGTGCGCCTGGGAAGCAGCGTCATACCAGCGGGGAATGGCTGGCGGCGTGTCTTTGAGGGCCTTGCGACGGGAGGGCGAACTGTTGACCAGGCAAGTGGGGATCGCCTGTTTGATCAGTTCGTAATGTTGGCCCTGCTCACCAGGAAGCGGGGTGACGGGGTCGGTGACCTGAAAGTCCGGCATGGGATGACAACCTTTTCTTGGAAGAGGTTGTCATCCTAGGCACGCCGTTTTTGCGGCTGGCGCTAACTAAATCAATGACCCGTTCAGAACTGCTCGCGCGGGTTGAACGCAGCCTTTTGCGCCAGGGCCTCCCACAATGCCTTGACCTCATCATCCGCCGCCTTGGGCATGACGGCCTTGAGCTGGATGAACAGGTAGCCACGTTGCCCGGCCTTGTTCAGCAAACCATGGCCCTTGGCACGCATGCGCTGGCCGTTCTGGCTACCGGCAGGCACCTTGAGGTTGATCTTGCCGGTGAGGGTCGGCACGGCCACTTCCGTGCCCAGCGCCAACTCCCAGGGTGCCAGCGGCAGGTTGATGATCAGGTTTTCGCCGTCCACCTCGAACCTGGGGTGGGGCGCAAACTTGATGATCAGGTACAAATCACCATTGGCCCCGCCGCCAATGCCAGGCGCGCCCTGGGCCTTGAGGCGAATGCGCTCGCCATCGGCCACACCGGCCGGGATCTTCACGTTCAGGCTTTTGGTGGTGTTGCTCACATGCCGACCGGAGGCATCGTATTGCGGCACCTGGAAGCTGATCTGCTTGGACTCAGTGGACAGGGTTTCCTCCAGGGAGACCGTGAGCTGCATCTCCACATCCTGGCCCTTGCGCCCGGTAGGACGGCGCTGGCCGCCACCGAAAGCATCACCACGCGAGCCGAAGATCGAACTGAAAAAGTCCGAAAAGTCGCCCGCGTCCTGGCCACCACCAAAGCCGCCACGGCTCTGCCAGCCCGGTGGACCCTGGAACGGCTGGCCATGCTGGCCGTACTTGCGCAGTTCGTCGTATTCGGCGCGCTTGTCGGCGCTTTTAAGCGCTTCATAGGCCTCGGACGCATCCTTGAACTTGGCTTCGGCGTCCTTTTCCTTGCTGACGTCCGGGTGATATTTGCGCGCCAGCTTGCGATAAGCCGACTTGATCTCTTTGTCATCAGCCGTGGGCTCGACACCGAGAATCTTGTAGTAGTCTTTGAAATCCATGGGGGCATCACCATCCGTTATCGATATCGCGCAGCCCGCCACACGGCACGCCATGGCTGGCAGCCTGGGAATTGATGTCAGGGCGCGTCATAAGTTAATCGGCGGCACACAGGGTCAGTGCAATCACTGTGTACCGCCTGGATATGCCCACAAGATTGGGGCAAAACCCGCCCTTTCAAGATGGGATATGGCTATTTACGACGACAGACCCTTTACTTACTCGGGTAGGATCAAGCAAACAGGTTTTTTATTGCCCCCTCAGTGTACTGATAATCCATGCGCAGCTCGGCGCCCGCTGAAATGTCTTCAGTGGCAAATACCGCCGTCAGTATCAAATTCTCGCGTTTGGTTCGCGCACCCTCCCCTACCCCCATCCACCTGTCTGCCTCGACATTGAAGCCCACCGCTTCAACGTTGTAGCCACTGGGGGCCTGGCGCAACGGTTTGCCCTGGGCGTCATACTCGAAGAGGGTATTGATTCTGGAAATAATATTATCCCCCGACAGGTGGATCGGCTCTTCCACCAGGGTATTGCCCCGCGCGACCTCCTTGCTTCCTACCCTCATGGTGTACGTCTGCCCGCTGGGTCCGAAGATCCCCATGGGCAATACCGTTCCGCCGTACACGCCGACGATCTCGCCCTTGGCGATACGCCGGTTGGCAACCACCGTGGCCTGGCCTATCAACGCGCTTTCACCGGGCGCTTTCATGTCCTGGGCCGTAAACGAACGTAGCTGGAGTTTCTCTTCATAGCGTGCGCCCACCTGCTCATAGCCCTGAAATTGAATGTAGGGCTTGATCTGCTCCGAGGTGTAGCGCACACCGGGAGCTATCGTGACCGCTTGCTCCAATTCGCGAATGCGGATCGCCCGGCCTTGATAGTCCCTGAGCGGGTATTTGCCGTTATTGGCACGGTTATAACTGCCGATGCGATTGGGGCTGGCCGTAAAGTGGATATCGCGACGCATATGGCGCAGTTCCTCCGCCGTGTAGGGCGTTACCGGCATGGACTCCGACGCGTCGAAAAACTCATCGTCGGAGCCCTGCGGCTTCATCCCACCCGCCAACCCCCTGCGCTTCCAGACCCCATGGATATCGGGCTTGGCTACCACCCCACTGCTGACCAGCGCCAACGGGTTCTGGGGTGCCTGCACCCGCAAGATGTAATGCTCGCCATCGCCCGCATCCGGCATGCTCGCGACAAAATACTGTTTGCCGTTGAAATCGATGGCTTTAGCCTCAGACAGTTGCAGCTCCTGACCCACAGGCTCCACCAACACTTCAAGGCTCGCAGTGGGCATCAACGCCTGCGCCACTTCATCGCGGGACAGGGTTTGAATCAGCTGTGCTTCTTCGATTGCAAACTGCCCCTGCAGTGCTTCGGCCTCACCGTCGAACACCGCCTTGGAGATTGCACCGGACTCGAAATCGCGCAACAACGCATTCATTTGTTCGTGATGGGGTTGGTTCTGCGCCTCGAACCGCGAGCGGTATTTGTTCGCGATGTAGTCTTGCCAGAATTCCCTGGCGAGCATGGCTTGAAACTCATGCACCGAATTATCCAGGCCGATCACCTTATCGTACGCAGCATCCAGCATCGCCTGGCTGACGTTGCCGAAACGAATGAACCTGGTCTGCTGCGCCTGGCCAGGCAAGTCAAGCCGCTCTTTAAGGCCGTAACGATAGGCCAGCCTGATTTCCACTTCTTCCAGAGCCCTTAGAGCGTCAGCCTTCTGCGTCGCCGTCAGGTCTTCGCGGCTATTGATCGCAGTCCGGCGCTGGTCGATATCCGTAAGGGCGATCTTTTCCACTTCCTCCAGACGGAACAAGCCCCTGGACAGCTTCACCAGCGCGGCGCCCTGAGTCGAATCCAACGCCTGGGCCTTGGCATTGCTGGTCATCAGCAGGATTTCCAGATTACCGAAGGTCAACGCGGCACGGTCGCAACACGTCGCCTGGCCCGCCCATTCGAACATCTCCTTGCGCAGCTGCTCCGACTCGGCGCTGTGGCTGGCAATCGCGTCGATCACCTCCCACACCCGCTGCTGCACATCCTCATATTCAGCGGGCGCCACGTTCAGGTCTCTGAGCATGTCGAAAAAACCGTCCGAGCCTGGCAGTGCACGCAGGGTGGACCATTGGCTTTGGCGCTGGGCAAGCTGCTGCGTTGACAACCCTCTGGCCCAGCGCTGAAACGGCGCTGAGTCGCCAGTAACGGCCTGCGGCACAGTCACCTCCAGAGTGCTGCGCACCAACCTGTTGGCCGCTTGCTCCGGGTCGGTAAGCCGACGGTTGTAATCGGCGATTCGCGCCTGAGTTTCGGCGGACAAGGGGTTCAGGCCCAGGTCAGTGACGCTGGTTACCCGCAGGGATTGCGCCAACGCCTCGTCCGAGGGGGCAATCAGCGCATCGGGCAGCGTTGAAATCCGACTGCCCCTCAGGTACACCGCATCCAGGCTGGGCTGCGCCCCCAGCCCGGTGGGAAAGGTTTCAATATGGGTATTGCCCATCCCCAGCGAACGCAAATCCGTCATCTGGCTGAAATCCGGCGCGATATCAAGGGGGTTTGAATTGAGGATCAAGGCTCTGAGGGTGCTGCGCGACGCCAGCATCGCAGCCGACTCCGGGTTCAGGCGTATCTGGTTATTTTGCAACGACAGCCGGGTCAGGCCATGCATCTGCCCCAGCGCCGGCGGCAACTCGCGCAACTGGTTGCGCGACATGTCCAGCCAGCGTACGCCCTGATGGCGAGCGAGGAACCCCTCAGGCGAAGTACTGAGGTTCATGTTGCTCAGCTTGAGTGAGCCTACGTGGCTGAAGTCCGCATCCAGGTCGGGCAGGCTTGGCAGCGTCAGGCCGCTGAGGTCCAGCTCCAGGCCGAAGGGCTCGCCGTCGTTGGTGAGCTGTTGCGGGGTTTCACGGCGCCAGCAGCGCATGATGCGGTTGTGCGCCAGGTTGCGATCACGCAGTGACGCAGCATCGGTGGCGCGCTCCCCCACGCGCACATAGCGCTGGCGCTCGCCGCCGCCTGAAAATGCCCACGCGTTCAACTGCCTGAGCAGCACAGAAAACTCCTGCCAGCGCCGGTCCAGCTCGGTATCGGCGCCTTCGCCCCAGCTCCAGACAAGCTCCCGGGCCTTTTGCAGGGAATACTCGGGGTACATGTGCTGCACCATTTCCAGGCGTGGATTTCTGCTGTCAAAGGCGCCATCGAGAGCGCCTGACACAAGGTCGGGGCGTGACTGGTTCACGTCCTGCCAATACTTATCGAATGTTTCCCAGTAATCGTGTGGGAAGCGATTGCCATCAAGCAAGGTGACGTTATTGATCCGCACGATCGTTTCCAGTTGATCTGCCGGCGGAACAAGATTGTCCTGCGGTACCTGCAGCAGTCGATTGTGACGTAAGTCGACGCGCTCCAGCCCAGTCTGCGTCCTCAACCCCGAAGGCCAACGCTCGATTCGGGTGAAAGATAGATTCAGCGCTCTTAAATGCGGCATACCGCCGAAATCAGGCAATGTACCCAGCGGATTTTCCGAAAGATCCAGCACTTGCAAGGCATCCAGAGCGCTCAAGCTTGCCGCGCTACGCTCGCTCAGTTTCAGTTCATTGGAGGGCAGTTTCAACGACGTGAGCTGCTTCATATCGCCGATCACCGCCGGCAACTCGACCAACTCGGCGCCAGTCATGCTCAGGCTCTTGATATGCGTGAAATTTTCGAGGAACAACGAGCTGGAGTGCCCCTTCCATGTGAGCCCCGATAACGCCACTTCCTGGACATGACTGAAGTCGGCCTTCAGCGGCGGCAAATCCACCCAACGAATCTCGTCTTTTGAACGACGGATATTCAACTGGCTTCCGGTCTCGCGACGCCAGCAGCGTTTGATTGCATCACTCACACGCCATTCGGCGCTGTAGTACGCCAGGGCATGTGGCCCTCTGGAGCGAGCCCACGCTTTCAAGGATTTTTTCAGGTGGTGGTATTCCAGCTCACGACTGGCCAACCCGCCTGGGACATCTTCGCCCAGCGACTGAATAAACGCTGTGACTTGCTCCTCAGTGAATGATGGATACAACCGGCGTACCCGCTCTGCTGGAGAGCGCAGCACATTAGCCGCCACCCTTGCCATATGCCGAAAGCCCGGAGCGCCGCCCATCAAGCGGACCATCGGATCGTACTCGGGCTTGCGCAGCGGTTGGTCCTCCAGCACCGTGCGCAACGCCTGGCGCGAAAGAGGGCTGCGTTGAATCGCCTGCTTCAATTCGACCGCGCTGCCCAACCCGAGACGCTGACGCTCATCGGGCGCGAGTTGCTCCCAGATGGCGCTGTAGAAATCGCCGGGCATGGTTGCCTGGAACTCACCGCTGTCCAGCAGTATCAGGCTGCGCTTGTGCGGGAAGTCGGGGGAGCCGATGGCATCCATCAGCGTGCCCTCCGCCGAATACTGACGCAACTCCACCCGCGAGCCACGGTGCCAGCCCGGCAGGGTTTCCAGGGTGCGCAAGGCCAGGCGCTGACTGTCGAGGTGGGTCTGAGTGTCCAGGTGCAGCCCTTCGTAGGCGCGCGCCACGCGGGTTTCCTGCGCGCACCATTGAGCCTGCGTGGCCAACCGGTCAGGCAGGCGCCCGCTGCTGCGAAAAGCGGTCAGCTCATCCACAGCAGCGCCTTGCAGCAAGCGTTCGGCGGCCAGCGTCGGCAAGGCCGGGTAAGCATCCAGCACGCGCTGCACATCGGCGTCAGGCGTTGGGTTCAACGCACGGTAACGCTCCTCCAGCAGCGGTCCCTTGAGGCTATCAACGGCATCGCCAAGGTACTGGCGCAGCTTGGCGGCGCGAACGTCCAGCGACTCTTCGGGGCTGCCGGGGAATTCCTTGAGCTGCGGGTCGACGCCTTGCAAGGTGTACAGCAACTCCCTGAGTAAACGGCCCTGGGCCATGGCGGTCTCGGTCAACACCATCACGCGCTTGGGCAACAAGGGCGACGCATCGGCGCTTTCCCACACGACCTCGCCCGTTGGGCCGATGACTTTCAGCGCTACGCCATCAGGCAGCAGGCCGCGGCGTTGAAGCAGGTCAAACTGCAGTGCCGGTTCGGCCTTCTGGTAGACCAGCGGGTCACTGCTTTTGATTTGCTCGACAAAGGTAGTCAGTTGCTGATGCAGCTCGAAGCGCTTGATGGTGTCGTCAAGCAACAGCGGCAAGGGTTCATGATCGACCGCAACCTGGCGCAGAGCGTCAGTTTCGACGCCGCTGATACGCAACGGATCCGCCTGCTCGACCAGCCCGAGGCGCTTGATCAAGGTGGGCTCGTCCCAGGTCAGCGGTTCTTCCAGCTCATGGGTCCACACCCCGTTATGGTTGTGTTCCAATTCCGGCGCGTAGGCGTCGGGGCGAGTCGGGTGCTGAATACGGTACTGGCCGCTCGGGTCTTGCTTGACCTGGTAATGCGTATTCTCGAACGACACCCATTGCTGACCGGCATGATCGTACAGGCCCAACGTATTGGGCTTGACCTCTGGCGCCGGTTTGGTGGTAGAGGCATAGGGCCTGAGGTCGGGGTTCCACAGCACCTGCTTGCCCGTGGGCAGCGTCACCGGTTTGAGGTGATCCACTGCGCTTTGCCATTTGACGGCGGGCAGCACCTTGGACCCGGTGGCAATGAACGCTACGTTCAGGGCTACCGATGCAAAATGCGCCCACATCTGCCGGGGCTCGCCTTGATCGTAGGCCTCGATGCCTTCAAACACTTCGTAGCACATCTGCGATGCGCCCACGGCCAACATGATCGGGCCGAGCCCCGGCACCACGAACGCGGCCAGGTTGAATACGCTGACGGCCGCCTCGAAAAAGCCTTCCAGGCGTTCGAGCCGGGCCTTGCGGTCCTCGTCTTCGGTGGGCACGGCCACTGCGCGTGCATCGCTCAGGATCTTGCTGATATGCGCCTGGCGACTGCGCTGCCAAAGGTCACCGGCAAGGGCGAACTCTTGCATAGGCAAGCGCGCCAACGGCGTGCGCAACGGGTAGTCCGCGCCGCCATTGCCGTTACTGGCAGGCTGGTACAGACGGTTGAACCGGGTGAAGAACCCGCCTTGTTCGCGCACCGGCACAAAGCGGCTGAAGAAGCGCCGGTACGATGCGCTGTGCAGACGGGTACGCAAGTCGGCCATGAATTCGCCACTGGACGCATACTCCTTGAGGGGCTGTTGCGGGTCGCCGGGGATGTACACCACCAGAGGCTCGGGGCGGTTGGTGTTTTGCCGATCAGGGCCGATCAGCAGCGGCCCCACCAATACGCTGTCGAACACGTTGAGCGCGGTGTATGTCACAGGCTTTCCGGCCAGTTTCGGCGTGGCGGAGCCCGTGACCACATTCTGGAGCATCTGGCAGGCGTCGGCACTGAGCGGTCCGGTGCTTTGCAACCGGGCAATATCGATGCACAGTGCCAACTGCTCGCGTTGATGCTCTTCCAACAGCTGTTCAAGCGCCTGGCGTTCATCCGCGTCCTGGGGCTCTACAATGGCCTTGATATGCGCCTGATAAAGCGCGCCAAGGTCCAATGTGCGGCAAAGCCTGGCGAAAGCATGGGGCGTGATCGCCACCGCCTGTGCCTGGACGGCCGCGAAGGTCGCAATGATGTGGGGGTTTTCTAGGTTGAAGGTGGTGATCAGTTGGCAATCGGTGCATGACGACGGCTGCTCTTCATCGGCCTCGAAATTGGCCAGGGCTGCTTCCAACAGGGAAATGCCGCGATACCTGTAGCTCAGTGACGGGTCGTTTTGCTGCTCGAAAACAAAGGCACCGTAGAAGTCATCGCGAGCACCTTTTGAGCCGTATTTGCGCACGAAAAATACATTGCGCACATCCAGTTCCAGGTTGAATTCTTTCTTGATCGCCTCTTTGAGCGGCTGTTCGGCGAAGGCCAGGACGTCTTCAATCTGGCCCAGGTGCTCTTCAATTGCATTGAGCGTTTCGCGAAAGCGCGTGTGCCGGACAGCCAGAGTGGTTTTGTCTTGGTGAGTGGCGGCCAGGTACCAGGCAGGAATATCCATCTCGTGCGTGCCTAGCTCTTGCTGGCGTTGCGGCGAGCCTTCCATGAACCAGTTCGGCACGCGTTGTTTGAGAAAGTCGTAATGCACGCCGCGCAGGTCGGCGTTGAAGGTTGCATCAGGCATAGCGATTCGTCCGTGAGGGCAGTAAAACCCGAGCCTAACCAAGCCCCTGCCGGTTCAAGACGTAGCTATATAGCGCGAATTTACGGATCGCCGGTCTACGCATCCGCTCGCGAGTGACATACACTGCGCGGCCGTTTTTTGCCCGGAACCTGTAAGACATGAAAAACGAATCTCCAGCCCGTGCCTGCGGCATCGACTTCGGCACGTCCAACTCCACCGTCGGCTGGATCCGCCCCGGCGAGGAGACGCTGATCGCGCTGGAGGACGACAAGATCACCCTGCCGTCAGTGGTGTTCTTCAACTTCGAGGAGCGCCGGCCGGTATATGGTCGCCTGGCGCTGCACGAATACCTGGAGAACTACGAAGGCCGCCTGATGCGCTCGCTCAAGAGCCTGCTGGGTTCCAAGCTGATCAAGCACGACACCAGCGTGCTCGGCACTGCCATGCCCTTCACCGACCTGCTGGCACTGTTTATCGGCCAACTCAAGAGCCGCGCCGAAGCCAACGCCGGTCGTGAATTCGAAGAAGTGGTACTGGGCCGCCCGGTATTCTTCGTCGATGACGACCCGATGGCCGACCAGGAAGCGGAAAACACCCTGGTGGATGTGGCGCGCAAAATCGGCTTCAAGGACATCTCGTTCCAGTACGAACCGATTGCAGCGGCGTTCGACTATGAGTCGACCATCGAGAAAGAAGAGCTGGTGTTGATCGTCGATATCGGCGGTGGTACCTCCGACTTCTCCCTGGTGCGCCTGTCGCCGGATCGTCGTCACAACGACAATCGCCAGAGCGACATCCTCGCCACCGGCGGCGTGCACATCGGCGGTACCGACTTCGACAAACAGCTCAGCCTGCAAGGCATGATGCCGCTGTTCGGCTACGGCAGCCGCATGAAGAGCGGCGCCTACATGCCCACCAGCCACCACATGAACCTGGCCACCTGGCACACCATCAACTCGGTGTACTCGCAAAAATCCCAGCTGGCCCTGGGCAGCATGCGCTACGACATCGAAGACACCGGCGGCATCGACCGCCTGTTCAAACTGATCGAACAGCGCGCCGGGCACTGGCTTGCCATGGAAGTGGAAGAAACCAAGATCCAGCTCACCCATCAAGACAGCCGCCACGTGCCGCTGGACCGCATCGAAGCGGGCCTGAGCGTAGACCTGAGCCGCGCACTGTTCGAGTCGTCCATCGACAGCTTGCTGGAACGTGTACGCGGCAGCGTCACGCAGTTGCTCAACGACGCCTCGGTGAGCGTGGCGCAGGTGGACACGGTGTTCTTTACCGGCGGCTCCAGCGGCATCCCGGCGCTGCGCCACAGCATCTCTGCAATGCTGCCGAATGCGCGGCATGTGGAAGGCAATATCTTCGGCAGCATTGGCAGTGGTTTGGCGATTGAGGCGAGCAAGCGCTACGGCAGCTGAGTTTCAGCTGAAACCGTGGCGCGCCCACTTGACGGTAACCACGATGCGAAGCGAGCCGCTTTTGATCTTGATCTGCTTTTGATCTTAGGCGCCCCGTTAAACCACGCTGGCCGGAATTCGACAGGGATTTGGGGGGTAAACCGGCAGGGATGCCGGTTTAGCCGCCCCGCGCCATGGATGGCGCGTGGCGGCGGCCCCCCAAATCACTGGCGAATTACGGGCACACCGAGCCCAAGCGAGGTGCCGAGTGGTGGGGCAAGAGCGTTTTGCTTACTTTTGCGCTTTTCAAAAGTGAGCCGCCGTCAGGGCGGAACCCTAAGTGGCCGTTACCTAAATAACGGATATGTACGCGGTCAAATCCAACATCCCGGTCGGCAGTCAGGCCGCCTTCGCGAGCAAGCCCGCTCCCACAGTTTGATCGCGGGGCGTCAGATAGATAGGGGCCGGCTGTGAGGCCGTCATCGCAGGCAAGCCAGCTCCCACAATTTGATCGGGTTGTGTCAGGTAGATAGGCTTCGGCTGCAGGCCGTCATCGCAGGCAAGCCAGCTCCCCCAGGTGATCGCATTTCAACGTGGGAGCGGGCTTGCCCGCGATGGCGTCAGCCCAGGCGACACAAGGCTTAAACCATCCCACCCAGCTTCAGCTCGCTCTTCAGATAGGCATAGTAAATCGGCCCCGCCACCACCCCCGGCAGGCCGAACGCTGCCTCAAACACCAGCATCGCCAACAACAACTCCCATGACTTGGCACTGATCTGCCCGCCGACGATTCGCGCGTTGAGGAAGTACTCGACCTTGTGGATCACGATCAAATACCCCAGTGCCGCCACCGCCACCCAGATCGACAGCGACAGCGCCACGATGGTGATCAGGGTGTTGGAGATCAGGTTGCCAATCACTGGCAGCAGACCGAGCAGGAAGGTCAGCACGATCAGGGTCTTGGTCAACGGCAGGTGAATGCCGCATAACGGCAGCACCACTGCCAGGAACACCGCGGTGAAGGCGGTGTTGAGCGCGGCGATCTTGATCTGGGCGAACACGATATTGCGAAACGCCTGGACCAGCAGGTGCAGGCGGTCGAACAGCGCGGCGGCCAAGGGTTTGCGCTTGGTCAGGTCGGGCACGCGCTGCAAGGCGATGATCGCACCCAGCACCATGCCGATCAGCAAGGTGACGAACATGTGGGCGGCGTCTTTGCCGACCAGTTGCAGTTCGCTCAAGTGCTTGCTTAGCCAATCGCCAATGGCCACGCGAAACTCCGCGGCGCTGGCGGGCAAATAGGCGTCGATGGACGGCGGTAATTGACCGCGCGCGCGGTCGACCACGCCCATGAATTTGTCCAGGGAAGCCCCCGGGTTTTCCGCTTCGTGGAGCAGGAAGCTGATGGCGCCGGCGAAGATCAAGGCCAACACGCTGACGATCAGGGTGCCCAGCAAGGCCACCGCCAGCCAACGCGCGCGCCGGCCTTCGATCAGGCGTTGCAGTTGAGGGGTGAGCATGTTGACCAGTTCATAGACCAACAGGCCGGCCAGCAGGCTGGGCAGCAATTTCAGCGGCAGTACCAGCAGCAACCCGCCGAAAATGATGATGTAGCTGGACAGCAACAACACATGACGCTGAGAAAACGTTGGCATACAGCCTCAAAACAAACGGCGTTGAAGGATGTTGTAGGAGCGAGCTTACTGTGGCGAGGGAGCTTGCTCCCGCTGGGCTGCGAAGCAGCCCCAAACCATTGAGCCGGTGTGCACCAGGCATACTCGTCTGTTCGGTTTGGGAGCGCTTCGCGCTCCAGCGGGAGCAAGCTCCCTCGCCACACTTACTCGCTCCTACAAAGGGGCTGTGTGCGAGTGTCGCAGCCTTCTATGGCCCGGGGCTATTATTTCTTCAGGCAAGTGCTCATGAAGGTTTTGCGCGCATCACCGGCCAAGGCTTGGGTTTTCGCCGACGCATTGCAATCTTTCATCTTCTGCTGCTGCGGGGTCAGGGTCTTGGCGTCGTTGGCGGCAGGTGCCGACAGGCAGGTCTTCATGAAGGCCTTACGGTCATCGCCCTTGAGCGTCTTGGTGGTGGCCTCGGCATTGCAGGTGGTCATTTTGTTCTGCTGGGCAGTGGCGGCAAAACCCTGGGCACACATCAGCAGGCCCATCATCAACAACGGAATACGCAGCATCTTCATGGAGTTTTCTCCCTGTTACCGTGCCGACGGGCACGACCTACAGCGCAGTGTAGTCAAAACCTGTTACAACTTCACCGGCCACGAATATTCGCCCGCCGGTATTGCTCCGGCGTGCAGCCGGCGTGACGTTGGAACATGGCGATAAACGCCGAGGCGGTGCTGTAGCCCAGATCAAACGCCACGTGTTGCACACTGCGGTCGCTGTCCAGCGCCTCGATGGCCGCCAGGTAGCGCAGGCGCTGGCGCCATTCGCCAAAGCTCATGCCCAGCTCGCGCACAAACTGGCGCGCCAGGGTGCGCTCGCTCACATGCACCTGCTCGGCCCATTGCGCCAGTGGCCGGTTGTCTCCCGGCTCTGCCTGCATGCCCTCCAAGACCCCAAGCAATCCCGGGTGGCGGGCGTAGGGCAGGAAGCAGTCGTGGACCGGCGCCTCCCTGAGCTGGTCCACCAGCACCTGGGCCAGGCGGATGTCGGCGTCGGTGCGCGGTGCATTGACATCGCGCAGGGCGAAATCCTTGAGGATCGCCTTGAGAATGTCGCTGATCGCCAGCGTGCAAGGCTGCTGTGGCAACTGCTCGCACAGCTGCGGCGCCAGCCCTACGGAGTGGTAGACAATCGCCTCGGCATTGTAGGAGCTGTGCTCGGTATGCGGCGGCACCCACACCGCGTATTGCGGTGGCGACATGAAGCGATTGCCCGCCACTTCCATGCGCATCACACCGCTGGCCGAGTAATCCAGCGAGCCCCAGGTGTGCTGGTGCGGGGTGCATTCGGTGTCCGGGGCAAAATCGGAATACCGAAAGTACACCGGGCTTGGCAGGCGGGCAAAATCGGGCAGGCGCACGGTATGTCGGGACATATTGTCTGGATTCAACGCTTAGTTGTCTGGATCGCAGTATAGGCTTCGATCCAGACAGAGGATAATCCTGCCTCGTCAACACACTGGATTTCTTTTCAATGCAATACGCGTATCCGCTGCTGGCTATCTTTATCTGGGCCGGCAACACCGTGGTCAACAAATTGGCCGTGGGCTCGATCTTCCCGGCTGAAATCGGCTTTTACCGCTGGCTGTTCGCTGCGTTGCTGTTCACGCCGTTCATGCTCAAGCCGGTGATCGCCCACTGGCCGCAGATCCGCCCCAACCTGGGCAAGATCTTTATCCTCGGCGTACTCGGCATGGCGGTGTATCAAAGCCTGGCCTACTACGCCGCAACGCTGACCAGTGCCACCAACATGGGCATCATCCTCTCGCTGATGCCACTGATGGCGTTGACCGCCGCGATTATCAGCCTCGGCCAACGCCTGACCTTTGGCGCGCTGACCGGCGCGGTGCTGTCGTTCGCAGGCGTGGTAGTGGTGGTGTCGGCCGGCAGCCTGGGCGCCTTGCTGCAACATGGGGTCAACCTGGGCGACGGCATGATGCTGGTGGCGACCCTGGCTTATGCGGTCTACAGCACCCTGCTGAAAAAATGGCAACTGCGCCTGCCGCCCTTGGTGCTGCTGTATTTGCAGGTGCTGGTCGCGGTGGTGGTGCTGCTGCCGCTGTATCTGTTCTCGGCCAAGGCCGGTTTGGGCTGGGCGAATATTCCGCTGGTGCTATATGCCTGCCTGCTGGCTTCGATGCTGGCACCGCTGGCGTGGATGCACTCGGTCAAGACCCTGGGGCCAAGCCGTACCACACTGTTTTTCAACCTGCTGCCGTTGATTACCGCGCTGATTGCAGCCGTGGTGCTGAAGGAGGAGTTGGCGCTGTATCACCTGGTGGGGGGCTTGCTGACCCTGGGTGGAGTAATTCTGTCAGAGCGTTGGACCACACCGGTCAGACGCCCTCAGGACACATCCTGTTAAATCCGATAAAACTTTTCGCCTGGCCCGGGACTCACAACCAATAGCGATCACGCCGGCAGAGCGTGGCGTACAACCGGATTAGCCCCAGGAGATTGAAATGACTGAAGCACGATTGACTGACGTTGCAACCCTGCGCAGCCGCGCCCGCCAGAACGTCGAAAACGGCGCCGTGACCGAAGGCTATGACGCCGACCGCGAAGAAATCATCCGCCTGCTCAACGAGTCGCTGGCCACCGAACTGGTCTGCGTGTTGCGCTACAAGCGTCACTACTTCATGGCCAACGGCCTCAAGGCCAGCGTGGCTGCTGATGAGTTCCTGGAACATGCGACCCAGGAAGCCGAGCACGCTGACAAACTGGCCGAGCGTATCGTGCAACTGGGCGGCGAGCCGGAGTTCAACCCCGACCTGCTGTCGAAAAACTCCCATGCGCAATACGTGGCGGGCAACACCTTGAAGGAAATGGTCTACGAAGACCTGGTGGCCGAGCGGATCGCGGTAGACAGCTACCGCGAGATCATCCAGTACATCGGTGACAAAGACCCGACTACCCGTCGCATCTTCGAAGACATCCTGGCTCAGGAAGAAGAACACGCCGACGATATGGCGGATATTCTGCAGGATCTGTAATAACTAACACCGCAACATCCCCCTGTGGGAGCGGGCTTGCTCGCGATAGCGTTGGATCAGTTGATAAATCATTGACTGATACTCCGCTATCGCGAGCAAGCCCGCTCCCACAGTTACTTCACGGTCTTGGGCGCCTTGCCTTCCTTCATCTGTTGCAGCAACGGTGCGCACTCATTGGGCTCGCCACCGCTTGGGGCAACCAAGGCGAGCAAGCCAGCAGCAGGCCCGGCGATCACGCCGAGGGCGACCATGCCCGCACCGCGTAGCGCCAACGGAATGGCTTTCACGCCAGCATTGGGCTTGATGAAAGGTCCATTGACGTAGAGCGGTGAACGCAGGGAGAACAGGCGAAAGCCCTTGGATTCCGGCGTGATGGTCAGGTCCAACTGCTCGGTGGCCATATTCGCGGTGCCGTCGATGTAGATGATCGCGTTCTCGGTATCGAACACAAACAGCCGCGTGGTCGCCAGGCCAGTCTTGATGCCGAAGTCCGCCGCTGCGCAGTTGATCTTCACTTCCTCGTCGCCGAACAGGCGGCCGACCACGTAGTTGCCCACGTTGAGCCCGGCGATTTCCATCAGGCTTCGGCTGATGGCGCCATCGTTGATGAGCATCTTCAGGTCACCGTTGGACGTGCCCAACAGTGCCGCCACCGAGTTGCCGCGCCCGGAAATATCGGCATCGCCGTTGAGTTCACCGAAGCTGGTTTTCATCGGTTCGAAAGTCGGGAACAGCTGCTTGAGCTTGAAGTTGCGCGCCGTCAGCTTGGCGCGGCCCTCCATCGGCGTAGTGCGGCCGTTCAAGCGAATCTGCGCATCAAGCTTCCCACCGGCCACGCCAAAGCGCAGGGGTTCAAGGCTCAGTTGGCCGTCGTTGAGCACCAGGTGGGTGTAGAGGTCGGTAAAGGGCAAGTCGGCACTGTGCACGATACGCTTGCCGGTGAACTCCACATCGGCATCCATCTCGCGCCAGCGTTCGGTGCGGAACTCTTCAACCGGCAGCACTTTGGTCGCCGGTTGCTTGCTTTCACCGCCACGGGCTTTTTGCTCGGCATTGGAATCTGCGCCAATCAGCGGCGCCAGGTCATCCATCAGCAGTTGGTTGGACACCAGCGCGCCGCTGAGCTTGGGCCGTGGCTGGCTGGCAACATAGGCCAGGTCGCCGTGGATGTCGCTGTTGCCAATCTTGCCGTTGAAATTCTCGTAGCGAAAGGAGGCGCCGCTGGCCTCATGCAGTTTGGCGATCAGGTGGCCGTCGGTGGAATAGGCCGGCGAATCCGGCAGGGTCACGCCGGTCAGCGGATACAGGTTGCCCAGGCTGCTGCCCGACAGTTTCAGGCGCAGGTCCAGGGCACCGAGGTTCAGCGGGTCGGTCAGGGTGCCGGCCAGGGCGATGCTGGTGTCCGCGATCTTGACTTGGGCTTGCAGCGGGAACGGCTTGGCCGCGTCCTGCAAGGCCAGCAAGCCACCGATCTTGCCAGTGCCCGCGAGTTTCTGGCCGTGGTACTGGCCTTTGACCTTGAGGCCGAACGCGTAGTCCTGGGGCGCCGAGCCTTTTTCCAGGGCTTTTTTGGCATCGGCATCGCCGACGATTTCACCGAAGGGAATCGGCTTGCCCAGCGGGTCGATGATCACATCCAACTGGGTCTTGAGGCTTTGATCGTCAAGGGTCACATGGCCTTTGTCAAAGCCGATGGCGCCAATATCCACCACCCAATTGGACGGTTCGGCGTTGGGGTCCTTGGGGTCGAACTTGAACGTCCAGTTGGCGCGGCCATCAGCCAGGCGCTGCAACTGGGCACTGGGTTCGGTGAGGTCGATGCGCGGGATCACCACACGCTGCACCAGCAAGGCCAGGGGCGAAATGCGCAGCTCAACCTTCTTGAGCGTGACCATCTGCGGTTGTTTCGACCAATCGGGGTTACCCAGAGTCAGGTCTTCGGCAATCACATGGGGCCACGGCACCCAGCCGCGCCAGCCGCCTTCATCGGGCTCACGCTGCCACACCACGGCGAGGTTGCCGTTGATGGCGAACGGACGATGCAGTTCTTCGGAGACCTTGGCATTGAGGGGCGGTTTGATGCGGTTCCAGTCGAAGAACACCAACACCAGTACCACGATGGCAATCAACAGAACGAAGCTGGCGCAGCTCCAAGCGAGAATTTTACGAGTGCGCGTCATTGCACAGGACTCCTGAATACGACTGGCTGGGCAACAGCCTTTTAAACAGCTTATAGGACTACGACTGGCAAAGTGCCTGGGGGTTTAACACAACCGCGGATTTAACCGAAAAAAGCGATTTTCCTGATCAACCAGACAATTTTCCCCATCGACGACGCACCATTGTTACCCAGGCTCGTGTCGAAAATACCCACATCGGTGCAAAGCCGCGGGCTTGAGAGGCTCGATCTAGAGCCTCCGGCGAGAACAATCAATTCTGTTGATTATTACCATTGTGTTTATGAACTTTTATATCGACTTATCAAGGGTAACATTAGCCCTGTACCCACTTTATCGCCCTCCCTAGGAGCAACCATCATGAAACGCCAATTACTCGCTACCGTTCTGTTATCTGTCCTGGCTTCCAGCGCTTTTGCCCTGCCAGCTGCCGAACAGGCCACCCCGCAGAACAAAGCTCAAGCCGTGCAAACCAGCCAAACCGTGGCTCGCAGCGGTTCGCAAGAAGACGAAAACCGTGATTACGCCAAAGGCGCCGTAGCTGAAAATGGCTACAACCGCTTGCAAGAGAAAGGTCTGGTCGAAGGCGGTGCTGAACAAGCCAACAAACGCGCCTACACCGAAGGCGTTGCTGAAGGCGGTGCCGACCGTCTGCAAGAACTGCATCAAGCACAGAGCTAAGCCTGTGGTGGCCCAGAAAAAAGCCCGATCTGCCGATCGGGCTTTTGCTTTTATATAGAACGCGTCACGCCCCGCCCCTGCCAAGTTCGACGCCGGCAAAGCGCTTTTGCTAGAGTGCGTCGCTGTACTTGCCGACAAAGCTCATCCGCTCATGCTGCCCCGCGCCGAACAGAAGCAACAGACCCGCCTCGCCCTGATGGACGCAGCCCGCCATCTGATGGAGTGTGGCCGTGGGTTTGGCAGCCTGAGTTTGCGCGAAGTGGCCAAGACCGCGGGTATCGTGCCCACCGGTTTCTATCGCCATTTCGCCGACATGGACCAACTTGGGCTGGTACTGGTAAGCGAGGTCGGCCAGACCTTTCGCGCCACGATCCGCCTGGTGCGCCACAACGAATTCGTGATGGGCGGCATCATTGATGCCTCGGTGCGCATCTTTCTCGATGTGGTTTCGGCCAACCGCTCTCAGTTCCTGTTCCTGGCTCGCGAACAGTACGGCGGCTGCCTGGCCGTGCGCCAAGCCATCGCCGCCCTGCGCGAAGACATCACTCGCGACCTGGCCGCCGACCTGACACTGATGCCCAAACTTCAGCACTTGGATGCCGAAGGTTTGCACGTGATGGCCGACCTGATCGTCAAGAGTGTGTTCGCCACCCTGCCCGATATCATCGACCCACCGGCCCACGCCTTGCCGGCCCACCTTACGCCCCAGGCGAAAATCACCCAGCAGCTGCGCTTTATCTTTATCGGCCTTAAACATTGGCAAGGGCTGGGCAGTACCGAGTAAGTCAATCAACCCGCCGTGTGGAACCGTTTGGCGGTGGTGTAGTGCTTGTTCCAGTAGCTATTGCTCAATGAATCGATACGGATGGTTTTGCCGGTACGCGGCGAATGGATGAATTTGCCCTGGCCGATATAAAGGCCGACATGGCTGACCTGGCCCCGCCCGTTGCCTTTGAAAAACACTGCATCCCCTGGCTTTAAAGCACTGCGTTTGATGGTTGTCGCCGATGAACGGTGCATGGCGGCAGTGGTGCGGGGTAGCTGGATATTGGCTTGGGTCTTGAACAAGTACACCAGGAAGCTACTGCAATCGAAGCCCTGCTCTGCCGATGTGCCGCCCCACTTATAGGGCGTACCCAGCAACTCATGGGCGCGATCAATGACATCGTCGATAGAGGCCGGCTTGATGCTTTGCAGCGAAGAGCTGAAGGTGGCGCGGGGTTGGAAATTGGCCTTTGCCGATGAAATAAAGCAGGTCAGGCTGACAAGGCATACACAAAAAATTGATCGAAGCATGATGAACGTCGCGGTGGAATTAAACAGGCCGCATAGCCTAAAGAACCCGCAGGTAATCTCATGAGCTCCAAATCCTGATGACTCGTAGGAAAAATCCTAAAAAACACCAACAAAGAAAAAGATGAAAGAAACTTCATCAAACTGAGCGGCGCCATCAACGCAGAATGCCCTTCCCCGGTGCTATAAACCTCGGCACGCACCAAATTGATACACGCGCGGAAATCATCCGACGCCCTATTGAGCAGCATGCCTGCCTGACTACAGGGAATTCCTACTCGATTCCCTGATTGGCAAGCCCCTTGCTCTAGGTCTTTCATCGCTCACAGTTGGAAGCTCTCTGATGCTGGTGATACACCGCCGAATCGCCCCCCAAGCCCTCTGGGCCGCCGAGTTGCTGCTCAACTTCGAAGCCCGCAGCAAAAGCCGCCTGCGCTGTTTCAGTGCCGACGGTGAAGACGTCGGCCTGTTTTTGGAGCGGGGCCAGCCGCCCTTGCACGATGGTGAATTCCTGCAGGCAGAAGACGGACGCGTCGTACGGGTATGCGCCCGCCCTGAACAACTGCTGCACGTCACCTGCCGCAACGCCTTCGAGCTCACCCGTGCCGCCTATCACCTGGGCAACCGCCACGTGGCCCTGCAAGTCGGTGACGGCTGGCTGCGCCTGCTCGATGACTACGTGCTCAAGGCCATGCTCGAACAACTGGGTGCCGATGCGCAGACCCTCGAGGCGCCGTTTCAACCCGAGCACGGCGCCTATGGCGGCGGCCATCATCATTCACGGCATGGTGATGAAGACTTCAACTACGCGCCCAAGCTGCATCAGTTCGGCGTGCGTCTATGAACCCAGCCTGGGCGCTGCTGCGCCTGGCCAGTCCGCAACTGCCGATTGGCGGCTACAGCTATTCCCAAGGCCTGGAAATGGCGGTGGACAACGGCCGCGTGCAGGATGCCGCGAGCGCCCGGCGCTGGATCAGTGACCAGTTGCTGCTCAACCTGGCGCGTTTCGAAGCCCCGCTGCTGCTCGCCCACTGCCGCGCAGCCGTCGAACAGGACTGGGCCCAATTGGCGCAGTGGTGCGACGAGCATCGCGCCAGCCGTGAGACCCGGGAGCTGTATCAGGAGAGTCGTCAGATGGGCTATTCCCTGCAACAACTGCTCAACGGCTTGCCGGAACTGGACGACAGCGCCCGTGATTTTCTTGCACAACGCGACGAACCGCATCTGGCCCTGGGCTGGGCCTTGGCCGCACGCGCCTGGCACATCAACCCCGGCGATGCTCTTGCCGCCTGGCTATGGAGCTGGCTGGAAAACCAACTGGCGGTACTGATGAAAACCCTGCCATTGGGCCAGCAAGCGGCCCAGCGGTTGACCAGCGAACTGCTGCCGCTGCTGCAACAAGCACAGCAGGATGCCGAACGCATTAACCCTAACCATTTGGGCAGCGCCGCTTTTGGCCTGTCCCTGGCGTGCATGGCCCACGAGCGCCAGTACAGCCGCCTGTTCCGTTCCTGATTCTGGAGAAGCACATGAACACACAACCCCTGCGCGTCGGTATCGGCGGCCCGGTAGGCTCGGGCAAGACCGCCCTGACCCTGGCCCTGTGCCTGGCGCTGCGCGATCGCTACAACCTGGCGGTGGTCACCAACGACATCTACACCCGTGAAGACGCCGACTTCCTGGTGCGTAACCAGGCCCTGGCGCCGGAGCGCATCATCGGCGTGGAAACCGGTGGCTGCCCACACACGGCGATTCGCGAAGATGCCTCGATCAACCTGGAGGCCGTAGACCAACTCAACCGCCGTTTTCCCGGCCTGGACCTGATTCTGGTGGAGTCCGGCGGCGACAACCTGTCGGCCACCTTCAGCCCGGAACTGTCGGACCTGACCATCTATGTGATTGATGTCTCTGCGGGCGACAAACTGCCGCGCAAGGGCGGTCCCGGTATTTGCAAATCCGACCTGCTGGTGATCAACAAGATTGACCTGGCCCCGCTGGTGGGTGCCTCGCTGGAACTGATGAACAGCGACACCCAGCGCATGCGCAACGGCAAACCCTTTGTGTTCAGCAACCAGAAGACCGGGGTCGGCCTGGACGACATCGTCGCCTTCATCGAACGCCAGGGCCTGCTGACCGCCGCCTGATCAACCCATAAGGAACCTGTCCATGAGACTCAACAGACTTTTCGCCGCCGCCGCGCTGCTGCTCGCCCCTGCCTTGGCCTTCGCCCATCCGGGCCATGGCGACAATGGCCTGGTGGCCGGTATCAGCCACCCCCTGGGCGGCCTCGATCACTTGCTGGCCATGCTTGCGGTGGGCCTCTGGGCGGCCCAGCAAAAAGGCGCCGCGCGCTGGGCGCTGCCGTGCACCTTTGTCGGCACCATGCTGATCGGCGGGGTATTGGGTTTCGAAGGGCTGCAATTGCCGGCGCTGGAAGGCGGGATTGCTGCATCGGTGCTGGCCTTGGGCCTGGCGGTAGCGTTGGCGGTGCGGCCGCCACTGTTCGTGGCCGTGGGCGCCACGGCGTTGTTTGCGCTGTTTCACGGCGTGGCCCATGGCCTGGAACTGCCGGATATGACCAGCCCTTGGGCGTATGCGGCTGGGTTCGTGGGGGCAACAGCCGTGTTGCACGCTGCGGGTTATGCAGTGGTGCGCTTTTTGCCGGCATCTGCGGCACCCTTGGTGCGCGTGGCCGGGGCGGCTTCGGCGGCGACTGGGGTGTGGTTGCTGGCAGGCTGAGGAAAAGATCGTTCCCACGCTCCGCGTGGGAATGCAGCCTAGGACGCTCTGCGTCCCAAAGCATGACGCAGAGCGTCATAAAATGCATTCCCACGCAGAGCGTGGGAACGATCAGCCTGCTACCATGCGCGCCTACACCCCTGCCGTGACGACGCCAGCCAATGCCCATCGCTTCCCCCTCTTCCCTGACGCCTGTGCTCACGCACTTCCATGACCTGATCGTGCCTCTCTGGCAAGGCCCGGGCTGGAATGCCGACCTGGCACTGCCCTTTGAGGCACTGGATGCCGATCACCAGCCACTGCCCCCCCAGCGCTATCGCGCCATGGCCTGCGCCCGGCAGTTGTACCTGTTCGCCAGCCTGATCGGCGAACCCGGCGCGGCTTTCGCCGAAGAACGTGCGGCGGCGCTGTTTCGCTCCCTGCAACGGCACTTTCATGATGCCGAACACGGTGGCTGGTTCTACAGCATCGACCCCGCCGGCCAGCCGCTGGACGAGCGCAAAGACCTCTACACCCACGCCTTCATTATCTTTGCCTGCGCCCATTACTGGGCCAAGGTGCGTGAGCCGTTGGTAGAGTCAGTGCTCAACGCTGCCCTGGAAGTCGTCGCCCAACGCTTTGCCACCGGTGACGGCTTGTACGAGGCCGTACTGGAGCGCAACTGGGCCTCGCTCGACTCCGGCCCGTTGCAAAACCCGTTGATGCACCTGGCCGAAGGTTTCCTGGCTACCCTCGCGGTGCGTGAGGACGCCCAGGTACAAGCGGCCCTGCTGGCACTGGCGACGGCCATGCAGCAACGCTTCATCGACCGCGAGCACGGCGTGATGATGGAGAAACCTTTGGGCGCTGTGGATAACTGGTTTGAGCCGGGGCACCAGTTCGAATGGTTCTTTTTGCTGGAATCTTCAGCTGTGCTGCGCGGCACTGCACTGCATGAGTCGCTGACACGGGCATTTGCCTATGCCGAGCAAAAGGGTGTGGATAAGTTAAGCGGTGCGGTCAGCGGCATGCTGGCGCTGGATGGCACGGTGCGCGACGGTACCCAACGGATCTGGGCTCAGGCGGAGTACCTGCGGGCACTGACCTTGCGGCCAGGCAGCGAAGCGATGCTGCAGCGTCAGTTGCAGGCGCTGCAACAGCGCTTTTTGCATGCCAAGGGTTGGCATGAATGCCTGGATGCCGAGGGTAAGGTGAGCCGGCGGGATATGCCTTCGACTACGCCCTATCATTTGGCGACTTGCTATCAGGGTTTGGTCCAGCATCTGGGCTGACCTGCAGGGCTCCATCGCAGGCAAGCCAGCTCCCACAGTTGATTGTGTTCGCACATTTAAATGTGGGAGCTGGCTTGCCTGCGATAGCCTCACCTCGCTCTAACAGACTTTAGGCAATCCACTTGCGGTCGCCCGTAAAACTGATCGTCAACCACCGCGCCGCATCCGCCGCCCCCAGCCCTGTGGATATCTCTTCACGCAGCCCATCGAGGGTGGCGACGTTATCCACCGGGTAATCCGCTGGCAGCACCACATGAATCTCGATAAACCGCGCCCGCCCGTGCTTCTGCACATAGGACACGTAGTCGTCGAAACCATGCTTGGCCTGCGCCGCGTCCATCACCTCGCGGACCTTGTCGTCCAAGTGATCCGGCGCGATCCCCAACACTTCGCGCAGCGCCGGGCGCAGGATCTTGAACGCCGGCGCCAGCATGCTCAGGGCCAGCAGGATCAGGATCAACGGGTCCACGTAGACCGCCCACTCGCCATAGCCCTGGGACTTGAGCAACAGCGCCGCCAGGAAGCTGATCAGCAAGCCCACCGACAGCATCGCGTCCACCAGCCAGCTGATGTTGTCGAACTGGATCAATGACGATTTGAGTGTGCGATTGCGGTAGCGCACATAGAAGAAGTAGGCGAACTCCACGACGGTAAACACCGCCGCATAAATGATCACCAGCCCCAGCTCGATTTCGCGCCCGCCATTGATAATGCCGAACACGCCATTGAGGAACGCGTAGATGGCGATCAGCAGCAGGAAACTGCCTTCGATCAACAGCACCATCGGCTCCAGGTGCCAATAGCCGAATTGGAAACGCTCGTTGCTTTTCTTGGCGATCAGCTTGGCCGTGATCAGCATCAGCACCTTGATGGCGGTGGCGATCAGCGAGAAAAAGCCGTCGAACAGAATGGATTGGGCGCCGGATATCACACCCGTGACAATCCCTGCGATCGCGACTGCGAACATCAGGATAGTCGATTGTTTGAGCAGTGCCTGCTCACCTCGGTTACTCACATTGCCTCCTGTCAAAACCTTTAAACCGCTGGGTGCGGTGGGGTTTTCAGGCGGGCAGTGTACCTTATGCCGCATTTTGACCGATTTGCCACCACTGATCGTTCCCACGCTCCGCGTGGGAATGCATCGCGTGACGCTCTGCGTCACCAGCAGAAAGCGGGGCGCAGAGCGCCCCCGGCGGCATTACCACGCGGAGCGTGGGAACGATCAGCGTGTGTCGCGCAGGCGCTTAGCCCTTGGCCCCACGCTCAATAGCAAACCCCGCCCAAGTCTGGCTCACCGGCATCAACTCCAGGCGGTTGATGTTCACGTGCGCCGGAGTGTTCATCACCCAGAAAATCGTATCGGCAATGTCCTGCGGCTGGATCGGCTCCGCACCTGCGTAGGTGGCGTCATAACGCGCCTGGTCACCGCCGAAGCGCACCAGGGAGAACTCGCTCTCACACAGGCCCGGCTCGATATTGGTCACGCGCACGCCGGTGCCTTGCAAGTCGCAGCGCAGGTTCAACGAGAACTGCTTCACGAACGCCTTGGAACCGCCATACACATGGCTGCCCGGGTACGGGTAGTTACCGGCGATGGAACCCAGGTTGATGATCCCGGCACCGCGGCCATGGGCAATCAGGCGCGGCAACAGCAGGTTAGTGGTGGTCAGCAGGCCCTTGATGTTGGTATCGACCATGGTTTCCCAATCGTCGAGGTCGCACTTGGGCGCAGGGTCGGTGCCCACGGCCAGGCCGGCGTTGTTGATCAGGCCGCGCAGCGTGGCGAACGACGCCGGCAGGTTGGCGATGGCCTCCTCCATGCCTTTGCGGTCGCGTACATCCACCACCAGGCCATGCACTTCGGTCTGCTTGGAAAGCTCTTCGACCAAGGCGTTCAAGCGCTCGGCACGACGACCAGTGAGCACCAGTTTCCAACCGGCCTCGGCAAAGCGACGGGCACAGGCTTCGCCGAAACCTGAAGTAGCGCCAGTGATAAACAGCGTGTCGGACATGGTGTTCTCCTTGCGGGCATCGGGAAAAAAACAGCCAGCAGAATGCCTTTACGCCGCGTTTGCGGCAACCGCTGTGCACACACACGCATGCTTGGCTGATCATTTTTTAATCAATCGAAGCAAAGCCTTATAAACCGTAGCTTGCAGCCATATGCGCGCAGGTTATCCACAACTGCGCCCACAGTCTTTGGGGGCAAGTGCAAACGGCTCAAAGCCGCTGTGTACAAGGGTTTCAGGCGGTTTTATAAAGTTTTTTGCTTGACCTGGGCGAGCGCCTATGTAGCCGCTGACAAATGCAGAAAAACACAACGATGGCTCCAGGCCAGTCATTCCGGCCCCTGCGCAAGTCTTTCCAGAGTTTAGTCACAGACTTATCCACAGGCTGAAAGAACTTATTTCGTTCATATACCTGTGTCTTTAAACAGGTTGACAAACCCTTGAGACGGTCGTGAAAAACACCCTGATCGAAAAACAACCAATACGCTACAAGCCACGTGGTTAAAGGCTTTCAGCCAGCTACTCCCACGTTACCCACAGCCGGTTCCACAGTGGATGGGGACAAGTCAAAACTGTGACAAAACAGGGATTTGCGGCGGCTATATGTCGCGCTTTTGAGGTGGGCTGGATTTGTTTTCCACAATTTGGTGGAGGGCTTGTTGACACCGCAAAAACAAATGTGGGAACCGGCTTTGGGTGGGAGCTGGCTTGCCTGCGATGCGGCCACCTCGGTATGCCAGCTAAACCGAGGTGATGCTATCGCGGGCAAACCCGGCTCCCACATAAGGCCCGGTTCCCACAGGGTTGATGCGCCTGGATCTTAGGTCAGTGACCGCCCAGGTAGGCGTTGCGCACTTCCTCGTTCACCAGCAACTCCTTGCCGGTGCCTGTCAGGCGAATCTCACCATTGACCATCACATACGCCCGGTCCGACAGGCGCAACGCATGGTTGGCGTTCTGTTCCACCAGGAAAATGGTCATCCCGGTGGACGCCAGCTCGCGCAGGGTGGAAAAGATCTGCTTCACCACAATCGGAGCCAACCCCAGGCTTGGCTCATCGAGCAACAACAGCTTGGGCCGGCTCATCAGCGCACGGGCGATGGCGAGCATTTGTTGCTCACCACCGGACATGGTCATCGCCCGCTGGTTGCGTCGCTCCTTGAGCCTGGGGAACAGCTCGAACATGCGTTGCATGTCCTCGCTGGCGAACTTGTCGCCAATGGGGATGGTGCCCATCAGCAGGTTTTCCTCGACGGTCATGTCGGGGAACACCCGCCGCCCTTCCGGCGACTGCGCAATGCCGTTGGAAGCGATGTAGTGGGACGACTTGTGAGTAATGTCGACGCCGTTGTAGAGGATCTGCCCCGACTCGGCCCGAGGCTGACCGAAGATCGACATCAGCAACGTGGACTTACCCGCGCCATTGGAGCCGATCAGACTGACGGTTTCGCCTTCGTTGATGTG
The DNA here is from genome assembly GCF_049897065.1 of Pseudomonas sp. DWP2-2. Classification (NCBI taxonomy): domain Bacteria; kingdom Pseudomonadati; phylum Pseudomonadota; class Gammaproteobacteria; order Pseudomonadales; family Pseudomonadaceae; genus Pseudomonas; species Pseudomonas sp. DWP2-2. Next base: position 511,092 of record NZ_JAFCVN010000003.1, on the reverse strand, counting down.
CAGCGAGACTTTTTTCAGGGCCTGGATCGGGCCGTAGAACACGTCCAGGTCCTTCATTTCGAGGATAGGTGCGCTCATACCAGCTCCTCTTCGTCCGCGCCCAGGTAGGCGGCGATCACTTTCGGGTCGTTGCGGATCGCATCCGGGCCGCCTTCGGCGATCACGTTGCCGTGGTCCAGCACCACAATGTGGTCGGAAATACTCATCACCATGCCCATGTCGTGTTCGATCAGCACCACCGTAAGGTCGTGTTCGTCGCGCAGCAGGCGAATCATCGCGCTGAGGGCTTCGGTTTCCTGCGGGTTGAGGCCCGCTGCCGGTTCGTCCAGGCAGATGATCTGCGGCCGCGTGCACATGGCGCGGGCGATCTCCAGGCGGCGCTGCTGGCCGTAGGAGAGCTCGCCGGCCAGACGGTTGGCGCAGTCCACCAGGTCGACCACTTCCAGCCAGTAGAACGCGCAGTCCAGCGCATCGCTTTCGGCCTTGCGGTAGCCCTTGGTGTTGAGGATGCCGGCAAGCATGTTGCGGTTGACCCACATGTGCTGGGCCACCAGCAGGTTTTCCAGCACCGACATTTCCTTGAATAGGCGAATGTTCTGGAAGGTGCGCGCCAGGCCGGCACGGTTCACCAGGTGGGTGCCGCCGAACATCTTGTAGTAAACGCGGCTGAGGAAGCTTTTGGGCGACACGAAGTCGGTGGCCTCAAAGCGCTCGCCGAGCAGTTGGATCACGTTGGTTTGCTTGCCGCGCACGTTGAGCTCGATCTTGCCGCCACTGGCTTTGTAGAAGCCGGTGAGGCAGTTGAACACCGTGGTCTTGCCGGCGCCGTTGGGGCCGATCAGGGCGAAGATCGAGTTGCGTTCAACCTTGAGGCTTACATCGCTCAAGGCTTTGATACCACCGAAGTGCATCATCAGGTGTTCGACGGACAGCACGACTTCCTTGCTCATGGCGCTACCCCTTTGCGTGGCGTCACACCGGTACGGCTAATCCGAATCAAGCCACGCGGTCGCCAGATCATCATCACCACCATCAACACCCCAAACAGCAGCACGCGGTACTCGGAAAAACTACGCAGCAGTTCCGGCGCCACGGTCAACACGAACGCTGCGATCACCACGCCAACCGTCGAGCCCATGCCGCCCAACACCACAATGGCGAGGATCAACGCCGACTCGAAGAAGGTAAACGACGACGGGTTGACGAAGCCCTGGTAGCTGGCAAAGAACACCCCGGCCAAACCGGCGGTGGACGCGCCGATGGTGAAGGCTGAGAGTTTGACCAGCACATGGTTCAGGCCCATGGAACGGCAGGCGATTTCATCTTCGCGCAGGGCTTCCCAGGCGCGGCCGACCGGCATGCGCGTCAGGCGATGCTTGATGTACAGCACGGCCAGCACCACCAAAAACAGCACGATGTAGATGAACATGAACTTGATGTTGGGGTTGTAATCGATGCCGAAAAACTCGTGAAACGGAATGCCGCCATCCTTCGCACGCTTGCCGAACTCCAGGCCCAGGAAGGTCGGTGACGGCACGGGCATACCGTTGGGGCCACCGGTGAACGACAGCCAGTTGTTGAGCACCAGGCGAATGATTTCACCAAAACCCAGGGTCACGATGGCCAGGTAGTCCCCGTGCATTCGCAGCACCGGGAAGCCGAGTATGCACCCCGCCAACGCCGCCGCGATGGCCGCCAGTGGCAGGACCGTCCAGAAGCCCAGGCCCAGGTATTGATAACCCAGCGCCAGGCCGTAGGCACCGATGGCGTAGAAGGCCACGTAACCCAGGTCGAGCAGGCCCGCCAGGCCCACCACGATGTTCAGGCCCAGGCCGAGCAACACGTAGATCAGCCCGAGGATCACCACGGTGAGCAGGTATTTGTTGGCGAAGATCGGAAACACGATGGCGATCACGATCAGCGCCGGGATGATCCAGCGCAGCCGCGACTTGTAATCCGGTGGCAGCACGTGCACGCCGGAGCCGCTGCTCTCGAACCCCTGCAGGATCTTCACGCCCTTGGGGGTTTGCAGGAACAGGCTGAGGGCAAAGCGCCCGGCCATCACGATGGCGACCAGCACGGCAACCCGCGCAGGTTCCAGGTTGAAGCTGTAGCCGTCGAGCACCACGCCGACAATCGGGCCGAACACGATCAGCGAAATCAGCCCCGCGAGTACCGTATCGACCACACTTTTCTTGATATCAATGGATTTGGCAGCAGACATGTTTACACCTTCGCCACGAGTGGGCGACCAAGCAGGCCCTGGGGACGGAAAATCAGAATCACCACCAGCAGGGAGAAACTGAACACGTCTTTGTAGTCAGAGTTGATCAACCCCGAGAACAGCGACTCGGAGATACCGAGGATGATCCCGCCCAGCATCGCCCCAGGCAGGGAGCCGATGCCGCCGAGTACCGCCGCGGTAAACGCCTTGATGCCGATGATGAAGCCGGCATAGAAGTCGAAGGTGCCGTAATTGAGGGTGATGAGCACGCCGGCCAGGGCGGCCATGGCGGCACCGATGACAAACACGTAGGAGATCACGCGGTCGGTGTTGATGCCCAGGATCGAGGCCATCTTGCGGTCTTGCTGGGTAGCGCGGCACATGCGGCCGAGCTTGGTGTATTTGATGATGTAGGTGAGCAAGGCCATGCCGGCAAAAGCGGCGACCAGGATGAACACTTTGGTGTAGGTCAGTTGCACGAACCCGGTGCCGATATCGACGCGCCAGGCGCCGGCCAGCAGGGTGGGAATGCCTTGTTGCTTGGCGCCCTGGGCGATCTGCGCGTAGTTCTGCAGGATCAGGGAGATACCGATGGCGCTGATCAGCGGTGCCAGGCGGGTGGAGTTACGCAGGGGTTTGTAGGCGACACGCTCAATCACCCAACCGTACACGCCGGTGACGACCACGGTGAAGATCAAGGTACCGAGAATGAGCAGCGGGAAGGATTCGATGCCGAAGTAAGCCAGCAGTGCCAGACTGATCGCCGCGAGGTAAGCGGAAATCATATAAACCTCGCCGTGGGCGAAGTTGATCATGCCAATGATGCCATAGACCATTGTGTAGCCGATGGCGATCAGGCCATAGACCGACCCGAGGGTCAGGCCGTTGACCAGTTGCTGCAGGAAAATACCATCCATAACGCAATCTCACGCGGTGAGCACCTGCACACCGGTGGGTGTGCGGCGCTTCTGGAGGAAAAGACAGGTTTGTTGCAATGGAGCAGGCAACCACGCCCTCTGTGGGAGCTGGCTTATGTGGCGAGGGAGCTTGCTCCCGCTGGGCTGCGAAGCAGCCCCAAACTGGGCAATCGAGATACATCAGATGTATTTCGGTAAGCGGTTGGGAGTGCTACGCACTCCAGCGGGAGCAAGCTCCCTCGCCACAGCAAGCCCCCCTAACCTTAGGCCCGTGGTGCTTGTACTTACTTCTGCTTTTCCAGCTGATGGTATTTGCCGTCTTTGTCCCACTGGTAAACCACGTAGTCAGAGACTTTCAGGTCGCCCTTGGTATCCCAGGCTTTTTCGCCCATGACGGTTTTAACCGGGTTGGCCTTGAGCCACTTGGCAGCGTCTTCGCCCTTGTTGGACTTGGCACCGTTGAAGCCGGCGGCCAAGGCCTGGATCGAAGCGTAGGCGTACAGGGTGTAGCCTTCAGGCTCGGTGCCGTTCTTGCGGAACTCTTCCACGACCGTCTTGCTGTCCGGCAGCAGGCGCGGGTCGGCGCCGAAGGTCATGTACACGCCATCGACGTACTGCGCACCACCTGCGGTGGACACCAACTCGTCGGTGACCACGCCGTCATCGGACATGAACTTGACGTCTTTCAAGCCCGCTTCACGGATCTGGCGCACCAGTGGGCCGGCTTCCGGATGCAGGCCGCCGAAGTACACGACGTCGGCGCCCAGGGAGCGGATCTTGGTGACCAGGGCGCTGAAGTCTTTCTCGCCACGGGTCAGGCCCTCTTCCAGCACCGGCTTGACGCCGCGCTTGGTCAACTGGGCGGCGGTGGCGTCGGCCAGGCCTTTGCCGTAGGTGTCCTTGTCGTTGATCACCGCGACTTTCTTGCCCTTGAGCACGTCGACGATGTAGTCGCCGGCGACGATGCCTTGCTGGTCGTCACGCCCGCACATGCGGAACATGGCGCCCAGGCCGCGTTCGGTCACTTGTGGGTTGGTGGAGCCTGGGGTGATGGCGATGATGCCTGCTTCGTCGTAAACCTCAGACGCCGGGATGGTATTGGATGAGCAGAAGTGCCCGACCACACCGATCACTTTGTCCTGGTCGGCCAGGCGGTTGGCCACGGCCACGGCCTGCTTGGGCTCGCAGGCGTCATCGCCCGCCACCAGCTTGATCTGCTCACCGTTGATGCCGCCGGCCTTGTTGATAACGTCGGCTGCCGCCTGGGCACCCTTCATGTACTGCTCACCGAAAGCGGCGTTGGCACCCGTCATCGGGCCCGCCACACCAATTTTCACATCAGCTTGAACAAACGTAGAAACACCCAGCGCCGCAGCAACGGCGAGGGCCAGAAAACCTTTCTTGTAAAACGTCTGGGACATGAGTGGTGCTCCGATATTTTTGATTTTTGGCACGACAACTTGCATTCAAACCTTTCACCGAAAGCTCAGAGCAAGCCGCGTGCCATTACTTTTTTATTCTTCAAAAAGACACGGTGTCATTGTTATTACAGGCGTTTCGACGCCTTTTGCCAGGACGTGCAACCGTCTAGCGTCTATAGGTGCAACCAACACTTCAAAAAAGTACAACCCTGGCAGGTCGCACCTGCAACCCCAGGCATAAACGACAGTTCCTGCAGCTGTAACAATGTGCGTAACGGAACTGCACATTTACAGTGCGTGATTGCTACGACTTGCACCAATACAGATGGGTAGCCTGCTAAGAAAACGCAGGCTTTTGAGGGGTATTTCGCTGATCAGATCACGATCCTCAGGCATTGCCCGGCGTGATAGAGCGAGAAGCCGGCTTCATACAGGCAGCTGCGCAAGCCCACCGCGGCCAAGGGTTGCATGGGCGTAAAAGGGATCGGCAAGGCTTGGGTGTCCTGGTGACACAGGTAGTCGGCAAACGCCTTGCCCACCACGCTGCCGGTGGTCACCCCGCGTCCGTTATAACCGGTAACCGCCACCAGGCCGGGGGCCGGTTCGAACAGGCGCATCAAGTGGTCGGGAGTGAATGCGATGCAGCCGGTCCAGGTGAATTCCCATTGCACCGGTTTGAGGTACGGGAAGTAGTGTTGCTGCACCCGATCGGCCCACGCTTTGAGAAACCATGCCGGTTTCTGGCTGCCGTTACCCAGGCTGCCCAGCAACAGGCGCCCGTCGGCATCGCGGCGAATACTGCTCAGGACCTGGCGAGTGTCCCACGAACCCTGGCCGCCGGGGAGGATCTGCTTGGCCGCGTCATCGGTCAGCGGCGCCGAGGCCACCTGATAGTAATAGCCGGGGAAGAAGTTACGCCGCAGTTCGGTCCATTCGCCTTCGGTGTAGGCGTTGGAGGCGATCACCACCTGCGCGGCCTGCACCGCGCCCTCGGCGGTCTGCACCGACCAATCGGCGCCTTGGCGTTCAAGCTGGGTGACCGGGGAATGATCGAACAACTGCCCGCCCAACGCTGCGGCGGCATTCGCCAACCCAGTGGTGTAGGCCATGGGGTTCAAGGTGCCTGCGCGCCGATCCAGCAATGCGGCGGCGATTTTCCGAGTACCGGTGGCTTGCTCGCAAGCCTGGCCGGTGAGTAACTCAACCGGTGCGCCACGGCGTTTCCACTGCTGCTCACGGCTGCGCAAATCCGCCTCGCCACGGGCGTTGTGCGCCATGTGCAAGGTGCCTTCACGGCGCAATTGGCAGTCGATGTTGTACTTGTCGATCAGGCTGAACACCAGGGACGGCGCCGCACCCAACATGCGGTTGAGCTGGCTGCCCACCGCCGTGCCGAAACCGGCCTCGATCTCGTCCGGTGGAATCCACAGGCCGGCGTTAACCAGCCCGACGTTGCGCCCCGAACCACCGTGGCCGGTGCGATGGGCCTCGAGTACGGCGACGCTTTTACCCTGTTCCAGCAAATGAATGGCCGCCGACAAACCGGTGATGCCAGCGCCGATCACGCACACATCCACCTTGACCGCGCCCTTGAGCGCGGCTCGGTCGGGGCGGCCTGGAGTGAGGTGTTCCCATAAACATGTTTCGCGCAGTGCCATTGCCAGACTCCGGGATGAATTCACCACCGCTCGTTCCCACGCTCTGCGTGGGAATGTAGCCTTGGACGCTCCGCGTCCGCATTGTCGTGACGCGGAGCGTCACAGAATGCGTTCCCACGCAGAGCGTGGGAACGATCAGTCTGGTCAGTCGAACGTGATGCCTTGTGCCAACGGCAGTTCCAGCGAGTAGTTCACGGTATTGGTCTGCCTGCGCATATACCCGCGCCACGCATCCGAGCCCGATTCACGCCCGCCGCCGGTTTCTTTTTCACCCCCGAACGCGCCACCGATCTCCGCGCCGCTCGGGCCGATGTTGACGTTGGCAATGCCACAGTCGCTGCCCACCGCCGACATGAACTGCTCGGCTTCACGCACGTCAGTGGTGAAGATGCAGGATGACAAGCCTTGTGGCACGGCGTTGTTCAGGCGCAGGGCTTCGGCGAAGTCGGTGTAGCCGACCACGTAAAGAATCGGCGCGAAGGTTTCGCTGCACACTACGTCGCTTTGCTCGGGCATTTCCACGATGGCCGGCGATACGTAGTAGGCGTTGGGGAATTTGTCTTGCAGTTGGCGCTTGCCGCCGAACCCCTTGCCGCCTTCGCTCAAGGCTTGCTCAAGGGCGTCCTGCATGTTGTCGAAACTGTGCTTGTCGATCAGCGGGCCGATCAGGTTGCCTTCCAGTGGGTGGCCGATGCGCACTTTGGAATAGGCGGCCTTGAGGCGGGTGACGATTTCTTCCTTGACCGACTCATGGGCGATCAGGCGGCGCAGGGTGGTGCAGCGTTGGCCGGCGGTGCCCACTGCGCTGAACAGGATAGCGCGCACGGCCATGTCCAGGTCGGCGCTTGGGCCGAGGATCATCGCGTTGTTGCCGCCCAGCTCAAGGATGCTGCGGGCGAAACGCGCGGCGACTTTGGGTGCCACTTCACGGCCCATACGCGTGCTGCCGGTGGCGCTGATCAGGGCAACGCGCGGGTCATCCACCAGCGCAGCGCCGGCGTCGCGGCCGCCGATGATCACTTGGCTGAGGTACTCGGGGGCACCGTCGAATTTTTTCAGTACGCGCTCGAACAAGGCCTGGCACGCCAGTGCAGTGAGCGGGGTCTTTTCCGACGGTTTCCAGATCACCGCGTTGCCGCACACCAAGGCCAGCGCGGTGTTCCACGCCCACACGGCCACGGGGAAGTTGAAGGCGCTGATCACGCCGACCACGCCCAGCGGGTGCCAGGTTTCACGCATATGGTGGCCGGGGCGCTCGGAGGCGATGGTCAAGCCGTACAACTGGCGCGACAGGCCGACGGCGAAATCGCAGATGTCGATCATTTCCTGCACTTCACCCAAACCTTCCTGGGTGATCTTGCCGGCCTCCCAAGAAACGAGTTCGCCCAGGTCGGCCTTGTACTCGCGCAATACGTCGCCGAACTGGCGCACCAGCTCGCCACGCCGCGGCGCCGGCACCTTGCGCCAGGCTTCGAATGCATGCTCGGCGCGACTGACCTGTTGCTCCACCTCGGCGGCGCCTTCCCAATGGACACTGCCGATACGGCTGCCATCAATCGGTGAATGCACGGGTTGTTTCCCAGCCTGGTACAGCGCCGGGTTTACCCCGAGACGATCAAGCAATGCGGCAACCATGGGTCACTCCTTCAAATCTGCGTAGAAAAATCGCGCCGCTGCTTGCACGGCGATCCTGAGCCTATTTGTAGCTGGCCCAAGACTTGCCAACAAACGACGATTAGGCGAGATATCATTCCCTTTATTCATGCAAAGAATAAAAAGAGGCATGCCGTGCTGAACAAAAGATATTTGCCCTCGATCACCGCCCTGCAGTGTTTCGAAGCGGCCACCCGCCACCTGAGCTTCACCCGCGCCGCCGAGGAACTGAACCTCACCCAAAGCGCGGTGAGCAAACAAGTAGCGCAGCTGGAAGAACTGTTGCAACACCTGCTGTTTCGCCGCGTGCGCCGCCGCTTGCAGATGACTCCGGCGGGCGACCTGTACCTGGTGGAAGTGCGCAAGATCCTCACCCAAGTGGAAATGTCCACCCACTACCTGCGCTCCTACGGCGGTGAAACCGAAGTGCTGCGCGTGTCCACGCCCTACACTTTTGGCGCACGCTGGCTGGTGCCGCGCCTCAAGGGTTGGCGTTTGCGCCACCCGCAGATCCACCTGGACCTGTGCAACGAACAGGAGCCGGACGAGTTACTGCAAGGCAAGGCCGACATGGCGTTCTATTTCGGCCAGGGCGCACGCCCCGGCACCGAGAGCCTGAAATTGTTCAGTGAAGAACTGGTACCGGTGTGTTCGCCCGACAGCCTGCCCTCCCAGCCCTTCACCGACCCCACACAACTGAGTGAACTGGTGCTACTGCAAAACGCTTCGAGGCCCCAGGGCTGGCATGACTGGTTCGCCAGCCAGGGTTTCCATACCGAGCACAGCTACCATGGGCCGCGGTTCGACACGTTTTATATGTGTATTCGTGCGGCGCAGGTGGGATGCGGCGTGGCGCTGTTGCCGCGTTTTCTGGTGGAGGAGGAATTGGCCGAGGGCAAGTTGGTGATCCCCTGGCAACATGCGATGCCGAGCCAGGATGCTTACTACCTGGCGTATCCCGAGCATTCGGCGGAGGTGCCCAAGGTGCGCGAGTTTGTGAAGTGGATGATGGAGCAGGTGCTTTAGCGCCTGGAGAATCGCCATCGCAGGCAAGCCAGCTCCCACCGTTTGGAATGCACTCCAAATGTGGGAGCTGGCTTGCCTGCGATGGCGCCAGTGGCCTTACTGAAAAAATCACTGGCAAAACCCCACAAGTCTATGCGCCACTAACCCCCTTCCTCAATTGTGCGTAAAGGCCGGCCTCCATCGCCGACCCGTCTGGAGATTCCCGTTATGAGCGAGAGTGTGTTTGCCGATCGCATCGTGCAGAACCTGCTCGACACCGACTTCTACAAGCTGACCATGATGCAGGCGGTGCTGCACAACTACCCGAACGTGGAAGTTGAATGGGAGTTTCGTTGCCGTAACAGCGAAGACCTGCGCCCTTACCTGGCGGAGATTCGTTACCAGATCGAGCGCCTCGCCGAGCTGAGCCTGAGCCCCGATCAATTGGGTTTCCTGGAACGCATCAGCTTTATGAAGCCGGATTTTCTGCGCTTCCTCGGGCTGTTTCGCTTCAACCTGCGGTATGTGCAAACCGGCATCGAGAACGGCGAGTTGTTTATCCGCCTGCGCGGACCGTGGCTGCATGTGATCCTGTTTGAAGTGCCAATGCTGGCCATCGTCAGCGAGGTGCGTAACCGCTACCGCTACCAGACCGTGATCCTTGAACAGGCCCGCGAGCAGCTGTATCGCAAGTTCGACTGGTTGACCGCCAACGCCAGCAGCGATGAGCTGTCGGAGCTGCAAGTGGCAGACTTCGGCACGCGCCGGCGTTTTTCCTACCGGGTGCAGGAGGAAGTGGTCAGCGTGCTCAAGCACGATTTCCCTGGGCGCTTTGTCGGCACCAGCAACGTGCACCTGGCGCGCGAATTCGATATGAAGCCGCTGGGCACCATGGCCCACGAGTGGATCATGGCCCACCAGCAACTCGGCCCGCGCCTGATCGACAGCCAGATCGCCGCCCTTGATTGCTGGGTGCGCGAGTACCGTGGCCTGTTGGGTATCGCCCTCACCGATTGCATCACCACCGACGCGTTCCTCGGCGACTTCGACTTGTACTTCGCCAAGCTGTTCGACGGCCTGCGCCATGACTCCGGTGATCCGATCCAGTGGGCAGAAAAAGCCATCGCTCACTACCACAAGCTGGGCATCGAACCGATGAGCAAGACCCTGGTGTTCTCCGACAGTCTGACATTGCCCAAAGCCTTGGAAATATTTCGGGCGTTGCGCGGTCGCATTAATGTGAGCTTTGGCATCGGCACCAACCTGACCTGTGATATTCCAGGGGTGGAACCGATGAGCATCGTGCTTAAAATGACCGCCTGCAATGGCCAGCCCGTCGCGAAGATTTCCGATGAAGCGGGCAAGACCCATTGCACCGACCCGAATTTTGTCGCCTATTTGCGTCACGTTTTCAAAGTACCTGCCCTATCCAGCAAGGAGTGAATCATGCAAGCCGTACAGCGTGAGATTGCACAACAGCTCAAGGTGCAAGCCCCGTTCAAGGACCAGGCCGCACTCGAAGCCGAGGTTGCCCGGCGCGTGGCCTTTATCCAGGACTGCCTGCGCAATTCCGGGCTCAAGACCCTGGTGCTCGGCATCAGTGGTGGTGTCGACTCCCTGACCGCAGGCCTGTTGGCCCAACGTGCGGTGCAGGAACTGCGCGCCAGCACCGGCGATGAGGCGTACCGCTTTATCGCCGTGCGCCTGCCCTACGAAACCCAGTTCGACGAGCACGACGCCCAGGCCTCGGTGGACTTTATCGAGCCGGATGAACGTCACACCGTGAACATCGGCCCGGCGGTTAAAGCCCTGGCCAATGAAGTGGCCGCATTTGAAGGCAAGGCCGCGGCGTCCCGTGACTTCGTGCTGGGCAACACCAAGGCGCGCATGCGTATGGTGGCGCAGTACACCATCGCCGGCGCGGCCGGTGGGCTGGTGATCGGCACCGACCATGCGGCGGAAGCGGTGATGGGCTTCTACACCAAGTTCGGTGATGGCGCGTGCGATCTGGCACCGTTGAGCGGGCTGGTGAAGCATCAGGTGCGGGCCATTGCCCGTCACTTTGGCGCGCCGGAATCGCTGGTGGAGAAGGTGCCGACCGCCGACCTCGAAGACCTGTCGCCGGGCAAGCCGGACGAGGCGTCACATGGCGTGACCTATGCCGAGATTGATGCGTTCCTGCAGGGTGAGCCGGTGCGTGAGGAGGCGTTCAGAATTATCTGCGAGACCTATCGCAAGACTGAGCACAAGCGGGTGATGCCGTTTGCGCCTTGAGGTGAACCTGATCGTTTTGCATTGATTGTCACATCGCCATCGCAGGCAAGCCAGCTCCCACACTTGACCGGATTCCAACATGGGAATGCGGTCGAATGTGGGAGCTGGCTTGTCTGCGATGAACGATAACGCGGTCTTACTTCAGAACCACAGCACCTTTCATCATCGAGATGTGGCCTGGGAACGAGCAGAAGAAGCTGTATTTCTCATCGGCCTTCAGCTTGGAGACGTCGAAGGTCACCGAGTCTTTCTCGCCAGCACCGATGATCTTGGTGTGGGCGATGATGCGCTCATCACCGGCTTTCAGGTAATCCTTGTCGATCCCCGCAGCCATGCCGTCGGTTGCCACCGGTTGCATATTGGCTTCGGTAGTCAGCACCCAGTTATGGCCCATCACGTTCTTGGGCAGGTTACCCGAGTGAGTCAGCTCAACGGTGAACTGCTTGCAGCTCTTGTCGATGGTGATTTCTTTAGTGTTGAACGACATTTGGTCGGTGGAGTCGACAGTGACCTTGCACTCTGCAGCAAGCAACTGGCCGCTCGCCAGAGTCAGCAGGGAAACAGCAACGAGTTTGGCAAACATGTGAATCTCCAAGGCAGGGTTTTAAAAACGCGGATTGCGGTAAGGGTGCCTCAATCAGGCTTGAGTTCTTATGATCTGAATCAACAGATTGTATACAACTTTAGGCTATCAGCTTCATCAACACAATCAACCAGCCAAACTGCCGCACCCTGATTATGATCGGCCCATCACTCACGGGAGTTCATGCCATGCACCTCAATCACCTGTTCAACGGCCTCCTGGCTGCCTACGCCTGCGGTAAGTGAAAGCAAACGCCCCCCCGAAGCTGCTACCATGACGACCCGAGGCAGCTGCGCGCCGCCCACCCTCACCTTCGACCCTAGAGGATCGCCCATGGCCAAACCTAATTACTCCTTCGCCAAACGTCAGAGAGACTTGGCCAAGGAACAGAAGAAAGAGGAAAAGCTGCAACGCAAGAAAGCCGCTGCTGAGGAAGAAGCCGGCGCGCTGAACCCGGATGCCGAAGGTGAAGCGGCACCTGACGAGACCGAAACCCCGAAAGCCCCAACTGAATGATCGTTCCCACGCTCCGCGTGGGAATGCAGCCCCGGACGCTCCGCGTCCCGCACCAGGCTTGAAGCCAGCGCAAGGGTGACGCAGAGCGTCACAGCAGGCATTCCCACGCAGAGCGTGGGAATGATCGTTTTTCATTCCAGCGGCATCACCGTCACCCGCACCTCCGGGTCATGGCTGCCTCCCCCCAGAATCACCCCCCGCAATGGCGACACATCAGAAAAGTCCCGGCCCCAGGCCAGGGTGATGTGCTCCAGCGCCGGCTGCACATTGTTGGTCGGGTCAAAATCCACCCAGCCTGATACCGGGCAAAACACCGAAACCCACGCATGGGAAGCATCCGCGCCAATCAGCCGTGGCTGGCCGGGCGGTGGCTGGGTGAGCAGGTAGCCGCTGATATAGCGCGCCGCCAGGCCACGGGAACGCAGGCAGGCAAGCATCAGGTGAGCGAAGTCCTGGCACACGCCGCGACGGCGCTCCAGCACTTCAACCAGCGGCGTGGCGACCTGGGTGGCTTCGGCATCGAAGGTAAATTCGCTGAAGATCTTCTCCATCAATACCTGCGTGCCCAGCAGTAAAGGCTCGCCGGGCGGGAAGCAGCTTTCGGAGAACTCGACGAAAGTTTTCTTCAGATGGACATAGGGCGACTCGAAGCGATAACGACAGGCTTCGATCAGTTCGGAGCTCAATGCCTGGCTGCTGTAAGTCAGGCTGTCGCGGGTGTGGTCCCAGGGCGGCGACCGCTGGAAGTCCAGAGCGGGTCGCGCCAGCACTTCCACGGTGAGCCCGGCGTTCACCAGCAATTCATCATGGGGCCGTTCGAACGCCAGGCGAGTGATCGGGTTGCCGAATACGTCCAGTTCGTCGCGGCGCGAGGTGGGTTCCGGGCTGATATCCAACTGCTGCCAGGTGCACTTCTGCCAGGCGCACGGCCTTGGCCAGAGGTGCGCCAGTTGCTGGGCCAGGGACACCGGGCTGTCATAGTGGTAATGGGTATCGTGGAAAATCTGGTAGCGCGCGCTCATTACACCGACACCGTTTGCTGGCTGACATCATCCACGTGGGCAAAATGGCGCAGCGCCAGGCGATCCGACACTTGCCCGCTTTCATCGGCCACCGCTTGCAACAGGTCGGCCAGGCCGTCCAGCGCGGCACGCACGCTGGTTTCGCCAAACAGGCCGTTCTCCAGGCAGCCCAGGTCAAAACGCGCCAGGCACTCGACCAAAGGCACCAGCCCGGTTTCACGGGGCACGCCAAAATCATCATTGAGACGGCGCAGGGTGCGGCTCACCAACTTGAGCTGGAACAGCACCGCATGGGGGTTCTGCTCGTCGAGCAGCAGCAGGTCGAGCACCGGGATCAACTGCGGCACCGCCAGGTAGCGCGAGCGGTAGGTGATACTGCTGTTGCCCAGCTCCAGCAACCATTCCAGCCCGGCCTGATCGAACACCGCCACACCGCGCAGGAACGCCGCAAGGCTGCTGCTCAGAAACTGCAAACGCTCGATACGCCGGCCCATCATCAAAAAGCGCCAGCCTTCATCGCGGGTCATGTCGTCCAGGGCAAAACCGGACAGTGCCGCCAGGGACATCACCAGGCGGTTGAGAAAGTCGAGCAGCTCGCCAAAGTCTGCAGTGTCGCTTTCCAGTTCCATGGCTTCGCGTTGCAGCTCCACCAGGGCTTGCCAGTTTTCCCTGGACAACTTGCCGCGCACCTGGGATGCCGCCCACTGCAGGCGCTGCAGGTTGGCGCGCAGACTTGAAGGCCAGTCATCACCCAGCAAAGCGGCGAGCAGGCGCTCAGGCAGCTCGCCCTCCTCAGGCAACAGGCGCAGGCTTTCGCCCAGTTCGACGGCGGCCTGCAACGCCAGCGGATCGTCGCCGTCGACATACCGCGCCAGCACAATGCGCAGCCAGCGCGCACTGTCGTCGCAGCGCTCGCAGTAACGACCGAACCAGAACAGGTTTTCCACCACGCGCGAGGGCAGATAGGGATCGCGGCGCACCAGGTCATAGGCGCCAATGGTGCGTTGGGCGCGCCACTGCTCGCCACCCGGCACGCGTTCGCCGAGTACCCAGGTGTCCTTGCTCGCCCCGCCGCGCTGCATCGACACCACCTCGGCATCGGCGTCGGCCGCCACGCGAGTCAGGCCACCGGGCAGTACCCGATAACCGTCTTCACTGGCCACGGCGTAGACACGCATACCAATGGCACGGTGTTGCAGGTGGTCATCCACGGTGTGCCATACCGGCGCCTGAGACAGTTGCGCCAGCTCTTGGGCGACATAGGCATAGGGCCGCGCACGCATGCGTTCAGCCAGGGCCTGGCGCTGTTCGTCGTCAAGGTCGCGACCAAACACCGGGGCGAAACTTTGTGAGGGAAATGCCGGCTTGATCAGCAGCTCCGGGAGTTTTTCCAGGGCTTCGGCAAGCACCGGCGCTTCGCCGCACCACCAGGTGGCAATCGACGGCAGGATCAAGGCTTCACCGAACAAAAACTCGTTGATCTTGGGCAAAAAGCCCAGCAACCCCGGGGACTCCAGCACGCCGCTGCCCAAGGCATTGGCCACCAGCACATTGCCTTGGCGTACGGCGTCGAGCAGGCCCGGCACGCCGAGCGCGGAGTCGGTGCGCAGCTCCAGCGGGTCGCAGAAATCATCATCAAGGCGACGCATGATCGCGTGCACCCGGCGCAGGCCGCTAAGGGTTTTCAGGAACACGGTGCTGTCGCGCACGGTGAGGTCGCCGCCCTCTACCAAGGGGTACCCGAGCTGGCGCGCCAGGTACAGGTGTTCGAAATAGCTTTCGTTGAAACGCCCCGGCGTGAGCAGCACGATCAGCGGCGGCTGGTCATCGCCAGGGGCCTGACGCGCCAGGGTTTCCTGCAGCGTGCGAAAGAAACCGGTGAGGTGCTGCACCTGCATATCCCGGTACAGGTCCGGGAAGGCGCGGGACACGATGGTGCGGTTTTCCAGGGCGTAGCCGGCGCCCGATGGGGCTTGGGTACGGTCGGCGGTGACCCACCAGCGGCCGTCCGGCGTGCGCGCCAGGTCGACCGCGTACAGATGCAGGAACGCACCGTCGGGCGGCTGGATGCCCTGGCACGGCCACAGAAAATTGTTATGCCCGAACACCAGTTCGGCCGGCAGCAAGCCTTCCTTGATCAGGCGCTGCGGGCCATACAGGTCGGCCAGCACCGCATTGAGCAGGCGCGCACGCTGGGCGATGCCGGCCGACAGTTGCTGCCACTCCTCGGCCGCCAGCACATGAGGCAGCAGGTCCAGTTCCCAGGGGCGGTCGGCGCCCTTGGGGTCGGCGTAGACGTTATAGGTGACGCCGTTTTCCTGGATCTGACGCGTCAACAACGCCTGGCGCTGGGCCAGTTGTGCGGGCGTGCTGCGTTGCAGGTGATCGAACAAGCGTCGCCAATGGGCACGCACCGCGCCGCTGGCGTCCAGCAGTTCGTGATAGGTGCCCGCGGTGAGCGGGTAACGGTCGAGCAAGTCGGACATGGAACGCTCGGCAGAGGCAAGGGAAGTCAGGTTAACTCAAATTCACTACGATCCAATGTGGGGGGCTGGCTTGTTGTGGCGAGGGAGCTTGCTCCCGCTCGACTGCGCAGCAGTCGCCTGCTATTGGGGGTGCTTCGCACCCCAGCGGGAGCAAGCTCCCTCGCCACAAAAGCCCTCCCACACTTGGATCATGTTCATTCCTTATTTTTTGTGAAACGCCGCAAATCCAGGGTCATTGGCAACTCATCGTTTACCGTTACAGTCGGCACTGGCAGCTTGCCCGGGCTATGCCCCAAGCGGAAAAAACGCGCCATCCGCCGGCTCTCCGCCTCATTGGCGTTCACCGGCAGGCTGTCGTAATTGCGCCCGCCCGGGTGCGCCACATGGTATTGGCAGCCACCCAACGAACGCTGCATCCAGGTGTCGAGCAGGTCAAATACCAGCGGCGCATGCACGGGGATGGTCGGTTGCAGGCAGTTGGCCGGTTGCCAGGCGCGGTAACGCACGCCCGCCACGAACTCGCCGACGCGGCCGGTTGGTTGCAGCGGCACCGGCACGCCATTGCAGGTCAGCAGGTAGCGTTGCGGTGGCAACCCGCTCAACTTCACTTGCAGGCGCTCCAGGGACGAATCCACATACCGCACCGTGCCACCCACTGCGCCCTCCTCGCCCAGCACATGCCAAGGCTCCAAGGCCTGGCGCAGTTCCAGTTCGATACCGCTGACGGCGTAGTCGCCCACCTTGGGGAAACGAAACTCCAGATGCGCCGCGAACCATTCGGCACGCAGCGGGTAGCCGGCCGCGTTCAGCTCGACGATCACGTCGGCAAAGTCCTGCTCGATAAAGTGCGGCAACAGGAAACGGTCATGCAGTTCAGTGCCCCAGCGCGCCAGCTTCGGCGGCGCATAGGGCTCGCGCCAGAACCGCGCGACCAGCGCCCGCAGCAACAACTGTTGGGTCAGGCTCATGCGCGCATGGGGGGGCATTTCAAAGGCGCGCAGTTCCAGCAGCCCCAGGCGGCCAGTGGCGCCGTCGGGTGAGTAAAGTTTGTCGATACAGAATTCGGCGCGATGGGTATTACCCGTCACGTCGATCAGCAGGTTGCGCAACAGGCGATCCACTAACCACGGCGGGCACTCCTCGCCCGGTGCAGGCATCTGCGCGAAGGCGATTTCCAGTTCATACAGCGCATCGTTGCGCGCCTCATCTACCCTGGGCGCCTGGGAGGTGGGGCCGATAAACAGTCCGGAGAACAAATAGGACAACGACGGGTGGTTGTGCCAGTAGCTGATCAGGCTGCGCAGCAGGTCCGGTCGGCGCAGGAAGGGCGAATCCTTGGGCGTCGCACCGCCCAGTACGAAGTGGTTACCGCCACCGGTGCCGGTATGGCGCCCATCGATCATGAACTTCTCGGTGGTCAGGCGGGTTTGCCGGGCCTCTTCGTAGAGGAATTCGGTGCGTTCTACCAACTCGTCCCAGGTGGCGGACGGCTGTACGTTGACCTCGATGACACCGGGATCTGGCGTGACCCGGAAATTGCTCAGGCGCGTATCCGCTGGCGGCTCGTAGCCCTCCAGCAGTACCGGGCAATGCAGCTCTTCGGCGGTGGCCTCAATGGCAGTCACCAGCTCCAGGTAATCCTCGATGCGCTCCAGCGGCGGCATAAACAGGTACAGGCGGCCTTCCCGTGCTTCGGCGCACAGCGCGGTACGGGTCAGCCAGTCGGCGGACTCGTCGACCTTGGGCACACGCTCGTCGTCCGGGGCCGGCTCGCCATGGCTGCGCAATTGCGCCGCAGTGGGAAGCTCGGGCTGGTCCTGGTTCGGGTCGGTGGGGTGTATGAACGGATACTCAGCCGCCGTCACCCAGGGCTGGGAAGCCAAGGGCAGCCGGTAACCCAGCGGCGAATCACCCGGCACCAACCGGCAATGGTTGTCGCGCAGGTACCAACGCCCACTCTGCCAGCGGTCATTGGCCGCAGTACGTGCCAGCGGCAGCACCTGGCCGATGACTTTATCCAGGCCCTGGCTGAACACTTTGCGCAGGCGCTCACGCTCCAGGTCGTCGCTCAGGCGCGGGTCCTGGGCGGTGACGTTCTGGGGCAGCGCCCCTTCGCGCCACAGGTAGTAGAAATTGTCCTCGAACGCCGGGAACACAAAGCGCGCCGGCAGTTTCAGGCGCTCGGCGACGCTGGCCAGGAAACGCCCGGCCATCACCCCATCGGCGCCGTAGTCTTCTTGCTCATCGGCGATCAGTGCGCTGTTGTGCCAGATCGGCACCCCGTCGCGGCGCCAGTAGCAATTGAGCGACCAGCGCGGCAGTTGCTCGCCGGGATACCACTTGCCTTGGCCGAAATGCACCAGGCCCTTGGGCGCATAGTGCTGGCGCAGGCGCTGGAACAGCTCGGCCGACAGGCGACGCTTGTCCGGGCCCAGGGCTGCGGTGTTCCATTCGGCGCCGTCTGGGTCGTCAATAGAGACGAAGGTCGGCTCGCCGCCCATGGTCAGGCGTACGTCGTCCTTGAGCAGGTCGCCGTCGATCTGCCGGCCCAGGGCCTGGATCGCCAACCATTGTGCTTCGGTGTAGGGCTTGGTCACCCGTGGCGCTTCCCAGATGCGCTCCACCGACATCTCATGGGTGAACTCGCATTCGCACGGCTCAACCAACCCACTGATGGGCGCGGCAGACGATGGATCGGGGCTGCAGGCCAAGGGGATATGCCCTTCACCGGCGAACAACCCGGACGTGGCATCCAGGCCAATCCAGCCAGCGCCGGGCAGATACACTTCGCACCAGGCGTGCAGGTCGGTGAAGTCCACCTCGGTACCGGACGGGCCGTCGAGGGCTTTGACGTCAGCGGTGAGCTGTATCAGGTAACCAGAGACAAATCGCGCCGCCAACCCGAGGTTGCGCAGCAATTGCACCAACAACCAGGCCGAGTCGCGGCAGGAGCCGGACGCGTTTTCCAGGGTAAATTCCGGGGTTTGCACACCCGGCTCCATGCGAATCAGGTAACCGATATCGGCGGCCAGGCGCTGGTTGAGGCCGACCAGGAAATCCACAGCAGGCAGCGGCGTGCGATCGATACCGGCCAGGTAAGCGGCAAACCTTGGCGTCAGCGGCAAGGTTTCCAGGTACGGCGCCAGCTCGCGCTGCTCATCGGCGGCGTAGCTGAACGGGATTTTTTCGGCGTAGGGCTCGAGGAAAAAATCGAACGGATTGAACACCGCCATCTCGGCGACCAGGTCGACCTCAATGCGCAACTCGTCAGTCTTTTCCGGGAACACCAGGCGCGCCAGATAATTGCCCTGGGGGTCTTGCTGCCAGTTGATGAAATGCTGCCCGGGCAACACCTTCAGCGCGTAGGACAGTATTCGCGTACGGCTATGGGCTGCCGGACGTAGCCGAACGATCTGTGGGCCGAGTTCGACAGCACGGTCGTAGCGGTAATGCGTAACGTGGTGCAACGCGACATGAATCGACACGGCGGCCTCCTGCGAGCCAGGGCATAAGCACAACGCGCGCAAGACTTATGCCACAGCAGCAGTCATTGCACTAAAACGTCAGGCCCGGTGCAGTACAGCACCAAAACGGCGCCAACGTTGTGGCTATGGTGCAGGCGCTGCACACATTTGTAGCGCCGGGCTGAGGGCAGGTGGTGAATCTACCCAATCAATGGTGTTTGTGTTGGGCAATCATGGCCTGGCGCAGGCAGCGGACTTCGACCAGTTTCTGGCGCATTTCACGGTGGCGTTTGCTGTTGAACAGCAATAGCCCAATTAATGGAAACACCAGGCTCAAGGCATATACCACCCCGTTCGGTTGATCATTGAGTGTTGGCAATACACCCAGAAAGCATACCCCCAGCAGCAACACTAGCGGCCAAATCCATTGGGGACGCCCGCGTGCGATCATGAAATTGCAGTGCACAATGACTAGCGTGAGTGCGATACCCGCCAGGAAGGAGTATTTGGCATTATCTGCCATGGACAGGCTTGGCATATAGCTATCGAAGAACACCGGAACCGCAAACACGAGGGTGAAAATGCAGACGAATATCGCCCCCATAAAGACGGGGAAATACGTCGACAGAAAACTGCGAATGCTAGGCAGCTCGTTCATTGTTCGGCCTCCTCATACAGACCTATGGCAATTGTGCGTACGTTCCCTGACACCGCACTACCGGTAAAACCGATGGCTGCGCCCAACGCGTCCTTGATCTGCGTGACCGTTGCATGCTTGACCTCGGTGGGCGTGAACCGCTTAGGCAACTCGCCCGACAACTGCTTTAACTTGATCATCTTGGACGTCAAGCGTGGGTCGTTGATGCTCAGCAGCTCTTTGGTCAACTTGGCGCGCTCCTGTCGATTCAGGCCCCTGAGCACCTCTCTCACACTTTTCCCGGTAGAGGCCTTATTCAGCCGCACCAGCTTGACCGTTGCCAATGCCGATGAACCCACCCCAACCAACGACGCCGCATCCAGGGCAATCATGGTGTATTGGTACCACTCCTCACTGTCGAGCTGATCATTGCGCGCGGGGTTGCGGATCTCATTGACGGTGCGATAGCCGCTGGCAAAGCACTGCACAGAACTGGCTGCCGCGGCCGTATAGCCGAGCGCCACGACCACCGAACTGGCCCCCGCCGAAAACGGAACTGCGACGGAACCACTGAGCACCACGATCCAACCGATAACCGCGCCGGCACACGATAGCGTGGTATTGACCGCTTCGCCCACCAAGCGGGACTCACGCGGATTGTCTTGCACCTGCTGAGCGAATTGCGTTGGTGCGATGTACTTCTGCGCCTCACGCAGGATCAAACGCTTGGGTGCGATGCTGCAGATGGGCTGAAATTCGCGCAGGGTGACAACGTTGAAATCGGCATCGATATACACAACACCTGCACCGACAATGGCGGGGTCTGCATCGATGGCGGCGAACAGCCGTGGCAGGTTGATCAGGCTCTCGATACGCTGGCGCGCCATAAATTGAGAGCGGTTGGAATCCATGCCGATGTTGAACAAGGAGCTGCCCATAAGTGTTCTTCCTTGAAATTGAAAGTGCCCAGACCGGCCTCATCGCAGGCAAGCCAGCGCCCACACTTGAAATGCATTCCCCTGTGGGAGCTGGCTTGCCTGCGATAGCAATCTGATGAGCGCCCCCCTAACAAACAGGCCACCTACCGCCAATAAACCTATCTAATCAACGGGTCTTGCGTTGCGCAATCGCCGCCCGACGCAGGTGACGTATTTCGAGTAATCGCTGACGCATTTCACGATGGCGCTTGCTGTTGAGCAGCAACAAACCCAGCAGCGGAAACAGCACCGCCGAACCGTACACCAGGGTATTGAGGCCGTATTGAATCATCGGCAAAACGAACAGCAGGCAACACACCAAGTAGCTCGCCACCAGCCGGGTCGCCCAGGGGAATCCGCGTGCAATCATCACATTGCCAAACACCAGCACCGCTACCAGCATCAGGATTGCAGCCCCGGAGTAGTTGGCCTTGAGCGCCGGTTCAACCCCGCGCAAATAGGTTACGCCCGCCGTGGACACAGCCACCGAACCAGAGAAAATCGCCATGAAGATGGTGCCCATGAACACCGGAAAATAACGCGCAAGGAAACTGCGCCTATCGGGAAACCCCTTCATTCCGTCAGTTCCTCATACAGGCCAATGGCAAGCGTCGACGCCGAGCCAACGTGACCGGTTCGATAGCTGCCCCAGATACCCAACATGCCGCCCAAGGCGTCCTTGAGCTGGGTGAGCGTGGCATGACGAATTTCCGTGGAGCTGTAGCGCTTGGGCAACGTGCCGGCGCGCTGCTGCAACTTGAGCAACTTGGGGGTCAGGCTTGGGTCTTTGAGACTGAGCAATTCCTGGGTCAACTTCTTGCGCTCCTGGCGATTCAAGCCCTTGAGCAATTCATACCAGCTCTTGCCCAACGCAGCGGCTTTTTTGGCCTTGAGCAGCCTTAATGTGGTGAAAGCTCCCGTTCCGATCCCGACCAACGACGCGGCATCGAGAATCGGTGACACCGCGCCATACCACTGGGCGTCGTCCATGCGGTCGTTGGCATCTGGGTCAAGGATCTCGTTATAGGTCCGGGCCACGCCAAACCCGCACTGAGCGCTGCTGGCCAGCGCAGCCGTGACACCGATACCCACCACAAAAGCACTGGCACCGGCGGTGAACGGTACGGCGACGCTGCCACTGAACACCACGATCCAGCCGATCACCGCCGCCCCACAGGAAAGCCCCATGTCAAAGGCCTCCTTCTGGAGGCGCCCTTCACGGGGGTCGGTCTTCACCTGCTCGACAAACTGCGCCGGCGAGATGTACTTCTGCGCCTCGCGCAAAATGACGCGCTTGGGTTTGATGCTGCAGATGGGCTTGAATTCGCGCAGGGTGATCACGTTGAAGTCGGCGTCGATGTACACCACGCCAGCGCCGACGATGCTGGGGTCGGCGTCAATGACGGCGAACAGCCGCGGCAGGTTGATCTGGCTCTCAATGCGCTGGCGCGCCATGAATTGGGAGCGGTTGGAGTCCATGCCGATGTTGAGCAAGGGGTTGCCCATAAGTGTTCTTCCTTGAAATCGAGAGTGCCCAGACCGGCCTCATCGCAGGCAAGCCAGCTCCCACGCTTGAAATACATTCTCTTGTGGGAGCTGGCTTGCCTGCGATAGCAATCTAATGGGCGCCACCTTACCAAACAGACTCACCACCGACCAGAAAGCAAAACGCCAGCACGAGGCTGGCGTTTTGCATTTCAGACGTCGATCACCGCGGTACAACCGGCTTGCGCGTAGGCTTGCCGCCCTTGCCCTTGGCCGCATCGCTGCGCTCTTTGGCCGCCTGCTTATTGCGCGCCTGGGCCGCAGCCTTGGCTTGCTCGCGCTTGTCCCACGGGTTGCTGCCGTCGCTGCCACGGGGTGGCAGGCCGGTGTGCTGGGTGAGGATCTTGGTGGTGGTTTCCTTGGCGACCTTATGGCTGCCGGCCGGCGTCGAGTTCTTGCGCCGGGCGCTCTGGTAGCTGTCGGTGGACGGCTGGTGCAGCGGGATCAACTGGTCCTTGCCCGACCCGATCAGGTCGGCACGGCCCATGCGGGTCAATGCTTCACGCAGCATCGGCCAGCCCTTCGGGTCGTGGTAACGCAGGAACGCCTTGTGCAGGCGGCGCTGCTCCTCGCTCTTGACGATGGTCACCGCGTCGCTCTTGTAGGTGACCTTGCGCAGCGGGTTTTTGCCCGAGTGGTACATCGCGGTGGCGGTGGCCATCGGCGACGGGTAGAACGCCTGCACCTGGTCGGCACGGAAGCCATTGCCCTTGAGCCACAGGGCCAGGTTCATCATGTCTTCATCGGTGGTGCCCGGGTGGGCGGCGATGAAGTACGGGATCAGGTACTGCTCCTTGCCCGCTTCCTTGGTGTACTTCTCGAACATGCGCTTGAACTTGTCATAGCTGCCAATGCCCGGCTTCATCATCTGGTTGAGCGGACCTTCCTCGGTGTGTTCCGGGGCGATCTTGAGGTAACCACCGACGTGGTGGGTGACCAGCTCTTTGACGTATTCCGGCGACTCGACGGCCAGGTCGTAGCGCAGGCCGGAAGCGATCAGGATCTTCTTCACACCCGGCAACGCACGGGCGCTGCGGTACAGCTGGATCAACGACGAGTGGTCGGTGTTCAGGTTAGGGCAGATGCCAGGGAACACGCACGACGGCTTGCGGCACGCGGATTCGATTTCCGGGCTCTTGCAGGCGATGCGGTACATGTTCGCCGTCGGGCCGCCGAGGTCGGAGATCACGCCGGTGAAGCCCGGCACTTTGTCGCGGATCTCTTCGATCTCGCGAATGATCGACTCTTCGGAACGGTTCTGGATGATGCGGCCTTCGTGCTCGGTGATCGAGCAGAAGGTGCAGCCGCCGAAGCAGCCACGCATGATATTCACCGAGAAACGGATCATGTCGTAGGCCGGGATCTTCTCCTTGCCATACGCCGGGTGCGGTACGCGGGCATAAGGCATGCCGAACACGTAGTCCATTTCTTCGGTAGTCATCGGAATGGGCGGCGGGTTGAACCATACGTCCACTTCACCGTGCTTCTGCACCAGGGCGCGGGCGTTGCCTGGGTTGGTTTCCAGGTGCAACACGCGGTTGGCGTGGGCATAGAGCACCGCGTCGCCGCGGACTTTTTCCACCGATGGCAGGCGGATCACGGTCTTGTCACGGGTCATGCGCGGGCTGGCCAGGATCTGCACAACCTTGGCTTCTTCCGGATCATCCACCGGCCCCTTTTCCTGCTCGATGGCGCAGGCCTGGGTGTCCTGGGTGTTCACGTACGGGTTGATGATCTTGTCGATCTTGCCCGGACGGTCGATGCGCGTGGAATCCACTTCGTACCAACCGGCTGGCGTATCACGGCGGATGAACGCGGTACCGCGCACATCGGTGATGTCTTCGATCTTGTGGCCCCACGACAAACGCTGGGCAACTTCGACGATGGCCCGCTCGGCGTTGCCGTACAGCAGGATATCGGCGGTGGCGTCGATCAGGATCGAGTTGCGCACGCGGTCCTGCCAGTAGTCGTAGTGGGCGATACGACGCAGGGAAGCTTCGATGCCGCCAAGCACGATCGGCACGTTCTTGTAGGCTTCCTTGCAACGCTGGCTGTACACCAGGCTTGCACGGTCGGGACGTTTGCCGGCCATGCCGCCAGGGGTATAGGCGTCGTCGGAGCGGATTTTCTTGTCGGCGGTGTAGCGGTTGATCATCGAGTCCATGTTGCCGGCCGCGACGCCGAAGAACAGGTTCGGCTCGCCGAGCCTCATGAAGTCGTCTTTGGACTGCCAGTTCGGTTGCGCGATGATCCCGACGCGAAAGCCCTGGGACTCCAGCAGCCGGCCGATGATCGCCATGCCGAACGATGGGTGGTCAACATAGGCATCACCGGTGACGATGATAATGTCGCACGAATCCCAGCCAAGCTGATCCATCTCCTCCCTGCTCATCGGCAGGAATGGCGCAGGACCGAAACATTCGGCCCAGTACTTGGGATAGTCAAATAACGGCTTGGCTGTTTGCATGACGGTGACCGGTGTGAAGATGAAAAATCGCGGGCGCGGAATATAGCACAAATTTTGACCAATTCCGACGGTAGTAGTCGGAATTGTGGCTTGCCTGCGATGAGGCCCTTACAGGCGCTTGAAACTACTCGTCGTCGTCGAAGTTGTAGCTACCCGGCGCCAGGTTCTCGAAACGCGTGTACTTGCCGATGAACGCCAACCGGATAAACCCGATCGGGCCGTTCCGCTGCTTGCCGATGATGATTTCGGCAATGCCCTTGTGTTCCGTCTCGGGGTGGTACACCTCGTCGCGGTACACGAACATGATCACGTCGGCGTCCTGCTCGATCGCTCCGGATTCCCGCAAGTCGGAGTTCACCGGACGCTTGTTGGGACGTTGTTCCAGGGAACGGTTGAGCTGGGACAACGCCACCACCGGGCAGTTGAATTCCTTGGCCAGGGCCTTCAAGGAACGAGAGATTTCAGAAATCTCGTTGGTACGGTTGTCGCCACTGGAACCGGGGATCTGCATCAACTGCAGGTAGTCGATCATGATCAGGGCGATGTCGCCATGCTCACGCACCAGGCGCCGGGTACGCGCGCGCATTTCGGACGGGCTGATACCCGCAGTGTCATCAATGAATAGCTTGCGGTCGTTGAGCAGGTTGACCGCTGAGGTCAGGCGCGGCCAGTCGTCGTCTTCAAGCTGGCCGGAACGCACCTTGGTCTGGTCGATACGGCCAAGCGACGAGAGCATACGCATGATCAACGATTCGCCTGGCATCTCGAGGGAGTACACCAGCACCGCCTTGTCGCTGCGTAACACGGCGTTTTCCACCAGGTTCATCGCGAAGGTGGTCTTACCCATGGACGGACGACCGGCGACGATGATCAAGTCGGACGGCTGCAGGCCGCTGGTCTTTTCGTCGAGGTCGGTGTAACCGGTGGAAATACCGGTAATCGCGGCATCGGTGTTGAACAGGGTGTCGATGCGGTCGATGGCTTTGGTCAGCAGGTCGTTGACGCTGACCGGGCCGCCGGTTTTCGGGCGGGCCTCGGCGATCTGGAAGATCTGGCGCTCGGCTTCGTCAAGGATCTCGGCAGCGGTGCGGCCTTCGGGGTTGAAGGCGCTGTCGGCGATTTCGGTGCTGATGCCGATCAACTGGCGCAACGTGGCGCGCTCGCGGACGATCTGGGCATAGGCCTTGATGTTGGCGACGGACGGCGTGTTTTTTGCCAGCTCACCGAGGTAGCCCAGACCACCCACTTGGGAGGTCTGGCCTTCCTTGTCCAACTGCTCGGCCAGGGTTACCACGTCGATCGGTGAGTTCTGGTCGGCCAGCTTGGCGATGGCGCGGAAGATCAGGCGGTGGTCATGACGATAGAAGTCACCGTCCGAGACTTGATCCAGCACGCGTTCCCAGGCGTTGTTGTCCAGCATCAAGCCACCGAGCACGGCCTGTTCGGCCTCGATGGAATGCGGCGGCACCTTCAGGGCAGCGGTTTGCAGATCGTATTGCTCAGGAGCGGAGATTTCGTTCATGGCCACTTGGAATTTGGGGTGTGTAGAAAAACAAAAGGCACGACCTGTAAACAGGATCGTGCCCGATGTTAACCGGCTGGCACGCGAGGTGCCAGTCAGTTAGGTGCGACTTAAGCTGCTACCACGACAACGCGTACGGTGGCTTCAACTTCGGCGTGCAGGTGCACGGCTACGTCGAATTCGCCTACGTTGCGGATGGTGCCGTTCGGCAGACGAACTTCGCTCTTCTGCACTTCAACGCCGGAGGCGGTCAGTGCATCAGCGATGTCGTGGGTGCCGATCGAACCGAACAGCTTGCCTTCGTCACCAGCGGTGGCAGTGATAGTCACTTCCAGCTCAGCCAGTTGGGCAGCGCGAGTTTCGGCCGACGCTTTTTTGTCTGCTGCGGCTTTTTCCAGCTCAGCACGACGCTCTTCAAACGCAGCCAGGTTGGCAGCGGTTGCAGCGGTGGCTTTGCCGTATGGCAGCAGGTAGTTACGACCGTAGCCGGCCTTAACGTTCACTTTGTCGCCCAGGTTGCCCAGGTTGGCGACTTTTTCCAGAAGGATCAGTTGCATGTGAAAATCCTCTAACTTTTAACCTTCACCGTTCGCGTTATCGGCGTCTTTCGACGCCAGACGACCGCGAAAATCAATCAGGCTGTCAACAATGGCCAAGACCACGAGTAACGGATAGATCAGCTGCATGAACAGCAACAGCGTGACGTACAACCCCACCAGCCAGAACCTGGCCAGGCGCTTTCGCGCAACCAGCCCATGAATCAGGGCCAGCCCGGCAAACACCAGCGGTACGCTGCAAATCGGCGCCAGCAAGGCCATCTGTGGGCCGAAGTTCGGCCCGACAACCATGCACGCCAGCAGCAACATCGCCGGCCCCGCTGGGATTCTGATACTGCGAAACTCGCGACCAAAACCACCCGGGTTGTACAACAACGCCTGCCAATAACGCCCAAGAATCAGGCTCAGCACGCTGACGACCTGCAACAAAGCCGCAATCAGGCCGGTCAGGACCGGGGCAATCAGTGACGCAAACCGCGCTCGCTCATCTACCGACAAATGCTGGTAGAGATCCCCGAGGGCCAACGGCAGGATCTTGACGATCTCCTGCGCCAGCGCCTCGATCTGCGGGCGGAAAGCCGCGCCAAGCATCACTGAGTACACCAACCCCAATGCCACGCTGACCAGCAGCGTGCGGACCCAGGACTCACTTGCGCGCAAAACCAACGCAAGGCTCGATGACCCCAGCAGTACCAGAAGTACCCGTGGATCACCCATTTGCAGCCACCAGATCAAGGCCGGCAACAAACCCAGGGCAAGAACGCCAAGGGCGTCCTTCAAACCGCGCCGCAGTAGCACAAGGCAACCTGCGGCAGCACCCAACCAATAAAGCAACGGCAATGCCGCACATCCAGCCACTACCAGAGTGGCCTGCACGCGACCGCGCATGATGAACTCAGCTAAGGCGCGCATGCATTCAATCCCTTACTACTTGTCGACTGCCCGGTCTCAGCGGCCGTGGCTGTCGGTGTAGGCCAGCAGGGCCAGGAAGCGGGCGCGCTTGATAGCGGTGGCCAGCTGACGCTGATAACGTGCTTTGGTACCGGTGATACGGCTTGGAACGATTTTGCCGGTCTCGGATACGTAGGCTTTCAGAGTGTTGAGATCTTTGTAATCGATCTCTTTCACGTCTTCAGCGGTGAAGCGGCAGAATTTACGACGACGGAAGAAACGTGCCATTTGATAGGCTCCTTAAAAGGTCCGTGGATTACTCGTCAGCGTTATCGCTGTTGTCGCTGTCATCACTATCAGCGCTATCAGCGCCTTCGTGCTCAGGACGGTCGCGACGCTCACGGCGCTCACTGCGGTTTTCTTCAGCCTTGAGCATCTCGGATTGGCCAGTAACGGCTTCTTCGCGACGGATGACCAGGTTACGGATCACAGCATCGTTGTAGCGGAAGTTGTCTTCCAGCTCGGCCAGGGCCTTGCCAGTGCACTCAACGTTCAGCATCACGTAGTGAGCCTTGTGAACATTGTTGATTGCGTAGGCCAGTTGACGACGGCCCCAATCTTCCAGACGGTGGATTTTGCCGCCGTCTTCTTCGATCAGCTTGGTGTAACGCTCAACCATGCCGCCGACTTGCTCGCTTTGATCCGGGTGGACCAAAAAGATGATTTCGTAATGACGCATGAATGCTCCTTACGGGTTGTAGCCTGCCGCTCAAAAACGGTCAGACAAGGAGTGAATGACACTTATGGATCTTGCCGCAGGGGAGGCACATCGGTGCCTGCCAGGAAGGCAAGGGGCGCAATTGTAGAGAAGGGGGAGAAGCGGCGCAAGGCAATTGGTGATTATTTGAACAACCCCAAGCACCACAAACACAAATGTAGGAGCGAGCTTGCTCGCGAAAAACTCACAGACACCGCGCTCATTCAGGAAGCCCGCGTTATCGTTGACGTTTTTCGCGAGCAAGCTCGCTCCTACATCAGGATTGGGGCAAGCCCCACATGGTGATTACTTCTTGGGCTTGGCCTTAGCCTTCGCACCACGCTGACGCTGGGCTTCAAACAGGCACACGCCCGTCGCCACCGACACATTGAGGCTGCTGACACTACCGGCCATCGGCAGGTGCACCAGATAATCGCAATGCTCACGGGTCAGGCGGCGCATGCCTTTGCCTTCGGCGCCCATGATCAGGATGGTAGGGCCGGTAAGGTCCTGGTCATAAATGCTGACCTCAGCCTCCCCCGCCGTGCCCACGACCCACAGGCCGCGCTGCTGGAGCTTCTCGAGGGTACGCGCCAGGTTGGTCACGGCCACCAGCGGAATCACTTCCGCCGCACCGCAGGCGACCTTGCGCACCACCGGCGTCAGGGTCGCGGACTTGTCCTTGGGCACGATCACTGCCAGCGCACCGGCAGCATCCGCCGAACGCAGGCAGGCGCCGAGGTTGTGCGGGTCGGTCACGCCGTCCAGCACCAAGAGCAACGGTGCACCTTCGGTACGGTCGAGCAGCTCGTCGAGCATCGCCTCGCCCCACACCTGGCTCGGACTGACGTCAGCCACCACACCTTGGTGAACGCCTTCGACCCACACGTCCATTTCACGACGCTCGGCCTGGCCGATGGCAACCTTATTCTGCGTAGCCAACTCGACCAGCACCTGTACGCGCGGCTCGCTGCGACCTTCGGCCAACCACACCTGCTTGACGCGCTTGGGATGGTGACGCAGCAGTGCTTCTACGGCGTGCACGCCGTAGATTTTTTCCAGACTCATGACTTGGCCTTAGGTTTGCGCGACCCGCCGCTTTTTGCGGGAGCCGAACCCGCTTTTGGCGGGCCTTTACGGTGTTTACTTGGCTTGCTCGACGGCTTTTCCGCCCCGTGGGACTTTCCCCCAGACGCCGCTTTACCACCGCTTTTGGCTTCGTTGAGCAACTGCTGCTTCAACTCGCGGCTCTTGCGCAGCTCGGCGTTTTTCGCCGCCGCGTCGCTTGGGCGGTAGGCTTCAGGGGCCTTGTCCTTGGCGGAAGAACGACGACCAGCCTTGGCAGGTGCAGGCTCGGCCGTGGTTTTTGGGGTGGCCGCTTTGCCTTTGGACGCAGGCGCCGTGGTTTCACCACGTTTTTTACGACCCGCAGGCTCTGCCGGCTTGTCAGGCATGCCGAAGTCGATCTTGCGCTCGTCGAGATCGACACGCATGACCTGCACTTCAACGGTATCGCCCAAGCGGAAGCTGCGACCGGTGCGCTCGCCCGCCAGGCGGTGATGCACAGGATCGAAGTGGTAGTAATCACCCGGCAAGGCGGTGACGTGCACCAGGCCCTCGACGTAGATGTCGGTCAGCTCGACGAACAGGCCAAAGCCGGTCACGGCGGTGATGACACCCGGGAACGACTCGCCCACGCGATCCTTCATGAACTCGCACTTGAGCCAGTTCACCACGTCGCGGGTGGCCTCGTCAGCGCGGCGCTCGCTCATGGAGCACTGCTCGCCCAGTTGTTCCAGGGCCGCTTCGTCGTACGGGTAGATCCGTGCTTTCGGAATGGTCATGGCACCGGCGCGCTTGACGTGCGGGGTGTTCTGCTTGGAATGGATCACGCTGCGGATCGCCCGGTGCGTGAGCAAGTCCGGGTAACGGCGAATTGGCGAAGTGAAGTGGGTGTACGCCTCGTAATTCAGGCCGAAGTGGCCCTGGTTATCGGCGCTGTACACCGCCTGGCTCAGCGAGCGCAGCATCACGGTCTGGATCACGTGGTAATCCGGACGGTCCTTGATGCTGGCCAGCAGGGCCTGGTAATCCTTCGGCGTCGGGCCGTCCTTGCCTTTGTGCAGGGACAGGCCGAGTTCGCCGAGGAAGGCGCGAAGTTTTTCCAGGCGCTCCGGCGGCGGGCCGTCGTGCACACGGTACAACGCAGGAATTTCGTGCTTCTTGAGGAACTCGGCAGTGGCCACGTTGGCCGCCAGCATGCACTCCTCGATCAGCTTGTGCGCGTCGTTACGGGTGGTCGGGGTGATCGCCGCAATCTTGCGCTCGGAGCCGAAGACAATGCGGGTTTCCTGGGTTTCGAAATCGATCGCGCCACGGGTATGACGGGCACCCAGCAACACCTTGTACAGCGAGTACAGCTGCTTGAGGTGCGGCACCACGCCAGCGTACTCGGTGCGCAGGGCCTTGGCTTCGCTGGTCTTCGGCGTTTCCAGGATGGTGCTGACCTTGTTGTAGGTCAGGCGTGCCTGGGAGTGGATCACCGCTTCGTAGAACTGGTAGTCGGTCATTTCGCCGGTTTTGGAGATGGTCATCTCGCACACCATGGCCAAACGGTCGACTTTCGGGTTCAGGGAGCACAGGCCGTTGGACAGCTGCTCGGGCAGCATCGGGATCACGCGCTCTGGGAAGTACACGGAGTTGCCGCGCACCTGGGCTTCGTTATCCAGGGCCGAACCGATCTTCACGTAGCTGGACACGTCGGCAATCGCGACGTACAACTTCCAGCCGCCGGAGAACAGGCGCAGCTTGCCAGGCTTGGCTTCGCAGTAGACCGCATCGTCGAAGTCGCGGGCATCTTCACCGTCAATCGTGACAAACGGCAGATGACGCAGGTCGATGCGTTTTTCTTTGTCTTTCTCTTCGACTTCCGGCTTGAGCTTGGCGGCTTCCTTGAGCACGGCCTCAGGCCAGACGTGAGGGATATCGTAGGTGCGCAAGGCAACGTCGATTTCCATGCCCGGCGCCATGTAGTTGCCGACCACTTCAACGATATCGCCCTGGGGCTGGAAGCGCGCCGTTGGCCAGTGGGTGATTTTCACCTCGACGAACTGGCCGACCTTGGCGGCGCCATTACGGCCCGGGGTGATCAGCACTTCCTGCTGGACCTTCGGGTTATCCGGCACAACGAAGCCGATGCCGCCTTCTTCGAAGTAACGGCCGACGATGGATTCGTGGGCGCGGGACACCACTTCGACGATCACGCCTTCACGCCGACCACGGCGGTCGAGGCCAGAAACCCGCGCCAGGGCACGGTCGCCATCGAACACCAGACGCATTTGCGCCGGGCTCATGAACAGGTCGTCGCTGCCATCGTCCGGGATCAGGAAGCCGAAGCCGTCACGGTGGCCGGCAATGCGACCCAGGATCAGGTCCAGCTTGTCGACCGGCGCGTAAGTGCCACGACGGGTGTAGATCAATTGAGCATCGCGCTCCATCGCACGCAGACGGCGGCGCAGGGCTTCGAGCTGGTCTTCGGTGGTCAGACCGAATTCTTCAACCAGTTGCTCACGGCTAGCAGGCGAACCACGATCGGCGAGGTGCGCCAGGATCAGTTCGCGGCTAGGAATAGGGTTTTCATATTTTTCCGCTTCACGAGCGGCCTCGGGATCGAGGGACTGCCAATCGGCCATTAGAGAGTTTTCACCTTGTCTATATGCGGGTTAGTTTGGCATACGCGTATTGAAACGGGAAATTTCAGGTATCAACAAGCGTTTAAAAGCCCTTTGCGGCCCCCGGAGCGCACCTTGCACGACCAGTGGCGAAATTTTCCAGGCTTTTTTCATGGCAGGGGTTTACAGCTCAAATATCGCTCCGTATAGTGCGCGCCATCGACGACAGCAACGTTGTTGATGCTGCCCAGGTGGTGAAATTGGTAGA
Source organism: Pseudomonas sp. DWP2-2 (assembly GCF_049897065.1). Classification (NCBI taxonomy): domain Bacteria; kingdom Pseudomonadati; phylum Pseudomonadota; class Gammaproteobacteria; order Pseudomonadales; family Pseudomonadaceae; genus Pseudomonas; species Pseudomonas sp. DWP2-2. Next base: position 478,577 of record NZ_JAFCVN010000003.1, on the reverse strand, counting down.
CACGCCAGCTTCAGGTGCTGGTGATCGCAAGGTCGTGGAAGTTCGAGTCTTCTCCTGGGCACCAAATTCAGATCAAACCCGCGAAAGCGGGTTTT
>NZ_JAFCVN010000003.1:0-478475 GCF_049897065.1 Pseudomonas sp. DWP2-2 | reverse complement strand
TTCTGCCCAGGTGGTGAAATTGGTAGACACGCCAGCTTCAGGTGCTGGTGATCGCAAGGTCGTGGAAGTTCGAGTCTTCTCCTGGGCACCAAATTCAGATCAAACCCGCGAAAGCGGGTTTTTTCGTTTCATGCCTCTGATTTTTAACGGAAAAATTGATTTATATTTTTCGAATCAGGGGTTTACAGATCAAAAGCCCCGCCGTATAGTTCGCCCCATCAACAGCGGCAACGTTGTTAGATAATGCCCAGGTGGTGAAATTGGTAGACACGCCAGCTTCAGGTGCTGGTGATCGCAAGGTCGTGGAAGTTCGAGTCTTCTCCTGGGCACCAAATTCAGATCAAACCCGCGAAAGCGGGTTTTTTCGTTTCCGGGGTTTGAAAACTTCCCCAGTGATTTTCCCCTCATCCGCACTTGAGAAGATTTATCGTTTATCCTTGCAATGATTTGTTGCACATAAGCGAGGAACACTTCGGATGATGATCCGTGACAATCGACTCAAGACATCCCTTCTGCGCGGCCTGACCCTCACCCTACTCAGCCTGACCCTGCTCTCGCCCGCCGCCCATTCTGCCGACAAGGTCTCCCTGACCTTATACAACGGCCAACACAAAGAAGTCGGCGATGAACTCGCCAAGGCCTTCGAAGCCAAGACCGGCATCCACGTCAACGTGCGCAAAGGTAGCAGCAACCAGCTGGCCAGCCAGGTCGTCGAAGAAGGTGAGCGCTCCCCTGCAGACGTCATCTACACCGAAGAATCACCGCCCCTGAACAAACTCGGCGAGCAAGGCCTGTTGGCAAAAATTGATGCCAGCACCCTGGACGTGCTGCCCAAGGATTACGTTGGCCGCAACGGCGACTGGATGGGCGTGACTGCACGCACCCGTGTCGTGGCGTTCAACCCAAAACTGATTGCTGAAAAGGACCTGCCCAAATCCGTCCTGGATTTCGCCGGCCCCGAGTGGCAAGGCAAGGTCGGCTTCGTGCCCACCAGCGGCGCCTTCCAGGAACAAGCGGTGGCAATCATCAAGCTGCACGGTCGCGAAGCTGCCGAAGAGTGGCTGACCGGCTTGCGCGCCTTCGGCAAGGTGTACAGCAACAATATGGTCGCCCTCAAGGCCGTGGAAAAAGGCGAAGTAGCCACCGTGCTGGTGAATAACTACTACTGGTTTGCTCTGAAAAAGGAAAAAACCAATCTGGATTCCCAACTGCACTACTTCACCGATGGTGATGCTGGCGGCCTGATCACCGTATCTTCCGCTGCCGCACTCAAATCCAGCAAACATCCCAAAGAAGCTCAGCAACTGCTGGCATTCATGGCCAGTGAAGAAGGCCAGCGCGTGATCACCAACACGTCGGCCGAATACCCGCTGCGCAAGGGCATGGAATCGAACCGCGGCCTCAAGCCATTCAGCGAACTGCAGCCACCAAAGGTCACCCCCGCAGACCTGGGTAACGCCGAAGAAGCCCTGGAACTGGAACGTGACGTTGGCCTGAACTGATGAACCCATCGCTTTCCGTCGCGGGGTTCACCCCCCGTCGCAAACGCCCGTCGATCTGGCTGCTGCTACCTGTGCTGTTGCTGGTTGGCCTGAGCCTGTTGCCGCTCGCCTACGTCGGGCTCAAAGCCTGGCAGGCGGGCTGGACGGAGGCGGTGCATCTACTGTGGCGGCCTTATGTGTTCGGACTGCTGCGCAACACCCTGGCGCTCATGGTCGGCGTGACCCTGACCTGCGGCGTGATCGGCCTGTCCCTGGCCTGGCTGCTGGAACGCAGCAACCTGCCAGGGCGGCGCATCTGGGGTGTGATCCTGTGCCTGCCGTTTGCGGTGCCGGCGTTCGTCAGCAGTTTTACCTGGGTGTCGCTGAGCGCCCAGTTCGAGGGGCTTGGCGGCGCGATCCTGGTGATGAGCCTGTCCAAATACCCGCTGGTATTTCTGCCGGTGGCGGCAACGCTACGCAATCTTGACCCCTCCCTGGAAGAATCGGCCCGCACGCTGGGGCTCAACCGCTGGGGCGTGTTCTTTCGCATCACCTTGCCGCTGCTGTGGCCATCGCTGCTGGCCGGCTCACTATTGATCGCACTGCACATGCTGGTGGAATTCGGCGCGCTGTCGATCATTGGGCTGCAGACCTTCACCACCGCGATCTACCAGCAGTTCGAACTGGAGTTCAGCAATGCCAATGCGGCAATGCTCTCGGCAGTGCTGCTGGTGATGTGCCTGACCCTGCTATGGCTGGAACTGCGCGTACGCGGCAAAGGCCGGCACGTGCGCATCGGCCAGGGCGCGGCGCGGCACGCCGAGCAGGTTCGACTGGGCAGGTGGGCGCCATTGGGCCAGGTGTATTGCCTGGCGCTGGCGATCATTGGCAGTGGCATCCCACTGGGAATGCTCGGGTATTGGTTGGCAGTCGGTTCGTCGGCAGCGTTTCCGATGGCCGAGATCGGTGAGGCGCTGCTGTCTTCCCTGGCGCTCTCGCTGGGCGGCGCCGCACTGTGCCTGGTACTGGCAGTACCGGTTGGTTTGCTGGTGGTGCGCTACAAAGGGCAACTGGCGCTATGGGCCGAACGCTTGCCGTACTTACTGCATGCCCTGCCCGGCCTGGTGATTGCGTTGACCCTGGTGTATTTCGCCCTGCATTACGTGCCGGCGCTGTACCAGACCTCGGCATTGCTGCTGATTGCTTATGCGCTGCTGTTTTTGCCACTGGCCCAGGCGCCGATTCGTACAGCGCTGAACAAGGCGGCGCCACAGTTGGAAGAGGCTGCGCGCACGTTAGGCGCATCGTCCTTCAGTGCGTTTTGCCGGGTGACGTTGCCAATTATCTTTCCGGCGCTGGGGGCGGCGTTTGCCTTGGTGTTCCTGGATGCGATGAAGGAATTGACGGCGACATTGCTGCTGAGCCCGACCGGGCTGAATACCTTGGCAACGGCCGTCTGGGCGCATACCTCGAATGTGGAATTTGCGGCGGCGGCGCCGTATGCAGCGTTGTTGATTCTGGTGTCGGGGTTGCCGGTGTATCTACTTACGACGCGGATGTATTTGAGCCGCTGAAACAGCTATCGCAGGCAAGCCAGCTCCCACAGTTGACCGCGCTCCAACTTTGGAATGCAGTTGAATGTGGGAGCTGGCTTGCCTGCGATGAAGCCCGTCCAGACAACCTCACGCCCTGAACTGCCCCAAGCTCGCCTTCAACTGCGCCGCCAACCCATCCAGCACCTTCCCACTGGCCGTCGTCTCCACCACCGCTTGCGCCGCACGCTCCGCCTGGGCATGGATCACCTCCACGCGCCCACGCACCGCATGCGCGCCCTGGGCCTGATGCTCAGCCGCACGCGTCGCCAGGCCAATCGCCGCATGCACCTGCTCCACAGAAGCCTGCACCGTCTGCTGCAAGCGCGCGCTGTCGCGCAGCACCAGCAAGCCCTCACTGGCCTGGCGCCCCGCCTTGCCGATGGTTTCCACCGCCTCACGTGCGCCCTGCTGCAATGCCACGATATGCGCCTGGATGTCGCCAGTGGAGCTTTGAGTCTTGCTCGCCAGCGCACGCACTTCATCGGCCACCACCGCAAAGCCGCGCCCAGTCTCGCCAGCCCGTGCCGCCTCGATGGCCGCGTTGAGAGCGAGCAGGTTGGTTTGCTCGGCGATGCCGTGAATCACGGTGAGCACGACCTCGATTTGCTCGCTTTGCTGCGCCAGCCGTTCGATCACCTGGGAACCGGCCTGCACCTGCCCCGCCAACGCCTCGATCAAGCTACCGACTTCAGCCGAGGTTCGTGAGTTTTCATCCGTGGCCTGGCGAATATCCACCACCTGCTGCAAGGCCGCCTGCATAGCGTGGCTTTCGGCCTGGGCCTCGTCGGCCATTTGCGACAAAGCGCGCAAACTCTCGGCCACTTCATCACGCTGCAAGCCCGCCGCCGCATCGGCGCCAGCATTGCGCAATGTCATGGCACCGATTTCCACACCGGTACGCTGGGCCACGTCGCCCGCCTCGCGCACGATGGGCTGCAACTTATCCACAAAGCGATTGACCGCCGAGGCCATATCGCCGATTTCATCCTTGCTATTGATCTGCACGCGCTTGGTGAGGTCACCCTCGCCGGCCGCCAGATCATCCATCGCGGCAATCAGCAACTTCAGGCGATTGACCACGCGTCGCCCCAGCACAATGGCGATCAGCAGCAATACCCCAAGCCCCACCAGTGCCAGGCCCATGCCGATACGCCAACGCAGGGTGCCCGCCGCGTCTTGCACGGCGCTGGCGGTATTGGCCGTCATTTGCGTGGCAGTGGCTTGCGCCGATTGCAGCCGGGCGCCCATGGCGTTGGCGCTGTCAGCGGCGGCTCCCTTGAGGCTGTCACCCACCAGTTGATCACCGCTGGCGATCAGCGCGGCAAAGCGCTTATCCAAGGCTTGCAGGTCGGCCTCAACCGCAGCGGTCGACACGCCCATGCGCACCTTGCCGATTTCCACACCGTTGGGGCTGATGGAGGCTTCGACGTAATACACGGAGGGGTCTGTCTTGGCCGCGTCCAGCACCTTGTCCAGGGCACGTTCCCCTGCGCCCTTTGCCAGCAGGGCCTGGTTGATCGGGTTTTCGCGGTTCAGGTATCGGGTCAGGTGCTCGCCTGCGGCGTCGTCATACACCACAAACAGCACATTGGGGTTGCGCTGGGCCCGGCGGGCAAACTCAGAAAGGGTCGGCACGTCACTGTCCCACATGGCACGGGGCGCGACCGAGGCCAGCAGTTGCGCCATGTCATTGGCGGAGTCCTGCAGGTCTTTTTCCAGCGTCGCACGCAACTGCTTTTGCTCTTCCTGCAAGCGCGTGGAAAGCCCGGCTGTGAGGCGCTGGCGCGTGCTGGCGGAGAGGCTGTCCAGGCTGGACGTGACTTCCTTGCCAGCCTGGGCCAGTTCACCAGACAACTTCTGGCTATCTATGCCCAGGCGATTGCCCAAATCGGCTTCCAGCGCCGTCACCGTGCTCCGCGTCAGCGCGACGGCCACCAGCACTTGCACCAAAAGAGCGATACCAAGGGTAACGAACACCGGCCGCAACAGACGGCTTTGTAACAACGAGAGAACGGCAGACACTGGAAATCCCTCCACCACGGGTGCCACTAATTTGATAGCACCTCGAAAGAGGGAAACACAGCAAGGGTCGTGCCGCTTGCCAGGCAGAAACGACAAAGGGCTCCCGAAGGAGCCCTTTGCTTTTCACATCAACAGCTTATTACGCGAACGGGTGACGCAGAACGATGGTCTCGTTGCGGTCCGGACCCGTCGAAATAATGTCGATCGGCGCACCGATCAGCTCTTCCACACGCTTGATGTAGGCGCGGGCGTTGGCTGGCAGCTCTTCCAGGGTCTTGGCGCCCACGGTCGATTCGGTCCAGCCTGGCACTTCTTCGTACACAGGCTGCAGGCCCACGTAGCTGTCAGCGTCAGTCGGGGCAACATCGTTGCCTTGGGCGTCTTTGTAGCCGACGCAAATGTTGATGGCTTCCAGACCGTCGAGTACGTCCAGCTTGGTCAGGCAGATGCCCGAGATGCTGTTCACATCGATAGCGCGACGCAGGATAACGGCATCGAACCAGCCGCAACGACGAGCACGGCCAGTGGTGGCGCCGAATTCGTGACCTTGCTTGGCCAGGTGTGCGCCAACGTCGTCGAACAGCTCAGTCGGGAACGGACCGGAACCTACACGGGTGGTGTAAGCCTTGGTGATGCCCAGGATGTAGTCCAGGAACATCGGGCCAACGCCCGAGCCGGTGGCAACGCCGCCAGCAGTAGTGTTGGAGCTGGTCACGTACGGGTAGGTACCGTGGTCGATGTCCAGCAACGAACCCTGGGCACCTTCGAACATGATGTCCTTGCCAGCGCGACGCAGGTCGTGCAGCTCGGCCGTCACGTCCAGCATCAGCGGCTTGAGCAGCTCAGCGTATTCCTTGCACTCGGCCAGGGTCTTTTCAAACTCGATGGCTGGCTCTTTGTAGTAACCGACCAGCATGAAGTTGTGGTAATCCACAAGTTCACGCAGCTTGTCTTCAAAGCGCGGCATGTTGAGCAGGTCGCCCACACGCAGGCCACGACGTGCAACCTTGTCTTCGTAGGCCGGGCCGATGCCGCGACCGGTGGTGCCGATCTTCAGCTCGCCACGCGCCTTTTCACGGGCCTGGTCCAGCGCAACGTGGAAGGACAGGATCAGCGGGCAGGACGGGCTGATACGCAGGCGCTCGCGCACCGGTACGCCTTTTTCTTCCAGCTTGGTGATCTCGCGCAGCAGGGCGTCAGGCGCAACCACCACGCCGTTGCCGATCAGGCACTGCACGCCTTCGCGCAGGACACCCGACGGGATCAGGTGCAAGACGGTTTTTTCGCCATCGATGACCAGGGTGTGGCCAGCGTTGTGGCCACCTTGGTAGCGCACTACGGCGGCAGCATGTTCGGTCAGCAGATCAACGATCTTGCCTTTGCCCTCATCACCCCATTGGGTGCCCAGGACTACGACATTCTTACCCATAACACTTGTCCTCATTCGCGCAAACTTGGTGCCGGCGATGGCCGGCAGGAAAACTCAAGAAGCCAGTGGCGATACTTGCCAAAGCCCGTTCTGCTGAATCAATTGCCGGTCGCAGTCCGCTTCACGGGCGGCGGCCAATGGCTGCCCAGGCAAGGCCTGGACTACACGCTGACCCTCACGGCGTAACTGGCAAACCTGCTGCCAGAGCGCTGCGTCCGTACTGTCGGGCATCCAGATGCCACCAGACGGCAGCTCGACCTCAGCACGCCCCAGGGTCACCAGGGTTTTCAAATCGGTGGAAAAACCAGTGGCCGGACGCGCACGACCGAAGTCGGCGCCGATATCGTCATAGCGACCACCTTGGGCGATGGCCTGGCCAACACCCGGGACGAATACCGCGAACACCACACCGGTGTGGTAGTGGTAGCCGCGCAATTCACCCAGATCAAAATACAGCGGCAGCTCCGGGAACCGTGCTGACAGGCGCTCGGCAATTGCCAGCACATCATCCAGTGCCGCCAATACCGGTGCCGGCGCATTGGCCAGGCGCTCACGCGCAGCCACCAGCACTTCACGGCCGCCGCACAGATTTACCAGCGCCCGCAGCATGCCAGCCAGCTCAGCAGGCACACCCTCGGTGAGAGCGATCACTTCATCGATCGCCTTGCGCTGCAGGGCATCGAACAACTGTTGCTCCACTTCACCGGACAACCCGGCAGCACGCGCCAGGCCACGGTAGATACCGACGTGGCCCAGGTCCATGTGCACGTCCGGCACATCCGCCAGTTGCAGCATGGCCAGCATCAGGCTGATCACTTCCACATCGCTGCTCGGGCTGGCATCGCCGTACAACTCGGCGCCCAACTGGATCGGGCTACGGGAAGACGACAACGCGCGCGGCTGGGCATGCAGTACGCTGCCGGCGTAGCACAGACGGCTCGGGCCTTCACGACGCAGGGTGTGCGCATCGATGCGCGCCACTTGTGGCGTGATGTCGGCACGGAACCCCATTTGCCGGCCCGATTGCGGGTCGATGACCTTGAAGGTGCGCAGATCCAGGTCCTGGCCCGCGCCGGTCAGCAGGGATTCCAGGTACTCAATATGGGGAGTCACGACAAACTCGTAACCCCAGCTCTGGAACAGATCCAACACCTGGCGACGCGCTACTTCAATGCGCGCAGCTTCTGGTGGCAGTACTTCTTCGATGCCATCTGGCAGCAGCCAGCGGTCTACCGTTGCCATTACGCCATTCCCCTTTGATCCGGGCGGCCAGCCCTCGGCCGAGCCTTGAGTGAAGCAGAAAATACCCGCCCCTTGCATAAACCACGCGCAAGAGCGACGTGACGAACGGCCTGCAAACGGCCTCGTCGGGCACTTTCCTCGAAAAACCTGTCACGCCTGCCGAATCAAACATGCAGACGCAAAAAAGCCGGGAATTTCCCGGCTGCCGCATCATACACCCGTTTTCTGAAAGGATCACCCCGCCAGACATTTTAGCCGCCCGACGGAGTGCGCCTTACAGAATCACGGGCTGGTTACTTGGACTTTTCCAGGTAGCGGAAGAAGTCGCTGCTTGGGTCCAGCACCAGTACGTCGGTTTTGTTCGCGAAGCTTTCACGGTAGGCACGCAGGCTACGGTAGAACGCGTAGAACTCCTGGTCCTGGCCATAGGCCTTGGCGTAGATCGCCGCGGCTTGAGCATCGCCGTCACCACGAGCCTCTTCAGACTCACGATAGGCTTCTGCCAGCAGTACACGACGCTGACGGTCGGCATCGGCACGGATGCCTTCAGCCAACTCGTTACCCTTGGCGCGATGCTCACGCGCTTCACGCTCACGCTCGGTGCTCATACGCTCGAACACGCTGCGGTTTACTTCCTTGGGCAGGTCAATGGCCTTGACGCGAACGTCGACCACTTCAATACCCAGCTCTTTTTCCGCCATGGTGTTCAGCGAGCGAGTGATGTCAGCCATCAGCGCATCACGTTCACCGGATACCACCTCGTGCAGGGTGCGCTTACCAAACTGGTCACGCAGGCCCGATTCAAGACGACGGGACAAACGCTCGTCGGCAATCTGCTTGAGGCCGGAAGTCGCGGTGTAGAAGCGCTCGGCATCCTTGACGCGCCACTTGGCGTAGGCGTCAACCATCACGGCTTTCTTTTCCAGGGTCAGGAAGCGCTGTGTCGGTGCATCCAGGGTCATCAGGCGGGCGTCGAACTTGCGCACCTGGTTGACGTAGGGGACTTTCACATGCAGGCCCGGCTGGACATCCGCCTGGACCACGCGACCGAATTGCAGCAGCACCGCACGCTCGGTCTGAGCGACGATGTAGAAGCAGTTCCAGGCAGCGATGACCACGACGACGCCCACAATCAGGGCGGTCAGCGATTTATTGCTCATCAACGGCTCTCCCTGGTACGTGTTTGCTGTTGCAGCAAGTCAGCGGCCGCACGGGCGCTCGCTTCGTTGGCAGCGGCATTCGAACCGGTGGACGGTGCACTGGCGCCGCTACGACCACCTTCGATCATCTTGTCCAGCGGCAGGTACAGCAGGTTGTTCTGCCCACCTTTGCTGCCGGTCACGAGAACCTTGCTGGTGTTGCTGAAGACTTCCTGCATGGTGTCCAGGTACAGACGCTCGCGGGTCACTTCAGGAGCCTTGCGGTACTCGGCGACCAGCTTGGTGAAACGATCTGCCTCACCCTTGGCGCGGGAGACCACTTCATCGCGGTAACCGTTGGCATCTTCAAGGATGCGCTGGGCCTGACCACGGGCTTCCGGCACAACGCCGTTGGCATAGGTTTCAGCCTGGTTGCGCGAACGCTGCTCGTCTTCACGTGCACGGATCACGTCGTCAAAGGCTTCCTGCACTTCACGCGGTGCCGCTGCGCTCTGTACGTTCACCTGGGTAACGGTGATACCGGTGCGGTAAGTGTCGAGGAAGCGTTGCAGACGCTCCTTGATTTCGCTGGCCATCAACTCACGACCTTCGGTGAGCACCTGGTCCATGGCGGTGGAACCCACCACGTGGCGCAGGGCACTTTCGGTTGCGTGTTGCAGGCTGATTTCCGGCTGATCAACGTTCAGCACGAAGTCTTGCAGGTTGCTGATCTTGTACTGCACGGTCAGCGGCACTTCGACGATGTTCTCGTCTTCGGTCAGCATCTGGCCCTGCTTGGTGTACGCACGCTCACGCGTCACGTTCTCCATGTACTTCTTGTCGATCGGCGGGAAATAGATGTTCAGGCCTGGCCCGACAGTCTCGTAGTACTTGCCGAAGCGCAGCACCACGGCTTGCTCCTGCTCGTCCACCACGTAGACCGCGCTGTACAGCCATACGGCCGCGAGCACGACAAGACCCAGGCCCAGCAGGCCATAGCCACCGCCCTTGCTTGTGCGACCGCCGTCGTCACCACCACGTTTTTTTCCACCACCGAACAACCCATTCAGGCTTTCCTGCAGCTTTCGGAAGGCCTCGTCGAGATCCGGTGGCCCCTTGCGGTCGCCATTATTGCGGCGCTTACCACCCCAAGGATCCTGATTATTCGAGTTGCCACCCGGCTCATTCCAAGCCATAGCGCTCTCCATCTGATAAAGCAAAGACGCACCCACGGCGCGCCGACCAATGCTACAGAATGCCTGCTACTGCGGCACAACCGCTTTCTCAGGCTTTTATTGCAAAGTGTGTTGTTCGATGAACTCTGCCGGTACAACACCCTCTCGGCTGACCAGCCGATTGAGTTCCGAGCGTGGCAATCGAACGGCCAGCAAGCTGACACCTTCTTCGTCGTGCTCTTCTTTCTGTACCGCGCCCAACTCGAAAAACTGCGCACGCAGTCGAGCAAAACGCTGCGGCAAGCGCAAGGTGCCGACGAACAAATCGCTGCCGAGCAATTCGGCAATGGCTTGTTCCAGCAGCTCCAAACCACTGCCATCTCGCGCCGACAGCCAGACCCGCTGGGGCTTGCCGTTCTCGTCGCGCTGGATCTGTGGCTCAACGCCCTCAAGCAAATCGAGTTTGTTATAGACCTCGAGGATCGGCAAGTCCTGGGCACCAATCTCGCCCAGCACCACCATGACCTGTTCAATCTGCAACATGCGATCCGGTTCGGCCGCATCGATCACGTGCAACAGCAGGTCGGAATTGCTCGACTCTTCGAGCGTAGACCGAAATGCCTCGACGAGCTTGTGGGGTAGGTGACGAATGAAACCCACAGTATCGGCCAGCACAATCGGCCCCAGGTCGTCGATGTCCAGACGCCGCAGGGTCGGGTCGAGGGTAGCGAACAGTTGGTCGGCCGCGTACACATCCGACTTGGTCACGTTATTGAACAACGTGGACTTGCCGGCGTTGGTGTACCCCACCAGGGACACGGTCGGGATATCCGCACGGGAACGGCCACGTCGCGACTGTTCACGCTGGCTGCGCACTTTTTCGAGGCGGCCCTTGATCTGGCGCAGGCGAACCCGCAGCAGACGCCGGTCGGTTTCCAGCTGGGTTTCACCCGGGCCACGCATGCCGATACCGCCACCCTGACGCTCAAGGTGAGTCCAGCCGCGAACCAGGCGCGTGCTCATGTGGTCAAGCTGGGCCAGTTCAACCTGGAGCTTACCTTCATGGGTGCGGGCGCGTTGGGCGAAAATATCGAGAATCAGACCGGTACGGTCGATCACGCGACACTCGAAAACACGTTCGAGGTTACGTTCCTGACTGGGCGTGAGGGTGTGATTGAAGATCACCAGATCGGCTTCTTCGGCATGAACCAGGTCGCGCAGTTCCTCGACCTTGCCGCTGCCAATCAGGTATTTGGCGGTTGGCCGATGACGCGGCACGTTAAAAAACGCAACGGTCTCGGCGCCGGCCGAATTTGCCAACTCCTGAAACTCCTGCGGATCTTCGCGCGCCTCAGGGTCCTGTCCATCCAAGTGAACGAGGATTACTCGCTCACCACCACCGTGGCGCTCAAAGAACAAAGGAGACTCCTATCAGGCGTTACCTGGCTCAGCGTCACCCTGTTCATCACCTGCTGCGCTAGGCAGACGGATTGGACGAACTGGAACGACTGTCGAGATAGCGTGCTTGTAAACCATCTGGCTGACGGTGTTTTTCAGCAGGATAACGAATTGGTCGAACGACTCGATCGTACCTTGCAGCTTGATGCCGTTGACCAGATAGATGGAAACCCCAACTTTCTCTTTACGTAAAGTATTCAAGTAAGGGTCTTGTAGCGAATGCCCTTTTGACATGTGCCGCACTCCTTTAAGGATCAATAATAAAAAATCGGAAAATAGATAGCTTATGGCCGTCACACCCCCAAGGATAGACGGCAATTGCAAGGACTCAGCTCAATATGGAGACCGTTCCCAAGTATTTCAAGGCGCGTGACAGATTGTCGCTGTCCAGGCTGTCCAACCAGTGCAAATCGCTCCAGCTGCGCAGCCAGGTGAACTGGCGCTTCGCCAATTGGCGCGTGGCAATGATGCCGCGCTCCTGCATTTCGGCGGACGTCAGCTTGCCATCCAGATGATCCCAGACTTGGCGGTAGCCTACAGCACGTATCGAAGGCAGCCCTGCATGCAGGTCGCCTCTTGAACGCAATGCTACGACCTCGTCCACAAACCCCTGTTCCAACATTATTGTGAATCTTTGTGCAATTCGTTCATGCAACACCTGGCGGTTTGCCGGAGCGATGGCCAGATTCGCCACAGTATAGGGCAATTGTGACTGTCCAGATGCGCCTGCATCAGTACTTTGCGCAGTTTGTTTCAGGCGATGTTCAGTCATGGTCTGGCCACTGACGCGCCAGACTTCCAGGGCGCGTGTGAGCCGCTGTGGGTCATTGGGGTGAATACGTGCCGCAGACACCGGGTCTACCGCCGCCAACTGATCGTGAAGGGCCTGCCAGCCAAGGCGCGCAGCCTCATCTTCAAGTTCGGCGCGCACCTGGGCATCGGCAGGCGGCATATCGGCCAAGCCTTCCTGCAACGCCTTGTAATAGAGCATGGTGCCGCCCACCAGCAGCGGGATATTGCCGCGCGCGGTGATCTCGGCCATGGCCGCCAGGGCGTCGGTGCGAAAGTCCGCCGCCGAATAGCTCTGCGCGGGGTCGATGATGTCGATCAACTTGTGCGGATATTGGGCCAACAGCGCCTTCGACGGCTTGGCCGTACCGATATCCATGTCCCGGTAAACCAGGGCAGAGTCGACGCTGATCAACTCACAGGGCAGCACCTTGGTCAGCTCGATGGCCAGGTCGGTCTTGCCGGCGGCCGTGGGGCCCATCAGGAAAATGGCGGGGGGCAAGGCACTCATCAGCGGCCGCGCAAGAACAGTTTGTCCAGATCATCCAGGCCCATCTGGGTCCAGGTCGGTCGGCCATGGTTGCATTGGCCGCTGCGCTCGGTGTTTTCCATGTCGCGCAGCAGGCCGTTCATTTCCGGCAGGGCCAGGCGGCGGTTGGCGCGGATGGCGCCGTGGCAGGCCATGGTGCCGAGCAATTCGTTGATATGCGCCTGGATACGGTCGCTGGTGCCGTACTCCATCAGGTCGGCCAGCACATCGGCCACCAGGCGGTTGGCCTCGGCCTGCTTGAGCAGCGCGGGAATCTGGCGGATCGCCAGGGTTTCCGGGCCCAGGCGTTGCAGCTCGAAGCCCAGCTTCTGGAACACACCGTGATGTTCTTCTGCGCAGTCGGCTTCACGCTGGCTCACCGCCAGGGATTCGGGCACCAGCAGCGGCTGGCCGCTGAGGCCTTCGCTGGCCATGGCGATCTTCAGGCGCTCGTACATGATCCGTTCATGGGCAGCGTGCATGTCCACCAGCACCAGGCCATGGGCGTTTTCGGCGAGGATATAAATGCCTTTGAGCTGCGCCAGGGCATAGCCCAGCGGCGGGATATCACCGCCGCCTTCGGGCAACGCCACAGCAGCACCCGGCTCGGCACCCGGCAACGGCGCGAAAAACTCACGGTACGCCGCCTGGGCTTCGGCCACCGGCGCCGTCGATTGCGGGCGCGGTGTGTATTGGTACTGATAACCCGCACCGGCACCCGAATTCGGCGCCGTGTAGGCTGGCTGCGCCTGGGGCGATTGCAGCAGGTTGGCCGCCAGGCTCATTTCACCTTGCGGCCCGAACTCGCCGGCCTCGGGACCGCTCGGGCGCACCACCGCGGTGACGATCGGCGCCGACAATTGATCATCCGGGCGCACATCACCCAGGGCACGGTGCAGCGTGCCATACAGGAAGTCATGCACCATGCGCCCATCACGGAAACGTACTTCGTGCTTGGTTGGGTGCACGTTGACGTCGACCACCGAAGGGTCAACCTCAAAGAACAGTACAAAGGTCGGGTGCCGCCCGTTGAACAGCACATCGCGATAAGCCTGGCGTACCGCATGGGCCACCAGTTTGTCGCGGACCGCCCGGCCGTTCACAAAGAAATACTGCAAGTCGGCCTGGCTTCGAGAGAACGTCGGCAACCCGACCCAGCCCCACAACCTCAAGCCATTGCGCTCGATCTCAATCGGCAGCGCCTGTTCCAGGAACCCGCTGCCACACACCGCTGCCACCCGCCGAGCACGTGCGGCGTCGTCGTTGGCTTCGTGCAGGCTGAGGATGGTCTTGCCATTGTGACGCAGGTGAAACGCCACATCGAAACGCGCCAAGGCCAGGCGCTTGATGACTTCTTGCAGGTGATCGAATTCGGTTTTCTCGGCCTTGAGGAACTTGCGCCGCGCCGGGGTATTGAAGAACAGGTCGCGCACTTCCACCGAGGTGCCCACCGGATGCGCCGCCGGCTGGACCCGAGGCGCCATGTCGCGGCCTTCGGTTTCCACCTGCCAGGCCTGCTCGGCGCTGCGGGTGCGGGAGGTCAGGGTCAGACGGGCCACGGAGCTGATGGAGGCCAGGGCCTCGCCTCGAAAGCCCAGGCTCATGACCCGCTCCAGGTCTTCCAGGTCGCGGATCTTGCTGGTGGCGTGACGGGCCAGGGCCAGGGGCAGGTCATCCGAAGAGATGCCGCTGCCATCGTCACGTACCCGCAGCAGCTTGACGCCGCCCTGCTCCACATCGACATCAATGCGTTTGGCACCGGAGTCGATGCTGTTTTCCAGCAACTCCTTGATGACCGACGCCGGGCGTTCAACCACCTCACCCGCGGCGATCTGGTTGGCAAGGCGCGGGCTGAGCAATTCAATGCGCGAGCCGCTGTTCAAGGTGGATTCGCTCATCACTGCGCCGCCAATGAAGTGCCGGGGATGGTCAACACCTGGCCTATCTTCAACTCGTCGGTTTTCAGGTTATTGGCGCTGCGCAAGGCAGCAGGCGTGACCTGGAAACGGACCGCCAGCATGGCAACGGTATCACCGGGTTGCACACGATGGTCACGCGGGCCCTGGGCGATTTTGCCGGAGTCGCGCAACCAGGCGATATAGGTGCCCGGCGGCGGGTTTTGCTGGAAAAACTGGCGCACGCCGGCGCTGATCGAGCGCGCCAGCGCTTGCTGATGACTGGCGCTGGCCAGTTTCGACGCTTCGTTGGCGTTGGAGATAAACCCGGTTTCCACCAGGATCGACGGGATGTCCGGCGACTTCAACACCATGAACCCGGCTTGTTCCACACGCTGTTTATGCAGCGACGTCACGCGACCGATATTGCTCAGCACTTTCTGCCCGACGTTAAGACTGGAAGTCAGCGAGGCCGTCATCGACAGGTCGAGCAGCACCCCGGCAAGCATCTTGTCCTTGTCATCAAGGGAAACGTTGCCGGCCCCGCCGATCAAGTCTGAACGGTTTTCACTGTCGGCCAGCCAGCGCGCAGTCTCGGAGGTGGCGCCGCGATCCGACAGGGCAAATACCGAGGCGCCAAAGGCAGCGGTTGAAGGCGCGGCGTCGGCGTGAATGGACACAAACAGATCCGCGCCCTTCTTACGGGCAATTTCAGTACGGCCACGCAGCGGAATGAAGTAGTCACCGGTACGGGTCAGCTCGGCGCGGTAGCCTTTCATGCCATTGACCTGGCGTTGCAGCTCACGAGCGATGGCCAGTACCACGTCCTTCTCGTGCTGGCCCCGTGAGCCGGAAGCCCCCGGGTCTTCGCCACCGTGGCCGGCGTCGATCACCACGATAATGTCGCGCTTGCCTGCCGGTGCAGGCGGCGGCGGTGGCAGCTTGACTTGGGGTTGCGAAGGGTTGACCGGCACCGCAGGCACCGTCGCCACGCTTGGCGTTGGCGCAGGCGGCGGTGCGGCGTCGGCGGGGTTGTCGAACAGGTCGACCACCAGGCGGTTGCCGTACTGGGCGTTGGGGGCCAGGGAGAAGCTTTTGGGGGTCACGGCCTTTTTCAGGTCAATGACCACACGCAGGTCGGTCGGCGTACGCTGGGCAGAGCGCATGGCGGTGATGGGCGTGTTGGCGGTGGAGACTTTCAGCGGCGCGGCCAGGCTGGCACCGTTGATATCGATCACCAGGCGATCAGGCGCCGTCAAGGTAAAGACGCTGTGCTGGACCGGGCCAGACAGGTCGAACACCAGTCGCGTGTTATCCGGCGCTCGCCACAGACGAACACTTTTCACCTGTGAAGCAGCCAGAGCATTGACAGTCATTGCCGCAAGCAACACCCCCACGACAGCAACCAACGCGCGAAAGCGCATACCTAACCCCACCAATTATTTGAATTCCAATGCCAGAGCAGCACACCACGACTCAGCGCGTGGGCTCTGGGGCAACAACTTCAGCTGACGTCCGTGCTCATGCGGCGTAATGGTAATGGTCAGGTCCGGCTTTGGCAAAAAGCCTGTGCCTTTATTTGGCCACTCGATCAGGCACAGCGCATCATCGTCGAAGTAATCACGGATGCCCATGAACTCCAACTCTTCCGGATCGACCAGGCGATAGAGGTCGAAGTGGAAAGCACGCACGTCGCCGATCTCGTAGGGCTCGACCAACGTGAAGGTCGGGCTTTTTACCGCGCCGGTATGGCCAAGGCCGCGAATAATCCCTCGGGACAGTGTGGTTTTGCCTGCGCCCAGGTCACCCTCGAGAAAGATCAACCCGGCCCCTTGCGTGACCTGTGAAATACGCTGGCCCAACGCGACCATGGCCTCTTCATCTGCCAGGAAAAGAATTACTTCAGGCACGGCGACTGCTCCTCCAGCAATTGACGAATGGCGGGGATCAGGTCGCTGGCAGCCAAGCCGCGACCAAAACTACCCTGGCGGTCTCCGGCGGTCGCGTGCAACCACACGGCCAGGCAGCTCGCTTCGTACGCGGGCATCCCCTGAGCCAATAGTGCCCCGACCAGACCGGCCAAGACATCACCGAGCCCCGCCGTCGCCATCGCCGGATGGCCTTGATCACAACGGGCAAGCCGTCCATCCGGACTTGCAATCAAACTGCCAGCACCCTTGAGGATAGCCACTGCATTGAATTTCTGACTCAACGCGCGCGCCACCTTAAGGCGATCTGCCTGAACCTCGGCTGTCGATAGCCCCAACAAACGCGCAGCTTCGCCCGGATGAGGGGTAATCACACAGTTGGCCGGCAGCTCGACGCTGCCAGTGGCCAGTTGATTGAGCGCGTCGGCATCCCACACCTGCGGCACGCTGGCATTGGCCGCGACCGACAACAGGCTCTTGCCCCAGGCGTCATCGCCCAGGCCTGGGCCAATGACGATCACCGAGATTTTTTCCAGCAGGCCCATCAACTGGTTGGCCGAGCTCACGCCGACGGCCATGACCTCCGGCAGCCGAGCCAGAGCGGCCGGCACGTGTTCCGGCCGCGTCGCCAGCGAGACCATGCCGGCGCCGCTGCGCAGGGCACTTTCGCTGCTCAGCAACGCTGCGCCGCCAAAGCCACGGTCACCACCGATGACCAACAGGTGGCCGAACTGGCCCTTATGGGCGTCCGGGGAACGCGCAGCCAGTTGCGGCAAATGGCCGGGCAACAACAGCTGAACGTCGGTAATTGGGTGTTTTGTCTGAGGCATGCGTCTTCAAGCTCCGATGTCTGGCAGAATTATACGCATCTAACCTGTGGTTTCCCCTGTCTCATGCCTGCTATTACCTCCGATCTGCCCGCCCTCGCCCAATCGATCAAAGACTGGGGTCGCGAGCTGGGCTTTCAACAAGTGGGCATCAGCGGCCTCGACCTGGCTGAGCATGAACAGCACCTGCAACGCTGGCTCGACGCGGGTTACCACGGCGAGATGGAATACATGGGCGCCCACGGCAGCAAACGCTCCCACCCCGAAGAGCTGGTGCCCGGCACCCTGCGCGTGGTTTCACTGCGCATGGACTACCTACCTGGCGACACCCAGATGGCGCAATTGCTGGCCCAACCAGAAAAAGCCTACATCTCGCGCTACGCCCTGGGCCGCGATTACCACAAGCTGATCCGCAAGCGCGTGCAGCAACTGGCCGACCGCATCCAGGCGCAGATCGGGCCGTTCGGCTTTCGCGCCTTCGTCGACAGCGCGCCCGTCCTGGAAAAAGCCATTGCCGAGCAAGCGGGCCTGGGCTGGATCGGTAAAAACACCCTGGTTCTCAACCGCAAGGCCGGCAGTTATTTCTTCCTGAGCGAACTGTTTGTCGATCTACCGTTGCCGGTAGACCCACCCCACGCCACAGAACACTGCGGCCGCTGCACGGCGTGCCTGGACATCTGCCCCACCAACGCCTTCGTCGGCCCTTACGTGCTGGACGCGCGACGCTGCATTTCGTACCTGACCATCGAACTCAAGAGCGCTATCCCCGAAGACCTGCGCCCACTGATTGGTAACCGGGTATTTGGCTGCGATGACTGTCAGATCGTTTGCCCGTGGAATCGTTTCGCTCGACCTACCGCCGAAAGCGATTTCAAGCCACGGCACAATCTGGATAACGCAGAACTGGCCGAATTGTTTATGTGGGACGAGGATAAATTCCTCAGCAGCACCGAGGGCTCGCCCCTGCGCCGTGCCGGTTATGAGCGCTGGTTACGCAATCTGGCGGTGGGCCTGGGCAATGCGCCCTCCAGCATTCCGGTATTGGAAGCACTCAAGGCGCGGCGGGACTACCCGTCGGAGTTGGTACGCGAACACGTGGAATGGGCGCTGGAGCAACACGCGGCCCGCTAGTGCACATCGTCGTTGTAGACGAACTTGGGCATTTCCCAGTGAAACCGGATCGCCAGCAGGCGTAACAGGAAGCCACTGAACAGCGTCAGCAGAATCGCTTGCTCGCTGGGCAGCTTCAGGTACAGGCACAGCAAGTAGAACCAGGCAGCCAGGAACGACACGCTGGCATACAGCTCGCGGCGGAAGATCAGCGGGATGTCGTTACAGAAGATATCCCGCAGGATGCCGCCGAATACCCCGGTGATGACCCCGCTGACCGACGCCACCAACATGCCGTGGCCCATTTCCAGGGCGGTCATGCAGCCGATCAGGGTGAAGGCCACCAACCCCACCGCATCCAGCGCCAGGAACAGCGAGCGCAGGTGGCGCATCAGCGGTGCGATAAAGATCGTCACCAGCGCCGCAACAGAGGTCAGTACCAAGTATTCCGGGTGTTTGACCCAGGTCAGCGGGTAGTGGCCGAGCAACACATCGCGCACCGAACCGCCGCCCAGGGCTGTCACGCAAGCGATCAGCACCACGCCAAACCAGTCCATGCCACGCCGACCCGCGGACAGGGCGCCAGTCATGGCTTCGGCGGTGATGGCGACGAGGTAGAGCATCAGCAACATGATGGCGATCCTGACAGAGAGGCCGGCAGTCTAATCATTTGCCGAGGGCACCAAAAGGGGGCGCTTGGCGATAAACCGCGTCGCCTGTATCGCAGGCAAGCCAGCTCCCACACTTTGAATTTGCGAATGCAGTCAAATGTGGGAGCTGGCTTGCCTGCGATAGCGCACTCACTGGCGCCGCAGAATCAAGCCTTGATGAAATGCTTGCGATAATGCTGCAACTCGGCAATCGACTCACGAATATCGTCCAGCGCCAGGTGCGTGCTGCCTTTATGGAAGCTGTCTTTGACTTCCGGCGCCCAACGCGCAGCCAGTTCCTTCAAGGTCGACACGTCCAGGTTGCGGTAGTGGAAGTAACTTTCCAGCCCCTTCATGTGCGTATAAAGGAAGCGACGATCCTGGCAGATGCTATTGCCGCAGATTGGCGACTTGCCCTTGGGCACCCATTTTTCCAGGAAGGCGATAGTTTCGGCCTCGGCTTCGGCCATGCTGATGCGGCTGTCGCGCACGCGCTGGGTCAGCCCGGAGTTACCGTGGGTGCGGGTGTTCCACTCGTCCATGGTGGCGAGTACGGCGTCGCTGTGGTGGATGGCGATCACCGGGCCTTCGGCCAAGGTGTTGAGGTTGCTGTCGGTGACAATGGTCGCCATCTCGATGATGACGTCGGTGTCGGGGTTCAGACCGGTCATTTCCAGATCGATCCAAATCAGGTTCTGTGGGTTTTGCATGGCTTGATTCTCTTGGCACCTTGGCGTAGCCGGGCAGTTTAGCAGGCGGGGGCGTGCTAGACTCGCGGCCGTTTTACCCAACTTTTGCATTATCGACACGGAACACCAATGGCCAAACGCCAGCTCAACCGTCGCCAAAACTGGCGCATCGAAAAGATTCAAGGTGAACGCGCCGCCCGCGCCGCCAAACGTGAATCCTCAGCCGTGGAAGCGCTCGAGGGCGGCGACCTGGGCCCCGAACAAACGGGCCTGGTGATCGCGCACTTTGGTGTGCAGGTCGAAGTCGAGGCGCTCGAAGGCGAACTCGCAGGCCAGGTGTTCCGTTGCCACCTGCGCGCCAACCTGCCCGCGCTGGTCACCGGCGACAAGGTGGTGTGGCGTGCCGGCAACCAGGGCATCGGCGTCATCGTCGCCCAGTTGCCGCGCAGCACCGAACTGCGCCGCCCCGACAGCCGTGGGCAGCTCAAGCCGGTGGCGGCCAACGTCGACATGATCGTGATCGTGTTCGCGCCACTGCCCGAGCCCCATGCCAACCTGATCGACCGTTACCTGGTCGCGGCTGAGCATGCTGGCATCCGCCCGTTGCTGCTGCTGAACAAATTCGACCTGATCGACGAGCAGAACGCCCCGGCGCTCAACGCATTGCTGGCGGTCTACCGCACCCTGGGCTACCCGGTGCTGGAAGTGTCGGCTCACCACGGCAACGGCATGGAACAGCTGCAACAGCAGTTGGACGGGCGGATCAGCGTGTTCGTCGGCCAGTCTGGCGTGGGCAAGTCGTCGCTGGTCAACAGCCTGTTGCCGGAAGTCGAAACCCGCGTGGGCCCGCTGTCGGAGCTGTCCGGCCAGGGCACCCACACCACCACCACCGCACGGCTGTTCCACTTCCCGGGCGGCGGCGAGTTGATCGACTCGCCGGGTATCCGTGAATTTGGCTTGGGCCACGTCAGCCGTAGCGATGTGGAAGCCGGCTTTATTGAGTTCAACGACCTGATCGGCACCTGCCGCTTCCGCGACTGCAAACACGACCGCGAGCCGGGCTGTGCGCTGCTCAAGGCACTGGAAGATGGGCGCGTGCAGCAGCAGCGGATGAACAGCTATCGGTCGATTATTGCGAGCTTGCCCGAGAGCAGCTACTAAGCAGCCCCCACCTCTGTAGGAGCGAGCTTGCTCGCGAAGACCTCAAGCGCAACGCGGGCATCCTGGATACACGCGTTATCGTTGACGTTTTTCGCGAGCAAGCTCGCTCCTACAATGCAGCATCGGTATCGGTGGCCGTTACCGCAGGAATGGATATGTACATCGGCAAATCGCCATCGCAGGCAAGCCAGCTCCCACATTTGGATTGAGGGCGTCAGGTAGATAGGCGCCGGCTGTCAGGCCGTCACGGGAGCAAGCTCCCTCGCCACAGGCCCAGCGTCGCCCCAAAATTGTGTAGATATCTATGACAGCGCAGATACAACAAGGCCGCGATTATCGCGGCCTCGTTGTATCTGGAGCTTACGGCTTCGGCGCAGGCGTCGTAGGATCCTTGACGCCCCCATCATCAAACAGGTTCAGCTTCTGGCGCAGCTCATGGGCTGGCAGCGGTTCCTGCTCCGGCGGTAGCGCGTTGGGGTCGGCCGGCACTTCGCCTGGCGCACCGTCGCCCTGGGTCGGTGCCGGTGGCGGGGGTTGATCGCCTTCAATCGCACGCTGGGCTTTTTTGGTCAGCACCACGATGTCGATACGGCGGTTGACCGGGTTGAACGGGTCTTTGGGATCAAACAGTTGCGAGGAGGCAAAACCCACTACCCGCGCCACTTGCGGGTCCGGGTAGCTGCCGGCCACCAGCGCACGCCGGGCAGCATTGGCGCGGTTGGCCGAGAGTTCCCAGTTGCCGAAATCACCCTGGCCCGCGTAGGGCTTGGCGTCGGTATGCCCGCTGATGCTGATCTTGTTCGGCACCGCCTTGATGGTGTCAGCCATGGCCAGCAGGATGTCTTCAAAGTACGGCTTCAACCGCGCACTGCCAGAGTCGAACATCGGCCGGTTGGCCGCATCGGTAATCTGGATGCGCAGCCCCTCGGGGGTGATCTCGAAGGAAATCTGGTCCTTGAACTTCAGCAACTGTGGGTTTTCTTCAACCTTGTTCTGCAATTCCTGCAGCAACAGTTCCAGTCGCTCCTGTTCGACCTGCTCGGCCATGGATTCGACAGTGTCGCGCTCGATCGGGATTTTTTCCTGAGGCGATTCAGTTTGCACTTCCGGGTTGATGGTGCGCTCGGGCGCCAGTTCCGGCGAGCCGCCCAGGTCAATGACAAACGGCGTACCGCTTTCCGAAAAGCCAATCGGGTCCTTGAAGTAGCCGGCGATGGCGATTTTCTGTTCTGGCGTAGCGGTGGACATCAGCCACAACACCAGGAAGAACGCCATCATCGCCGTGGCAAAGTCGGCGAAGGCGATTTTCCAGGCGCCGCCATGGTGCCCCGCAGCGAAGCGCTTGACGCGCTTGATGATGATCGGCTGGTTGTTTTCCATGGCTTAGCGACCGCGAACCGCTTGTTCCAGCTCGGAGAAACTTGGGCGGTGTTTCGGGTACAACACCTTGCGCCCGAACTCCACGGCCAGCGACGGCGGCATGCCCGACGCCGATGCCACCAGGCACGCCTTGATCGCTTCGTAGAGGTTGATCTCTTCCCTGGCATCGTGGGCCAGGGAGGTGGCGAGCGGGCCGAAGAAACCATAGGCGGCGAGAATACCGAAGAAGGTGCCCACCAGCGCCGCACCTACGTGCATGCCGATGGCCGCCTGATCGCCCTCGCCCAGGGACGCCATGGTCACCACGATCCCCAGTACCGCCGCGACAATACCAAAACCGGGCATGCCGTCGGCAATGCCGGTCACGGCGTGGGAAGGATGCTCCAGCTCTTCCTTGAGGCTGAACAACTCCATGTCGAACAGGCCTTCCAGCTCGTGAGGCGCCATGTTGCCGGAGGACATGATGCGCAGGTAATCACAGATATACGCGGTCATGCGCTCGTCTTTGAGCACGGCCGGGTACTTGGCAAAAATCGGGCTGGCCGCGGCGTCTTCGATATCGCCTTCGATCGCCATCATGCCTTCGCGGCGGCTTTTGTTGAGGATCTCGTAGATCAGCCCCAGCACTTCCAGATAAAACGTGTGGGAGAAGCGCGAACTGAACATGCCCAGGGACTTCTTGACCACGTGCATGGTCATATAGCCTGGGTTGGCCTGCAAAAATGCGCCGAACGCGGCACCGCCGATAATCAGCACTTCGAAAGGCTGGATCAGTGCGGCGATTTTACCGTGGGAGAGGACGTACCCTCCGAGCACACTTGCGATGACGACAATGATGCCGATAATTTTAGCCATAGGAGAGGGGTACTTGCGCCGTCGGGTTCATGGACATATGGGGTGCAGCAGAAAACTCTTGTTCTACTTATCGGCAAAACTGCGCCAGACTATAGCCCGTTAAGGCGAAAAGCCAATTCGGCCCGTTCCGGGCGTGTTGAACGCAAGTGATGATCGCGCCCCAATCATGGCAATTGAAACGACAGTCCCAACAAACCGCCCCACTACCCTCGCCGCTTGGATCAAGTGCCTGGACGACGTGCTGCTGCCCGTGCCCCAGGCCAGCCATGAACGCGTGTGCAAAGCCATTCGCGATAGCCGCAGTTCATTGCGAGATATTGCTGAGTTGATGCAAAACAGTCCGGCCCTGGTGCTGAGTGTGATGCGCGAAGCCAACAGCCAAGCCCACGGCAGCCTGGCCGAACCTGCAGAAAACCTTGAAGTCGCACTTAACCGTCTTGGCCTCAAA
This sequence comes from Pseudomonas sp. DWP2-2, assembly GCF_049897065.1. Lineage (NCBI taxonomy): Bacteria > Pseudomonadati > Pseudomonadota > Gammaproteobacteria > Pseudomonadales > Pseudomonadaceae > Pseudomonas > Pseudomonas sp. DWP2-2. The sequence continues at coordinate 454,673 of NZ_JAFCVN010000003.1, read as the reverse complement.
CGTGCCGAAGAGTTGTTGGCGCGCCTGCCTTCGGTACCCGCCCGGGAAATCCCCGTGGCCTTGCGTCAGCTGTTGCTGATCAGCCAGCACGCATCCCAGCAAGCCAACGGTTTGTTCGGCAGTCGCCTGGCGCGGCTGTGGCAGGACATCCACTGGGGCAGCCTGCTGTTTCTGTCGCCGCTGTGGCCGATGGCCGTCGCCTACCCCAAGCTCCTGGAGGAGTGGGAGTTGCGGGTGATCCATAAAGGCCAATCGGCGCGCCAGGTCGAGCAACAGCTGTTCGGCGTGCGTTTGCTTGACCTGTGCCTGGGCTTGACCGAAGCCTGGCACCTGCCGATCTGGGTTTCACAGGGCTACAAGTTGCTGTTGGCCGAGCAACGCCTGCTGGTCAAGGCGCTGCACATTGCCCGTCAAGACGATGCCCTGCGCCACCAGCAATTGCTCGATGCCGAGCCCAACCTGCGACGCTGGCTGAACCAGCCGGCCAACACCGTGTTGCTGGCCAACGGCCTGGCGATGTCGGCCCAGGAATCCTGGACCTGCCCGCACACTGAGCGCTGGCAATACCTGACGGCGCTGTACCTGCAAACGCCGTTGAGCGATGTGCAACAGCAAGCCCACCAACAAGCGGTGACCAGTGCTCGTACCACCTTGATGCCCGACCTCTGGCACCCGGCGCTGTCGCTGATCTGGCCGTGGCACGTACAGAAAGTCCATCGCGGCTTGCTGCCGGCACCACCGCCCACTGCCGAAGCCTTGGCCGTGTGGCGCACGCGTTGCACCGAGTTGCTGGTGGAGCCGAGCCGCTTTGCCAACGCCATGCACCTGACCACTTGCGCCAAGGAAGCCCTGGTCGCCAGTGGCATGCAGCGGGTACTGATATTCATGGCAGATCGCGCCTTGAGCACCTTGCGTGTACACCAGGCCGACGGCCTGCCCAAGGACGCGGCTCACCTGAGCCTGGATGTGGTCAATAGCACACTGCTGCAACGCCTGCTGGAAAAGTCCGCCCAGGTACGCCTGAACCCCGACAACCATGCGCAGTTTTCCGCATTGCTGCCACCAATCCTGCGTCGTCTATTTATTGGCGAGCACTTGCTGTTGCGCTCACTGAGCTGCAACGGTCGCGTGGTCATGCTGATCGTGGCGGACCAAGGCGGCGGGCCGTTCTCGGAAACCACCGTGCAGGCGTTCGGCAAAACCGCCCAATGCATCGAGAAAGCCCTGCACAGCTTTACCAACCGCAGCGCCTGATGCTTGCGCTACAATCACCGGCCTTTATCGCCAACATTTGTGCCCAGGAGACCTCACATGCCTGACTTCTCTGGCTTGCCGCTGGTGATCGAATCCGCCGACCTGTTGGGTCGCCTCGATTCCAAGCACTTGATACTGGTAGACCTCACCAGTGTCGCCCGCTACGCCGAAGGGCATATCCCCGGCGCGCACTTCGTTGACCCCAAGCGCACCCAACTGGGACAGCCACCGGCACCCGGCCTGCTACCAAGCAAGGCCGACCTGGAAAAACTGTTCGGCGAACTGGGCCACACCCCGGACGCCACCTATGTGGTCTATGACGACGAAGGCGGCGGTTGGGCCGGGCGTTTTATCTGGATGCTCGACGTGATCGGCCACCAGAAATATCACTACCTCGACGGTGGCCTGCTGGCTTGGCTGGAGGAAGGGCACCCGCTTTCCACCGATGCGCCCCCAGCAGCCGGCGGCCCGGTCAGCCTTACGCTGCACGACGGCCCCACAGCCACCCGCGAATACCTGCAAAGCCGCCTCGGCGCGGCCGACCTGGGGATCTGGGACGCTCGTGGCCCGCTGGAGTATTCCGGCGAGAAAGTGCTCGCAGCCAAGGGCGGCCACATTCCCGGCGCGGTGAACTTCGAATGGACCGCCGGCATGGACAAGGCGCGCAGCCTGCGTATCCGCCGTGACATGCCGCAAATCCTCGAAGACCTCGGGCTGACCAAAGACAAAGAAATCATCACCCACTGCCAGACTCACCACCGCTCTGGCTTCACCTACCTGGTGGCCAAGGCGCTCGGTTATCCGCGAGTCAAAGGTTATGCCGGTTCCTGGGGCGAATGGGGCAACCACCCCGACACCCCCGTTGAGATTTAAGGTTTAAGGACAGTTATGAAAAAGCAGTTGTTTATCCTCAGCCAGTACTTGCTGCCGCATCACTTGCTGTCGCGCCTGGCCGGCTGTATCGCCGAGTGCCGCGTGCGCTGGTTCAAGAACGCCTTCACTGCCTGGTTCGCCAAGCGCTACCAGGTGGACATGTCCCAGGCCCTGGTGGAAGACCTGACCGCCTACGAGCACTTCAACGCCTTCTTCACCCGCGCGCTGAAAGACGGCGCCCGTCCGTTAGATCCAACCCCAGGCGCAGTGCTGAGCCCTGCCGATGGCGCGGTCAGCCAGCTAGGCCCGATCGAACATGGTCGTATCTTCCAGGCCAAGGGCCACAGCTTCAGCGTGCTGGAACTGCTCGGTGGCGATGCGGCAATGGCTGCGCCGTTCATGGGCGGGGACTTCGCGACTATTTACCTGTCGCCCAAGGACTACCACCGGGTGCACATGCCACTGGCCGGTACCCTGCGCGAGATGGTGTATGTGCCAGGGCGGATTTTCTCGGTCAACCAGACCACCGCCGAAAACGTGCCGGAACTGTTCGCCCGTAACGAACGCGTTGTTTGCTTGTTCGACACCGAACGCGGCCCGATGGCCGTGGTGTTGGTAGGTGCGATGATCGTTGCGTCAATTGAAACCGTGTGGGCCGGTTTGGTGACGCCGCCGAAACGCGAGCTGAAAACCTTCCGCTACGACGAAGCGGCCCGCGCGCCGATTCATCTGGAGAAAGGTGCGGAACTGGGTCGCTTCAAACTGGGATCGACCGCCATCGTGTTGTTCGGGCCGGACCAGGTGAAGTGGGCTGAAGAACTGGCAGCGGGTACGCCGGTGCAGATGGGCCAGGGCATCGCCGCTGCTAAAGCCTGATATTGCAGTTGATCGTTCCCACGCTCCGCGTGGGAATGCAGCCCGAGGCGCTCTGCGCCCAAAGCGTGACGCAGAGCGTCACTGGAGGCGCTCCCACGCGGAGCGTGGGAACGATCAGTGACAGTGAGATCGGCTTATAGCTGACCGTCGCGGTCACGCAAGCCCAGCAGATACAACACGCCATCCAACCCCAAGGTCGAAATCGCCTGCTTGGCTGACTGCTTGACCAACGGTTTGGCGCGAAAGGCCACGCCCAACCCGGCAATCGCCAGCATCGGCAAGTCATTGGCGCCGTCGCCGACCGCAATGGTCTGCTCCAGGCGCAAGCCTTCCTTATGGGCCAATTCCTTGAGCAGGTCGGCCTTGCGCTGGGCGTCGACAATCGGCTCCACCGCGACGCCAGTCACTTTGCCATCCACCACTTCCAGCTCGTTGGCGAATACATAGTCAATGCCCAGCTTGGCCTGCAACTGCTTGGCAAAGTAAGTGAAGCCGCCGGACAGGATGGCGGTCTTGTAGCCCAGGCGCTTGAGTTCGGCGAACAGGGTTTCGGCGCCTTCAGTCAGGCGCAGCGACGCGCCGATCGAATCCAGCACGCCAACGTCCAAGCCTTTGAGCAGCGCCAGACGCTCCTTGAAGCTGGCACGAAAATCCAGCTCGCCGGCCATCGCGCGCTCGGTAATCTCCGAGACTTGCTCGCCCACACCGGCCGCCTTGGCCAGCTCGTCGATGACTTCGGCTTCGATCAAGGTGGAGTCCATGTCGAACACCGCCAAGCGGCGGTTGCGACGGAACAGGGAGTCTTCCTGGAAGGCGATATCGACATTCAGTTCCTGGGCCACGCTCAGGAAATCGGCGCGTAGCGCTTGCGCGTCAGCCGGTTCACCGCGCACAGAGAACTCGATGCAGCCCTTGCCTTTGTCAGCCGGAGTGTCCAAGGGCATGCGACCCGACAGACGGTCGATATGGTCGATATTCAATCCGTATTGCGCAGTGATTGAACTAACGCGCTGCAACTGCTCAGCCGTTACCTTGCGGGTCAACAGGGTGACGATATGGCGCTTTTTACCCTGGCCTTCGACCCAGTGCTGGTAGTCAGCTTCGGACACCGGGGTGAAACGTACCTGTTGATCGAGCTTATACGCCGTAAACAGGATGTCCTTGAGTACCGAGGAGGCCTGTTCGGTGCTGGGGATCTCCACCAAGATGCCGAACGACAAGGTGTCGTGGATCACCGCCTGGCCGATGTCGAGAATGTTCACACCACCCTGGGCCAGGACGCCGGTAATGGCTGCGGTGAGACCCGGCCGGTCTTCACCCGTGATGTTGATCAGGACAATTTCGCGCAAAGCGCACCCCCAGGCTGGAAAAAAACCGCATTCTACCCACTTTCAGTGACCATCGGGCACAGCCAGCGCTTTGCCGGCCATGGGCCTGTCGCTATACTGCGCGTCAACTTCACGGACCAAGAGCCGAGCGCAAGTGAACCGGCCCACGCCAGTAAAAACCGATAACTTCTTCCTGCTGATCTTCCGGGCACTGCGCCATCGCCGTGTACCGATTGCATTGCGCATCGCCAGCCATAACGTGATCCTGGTCGCTCTGGCCCTGGTGATCTACGCCTGCGTGATGGGTTTGCAGTTCAAGCAGGCCATGCACGAGCAAGCTGACGCCCTGGGCGCGAGCCTGACAACCCAGACTGCCACTTCGGCGACTGAGTTGTTGGTGTCCAACGACATCCTCAGCCTCAACGTGTTGCTCAACAACCTGACCAAGAACCCGCTCGTGGCCCACGCCGCTATCTATAGCGTGGACAACCGGATCATGGCCGAGGCCGGGCAACGCCCGAAAAACGGTCTGCTCGGTGAGGCCGAAGGCCTGTATCAGAGTAATATTACGTTCCAGGACGTGAAGGCCGGCCAACTGCGTATCAGCCTTGATATGCAACAGTTCCAGCAGCCGATGACCATCAGCCTGCAAAGCATGGGCATTCTGAGCGCGATCCTACTGGCCTTGGCCCTGGCCTTGAGCCTGCGCCTGGGCCGGCATATCTCCACACCGTTGATGCAACTGCGCATCTGGCTGCGGGATATCGACGAACACACCCCGGCCACCGATCGCCAGGACGAAATCGGCGACCTCGCGCGTCAGCTCCACGCCAGCTTTGCCCCGGAGCCAAAAGCGCCTGAAGTCGAGCCCGAGCCTGAGTACGACGACACCGAGGACTACAATGACGAGCCTGAGTTTGAAGTGCGCGACCTGCGCGACCCAGGCTTCGACGAAAGCGCCCCGGTGGCCGGCCTCAAGCCTGCGCCGCGCCATGTGATCAAGGCCGAGGAAGACGAGCTGGACGACGAAGACCCGTTCGCCGACCTGCGCGACACCTCGGCAGCCGCCCCAGTCGCTGCGCCCAAACCCGTTGCGGTCAAGAACGCCGAGCCACAGCACAGTGCCGTACTCGCCGTGCAACTGGGCGCCCAGGAGCAACTGCGCCGCCTGCCCCGTGCCCGCCTGACCGAACTGCTCGAACGCTACCGCGACTGCCTCGACCAGGCCGCTTCGCTCTACCAGAGCGAACTGCACACCCTGAACGATGGCAGCACGCTGATGCTGTTCCACAGCGAAGACAGCGGCGAGGACTACCTGACCAATGCCATCTGCTGCGGCGAGCTGTTGCGCGCCCTGGGCCATGCCCTGCAGATCGAAGTAGCCGACAGCGGCATTACCCTGCAACTGCAGCTGGGTCTAACCGTGGGTGACGACCTGTTTGGCATCAGCCAGATCGACCTGCTGCTGACCGAAATCGCCCAGGATGCTCTGGCCTTGTCCCAGCACAGCCGTAACCTCCTGCTGGTGGAGCGCAAGATCAGCGAAGACACGCTGATCCGCCAACGCGCACGTATCCGCCCGATTGCCAGCCCTGAAGGGGCCAGTTGTGTGGAGCGGTTGATGGAGCCGTATCCGTCGATGCTGGAGCGTCAGTTGGCGCGGATGCATGAGACCCGCAACAAGGGTTGACTCCAAGACTCATGCATTGATGATCGCAAGCCCGCAGAGAACGAACACCTGCGGGCTTTCTAGTACTATTTGATTTTCTTGCTATCCACGACATTAATGGTTCGGCGTGGAATCCAGCCTGACCTGACCTGGTCCAAAAGCTGATACCCACTCATTTTAAAGTTGGACCCGACGGGTAGCGGCCTTTCTATCTGGACAGACCATTGTCCAAAACCATCGACAACCGCGTACCCAAGTGGAATTCCGGGCCTGTTCTCCTGATTCAACTCAACCACGGCCCCCACAACGCCACTGCCTTTTACAAGAGGCTGGCGGCCAACGGTCTGGTTTTCGGCAGGGGTTTCGATAACCGGAGCATCGGGAACCTGCACTACCTGGAAGGTCCTATTCGCCAACCAGCGGGCGATTTTACCGTCAAGCTGCTGATAGCCCGTCATGACAAAGGAGTTTGTGACCGGCAGAGGCTGATCAACCTGCACCGACCAGCGTCCATAGCCATCGACAGTGGTGGTCGCCAAGGCGTTATACGGGTCACCCGATTTGAGCAACACGACGGTCGCGCCCGCAATACCACTACCTGACACAACTGGCCGACGTCCTGTTTTCACACCTTGTGCAGGGGTTTCGATAATCGCCAGATCGGGAGCATCGACAACCTGGATAGTTCTATTGGCCAACCAACCGGATCTTTTCCCCTCAATCGACTGATATCCAGTCATGGTAAAGGCTGGTGGGCTTATCGGCAGCGGATTATCAACCTGCGTGGCCCATCGCCCATAACCATCGACGGTAGTAGTGGCTAAAATATTTTCAGGTTTGTACGACTGCATCAACACAACAGTAGCACCTGCTACACCCGTACCTGTCACAAAAGGCCGGCGGCCCGTTCTGACGCTTTGGGCCGGCGTTTGGATAATCGCCGGATCAGGTACATTAACAACCTTGAGTGTCCTGTTCGCCAGCCAACCCGAACGTTTTCCATCAAGGGTTTGATAGCCGGTCATGGTAAAGGCGGGTGGACTTATCGGTAGAGGGCGCTCTATGCGCACTGACCAGCGGCCATAGCCATCGACCCTAGTAGTGGCCAGCGGATTGTAAGGATCGTTGGATTTAAGCAACATCACAGTAGCACCAGGAACACCGGTACCTGACACTTGCGGCAGGCGGCCAACTTCGACATTTTGGGCGGGGGTCTCGATTATTGCCGCAGGCACGCTCAGTTCAGCCACCTTGAAGCTGCGATTGCCAGATAACACCGAGGTTCTTCCCCCAAAAGTTTGTCGGGCAGTATAAGAATAACTGCCAACATCATGCACTGACAGCGAGTACACCGACCAGTTGCCGTTGCCATCAGCAATGGCTGTGCCCACGACTTCCTCGGGCTTGGAAGCATTTACTATTTCAATACGTGCGCCAGGCCAGGCAGTGCCGGCAAATACTGGCTGTTTACCGGTGCTGGCCCCCTCGAGAGGGACCGCAATGACGGGAGCGGGGACCGTGGTTGTACAGTAAGGAAAACCCGCCCCATCAAGCGCGACCGCGACTATCGCCTCGTCCGGCCCGGCGCTGCACACAAGCACTTTAACCTTGCCGGAAGAGTCCTCAAATGTCTGCCCCGTAAGTAAGGTAGGATCGTTGGTTCTTGGCGTCTCTGGCGTGGCATCAATCTGCACATTCTGCACGCCTTGCTCCCTCGCATAACGCATCCACACGCCATTGACCCGGTTGTCATTCTCCGGAAAGTTATCAAAGACCGTAGGTTTCCTGTATTCGAGCGACAACAACGGGTAGTAGGCCCCACCGGGCGAATGGGTTTCAGGGATCTTGATCAGGTACAGCTGCGGGCCTTCGCGTCCCAACACCTTCAAACTGTAAAGGCCGGTGCGCGTGATAGTCGTCGCCTGGCCATCATCCAGCCAGCCGGCATAGCGGCGGCTGACCGCAGGATAAAGCGTGCCACCACCTGACACTGAGTCACCAGTGTCTCCATACTCAACGTAAGTGCAATCAACAGGCGCACTCACAGACGCGCCATTGCGGGGGCAGCCTATGAGGCTTCCCCCATGACGAAAGCCTAAATTATGACCAAGCTCGTGCTTGTAAACATGCGGTGAGCCTGCCTTGCCAAACACTCCAACATGCCTACCGGGGGTAAAGGCCAAGGCGCCACCGCCACAGTTAACGATGTTAATTTCATAGTCGAAATCATCGGGATTAAGGCCATTCTTTTCGGCAGTCTTGCGACCCTCCGCGATAGACGTGGACATAGAGCATCCCTCAGGCTTCGGTCCAGACGTCGCCTCCACTACCCGCCCCTCCAACTTCAGCTTTCCACCGGACGCAGCCAGAATATAAGAGCGTAATGAATTAGGATCAGTAGACAGCGTATGCAACTCCACCTGATCCCTGTCCAACACTCGCTCTCCCTGCCAATGGGTTACCGTGACCAGCATCCTCTTGGTGCCCGTCACAGGGCGGATTATCTGACTCAAGCTTGACAGTTCACCTTCGGCGGGCGGAAGTTCATCATTTTCAAGGCCGCCAAATTCACGATTAACTTCATGGCTACAGCCCATGAGAGCAACACTTAATGCACTACAAAAAAACCAAGCGAGGAAGATCGATATTTTTTTCATGAGTTCAGTACCTTAAGAGATAGGACTGAAATCACACTAGAGACCTTATGCGCAGCTGGATACTGTCAGAATTAACAGGTACGCAGAATTAGGCGCTGGCGTTTTACAGCAGGCATGAAAAAGCCCGCGGGCTTGGCGGGCTTTTTCAAAAATAAATTTCAGATCAGAACCTGAACACTTCCAGATCCGTACGAATCGGCGTGGCCATCGGCATCTTCGGCTTTTCCGGGGCCGCAGGCTTGGCCTGGGCGGGGGCCTGTTTACGCGGCTGCGCTTCGGCAATCGGCGGCTGGTTGGCCAGTGGTTTGAGCGCCACCGACAACTGCTGTGCCAAGTGCTGCAACAGCACACCCTGGGCCTGGACCTGGGAGGCAGTGGTGCCGGCGTGTTCTTCCTGCAGGTGCACAATGCGGTTGTCCCGCACTTGCCCGCGACGGTCGATCAGGCGCCACTGTGCATCCAGGATCGCCGGTTGCGACTTGCCGGAATCCAGACGCGTAATGGTCAGCAACACCTGTACATCCGGGGTGAACCCGGAGGGTCCCGGCGCCAGGACCACTCGCTGGCTGTCTAACTGGCCGGCGACCTGACGCAACATCAACTGGTTGATATCCGACGACAGGCTACCGGCCCAACGACCATCTGTGGAACCTTGCAGGCTGCCGTCGTTCTGACGTTGAAGCAGGGTTTCGCGTTGCAGGTAATCGGCAACGACTACCGGCCCCAGCAATACTGCCATGCCAGCGGTTTGGGCTGGCTGAGCCGGACTTCCGCTGTCCAGCTGGTACAGCGACACCGGTTGATGTGTGCTGCAACCCGCCAACCCCAAAAGGCCAGCGAGCATCAAAAATAGAGGAAGGCGTGGAGCAGTCATCATCCCATCCAAGTGGCTGCCACAAGGCGAACCACAATGTAATACTAAAAATAACCTGAACACGCTCGGCCACGCCGGCGCTGGAAAGGCCATATCATCCGTGAATATGCGCCATGACTCCAGCGCGAAAGCATCGATCTACGCGTTAAATCGTAGATCGAGGCCTCTAGTACCGCTTAAACCGGCGTTTCGACCAGCAAGGCATCCACTCGCTGGAAGCCTCGTGGCAGTTTGTTACCTCGCCGGCCACGCTCACCCTTGTAGTGTTCAAGGTCGTCAGGGCGCAATGACAACGTGCGCTTGCCGGCCTGGAGCACCAGGGTAGAGCCTTCCGGGACCACGGCGATGTCAGTCACATACTCCTCGCGACTGGCCACCCGGTCACCGGGAATCCCGATGATCTTGTTGCCTTTACCCTTGCCCAACTGCGGCAAGTCGCTGATCTTGAACACCAGCAAGCGCCCTTCGGTGGTCACCGACGCCAGCCAGTTGCTTTCACGATCCTCCACCGGCCTCGGCAGAATCACCTTGGCGTTGTTCGGTAGGCTCAACAGCGCCTTGCCCGCCTTGTTCTTGGCCTGCAGGTCTTCACCCTTGACCACGAAACCGTAACCGGCGTCGGAGGCGATGACATACAGCGAATCATCGTCCGGCAACAGCACGCACTCGAAATTCGCCCCCGGCGGCGGCGTGAGGCGCCCGGTCAACGGCTCGCCCTGCCCCCGTGCAGACGGCAGGGTGTGGGCCGGCACCGAATAACTGCGCCCGGTCGAGTCGATAAACACCGCAAACTGATTGGAACGCCCGGCGGCAGCGGTCTTGAAGCCATCACCGGCTTTGTACGAAAGGCCGGTGGCGTCAATATCATGCCCTTTGGCGGAGCGAACCCAACCCTTTTCCGACAGAACGACGGTAATTTTCTCGTTGGGCAACAGCTCGGTTTCGGTCAGGGCCTTGGCTTCAGCGCGCTCGACGATAGGCGAGCGACGGTCATCGCCATAGGTTTCCGCATCTTTGAGCAGTTCGCTACGCACCAGCTTCTTGAGCTTGGCTTCGCTGCCCAGCAGGGCTTGCAGCTTGGCTTGCTCCTTGAGCAGTGCATCCTGCTCGTCGCGCAGTTTCATTTCTTCCAGGCGTGCCAACTGGCGCAAGCGGGTGTCGAGGATGTAGTCCGCCTGGATCTCGCTCAGCTCGAAACGCGCGATCAGCTCGGCCTTCGGATGCTCGGCGGTACGGATGATATGGATCACTTCATCCAGGTTGAGGTAGGCGATCAGCAAGCCGTCCAACAGGTGCAAGCGGCGCTCAACCTTGTCGAGGCGAAATTGCAGGCGGCGGCGCACGGTTTGTACGCGAAACTCTAGCCACTCCACCAGCAGGTTGCGCAGGTTCTTCAACTGCGGCTTGCCGTCCAGGCCGATGATGTTGACGTTGACCCGGTAGCTGGACTCCAGGTCGGTGCTGGCAAACAAATGCTGCATCAACACTTCATGATCCACCCGGCTGTTGGTCGGGATGATCACGATACGGCACGGGTTCTCATGGTCGGACTCGTCACGCAGGTCGGCCACTTGCGGCAATTTCGACGGCTTGGCCTGCATCAACGCGGCGATCTGCTCCAGCACCTTGGCACCCGATACCTGGTGCGGCAGCGCGGTCACAATAATGTCGCCGTCCTCAATGTGGTACACGGCACGCATACGCACCGAGCCCTTGCCCGTTTCGTACATCCTCAGCAGGTCGGCGCGCGGCGTGATGATCTCTGCTTCGGTCGGGTAATCCGGGCCCTGGATATGCTCGCAGAGCTGCTCGACCGTAGCCTTGGGCTCATCGAGCAAGCGCACGCAGGCGGTGGCGACTTCGCGCAGGTTGTGCGGCGGCACGTCGGTGGCCATGCCGACCGCGATACCGGTGGTGCCATTGAGCAGGATATTCGGCAAACGCGCCGGCAACACCAGGGGTTCGTCAAGGGTGCCGTCAAAGTTCGGCCCCCAGTCGGCAGTGCCCTGGCCCAGCTCGCTGAGCAGCACTTCGGAATAACGCGACAGCCGCGCCTCGGTGTAACGCATGGCGGCGAAGGATTTGGGGTCATCCGGTGCCCCCCAGTTACCCTGGCCGTCCACCAGGGTATAGCGGTAGCTGAACGGCTGGGCCATCAGCACCATGGCTTCATAGCACGCCGAGTCGCCGTGAGGGTGGAACTTACCCAGCACGTCACCGACGGTACGCGCCGACTTCTTGTGCTTGGAATCGGCGTCCAGGCCCAACTCACTCATGGCGTAGATGATGCGCCGTTGCACGGGCTTCAGGCCGTCGCCGATATGCGGCAAGGCACGGTCCATGATCACGTACATGGAGTAGTTGAGGTAGGCATTTTCGGTGAATTCAGCCAGCGACCGGCGTTCTACGCCATCTAAGCTGTCTGCGAGGATGTCACTCATGCGGGCCTCATCATGGGGTAAGGCGCAGCGGAACTGCCGCTGCGCTGATTCAATTCAAAAAAATCTCGACTCATGGCTGGGCACTCCAGCCGCCATCCGGAGCGGCAAAACGATAGACCATCGGACGTTTTTCACCATCGTCACGCGGGCCGAAATTGTTATCGATCCCGACCCAGGCACCGTCGGCATCCACCAACAGGGCCTCAGCCAGGCCATACGACTGTGGGTAACGTCGCTGTGGCGTCAGGGTTTCGTCGGCAAACGACCAGCACAGCTCAACCTTGGCCGTGAGCGGGTCGCGCCGGCAGATCTGAAACGCATTACGCTCCAGGGTAAACAGCTTGCCGTTGAACAGCGACAAGTCGGCAAAGTCCTTGGACACGGCCTTGGCGTTGGGGAACTGCGCCGGCTGCACTTCCTGGCCGGCCTCGCTCAACAATACACAACGACCATCGCAATCCCATACGCTCTGCCCACGCTTGATCGAGACCAGGCCACGGCGTTCACGCTCGGCAGCCAGCCAGATCTGATTGCCTTCAGGGTTTACCGCCAGGCCTTCGAACAAGGCATTAAAGTGCAGCAACATGCCACTAGCCCTGGCTTCACGCACCATGCCCGGCGCGATTTTCAACCACTCCGGCGCGCCCGTCGCGGGCACCTGCAACACCGCGGCATGGGCTTCGCTGACAATGTAACGGTTGCCTGCGGTATCACAGCTGATGCCTTCAAAGTCCAGGTCACCACCACGTATGAACGAAGCGGCCTTGGTGCGCGAACGCAAGCCCCAAGGCAGGCCGGACTCGGGCACGGGCGGCACGTCGATCTTCAGCGCTTGCGCGCTCCACGTCGGCGCACGGGTATCCAGGCGGTAAATCTGGTCGTCATCGCGGTCCGAAACCGTCCACAGCTCGTTGCCACACAACGCCAGGCCCGACAGGTTCCCACCGCGCATGCCGTCAACCGGGTGTTCCGAGACCAGCTTGAGCTCTGCCACGCTGGCTGCGGCCACCTGGGTGACCGCCAGCCCGCTCAACATCAGGATCGCCAGGGCGAAGCCTGTGCGCATCAGCCCAGAACCTCGGCCAGGTTGCCTTTGGATTCAAGCCAGGTCTTGCGGTCGCCAGCGCGTTTCTTAGCCAGCAGCATGTCCATCATTTCCGAGGTAGCGGCGAAGTCTTCCAGGGTCAACTGCACCAGGCGCCGGGTGTTCGGGTCCATGGTGGTTTCGCGCAGTTGCGGCGGGTTCATCTCACCCAGGCCCTTGAATCGCGTGACCTGTGGCTTGCCGCGTTTCTTCTCGGCCACCAGGCGGTCGAGGATGCCATCGCGCTCGGCTTCGTCCAGAGCGTAGAAAATCTCCTTGCCCAGGTCGATGCGATACAGCGGCGGCATGGCGACGTAGACGTGACCGGCATCCACTAATGGGCGGAAGTGCTGCACAAACAACGCGCACAGCAAGGTAGCGATGTGCAGGCCGTCGGAGTCGGCGTCGGCGAGGATACAGATCTTGCCATAGCGCAGCTGGCTCATGTCCGCTGCACCCGGGTCGACCCCGATGGCCACGGCGATGTTGTGCACTTCCTGGCTGGCCAGCACTTCGCTGCCGTCGACTTCCCAGGTGTTGAGGATCTTGCCGCGCAGTGGCAGGATCGCCTGGAACTCCTTGTCCCGCGCTTGCTTGGCGGAACCGCCGGCGGAGTCACCTTCGACCAGGAACAGCTCGGAACGCATCGGGTCTTGCCCGGCGCAATCGGCCAGTTTGCCCGGCAGTGCCGGGCCCTGGGTGATGCGCTTGCGCTCGACCTTTTTGCTGGCCTTCAAGCGCCGGCCGGCGTTGTTGATCGCCAGCTCCGCCAGGGCCAGGCCCAGCTCGGGATGCTCGTTGAGCCACAGGCTGAAGGCGTCCTTGACCACGCCAGAGACAAACGCCGCTGCCTCGCGGGACGACAGGCGCTCCTTGGTCTGGCCGGAAAATTGCGGTTCCTGCATCTTCATCGACAGCACGAACGCGATGCGCTCCCACACGTCTTCCGGCGCCAGCTTGACGCCACGCGGCAACAGGCTGCGGTATTCGCAGAATTCACGCATGGCATCCAGCAAGCCTTGGCGCAAACCGTTGACGTGGGTGCCGCCCTGGGCCGTGGGGATCAGGTTGACGTAGCTTTCCTGCACGCTGTCGCCACCTTCGGGCAACCACAGCAGCGCCCAGTCCACCGCTTCTTTATTACCCGAAAGGCTGCCGCAGAACGGCTCGTTGGGCAGGCGTTCGAAGTCGCTGACCGAGTCTTCCAGGTAGGAACGCAGGCCGTCTTCGTAGTGCCACTCGACCTTCTCGCCGGTGCCTTTGTCTTCAAAGCTGACCAGCAGCCCCGGGCACAGCACGGCCTTGGCCTTGAGCACGTGCTTGAGGCGGCTGATGGAGAATTTGGGCGAATCGAAATACTTGGGGTCCGGCGCAAAGTACACGCTGGTGCCTGTGTTGCGCTTGCCAACGGTGCCGATCACTTCCAGGTCGGTGGCTTTGTAGCCATCGGCGAAGGTCATCTGGTACTCGTTGCCGTCGCGCTTGACCTTGACCCGCACCAGAGTCGACAGCGCGTTGACCACGGAAATACCCACACCGTGCAAACCGCCGGAGAACTGGTAGTTCTTGTTGGAGAACTTGCCGCCGGCATGGAGCTTGGTAAGGATCAGCTCGACGCCCGGCACACCCTCTTCGGGGTGAATGTCCACCGGCATGCCACGACCATCGTCGGACACTTCCAGGGAATGGTCGGCGTGAAGGATGACTTGCACCGACTTGGCGTGCCCGGCCAAGGCTTCGTCGACGCTGTTGTCGATGACTTCCTGGGCAAGGTGGTTCGGCCGACTGGTGTCGGTATACATGCCGGGGCGTTTGCGCACCGGGTCGAGGCCCGAGAGGACTTCGATGGCGTCGGCGTTATAAGAGCTAGCGCTGGGAGTGGCCATGGGGTCTCGTCGTGAGTCGTTCGATTAAAAAGTGACCTGCGATTTTCTACAGTGACGAAAAATCGAAGGATTGAAACTGATCTGCGCCAATGCCGGCAAAACACAACAGTGCCGGCAATTGCTGGGCGAACCCCTGGTAGCCATGGTCGCCACCGGCCTGGATGCGCAAGGCGCAGGCCCGGTAATACTGTTGGGCCAGGCGATAATCCAGGGTTTCGTCCCCGGTCTGCAACCACACCTGATAACGCGCGGCATCCTGGGGCGCCGGTACTTCCAGCTCGGCCAGGGCCGTGACGTGGTCCTGTGTCAATTCCCAGGTCTCATCGGTGTAGAGGTTCTTCTGGGTGCCCAGGTAACCGTCGAACATCCGATGGGGACTGACCGCCGGGTTGACCAGCAACGCCTTGAGACCATGGCGTTCTGCAAGATGGGTTGCATAGTAGCCGCCGAGTGAGCTGCCGACCAGCAGTGGCCGGCCCAGTTGCGCAATCGCTTGCTCCAATTGAAGAATCGCCTGACGAGGGTGGTGATGCAGCGCCGGTACACGTAGCTGGTCGGACAGGCCGAGGGTGCCCATCACAGTGGTCAACTGGCTGGCCTTGTTGGAAGCCGGCGCACTGTTGAAACCGTGGATATACAGGATCGAAGCGGACATGCCGGGCTCTCCGTGCTGGGGCCAAAGAGGCGCAGTTTACAGGGAATGCAGGCAGAAGCGGACCCAATGTGGGAGCTGGCTTGCCTGCGATGGCGGCGATTCAGTCAACGAGTCAGCGCCAGGTACACCGCCATCGCAGGCAAGCCAGCTCCCACCCTTTGATCAGTGTTTGCAGGTCTTAATAGCCGTTGCTGCCGTAATCGACGGTGAACGCAAAGCCCACCAAACGCTCCACCCCCGTCTCCAACCGTCCGTCGCCATGCAAGCGCAACCAGCGATAACCCGGCGCCTGCTCGCTGACCTGGAAATCCTCACTTCCCGGCGCGAACTGGATACAGGTGGACGGCGAAGCCAGCAACCGCACACCGTTGCGCTCGCCGTCGATTTCCTGATGCACATGGCCCCAAAGCAATGCCTTGGTCTGCGGGAAGCGCTCAAGCACGGCAAACAGCGCCTCGGGGTTGCGCAGGCCGATAGGCTCCATCCACGCACAACCGATGGGCACCGGATGATGGTGGAAACAAACCAGGTGATGGCGGTCCGGCGCTTCGCTCAAGGCCTGCGCCAGCCGTTGCAGTTGCTCGTCTTGCAAGTAGCCCGGCACCGAACCGGGTACCGCCGAATCCAGCAGGGTGATACGCCAGTTGCCGATATCCACCACCGGTTCGAGCAAATCACTGTGCATGGCAGCCTGGGCCATGACCTGCGGTTCGTCGTGGTTGCCGGGAATCCAGCGCGCCGGGGCGCCAAGGGGAGCGGTCAAATCGCGAAACTGCTGATAGGACGCCAGCGTGCCGTCCTGAGACAAGTCGCCGGTCGCCAGTATCAGGTCGATGGCCGGCTGTTGCGCACGCACCAGCTCGACCACCCGCTGCAGGCTTTCACGGGTATTCATGCCCAGCAACGTGGCGTCAGCGTCGGCGAACAGGTGGCTGTCGGACAACTGCACCAGCAACACGGCATCAGGATTCACGGCGGATACGCTCGGCAAGGCGCTCTCCCTGGCAACTACAGGAATGGACATTTGGCGCGATTATGCTGGGGCAGGACACAAAGAGGAAACCCAAGGAAGCAGGCACAGTTCACATCTACCGCACCACTTCAAACTCATGGCCCAAGGCCAGGCAGTGGCTGAGCCATTCGCCGAGGAACACATTGAGCTGTGCTTTCTCATCGGGCTGGTGCATGAACACATTCGGGTAAGGATAGATGCTGCGAAAGCGTCGTGCGTGCTCGGCACTGATCACTTCGGCCATACGCGCGTCGTGGTACACCTGTACTTCCAGTTGCGGCACCGGCAACCACGGCAGGCTGTGCTCCTGGCGCACCCGCAGGGTGGTGGTGTACGGGCAGGTCAGAATG
Organism: Pseudomonas sp. DWP2-2; assembly: GCF_049897065.1. Classification (NCBI taxonomy): domain Bacteria; kingdom Pseudomonadati; phylum Pseudomonadota; class Gammaproteobacteria; order Pseudomonadales; family Pseudomonadaceae; genus Pseudomonas; species Pseudomonas sp. DWP2-2. The sequence goes on along the minus strand of NZ_JAFCVN010000003.1, from coordinate 437,714 downwards.
ACTTCCAGGGTCAGCACACCGAGCATCTGATCGCCATGGGTGACAGCAATGCGCCGCGCCTGCGGGGCGTGGCGCATGTCCGGGAGCAGGCGCATCAGCCGCGCATAGTTGGCCTCGCAGGCCGCTTGCAGCCCGATCAGGTCAACTCGATAACGTTCCCGTGCCTTTACTGCCATAACCCCCTCACTTCCGCGCGATTAAGCGCAAGCCATTGCAGGGCGATAATGCTGGCTGCGTTGGAAATCTTGCCATCGCGCACCGCCTGCAAGGCATCTTCGAATGCCCAGACGGTTACGCGGATGTCTTCTGCTTCTTCTTCCAATCCATGGACGCCACCCGCGCCCGAGCTGTCGCATCGGCCCAGGTACAGGTGGACAAATTCAGTACTGCCGCCCGGCGACGGGAAATACTTGGTGATCGGCCACAGCGCGGAGAATGTCAGCCCAGCTTCCTCCTCGGCCTCGCGGTGTGCAACCTCCTCGGGTTGCTCATCCTTGTCAATCAGGCCGGCGACCATCTCCACCAGCCAGGGGTTGTCGGCGCGGCCCATGGCGCCGACGCGGAACTGTTCGATCAACACCACCTCATCGCGCAGCGGGTCGTAGGGCAGCACGCACACGGCGTCATGACGCACGAACACCTCGCGGTTGATCACCCGGCTCATGCCGCCGTCGAATTTTTCGTGGCGCAGTTGCACGCGATCGAGCTTGTAGAAGCCTTTATAGGCATTGTCACGCTGAACAATCTCGATCTTGTTCGGCGTCGACTTCGCGATGTCCGTCATGGTGTCCCTCGTTAAGCTCGTGCAATGGGCGCCATCCTAACGCGCCGACGCCCGTTGATGCAGCCCCTTTGCGGTTGCCGGGAGAGGCGGCGAGCGTCAAACTCGCTGCAATCAGTTTAGTGGCGAACTGGCGGCCACGTTGGCAGTCCAAGCGCTACTCTTTTCGCTTTCCATCGATTTACGAAGGACACACATGTCGCTTTTAAAAATCGCCTCCGTGGCCTGTATTGCCTTGACCCTGGGTGCTTGCCAGAGCCTGTTCCAACCGGCCTATCTCAAGCCGCTGGACGTTACCACCGACAAATCGGAGCAGATCAAGCCCGGCTGTGACAGCCCGGCCTGCCCGCTGGTGAACATCGACACCGTGCATTTCCCCACCGAGCCACAACTCGACAGCCTGGTGGAACAGCGTTTGCTGCAAATGACCCGCACCACGCCTGGCGCCAGCGTACCGGCGAGCCTGAACGCCTACCGGAACACCTTCCTGCGTGAGTCGCCGGACCGCCATGGCATGTACTTGCAAGCCAAGGTACGTGACCAGCATGACGGACTGGTGATCGTTGAAGTGTCCAGTTACCTGGACACCGGCGTCGCCCACGGCGAGCCAGGCCGGGGGTTTATCAACTATTCACGGATTCTACATAAGGAACTGACCCTGGCCGACATGCTGTTGCCCGACCAGGAGCAGGCCTTCTGGAATACCGCGAAAGTTGCCCACAACAGTTGGTTGATCGGCACCAAGATGGACCGCGATCCGGAGTTCGTGAAGAGCTGGCCATTCCAGAAAACCCCGAACGTGGCCCTGACCAGCGGCGGTGTGGTGCTCAAGTACAACGTCAGCACCATCGCCCCTTACGCACAGGGGCTGATCGAAATCACCCTGCCCTATACGCGCCTCACCGGCGTGATCAAGCCTGAGCTGGTGCCCGCACGCCGTTGATCGGTTGGTGGTTCAAGGGTGTTATTGCAGAGGGAGATTGGGTGTTCGTCGGATCGCTATCGCGGGCAAGCCCGACTCCCACAGGGGACCGGCTGTGAACACAAAATCTGTGTACCACTCGGCCAACTGTGGGAGCCGGGCTTGCCCGCGATGACGGCGGTGCAGACACCGCCGCCTAGGGATCAGACCTTCTTGTAGAGCTGGCTACCTTCCTGCTTGAACCGCTCAGCCTGCTCGGCCAAGCCCTTGGCCACGTCCACATCCACCGCATCGATGCGCTGGTTGGCCGCGTACTCACGCACCTCATGGGTGACCTTCATCGAGCAGAATTTAGGCCCACACATGGAGCAGAAATGCGCGACCTTGGCCGATTCCTTGGGCAACGTCTCGTCGTGGAATGCCCGTGCGGTATCCGGGTCCAGGCCGAGGTTGAACTGGTCTTCCCAGCGGAATTCGAAGCGCGCCTTGCTCAGGGCGTTATCGCGAATCTGCGCGCCAGGGTGGCCTTTGGCAAGGTCGGCCGCGTGGGCCGCAATCTTGTAGGTGATGATCCCGGTCTTCACGTCATCCTTGTTCGGCAGCCCCAAGTGCTCCTTGGGCGTGACGTAGCAGAGCATGGCGCAACCGAACCAGCCGATCATCGCCGCACCGATACCCGAGGTGATGTGGTCGTAGCCCGGCGCAATATCAGTGGTCAGCGGGCCGAGGGTGTAGAACGGCGCCTCGTCGCAGCACTCCAGCTGCTTGTCCATGTTCTCTTTGATCAGTTGCATCGGCACATGGCCGGGGCCTTCGATCATGGTTTGTACGTCGTGCTTCCAGGCGATCTTGGTCAGCTCGCCCAGAGTCTCCAGTTCACCGAATTGCGCAGCGTCGTTGGCATCGGCCACCGACCCCGGGCGCAGGCCATCCCCCAGGGAGAAGCTGACGTCATAGGCCTTCATGATTTCGCAGATCTCTTCGAAGTGCGTGTAGGCGAAGTTTTCCTTGTGATGGGCCAAGCACCACTTGGCCATGATCGCGCCGCCACGGCTGACAATGCCGGTGACGCGATTGGCGGTCAGCGGCACGTAGCGCAGCAGTACGCCGGCGTGAATGGTGAAGTAGTCCACGCCTTGCTCGGCCTGTTCGATCAGGGTGTCGCGGAACAGCTCCCAGGTCAGGTCTTCGGCAACGCCGTCGACTTTTTCCAGGGCCTGATAGATAGGCACGGTGCCGATCGGCACGGGCGAATTACGGATAATCCACTCGCGGGTTTCATGGATATGCTTGCCAGTGGACAGGTCCATGATGTTGTCCGAGCCCCAGCGAATGCCCCAGGTCATCTTCGCCACTTCTTCTTCAATGGACGAACCCAGGGCGCTGTTGCCGATGTTGCCGTTGATCTTCACCAGGAAGTTACGGCCGATAATCATCGGTTCCAGCTCGGTGTGGTTGATGTTGGCCGGGATGATTGCGCGGCCGCGAGCGATTTCTTCGCGCACGAACTCGGGCGTGATGATTTTCGGAATACTGGCGCCGAAGCTGTGCCCGGCATGTTGTTGCTTGAGCAGGCCGCTGGCGCGAGCTTCCTCAAGCTTCATGTTTTCGCGGATGGCCACGTATTCCATTTCTGGCGTGATGATGCCTTTGCGCGCGTAGTGCATCTGGCTGACGTTGGCGCCGGCCTTGGCCCGACGCGGGTTTTGCAGGTGGGCAAAGCGCAGGTAGGCCAGGTCGGGGTTATCCAGACGTTCCTGGCCGTAGCGTGAACTCAAGCAGGCCAGCCGCTCGGTGTCACCACGCTCTTCGATCCACGGCGAGCGCACATCGGCCAAGCCTTTGCGCACGTCGATGATGACATTGGGGTCGGTATAGGGGCCGGAGGTATCGTAGACCACTACAGGGGCGTTGATTTCGCCACCAAACTCAGTGGGGGTCACATCCAGGCTGATTTCACGCATCGGCACGCGAATATCCGGGCGGGAGCCCTGCACGTAGATTTTTTGCGAGCGGGTAAATGGCTGCACGGAGCCGGAGTCGACCTTGGCCGATTCACTCAGGTGCACGGTATTTTTTAGTTTTGTACTCATCACAGGCTCTCCAACTTATCCAGGCGGTGGATTTTTGTCGGAGCGAACCTGTGACGGACGGACGCACTGGAACCAGTGCTGTGCTTGGCGCACGAGGGCTGTTCGATTGTCGAACAACATCCCGGACGAAGCACAAGAGGACTCGCCGGGTGACGAGAAATCTTGTTCCCTACGCAGGCGCTAACCTGATCAGGTTCAACGGGATCCGGTATTTACCGATCTCAGCCTTCCAACAAGGCACCCCGACAAGAACGCGGCCAGTCTAGACCATGGCGTGGGCAAATTGCCAATAGCGGTGCATTCAGCGTGATGAATGGCGTGATCGTGGGATTGTTGTGTGACGGTACGGCCACTACACTCGGGCACGGCCTCAAGGCTTGACGCCAGGCATGGCCAGCCTTAGCCTTGGGCGCTGAATTATCACCGTAATATTCTTACTAGGGATCGCCTCATGCTGCGCAAACTCTCACTGGCTGTTGCCGTGTCTTGTGCGACCAACGGACTGGTCTGGGCAGCTGAAGCGCCCTTGTCCGCCAATACCGACCTGGTCAGCGTCTATCAGGAAGCGGCGAACAACAACGCCGACCTGGCCGCTGCCCGTGCGCAGTACGGCGCGCAAAAAGAAGTAGTGCCCCAGGCCCGCGCAGGTTTGCTGCCGAATCTGTCGGCCGGCGCCGACAGCAATAACGTACGTACCCAGATCGACCAACCGGCCGCCACGGCCAACCGTGACGCCCACTCCTGGCGGGCCACCCTGAGCCAGCCGCTGTTCCGTGCCGACCGCTGGTTCCAGCTGCAAGCCGCCCAAGCCGTTAACGAGCAAGCCTCGCTGCAACTGTCGGCCTCCGAGCAGAACCTGATTTTGCAAAGTGCCGAGAGCTACTTCGCCGTGCTGCGCGCCCAGGACAACCTGGCGTCGACCAAGGCCGAAGAAAATGCCTTCAAGCGCCAGCTCGACCAGTCCAACGAACGCTTCGATGTGGGCCTGTCGGACAAGACCGATGTGCTGCAATCCCAGGCCAGCTACGACACTGCCCGGGCCAACCGCATCCTGGCCCAGCGTCAGGTGGACGACGCTTTCGAAGCGCTGATCACCCTGACCAACCGCCAATACAACTCGATTCAGGGTATCGTCCACACGCTGCCGGTGCTGCCGCCGGCACCGAACGACGCCAAGGCCTGGGTCGAAACTGCCGGGCGTCAGAACCTTAACCTGCTCGCCAGCAATTACGCGGTAACCGCCGCTGAAGAAACCCTTCGGCAGCGCAAAGCCGGCCACTTGCCGACGCTCGATGCGGTTGCGCAATACGAAAAAGGCGACAACGACGCCCTGGGTTTCAGCAACCCGAATCAGTTGCCTATCCCGTACGGCGGCGATGTGTCGCAACGCACCGTCGGCCTGCGCTTGAACATCCCGATCTACAGCGGCGGCCTCACCAGTTCGCAAGTGCGCGAATCCTATTCGCGCCTCGACCAGACCGAGCAACAGCGCGAAGGCCTACGCCGCCAGGTAGTGGAAAACACCCGTAACCTGCACCGTGCAGTCAACACCGATGTGGAGCAGGTACAGGCACGCCGTCAGTCGATCATCTCCAACCAGAGCGCGGTGGAAGCCACGGAAATCGGCTATCAGGTGGGCACGCGCAACATCGTCGACGTACTGGATTCACAGCGCCAGTTGTACGCGTCGGTGCGCAACTACAACAACAGCCGCTACGACTACATCCTCGATAACCTGCGCTTGAAGCAGGCGGCAGGCACGCTCAACCCAGGGGATTTGCAGGATCTGGCGCGCTACCTCAAGGCCGACTACAACCCGGACAAAGACTTCCTGCCGCCGGACCTCGCCAAAGCCGCTGCCGAACAGCTCAAGGCCCGCCCCGGCTATTAAGCGCACCGCCGAACCCATGTGGGAGCTGGCTTGCCTGCGATGCAGACACCTCGGTATATCTGGTACACCGAGGTGATGCTATCGCAGGCAAGCCAGCTCCCACATTGGGTTGGTGTGGTCAGTGTTTGATCAGTTTGTCCAAGCCATCCAGTAAACGCTTTAACGCGCCCTGGTTGGCCTGCATCACCTTGAGCCCAGCCTGCGCCATCTTGCGTGCGTCCTGGGGCAACTCAAACAACTGTCGCACCGCTTCGGCCAGCCCATCGGCATCGTCCACCTCTCGCAAAGCCCCGGCGTCGCGCATCATCGCGGTGATGTCAAGGAAGTTGAAGACATGCGGGCCCATGATCAGCGGTTTACCCAGCGCCGCCGGTTCCAGCGGGTTGTGCCCGCCGGTCGGCACCAGGCTGCCACCGACAAATGCGCTGTCGGCCAGGGCGTAAAGAAACAGCAATTCGCCCATGGTGTCGCCAAGCAGCACCGCGGTTTGCTCGGTGACCGGCTCACCGCTGGAGCGACGCACGGTGGCAAACCCTTGCTGCACGCAGCGCTCAAACGTCGGGCCAAAGCGCTCCTGATGACGGGGCACCAGAATCAGCAGTGCATTGGGATAGTTCGCCAGCAACTGGCGATGAGCTGCCAGCACCACGTCGTCTTCACCTTCGTGGGTACTGGCGGCGATCCAGACCGGACGCTCGCTGGCGCCCCATTGTTCACGCAGGGCGGCGGCGCGGGCCGTCAACTGAGAGTCGATGCTCAGGTCGAACTTGATCGAGCCGGTCACTTCCACGGTTTCAGGCCGTGCGCCCAGGCCGCGAAAACGTTCGGCCTCTGTCTCGGTCTGTACCGCGAACAAGCTCATTTCTGCCAGCATCGGCGCCGTCAGCTTGGCAAATCGCGCATACCCCTTGGCCGAACGCGCCGACAGCCGCGCATTGGCCAGCGCCACCGGGATACCGCGCTGGGCGCAGGCATGGATATGGTTGGGCCACAGCTCGGTTTCCATGATCACCGCCAGCGTAGGCTGCACGCGGTCGAGAAAACGCTTGGCGGCGCAGGGCAAGTCGTACGGCAAATAGCAGTGCTGGATGCGCGGTTCGTTGGCAAATAGCGCCTGGATACGCTCGGAACCTGTGGGTGTCATGCAGGTGACAGTCATCGGCAGCTGTGGATAACGCTCCAATAAGCCGCGAATCATCGGGGCGGCGGCAATGCTTTCGCCGACCGACACCGCGTGCACCCAGATCCCGCCGGGCCGCATCACCGGCAAGCCATAGGAAAACCGCTCGCCCACCCGCTTGGCATAGGCCGGCGCTTTGCGCGCACGCAACCACAAGCGTAAAGCCACCAACGGCAGCGCCAGGTAAAACAGACAGCTGTAGAGAGTTCTATTCATGGCGGCGGAGTTTATCGGCTTTTTCAGTCGATCGCCTGCAAGCACTCGGCAAAACGTTTGGCCAAGAAGCGAGCGGCGGGCCCCAGGTGCTCGTCGCGGCGCCACACCAGTTCCACCACCAGGGCGGGCGGGGTCCATTCGCTGGCCAATTCGACCATCTGTTGCTGGTAGGTCGGGTATTGCACGATATGCCGAGGCAGCCAGGCCCAGCCCAGGCCACTCATCAGCCATTCGGCCAATACGTAGAAGCTGTCGGCGCGCCACACCAGGGGGCTGGCCGCCTCGCTGCCGGGGTAGACGCTGGTCTGGGTCGACATCAGCAACTGCCGAAACTGGGCCAGGTGTTGGCACGTCACGTACTGCTCCTTGGCCAACGGGTGATTGACTCCACACACCGTGACCATTTCCACACTGCCCACCACCCTTCGCTCCAGGGCTTCAGGAATCTGGTCGTGATAGAACAACAGCCCCAGGTCCGCCTTGCGCTCCACCAGCTTGCGCGCCACATCGCCCTGAGCCGCGCTGGACAACTGCACCTCCAGCAGCGGGTAGTGCACCGCCAGCGCCTCCAGGCTGTCGAGCACAGGCTGGAACAACATCGCCTCATCCTGGGCCAGGCGCAGGCAGGCCTCCTCGCCGCGGGTCAACGACAACGCCCGGCCCGTGAGGCGCTCACACTGGCGCAGCACCTCACGCGCTTCCTCCAACAATACACTGCCGGCCTCGGTCAGGCGCGGTTGCCGGCCGCTGCTACGTTCGAACAGGACAACGCCCAAGTCCGCCTCCAGCAGGGCAATGCCATTGCTGACCGCCGATTGCGCCTTGCGCTGCCCACGGGCCACGGCAGAAAACGAACGCTGCTCGGCGACGCTGACAAACAGCCGCATCTGCTCCAGATCCCAGTGCACGCTCATGGCTCAACCCATCTCAATTCCAGATAGGTAATGACTTTACCCCATCTGGCGAACCTCTAGAATGCCGACCTTATCAAATGCGCATCACGTCGAGGATTGCCCCATGAATGCCGCCTACTACTACTTGGCCATCGCCATCTGCTCGGAAGTGATCGCCACCGTTTCCATGAAAGCCATCAAAGGCTGGAGCACCCCTATTCCGTTGCTGCTGGTGATCGTCGGTTACGGCGTGGCGTTCTGGATGCTGACCCTGGTGGTGCGCACCGTGCCGGTCGGCGTGGCGTACGCGGTATGGGCCGGGATGGGCATCGTGATGGTCAGCATCGCGGCGTTGTTCATCTACGGGCAGAAGCTGGATGTGCCGGCGATGCTGGGGATGGGCCTGATTGTGCTGGGTGTGGTGGTGATTCAGCTGTTCTCAAAAACCGCCGGGCACTGACCGCCACTCAACAGCCTGTATACTGCGCCTCTTGTCTTGAACACTGAGGTCGCCGATGCCATCCGTTATTTCCACCGACGTTCTGATTGTCGGCGCCGGGGTTGCCGGCCTCTGGCTCAATGCGCGCCTGCGCGGCCAGGGGTTTTCCACGGTACTGGTGGAAAGCGCCACCCTGGGCGGCGGGCAAAGCCTGAAGTCCCAGGGGATCATTCACGGCGGTGCGAAATACGCCTTGCATGGCGCGCTCACCGGCGCCTCCGAAGCCATTGCCGATATGCCGCGCCGCTGGCGTGAAGCCCTGGCCGGCAGCGGCGAGCTGGACCTGTCCGGTGTGCGCGTGCTGTCCCAGGCGCATTACTTGTGGTCGCCCGGCACGATTGCCGGCAACCTCACCAGCTTTTTTGCCAGCAAGGCCGTGCGTGGCCGCGTCGATCAGGTCAAGGGCGACGAACTGCCCTTGGCGCTGCAGGACCGTCGCTTCAAAGGCAAGGTCTATCGCCTGGCCGAGCTGGTGGTGGACGTGCCCAGCCTGATCAACCGCCTGGCGCAATTGGCCGGTGACGGTCTGCTTGCTGGTCAGCACATCGAACCGTTGCTGGAGGGTGGCACCCTGGTGGGCTTGAAGGTCGATGGCCGTGAAATCCGCGCCCAACGCATAGTCCTGAGCGCTGGCGGCGGCACGGCAGACTTGCTCGCCGCCCTGGGCCATAGCCAGCCGGCCATGCAAAAACGCCCGCTGCACATGATCATCGCCAAAGGCCCCGGCCTCAAGCCGCTGTACGCCCACTGCCTGGGCGGCGGCACCAAGCCGCGGATCACCGTAACCACCCACCCGGCCGCCGACGGCAACTGGGTGTGGTACATGGGCGGCGATATCGCCGAGGCTGACGGTGTGGCGCGTACGCCGCAAGAACAGATCGCCACCGCGCAAAAAGAGCTGGCGCAACTGCTGCCCTGGATCGACATGAGCCAGACTCAGTGGGCCACCCTGCGGGTGGATCGCGCCGAGCCGCTGCAATCGGGGCTGAGCCGTCCCGATAACGCGTTCCTTGCCGAAGACGGCCGTCTGCTGGTGGGCTGGCCCACCAAACTGGCCCTGGCGCCGGACTTCGCCGACCGCGTACTCCACGCCCTGGAGCGCGACGGCATACGCCCCAGCGCCAGCGCCCCTCTGCCCGAACTGCCAACCCCGGCAATCGGCCAACCCGCCTGGGAGCAACTGTTGCCATGAGCCTGCCAACCCTGCACGACCTGCATCGCCCCCTGGGCAGCACCGGCCTGCTGGTGTCGCCCCTGGGCCTGGGCACCGTCAAGTTGGGCCGCGACCAAGGGGTGAAATATCCCAACGGCTTTCAGATCCCTGGCGACGACGACGCCCGCATGTTGTTGCGCCAGGCCCGCGAGCTGGGCATCAACCTGATCGACACCGCGCCGGCCTACGGCATGAGCGAAGAGCGCCTGGGGCCGCTGCTGCGTGACCAGCGCAAGGACTGGGTAATCGTCAGCAAGGTTGGCGAAGAGTTTGCCAATGGCGTGTCCCACCACGATTTCAGCGCGGCCCATACGCGAATGTCGATTGAACGCAGCCTGAAACGACTTGAAACGGATTTTATCGACCTGGTGCTGGTGCACTCCGACGGCAACGACTTGCATATCCTCAATGATTGCGAGGTTTACCAGACCCTGGCGCAGCTGAAGAAAGACGGCAAGATCCGCGGTTTCGGCTTCTCCGGCAAAACCGTCGAAGGCGGGGTGAAAGCGCTGGAGCAGGGCGACTGTGCGATGGTCACCTACAACCTCAACGAACAGGCTGAGAAGGCCGTGATCGACTATGCGGCCGCCCACGGCAAGGGCATCCTGGTGAAAAAGGCGCTGGCCAGCGGCCACGTATGCCTGGAACCGGGAATGGATCCAATTCAGGCCAGTTTCACCTTGTTGTTCGCGCAAACGGGCGTCGCCAGTGCTATTGTCGGGACCATTAATCCGCTGCACCTGGCCCATAACGTAGCAACTGCTGCCCGGGTCATTCGTCAACTCTGATGCCGCCCACGCGGCCGACCCCGTCGCAAGAAGGAGCCGACATGCCGCGTACGCTCATAAGAAAGAACCCCAGCAACTTCAAGACACTGCCGCTGCACGTCGAAGCCACCCCCGAAGGCCTGAGCTACCAGAGCGTCGGCATGCCGCTCAACTTCGCCCAGACCCTGCAACGGCGCAAGCCGGTCGAGGTACCAGATGCCGAACGCTTCGCCCTGGAACTGGCGAACCTCGGCGTCTCGGTACGCCTGACCCTGCACTGGCAAAACAAGGACTACTGGGTGCTGGTGCGCCAACGCCGCCAGGACCGTGGCGATGTGGTGCTCAAGCTGATCTCCGGCTACGTCCCGGCCCATGAACTGAACCTGCCGCTGCACACCGCCATCCAGGAAATTGCCGAAGAGTGCCTGCTCGAAACCCCCGAAGGCTGGCTCGGCGGGCGCTTCAACGACACCTGGCTGCCGGCGCCCTACTCCGCCGCCCTGCATTACCGCGAGGCCCTACCGTTTCGGCTCAGCCCCTTGTCCGGCGCCGCACGCCCGGTACGCTGCGCCACCATGCAACTGATCGAGCGCCCACGGGCCTATGTGCACCTGCCGACCGCCTCGCTGCAATTGATTTATGACCTGCGCCTGGAAGTGCCGAAGGAAGCCAAGTCCCTCAGCTTGTTTCATGTGGATGAGCGTTTGGAGGGTGACCAACTGGTGGCGCGCCTGGACCGTCAGCGCCCGGACCTGTACTTGATGCCGCTCAAAGATGGCGAGCCACTGGCAGAGTTGTACACGGTCAAGAAAGACCAACTGTACCCGGCCAGCACGCGCGGCCTCTATCTGGCGGAAAGTTTTGCCCAGCAAGAAGGCTGGCTGGTGCGCGATGAGCGGATTCGCTGGAAGGATTGGCTCAGGCAGCAGGGCCTGGCAGAACCGGAAAAAGACTCGAAGCTCAAGCGCTTGACCGGCAAGGCACGGCAGATGCTGCGCAAGATCGTGCCGAAGAAAAGCTAGGGGCGAGCAGGCTCGCCCCACGGGGTATCACTCGTTGTTGCGGATCTTCTCGACAATCGCAGTGGTGGAGCTGTTTTCAACCAACCCCAGCACTTTGACCGTGCCGCCGTAGGCGCTGACGATGTCCGCACCGACTACCTGATCGACAGTGTAGTCACCACCCTTGACCAGCACGTCGGGCTTGACCTGGGCCAACAGGTTTTCCGGGGTGCCTTCGGAGAAGCTGATCACCCAGTCCACCGCGCCCAGGCCCGCGAGTACCGCCATGCGCCGGTCAACACTGTTGATCGGGCGGCCAGGACCTTTCAAGCGGCTGACCGAAGCGTCATCGTTGACCGCAACGATCAAGCGATCGCCTTGGGCGCTTGCCTGCTCCAGGTACGTCACATGCCCGGCGTGCAGGATGTCAAAGCAGCCGTTGGTGAACACAATGCTTTCGTTGTGAGCTCGAGCATCGTCAATTGCCAGCAGCAACTGCTCCAGGCCCAGCACACCGCGCTCCGAGCCTTCGGAACGCTGGATCGCACGGCGCAACTCAGGTGCGCTGATGGCTGCAGTACCCAGCTTGCCCACCACAATGCCCGCGGCCAGGTTAGCCAAGGCCACGGCGTGGGGCAGTTCCTCGCCAGCCGCGATAGACGCAGCCAGAGTAGAGATTACCGTGTCACCGGCGCCCGTAACGTCAAACACTTCACGGGCACGCGCCGGCAGGTGCATCGCCGGGTGACCCGGACGCAACAGGGTCATACCGTGCTCGCCACGGGTCACCAGCAAGGCGCCCAAGTCGAGATCGGCCATCAGCGCCGCGCCCTTGCTCACCAGTTCGTGCTCATCAGCGCAACCGCCGACGATGGTTTCGAACTCACTGAGGTTGGGCGTGAGCAGGCTGGCGCCTCGGTAAACCGAGAAGTCCTTGCCCTTGGGATCGGCCAACACCGGAATGTTGCGAGCCTTGGCGGCCTGGATCAACACCTGGTGATTCTGCAAGGCGCCTTTGCCGTAGTCGGACAACACCAGCACCTTGATACCGTCGAGCAGCGCGTCGACCTGGTCGCCGAGGGCCAGGGCATCGGTGGCGAAGGGTTCTTCGAAATCGATACGCAGCAACTGCTGGTGACGGCTCATGACCCGCAGCTTGACGATCGTCGGCTGATGAGCGATGCGCTGGAACAACGCATGCACGCCGGCACCCTGCAGGCTGTTGGCCAGACTTTCGGCCGCTTCGTCGTCGCCGGTCACCCCCACCAGGGAGGCCGGGGCGCCGAGGGCGGCAATATTGAGCGCGACGTTGGCAGCGCCACCTGGGCGGTCTTCGATTTGCTCGACCTTGACGACCGGTACCGGAGCCTCAGGGGAAATCCGTGAGGTACCACCATGCCAGTAACGGTCGAGCATGACATCGCCGACCACCAAGACAGCGGCTTGATTGAATCGCGGCATGGACAACTTCATGGAGCAACCCACATACAAAATGAACAGGGGCGCGATATTAGCACAGGGTTTGCGATGGCTTGCGACCACCGCAGGGCAAATGTGGGAGGGGATTTGCTCTCTGTAGGAGCGAGCTTGCTCGCGAAAAACTCACAGACGCCGCGTTTATTCAGGAAGCGCGGTTTATCGTTGAGGTTTTTCGCGAGCGAGCTCGCTCCTACATTTCCTTTACACCGTGATGCCGGTTGGATCAGGTGATATCAGCCTGCACCGGTGCATCCAGACCCATGGCATGCAGGCGGGCGTAGTAACCGTTCTGCGCCAACAACTCGCCATGGGTACCACGCTCGACAATCCGCCCGTCGTCCATCACCAGGATCAGGTCAGCCTTCTCGATGGTGGACAAACGGTGCGCGATCACCAGGGTCGTGCGGCCTTGCATGACCTTATCGAGTGCCGCCTGGATATGCCGCTCGGACTCGGTATCGAGGGCCGAGGTGGCCTCGTCGAGGATCAGCAACGGCGCGTTCTTGAGCAATGCACGGGCAATCGCCAAGCGCTGGCGCTGGCCGCCGGACAACAGCACACCGTTCTCACCCACCTGGGTATCGAAGCCCTTGGGCAACTGATCGATGAAGTCCTTCGCATTGGCATCCGCTGCCGCCGCTTCCACATCGGCACGAGGTGCACCGGCCAGGTCGCCGTAGGCGATGTTGTTGGTCACAGTGTCGCTGAACAGGGTCACATGCTGGGTGACCTGGGCAATGTGTTTGCGCAGGTTGAGCAACTTGTAGTCTTCAATCTCGATGCCATCGAGCAGGATTTCACCGCTTTCATGATGGTAAAAGCGCGGGATCAGGCTGGCCAGGGTCGACTTGCCACTGCCCGAGCGCCCCACCAGCGCAATCATCTGCCCAGGCTCGGCGGTGAAGCTGATGTCCTTGAGCACATGGCGATCGGTGCCAGGGTAGGTGAAGTTCAGGTGACGAACTTCCAGGCGACCGCTGACCTTGTCGCGTTCGAGAGTGCCGTGGTCGACCTCCACGTCTTCGTCCAGCTGTTCGAAGATACTTTCGGCGCCCGCCACACCTTTCTGAATAGTCGAGCTGACCTCCGAGAGCTGGCGGATCGGCTTGGGCAACAAGCCCGCCAGAGTGATGTAGGCCACCATGTCACCCGCCGAGGCGTCGCCACGCAGGTACAGCACCAGGAACATCAGCACGGCCATGGCGGAGTAGATCACCAATTGCAGCGCCGGGGTGTAGATCGCCCCGGTGCGGGTCATGCGCAGTTGCTTGTTGGTGTTGCTCTGGCTGGCCTTGAAAAAGCGCTTCTGTTCGTAGATTTCACCGCCGAAGCTGCGCACCACGCGGTAGCCCTGGATGGTCTCCGAGGCCACATGGGTCACGTCGCCCATGGCCACCTGGATCTTCTTGCTCTGCTTACGGAATTTCTTGCTGGCGGTACTGACCATCACGGCAATCAACGGCAGGATCGCGATCATTACCAACGTGAGGCGCCAGTTCATGTACAGCAAGGAGGCGAACAGGAAGATCACCGTCATGCCTTCGCGGATCACCACCTTGATAGCATCGGTCGCGGCCCCCGTGACCATGGTCACGTTGAAGGTGATGCGGGAAATCAGATGCCCGGAGTTGTGATTATCGAAGTAGCGGTTGGGCAGCGTCAGCAGGTTGTTGAACAGTTGCACCCGCAAGTCGTGGACCAGACCCAGGGAGACCTTGGCCAACAGGTAGTTGCCCAGGAACGAGCCAAGGCCCTGCCAGGCCGCGATCAGGATGATCAGCAGCGGCACTGCCTGCAGCAATTGCAGGTCGCGCAAAAAGGGCACGGTCGGGAATAGCACAGCTTCCGGATTGGAGAGACCGTCGACAAAGTACTTGAGGATGTAACCCAGCATCGGTTGGGTCGACGCGAAAATCAGAAATCCAAGGATACTCAACGCGAACAAGCCCATATAGGGCTTAACGTAACTGAGCAGGCGGAAGTATATTTTCAAGCTCGAAGGGCTTGCGCTCGGACTGGAGTCGGTCATATCACGCGGCGTTTTGAAAAAGGAGGCTGACTTTAGCACAGCTTCTCTGTTGTACTTGCACCCGGCGTAAGCCGCGGCCCGGTTGGATCCTACCGGCGACATTACTTAGCCACTAGCTTAAGATGGTCGGCTTTCTATTTCTGGAATGGCTTTACTGTATGCACTCCAAGCGCCTTACCTATGGCTCAAATCGCGTTTTCGACTTCCTGGTCCTATGGATTTTGCCTGTTGGCTTGCTGCTGCTCCTGAGTGCACTGTTCTTTGTCGGCAATCGCAATGTACTGCACCGCATTGTCTACATCCTGTTCAGCGTACCGACCTTGTTTCTGTTGTGCATGCGCCCTCGGGAATTCAAGGACCTGCTGCGCGAGCCCCTGGCAATCGCGTTCCTGGCGTTCTCCGCCTGGGCGTTGACCAGTCTGCTCTGGAGCCCGGCGCCCAGTTCCGATACTGACCTGTTCAAGCGACCATTGAATACCTTCATGCTGTTTGGCGGCTGCGGTCTGCTGCTGCATTACCGCAACGAATTGTTCAAGCCGATCTTCTTCAGCGCTGCGGTGATTGCGCTGGTGGTCAGCCTGGGTAACCTGGTGGCGTTCGCCAAGGGTTATTCGCCCGGCATGCGCATGATCGGCGGCCTGGGCGCCCTGGACAACCCACTGCTCAGCTCGCATCTGTTTGGCTTTTTCACGGTGTACTGGCTGTATGTCTGCATGACTACCCAGCGTCTCAAGGTGCTGTGGTTCAGCGTTCCGGCCCTGGCGGTCATGACCGCCGCGGTTTTGGCAACCGGTTCACGTACTGCATTAGTAGCGTTGACGCTGGCCATCCTATGGTTGAGCTTTGTCAGCCGTAACCGCCGCGCAGCGATGCTTTTCGCCGGTATGGTGCTGGGTGCAGCCGGGCTCTTGTTGTTTTTCCCCGAAATGATCACTGGACGCGGCAGCTCGTTCCGACTCGAACTGTGGACCATGACATTACAGCTCATCGCCGAACACCCCTGGATTGGGCATAGCTACGATTCCGAGCTATACCTGACCGTATCCGATGGCTACCAACTGCGCGAACCCCACAGCTTCGCCCTCGGGGTGCTTTATTACGTCGGCATCATCGGCTTTATCCCCTGGGCCTTCATGCTCGGTTGGGCTCTATACAAAAGTCTGCAGCAACGCGCCCAGCCGCTGTTCATCCTGGCTTCGTCACTGCTGGCCTACGGCATCGGTGCGGGCCTGACCGAAGGCGGCGGCATTCTGTCGCGCCCTAAGGAGCACTGGTTCCTGCTGTGGATTCCGTTGGCAATTATCACCGGCCTGAGCATCGCCCAGCGCCATCGCAGCCTGCTGCGCATGCCGGTGCAGAACCTCAAGCCCGCAGCGTTTGAACAACTTTGCAGCAACGCCCATGTGATTGAGGCCGATGGCCTGGGTCCCAAAGTCCTGCGCCTGGAGGACGGCAGTTTCCTCAAGCTGTTCCGCCCACGCCGCTGGTACACCTCCGGCAGCTTCAACCCGTACTCCGAGCGCTTTGCCAGCAACAGCGAGCAACTGCGCACCCTGGGCATTCCTACGCCGCACATCCTCGGGCTCTACCGCCTGAGCGACGCCAGCAGCGCGGTGCGCTACACGCCGTTGCCCGGCCTGACGTTGCGCCAAGCGCTGCAAAGCCTGGACAGCAGCCTGCGTGAATCACTGGTTGAGCGCTTTGGACGGTTCATGGCGCAACTGCACGAGCGCGGCGTGTACTTCCGTTCGCTGCACTTGGGTAACGTGTTGTTGATGGACGACGGTGAGTTCGCCCTGATCGACGTGGCTGACCTGCGCATCTACCCGTCTTCACTGCGTTACGCCTTGCGCCAACGTAACCTGCGCCACATGCAACGTTATCCTCAGGATCGCAACTGGCTGTTCGAAACGCACTTCGAACAATTGGTCAAAGGTTACGCCTTGGAGGCGAGCCCAGCGGCCACTGCGAAAATCCGCGAGCAGGTCCAGAGCCTTTAAACACCTGTAGGAGCGAGCTTGCTCGCGAAAAACTCACCGGCGCCGCGTTTATTCAGGAAGTACGCGTTATCGTTGACGTTTTTCGCGAGCAAGCTCGCTCCTACAGGGGGCGGCGTCGGTTCAGTTCTTGAGCGGCGCCAGATACAACCGCACCAGCCCGCGCAAGGTCTTGCGCCCCCAGAACTTCAAAGGGATCTGCTTGAGCACCTCCCGCGCCAACGGGCGGTCGCGGTCGGCGGTCTTGAGAAACATCGAGTTCAGGAAGTTGTAGCGAACCGCGTCATAGGCCGGGTGCTCGCTGAACTTGGCGTAGGTCTTGAGGATGTTCTGGATCATGTAGCGGTGGTTCTTGTACGTGTTGCTGGCGTGCTGGCGATACTTGGCCATCACCACGTCAAGGGCGTCGATGGTGTAGCCCGCCGCCGTGATCTTCAGTTGGATCAGCAAGTCTTCCAGGGGAATCTGCGGGTCGAAACCACCGACCTCCTCCAGCACTTCGCGACGAATCAGCATGGTCGGCGCCGGTGGAAACGGCTTGCGGTCCAGGAACAGGTCATCGAAGTCCAGACGGCGAAACGGCACGTCGCGACGCTGTTTCTTCTCCGGGTGCAGGTTGCCATCCCCGTCGATCAGCTCGATATTGCCAGCACACATGCCCACTTTCGGCTTGCCGTCCATATACGCCACCTGGGTGGCAATACGGTCCGGCAACATGATGTCATCCGAGCCGAACGGTGCGATCAGGCTACCCTTGGCGCGAGCGATCGCACCGTTCAAGGTCGCGCTGAGCCCTTGGTTCTGCTGCACCTGGAAATCAAAGCCGTGCTCGGCCTGCAAGCGCTGGATGCGTTCGACGCTGTCATCCTTGGAGCCGTCGTCGACTACCAACAGCTCGATATTGGGGTAGGTCTGCCCCAGCACGCTAAGAATGCTTTGCTCGATGTACTGGCCATGGTTGTAGGAAGCGATGATCACCGAGACCAGGGGTTGTTGCTGATTCATGCTCTACCTACTTCACGCAAACCGGTTTCAATCAGGGTCAGGTACTTGTGCTTGAACTCGTCGAGGGTGTGGTTGGCCTCCAGATAGCGGAACACCTCCTCCCCCTTGGCGCGCAATTGTTCATCGTTCAAGGCCAGGTAAGTGTCCAGGGCCGCAGCCAATTGTTCGACGTTGCCCGGATCATGGGACAAGCCGCCCGCACCCTGCACCAGTGGCAGCATCGCCGGGCCGTTGGAGGCGATCACCGGAAGGTGGCCGCTCATGCCTTCCAGCAAGGCCAGGCCCAGGCCTTCGAACAGCGACGGCATGGTCCAGATATCGAAGCCGCGCACGTACTTCATGCCGTCTTCGCGAAAGCCCAGCAAGTGCGCACGGCCGGTCAGGCCGAGGCGCTCGATGTCGGCACGCAGGTCGGCTTCGGCACGGCCAGAACCAATAATCCCCACCTGCGCCTCAGGGTATTTGTCCTTGAGCGTGGCGAAGGCCTGCAGCAGATGGGTATGCCCTTTGATCGGCACGAGGCGGCCCAGGGCGCCGATCATCCGTGCATCCATCGGCAGGCCCAGGGCCTTGCGTGCGTCTTCACGGGACAGCTGCAAAGCCTCTGCCTGGGGAATGTCGATCGCGTTGGTGACGTAGGTGGTGTTCTCAGGGGTGAACCCGCAATTGAGGTCTACCAGGTAGTCCTTGACCGCTTCGGACACCCCGACAAAACGCCACGCCGGGCTGACCCAGCGCTGGGTCTGACGCCGACGGTAACCACGGGCGTACTCGCCAAAGCCGTGGGAGATGCCGATGCACAGCGGGATCTTCAACCAGCGGTTGAGCGACAGCATCATGTTCACCGACTTGAAGCGGTTACAGATGACCACGTCGAACTTCTGCTCGCGGCAGTACTTGTAGATCTGCCACATGGCGCCAAAGCGAATGCCCTTGAGGGACTTCTCCGGCAGCTCGAAATAATGGGAGTGCTCGGCCACGCTCAGGGGCTGGCCGGGCAGCGGGCGCCCACTGAGAAATCCGGAGGTCACCTCGAAGCGCTCAGCCGGCAGGGATTTGACGATTTGCTCACCCAAGTCCGCGAAGTCATGGGTCTTGACGTTGTAGTCCGGCTGTAACTGCAAAACCTTGAAACGAGGCTTCATAACTCTCCATGCAGCGATCTGGCTACGGGCATGCAGCCCGGTAAAAAGGGCGACAGGCGCATAACGGCCTGCCTTCAATCGGCTCTCAGTCCTGCTTCAGGACCCACAACAGCTCGTGACGGCGCACGGCCTTGCGGAAGAATTCGTTCTCGCCATAGGGCGATGGACTACGGCCCGCCAGCAGTTGCTGCAACCACCTACGCACTCGACGCTTGAACGGCGCTGGCGGCTGCAGGTCGTGCATCATGCCCAGGGCCATGGCCTTGTCCTGCTGCTGGCTCAAGGCGAGAGCGAAACTGCACGGCACCAGTTCCACAGCACCATCGAAACGTGGCGGCAGCGCCACGCCAGCGCCGGAATCGCCCATTGGCCAGCGGTCGTTATCATGCAGGTGATTGGCGTAGCCGAGCAATGTGTCGGGCTGCCACTCCAGGCCCTGCAAGGCTTCCAGCACTGCCGCGTGGGCGCAGATATGGTCGGCGTGAGGGTCAAGCAACGGCGTGGGCAAGACGATGACCTGGGGCCGCGCCTTGAGCAGCAGCGCCCGCAGGTCGGCGATCAGGTTATGCCAGGTCGGTGCACCATCAGCATCGCCAGGCAGGGCAAAACCATTGAACTGGCGGAACAGCCGCGTATCGGCCAAACCGGCTTCGCGGGAGGCTTGAGGCTGATCTGGCGCGGCCTGCATGGCTTGCAATTGCATGCAGAAGTACCCCAACTGCACGCACTGCGCCTCGGGCACGCCCGCCCAGCGGGGCACGGCGACGCTGTCCCAGGCCCGCAAACGGCCCTTGAGGCGCGCAGCTTCAGCCTTGGGCAGGCCCATGTTCTGATAATGCTCAGCTTCGATTTCACCGGCCGTCAGCGTGACGATCCAGCTTTCAGTCGCCTGGCTGTAAAGGCTGAACGCAGCCAGCTCGGCATCGTCGGCATGGGGCGCGATCACCATCACACGTTGCTGGCGATAGTCCGGCTGGCGAAAGCGCCACAGCGTCGGCTGCCCCTTTATCCGGCAAAAACGCCCGCGCAATTCGAGCTTGCCCGCGGCCAAGGCTTCGGCGGCGCCGGTCAGGTTCAGATAACGCCGCCCAGCGACGCCGCGCTCGAAGGCTTGCCGGTCCGGGCTTTGCAGGCCCAACAGGTCCACCGCAGGGTCGAAGAAACGCCCCAGCCAGGTACTTTTCAACTCAATGCCGACGATCAGGGTTTCATCCGCCGCCAACGGCGCATCCAGCAACAGCCGGCCCGCCTCCAGGCGCAAGCCGGGCTGTTCGCTGCCGGCCGGGAACGCGTACTCATAGCTGTCTTTGGGCGAGTAAAACAGGTGATCGGCAAACCAGGCTTCATGGGCGGCCCACAGCAGCACCGCAAGGATCAGCGGCAACCACCAGGCGACCAGTACGCCGGTGGCGACCAACACCAGCACGCCGATCAATAGCGCAATACGCTTGTTACGCCGATGGCGCTTGAGCAGTTGCTGTTTACGGCTCATACACTGAACACCGGCACCGGGTTGCACCAGCGCTCCTTGTATTCACGGTCGGAACGCCCGAAGGAGAAGCGCAGCGACTTGTTCGCCACCCGCGCCTGCTCCCAGGCACCTTGGGTATTGAGAAAACTCAGCACGCTGCCGGGGCTGAATGCACGGGTTTCAGGGTCGACGCCGCCATTGACATATTCGGCACTGAACCACTCGTTGGACTGCACCTGATACACCAATTGCACTGCAATCGGCGCGTCGTTCAGAAACAGCACCGAGCCGAACAGGAATTCCTTGAGCAACTCCAGCACCTCGGCCAGACGCGCCGCGCCCGCCGCCGGGAAGCCCCAACGACGCTGGAACAGGTCGCAATAGATCGCCGCCAGTTCTACACTGGAAAACTCACTGACCGCCCTTACCAAGCCGCCCGCCTCTTCCAACAGGCGCAGTTCACGCCGCTGGTTGTAGCGAAACTTCTTCGACAGGTCTTCGGGAGTACGCGCCATGGCCAATTGCTCGGCCTGGGGCTTGAGGGTGCTCACGCGCCCTTGATTGAGCGTCGACAGGTAGCGCGCACGATGACGCAACGGCAGCTGCGCATCGGCAGCAATCGGCAGGATGATCTCGGCGTTGCCCAGGTCAAACAGGCCTTTCTTGCCGCTGCGCTTGAGCACATCCTTGGACAGCGCCAGGTCGCGTCCCCAGGTGGCGATTGCCCCCTTGAGTTCACCACCGTGCTCCCAGCCCAGGTAGCGCACAGGTATCTGCGCCAGCCCGGCCAACCGCTCAATCACCTGGGGATGGGTCGCCACACTGCCGCCGTAACGCTGCCAGGCCTGGGCGTAAACCTCGGCCTCGACAGGCGCCCAGCCACGTTCACGCCAGCCCTGGAAGCGGTTCAGCATTTAAACCACGGCGTCATAAGGGTCCACGCCATCCTTGACCACCAGGATGTCTTCCATGATCAGGTACTGCAGGTCCGAGCCGAAGAACATGTTCAGCGCGTCGGTCGGCGAGCAGATCATCGCTTCGCCACGACGGTTGAGCGAGGTGTTCAGGGACACGCCGTTACCGGTCAGCACTTCCAGCTCTTTCATCATGTCGTAGTAGCGCGGGTTGTACTCGCGCTTGAGCACCTGGGCGCGGGAAGTACCGTCTTCGTGCACCACTTCCGGTACACGGGTCTTCCACTCTTCGGCGACTTCGAAGGTGAAGGTCATGAACGGCGCAGGATGATCGACCTTGATCATCTGCGGGGCCACGGTGTCGAGCATCGACGGGCAGAAAGGCCTCCAACGCTCGCGGAACTTGATCTGGTGGTTGATGCGATCCGCCACGCCGGTCGCACTCGGGCAACCGATGATCGAACGACCGCCCAAGGCACGCGGGCCAAACTCCATGCGGCCCTGGAACCAGGCTACCGGATTGCCGTCGACCATGATCTTGGCAATGCGCTTAGGCATGTTCTCGATCTTGCGCCAGTTCGGCTTGCTCTCGTGCTTGGCGCACGCGGCGATCACGTCTTCGTTGCTGTAGGACGGGCCGAGGTAGACGTGTTCCATCTTCTCGACCGGTACGCCACGAGCATGGGACACGTAGGCCGCCGCACCGACGGCGGTGCCGGCATCGCCGGAAGCCGGCTGTACGAACAGCTCTTTGACGTCGTCACGGGCAATGATTTTCTGGTTCAGCTTGACGTTCAGCGCACAGCCGCCGGCGAAGGCCAGCTTGCCGGTGTCCTTGAGGATGTCGCCCAGGTAGTGGTCGATCATCTGCAAGGCCAGTTTTTCGAACAGCGCCTGCATGCTGGCTGCATAGTGGATGTACGGTTCGTCGGCGATGTCGCCTTCGCGTTTCGGCCCCAGCCACTCGATCAGTTTTGGCGAGAAGTAGAAACCCTTGCCCTTCTCTTTGTAGCGGCGCAGGCCGATGACGTTGGCGTAGTCGGTGTTGATCACCAGTTCGCCGTTTTCAAAGGAGGCCAGGCGCGAGAAGTCGTATTTGCTGGCATCGCCGTACGGCGCCATGCCCATGACCTTGAACTCACCGTCGAGCATTTCGAAACCGAGGAACTCGGTGATTGCGCCGTACAGGCCGCCGAGGGAGTCCGGATCGTAGAATTCCTTGATCTTGTGGATCTTGCCGTTTTCGCCGTAACCAAAGAAGGTAGTGGCGTACTCGCCCTTGCCGTCAATGCCCAGGATCGCGGTTTTTTCCTGGAAGCCCGAGCAGTGGTAGGCGCTGGATGCGTGAGCCAGGTGGTGTTCTACCGGTTCAATCTTGATTTTCTTCGGATCGAAGCCCAGTTGCTCCAGGCACCAGACGATCTTGTTGCGATAGCGCTTGTAGCGACGGTTGCCCATCAGGATCGCGTCAAGGGCGCGGTCCGGGGCGTACCAGTAACGCTTGGCGTAGTGCCAGCGCGCCTCGCCGAACAGGCTTATCGGGGCGAACGGGATCGCCACCACGTCAACGTCCGAAGGCTTGATGCCAGCCTGCTCCAGGCAGAACTTCGCCGACTCGTAGGGCATGCGGTTCTTTGCATGTTTGTCGCGTACGAAGCGCTCTTCTTCGGCGGCCGCAATCAGCTTGCCGTCGATATACAGGGCTGCGGAAGGATCATGGCTAAGGGCGCCGGACAGGCCAAGAATCGTCAATGCCACTGGGGTCTAGCCTCTTTTAGTCTGCATGCAGGCGCATCGCGCCTGAAAAAAGTGTGTTTCCCGCCGGGGCGGGAAACAGCTAAAGGGCGGGATTATAGCTTAAAAGCAGTAGGAAGCTGTTAGCGCAGCTCGATGCTGCCGTCCGCGCTTTGGCGGTAGATCGTGTAGGGCAGGACGAGCGTGTCCAGGACAGCAGAAACGGGCACATCAAGAATGCCCCAGGGAATACCATTCAGCGAGAGATCACTTGCGGAGTTCGGCGGTCCATGCAAGACACACAAGTCATAAACCACGCCGCTATAAACACGCGGAACAGAGTTGCAGTACGTTTTCTTCCTCTTGAGGTTCAGAACAGTGACGTCATCGCCACGCAGTACCGTGGTCGTAGTACCGCAGCCGCCCATGAGCAACGATATTCCCAGCAATACCAGCAACCTCAGAATAGGACTCCGCATAGTCGATTCTTCTTGTTTGTTAATAAAGACCGAAAACCTAACACCACAGAACCAAGGCTTCAGGCTTACGCAGTCGACGCTAAGCGTAGGAAGCATCCCATTGCGCCCAGCGGTCAGGATTTCGGCAAATCAGAGGGCGAGTCGTTAAACTTGTAACATTTTCGCCTACGCCCCTCACTTGCGCGCTACCAACCGGCCTTTTCATGACTCCTTCTGCCCCAACCTGCCTTGCCTTACTGCTGGGCCTGTGTAACACCGCCCAGGCCGACAATACGCCCCTGATCCTGGACCCCAGCGTGGTCACCGGCTCGCGCAGCGCCAGCCCGACGTTCGATTTGCCCTATTCCGTGGACGGCATCAACCGCGAGCAGATCAGTGACGGCCAGCTCGGCATCAACGCCTCCGAAGCCCTGTCCCGCGTGCCCGGCCTGGTGGTGCAGAACCGTCAGAATTACGCGCAAGACCTGCAGATCTCGTCCCGAGGCTTCGGCGCCCGTTCAGCATTCGGCGTGCGCGGCATCAAGCTGATCGCCGACGGCATCCCCGCCAGTACCCCGGATGGCCAGGGCCAGGCCGCGACGTTCAACCTCGACACGGCCGAGCGCATCGAAGTGCTGCGCGGCCCGGCGGCGACGCTGTATGGCAGCAACGCCGGGGGCGTGATCCAGATGTTCTCCCGCGACGGCGAGGGCCCGCCGCGTATCGGCGCCGAAACCCTGGTGGGCAGCGACGGCCTGAACAAGAACCACCTCAGCGCCGAGGGCGCGGCGAATGGCGCCGGGTTTGTGCTCGACGCCTCGCGCATGGACACCAACGGCTACCGCGATCACAGCAGCGCGCGCCGCGACCAGACCTTCGCCAAGCTCAATGTTGAGCCCGATGACGACAGCAAGCTGGCATTGATCTACAGCAGCCTGGAGCAGGACGGTACGCAGGATCCGCTGGGGCAAACCTGGGCAGCGTACAAGGCAGACCCGCGCTCGGTAAGCGCCAATGCGCTGAACTACAACACGCGTAAAAGTATCGATCACCAGCAATTGGGGATGAATTACGAGCGGTATTTCGGTGGCGCGACCTTGCAGGTCAATACCTACACCGGGAGGCGCAGTGTGATTCAGTACCTGTCGATCCCCAAGGGCACGCCCGCCAACGAACGCGGCGGTGGCGTAGTGCAATTTGATCGAAAGTTCTACGGCGGCAGCGTGCGCTGGCTGCAGCCCATCGAAAGCGCGCCTGGCGAGCTGACGATCATTACCGGCCTGGACTTCGACCAAAGCGAAGACAGCCGCCATGGCTATCAGAACTACAGCGGCAACACCCTCGGCGTGAAAGGCCAACTACGCCGCGACGAAATCGACACGGCTCGCAGCCTCGACCCGTATATCCAAGCCAACTGGGCCCTCGACCGCTGGACCCTGCAAGCCGGCGTGCGCCACAGCACGATGCAAATGGACGTTGACGATCAGTTCCTGAGCAATGGCGACGCCAGCGGCAACAAGACCTACCAGAAAAACACCCCTTCGATGAGCGTGATGTACGCGTTCACCCCCGACTTGCACGCCTACATCAGCGCAGGCAAAGGCTTTGAAACCCCGACTCAGGCCGAGCTGGCCTATGCACCGGGCAACGCCGAGGGCTTCAACTTCGGCTTGAAGCCGTCTGAAAGCACGCAATATGAAATGGGCGTGAAAGCGCAACTGAACAACACGCGGATCAACGCCGCCATTTTCCAGATCACCACCGAGGACGAACTGGTGGTGCAGCAATCCATCGGTGGCCGTACCAGCTACCAGAACGCCGGTCGCACGTTGCGCCGCGGCTTCGAACTGGGTGTTGAAAGCCAGCTGAGCGACCACTGGAGCACCAGCCTCGCCTACACCCGCCTGCACGCAACCTACGACAGCGACTTTACCAGCGGCGCCAACACCATCGACAAAGGCAACTACCTCCCCGGCGTGCCACAAACCACCCTGTTCGCCGAACTGAACTGGAAACCACGGGACTGGGTCAGCACCGCCATCGAAGGCATGTACCGCAGCAAGGTCTACGTAGAAGACACCAACCAACAACACGCCGCGCCGGCCTACAGCGTCTTCAACTGGCGCGCACGGTTTGAGCAGAAGGTAGAGCACTGGACCTTTCACCAGACCCTGCGCCTGGATAATCTGCTGGATCGTCAGTACGTGGGGTCGGTGATTGTGGGGGATGGCAATAACCGCTACTACGAAGCGGCGCCGGGGCGCTCGTGGTATGCGGGGGCTGGGGCGCAGTACCAGTTCTGAATGCAGCGCCTGGACGGGCGCCATCGCGGGCAAGCCCGCTCCCACATTTTGACCGCGTTCACAGATCAAGTGTGGGAGCGGGCTTGCCCGCGATAGGTTTAACTGCCGACACCCGCCTCTTTGGGCAAGCGCTGGTCAATCACCTGGTACAGCGCACTGCCCTGCGGCCAGTTACGCATAAACCTTGCACGGTCTTTGGCATAGGCCGGCGCAAAGCTGGCAGCGGAAGAGTGCTGGCACATCGCATCCAGGTCAATCATCGCCCAGCGCCCGTCATTCCAGAACAGGTTATGGCCCTTGAAATCCCCATGGCTGATGCGCTCGCGGATCAAGTCGGCAAACAGCTGGTCCAGCGCCTGCAACTCGCTCTCGGGCGCCTCGCCGCTCTCCACATACGGCGCAAAGCGCTCGATGATGTCCGGCCCAGGCAGGTATTCGGTGACCAGATAGGCGCGGCTGCGCAACCACAGGAACCGTTTCTCCAGCACCGCCAGCGGCTTGGGTGTGGCGAAGCCCAGGAAGGCCAGGCGGTTGCCTTCGCGCCAGGAGTGCCAGGCGCGGCTCGGGCGCCAGAAGCGCTTGAGCCAATGGGCAAAACCCTTGATGTTGTAGCGCTTGATCACCAGCGGCCGGCCGGCCACGTCGACCTTGGCCACGCTCGCCGCGCCACCGGTCTTGTACAGGTGACCCTGGTCGAGCAACGCATCGGCTTGCTCAAGCACCGGCACCATCGCAGCTTCCTCTTCGCGGCGGATCGCACGCAAGCCAAAAGCGCCGCGCACCACACTGAACAGCGTGCATTCGCGGCCGGTCTTGTCCAGGTAGTCTCTCAAGCGCCAGGCGCTGACTTTACGCACCTGTTTTTCCAGGGCTTGCATTGGCAAGGCGTGTTCGCCGTTGGCCAGCAAGTAATACACCAGCAACTCTTCGGTAAAAGGTTCGAGGTTTTTCGGCAGTTGGGCGAAGAACACACCGAGGTTCTCCAGCACTCGATTGCGCGACAGCGCCTTGCCCGCCTCTTCGACACGAATGCCGGCGCCATCGATCAGATACAGCTTGCCATCCTTGCGCAACAAGTTGTCCAGGTGCAGGTCTTCTTGCCACAGGCCCTTGGCATGCATCTGGGCGATCGCGCCCAGCGCTTCGGCGAGCACAGCGGTTTGTTCGTCCGCCAACGGCGGCAGGTTTTCGACGGCGAGCCAAGCGTCGGACAGGCTTTGGGCCCCCTCGATAAATTCAAACAGCAGCCAACCACCCTCGCCGTCCTGCAAGCCATCGGCCAGCAGCAACGGCGTGGTCAGGCCTTGCTCAGCCAACAGACGCACACCCGTGAGCTCACGCTGAAAATGCCGCGCCGCCTTGCTGCCCACCAACAACTTGGCCAACACCGGGCGACCACGCCACACGGCGGCACCCACGTAGCGCTGCCCCGGCAACACCCGCAGCAGGCTCAGCAATTGCAATTGCCCAGGGCCGGCGGCATCCGCCAGGTCGAGGGTCAGTGGCAGGCTGGGGGTACGCCCAGCCGATTTCAGCTCGGATAAACGCATCAGCGGTTCTCCTTGTGGCTGCGGCGCGCGGTCAGGCGCTGGTGCCAAGTGGACACCAGGGCACCGTCCTCGGGCTGCTCAAGGTACGCCGCCAGCAGTTGGCGCACCTGCGCATCCGACCATTGCGGCGCACGGCGCAGCAGCGGTTCCAGGTCCTTGACCCGGTCACGCCAGCCAAACAACAGCGGGCGAGTTTTCTCCAGGTCGATCAACTGTGCGGCATACCCCTCACCGGCAGGCTGCAGGAAAATATGCTTGGGGTAAAAACAGCCATGCACCTGCCCGACGCTGTGCAGATGACGCGCCAGCTTGCCGCAGGCCAACAGGATCGCACTGTGCTGGGCTGCGCTCAATTGCGCCCACTGCTCCAGCAACGAATCCAGGTCATTCCAGCCATCCAGGGCCCGTGTGAGCAGCATCGCCCGGCGCTCACCCTTGACCTTGCGCTCACCGAAGAACGCCGCTTGCAGGGCCGGGATGCCGAGCTTTCGATACAGGCTGATGTTGCGAAACTCGCGGGCAAAACTCGGCTCGCCAAACGGCCGGTGCAAGGTGCGTGTGAGGTAGTTGCTCTGGCGTTTGAGGTAGTAGCCCTGCCCCTCAAGCTCCAGGCGATACACACTGCTCCAACCGTCGCCGCTGGTGTTCGGCTCGTCCACCGCATCCAGTTGCTTGGCCCACAGGGCGTCGAAGGTCGCCAGGCCGTTGCGCTCAAGCAGAGCGCGGTCTTCAGCCGCCAGGAAGTCACTCATTCGCGTCCCTCGAAAAACTTCACCACATGGCGAATTCGCTGTTTGTCCGACGCGGTCAGGTGCGCGCGCTGGCGATATTGCAGGTAGAAACGCAGGCGCTGGGTGGCCGACAAGTGATACTTGGCGACTTTGTCCAGGCAGGCCAAGTCCTTGGTGATGCGGTACTTGAGCCAGAAGCCGCGCCAGAAATCACCGTTGGGGCAGTCGATCAGGTACAGGGTGCGCTGGTCGTCCACCAGCAGGTTGCGCCACTTCAAGTCGTTATGGGTGAAGCGGTGATCGTGCATGGTGCGCGTGTATTCGGCGAGCTGGCGGCTGATGCCATCGACCCACCGGGGGTCTTTGAGGCGCTCATCGTGACGCTCGGCCAGCACCGACAGATCTTCGGTCTTGGGCAGTTCACGGGTGATCATGGCGCCACGGTTATAGGCCAGGCCCTTGCGGTCCAGGCCCCAGGCCACCACGTCGGCGGTGGGGATGCCCCACTTGGCGAAACGCTTGAGGTTCTGCCATTCGGACTTCACCCGCGGCCGACCCAGGTAACGACGCAGGCCCTTGCCGGCACCTACGTAGCGCTTGACGTAATAATTGACCCCGCCACGCTCCACCCGAATCACTTCCGACAACGGGTCGCGGGTCAGCCGCTCGCCTTGCAAGGCGAACACCGCGTCCAGGCTTCCAAAGTCATCCGCCAGGGCGGCGTAGGCAGGTTCCAGATTCCAACCCGCCATCAGATTGCATCCCCGTATCGTTGTTTACGCGCATACAGCTTTGCTGCCATGCGTTCCAGCGCAGACAACAGCGCGGTTTGCTCCGCCAGGATCTGGCGCAGCGGCTGCTGGAAATAGGCCTTGAGAAAACGCAGCTTGTCGCGCTGGGTCAAGCCGATCTCCAACGCGGAGTAATACAGGCCGGCCAAGTCTTTGTTGCGCCAGCGCACGGGGATCGTCGCACGCACCTGGGCACGGTGCAGGTCGATCACCGACAGCTTGAGGTTGTCGACACTGATGGGCCGGTCGGTGTGCAGCAGGAAATGGCAGAGGTAGCAGTCACGGTGGTTGACGCCACCGCGGTGCATCGCGCCCACGGTACGCGCCAGCTCAAGGGTCAAGGCATGCTTGATCGACGGCACGGGCGGTTGCTTGACCCAGTCGAGGGTCAGGTCTTCCAGGCTGATGATGGGGGTCAGTTCCTGGGTGATGATGAACGAGTGCTGGTCGGCCGGGTTGCTGCCTTTTTCACCGAACGCCACGGCGGTCATGGTCGGTACACCAAGCGCCTGCAAGCGCTGGATCGCCACCCACTCCTGGCCCGCGCCCAACACCGGTAATTTGGCAGTAACCAGGTTCTTGAGGATTTCGCCCCAGCCGATCCCACGGTGGATCTTCACAAAATAAGGCTGGCCCTCGACCACCGTACGCAACGTACGGCGAGCGGCCAGCTCGCGGAACACCTGGCCTTCCAGCTTCTCGACCTCGGCGAACGCATCGCGTCCGGCCCAGAGGGTCTTGAAGGGTTCGGCTAGAATCAACTTCATCGGTTTGGCTCCGCCAGAATCAGGTCCGCAGCGTACTGCGGCATGCTAAAGAGGTCGGCCGTCTCGGCGAAGGCCAGACCATTGCGACTCCAGGTCGCACGCGCTTGTGGGTCGTCGAGCATATCGACCAGATACTGGTTGAGCTGGGTTTGCTCGAACGGCTCGTCCAACACCCGGCCGCTCTGGGCCTTGTCGATGTAGAACGCGTAGCCGCACACCTGGCTCACCAGTACCGGGAGGCCGGCGACCACCGCTTCGACCAGCACCATGCCGGCCGCCTCGTTGTACGCGGGGTGAATCAACAGGTCCGCCCCCAGCAGGAAACGCGGAATATCATTGCGGCCCTTGAAGAACTGCACCTGGTCGCCCAGGCCCAGCGCCGCGCTCTGCAATTGGAATACTTTGGGGTCGTCCTGGCCGATTACAAATAGCCGGGTACGTTTCTTCAGCCGCGAAGGCAGTGCGGCCAGCGCCTTGAGGCTGCGGTCGACGCCCTTGGTCTTGAACCCCGAACCGATTTGCACCAACAGCAAATCGTCTTCGGCCAAGCCGAATTCAGCGCGGAACTCGGCGCGGATCTCGGCGGCGTTCGGCGGGGCGCGGCGGTCGCGGGCAATACCCGGTGGCAACAGGTGAAAACGCTCGGCCTGGGTGCCGTAATACTGGGTAAACAGCTGTTGCTGATGCTCGGACAACACCATGATCTGCGTCTTGGCGTTTTTATCGAACACGGCGCGCTCGTATTCGGCAAAGTGCTTGTAGCGCCCGAACCAGCGATACATCGGGTTGCGCAGTGTCTGGGCCTTGTCCTCGAACACACCGTCGGCGGCAAAATACAGGTCCAACCCCGGCATCTTGTTGAAGCCCACCACGCGGTCCACTGGGCGCTTGGCCAGGTCGGCCTGGATCCAGGCGTAGAGCTTTTCGTTGCGGCGGTGGTTGACCAAGGCCTTGACCGGCGCCACCAGCACCTCAAAGCCTGGCGGGATATCGCCTTCCCAGATCAGGGTGTACACCCGAATGCTGTGGCCGCGCTGCTGGCATTCCAGGGCGATGCGCATGAAGTCGCGCTGCAGGCCACCGAAAGGAAAGTACTTGTACAGAACAAAAGCCAGTTGCATCAGTGCTGCTCCTCGGCCAGTAACAACGTGCTCAGCCGGCTTGCGACACGCTCAGGGTTCAAGCGCGTGAAGCACAGGGGCGACTCGCGTGCGATGTCGAACCGCCGCAGGTCGTCGGCAGTGGGTTGATAAGTGCACTGTTTTTGCAGGCAAGGCGCACACGGCCAGTCGCTGGCCAAGTGAATCTGGCCCTTGCCGTAGGCACCGGTGAGGCCTGGGTTGGTGGGGCCGAACAGGGAAATGGTCGGCACGTCCAATGCCGCCGCCAAGTGGCCAAGGCCGGTGTCGACGGCCACGCAGGCACGGGCGCTCGCCAAGACACGGGCAACGCCCGCCAGGTTGAGCTTGGGCAACACTTCGGCGTTGGGCAGGCCGAGGGCCAGGCGTTCGGCCCGCGCCTTTTCGGCGGCGTTGCCCCACGGCAGCTTTACATCGACGCCCAAACGGCCCATGCGTTCGGCCAGCTCGCGCCAATAGGCTTCGGGCCAGTGCTTGGTGTCCCAGGTAGTACCGTGCAGCAGCAATACGAACGGTTTTTTCGGCGGCAGGCCAAGCAGCTTTTCAACGCTCAGGCCGTAGTCGCCCAGGCGTTGGGGCAGGTCGTAGCCCAGCGCCACGGCGAACAGCTGGCGCAAGCGCTCCACCGCATGCTGCCCACGGGCCACGGCCAGGCGCCGCGAATAAAAGCGCGCAGCCAGGGGTTCACGCGCAGAATCTTTGTCGAAGCCGGCGATGGGCGCCCGCACATAGCGGGTCAGCCAGGCGCTTTTGAGCAAGCCCTGGGCATCGATCACCAGGTCATATTTGGTCGACTGCACCGCCTGCTTGAACCGCCGCCATTCACCGCTCTTGATGGTTTGCCAGAGGTTCTTGCGCCAGCGGCGAATCGCTACCGGGATGACCTTGTCGACCGCCGGGTGCCAGGTTGGGATTTCGGCAAAGCCTTCTTCCACCACCCAGTCGAACCGAATGCCGGGAATCGCCCGTGCTGCATCAGTGAGGGCCGGCAAGGCATGGATCACGTCGCCCAGGGATGAGGTCTTGATTACCAGAACCCGCAACTCAGTGAACCTCGACCACGTCGCCCTGCAAACGCTGCAAGGCATCGGTTACCGGCTGGGGCAGCAACTGGCGCAGGCAGTTGTAGTGGCCGAAGCGGCAGGTGCGGTCAAAACACGGACTGCAATCCAGACCCAGGCGCACCACTTCGACCTTGTCGGCCAACGGCGGAGTGAAGCCTGGGGATGTGGAGCCGTACACGGCCACCAGCGGACGGTTCAGCGCCGCCGCCACATGCATCAGGCCGGAATCGTTGGACACCACCGAGTCGGCGCACGACAACAGGTCGATGGCCTCAGCCAGGGACGTGTCGCCACTGAGGTTCACCGCTTCTTCACGCAGGCCGGGTATAAGGCGCTGGCGAATGTCTTCGCCCACCGAATGATCGTTCTTGGAACCGAACAACCACACCTGCCAGCCTTCGCGGATCTTGGTATCAGCGACTTTGGCGTAATGCTCCGACGGCCAGCGCTTGGACTCGCCAAACTCGGCGCCAGGGCACAAGGCCAATACGGGCCGATCCAGGGTGAGGCCGAACTTGGCCAGCGCCGCGTCGCGGGTCACCGGGTCGATCTGCAAGCTGGGGCGTGGGTACGGCTTGGGCAGTTCAGCACCCGGCTCGTAGGCCAAAGCCATAAAGCGTTCGATCATCAACGGGTAACGGGCTTTATCCAGGGTGCGCACGTCGTTGAGCAGCACATAGCGAAACTCGCCGCGCCAGCCGGTGCGCTTGGGGATACCGGCAAAGTACGGCACCAGCGCCGACTTCAGCGAGTTAGGCAGCAGGATCGCCTGGTCGTACTGGCCGGCCATGGACTTGCCGATGCGTCGGCGGGTCGCCAACTCCAGGGCACCGTGGCCGAGCGGGAAGCTCAAGGCCTTGCGCACCTCGGGCATGCGCTCAAGGATCGGCCGGCTCCACTCAGGGGCGAGCACGTCGATCTGGCAGTCTGGATAGCGCAGGCGCAGGCACTGAAACAGTGTCTGTGCCATCACCATGTCACCGACCCAACTGGGCCCAACGATCAGAATATTCATGTAGTTTCCACAAACGATGCGGGGAGGCCTATGCCTCCCCGCCTCGATAATGACTGTAGATCGCGGTGCGCCAGGGAGCATCTTTATGTGGGAGCTGGCTTGCCTGCGATCGCATCACCTCGGTATCCCTGATAAACCGAGGCGCCTGCATCGCGGGCAAGCCCGGCTCCCACATTAATCCGCATCCCATATAAAAATTGGCGTCGCCAATCAGTCGAGTTTCAATTTAAGCCCAGCGCCTGCCAGATTCGCATCACCTGTCGCCGCTCGTCGGCGAACTGGTCCCCGGCTACCGTACCGGCCTCGTTCTGCAAAGCCTGGCGGTGCGCGGCTGAGCGATAAGCCTTGTACACTTCACGCAGCAAATGGGCATCGGCGGCGGGCATCAGCCCGACCTGCTCCAGGCCCTCCAGAATGCGGATATTGTCGGTGTAGCGCAGCAACGATGGATGTTGCGCAGACCACGCCAAAGCCGCGTATTGCACCATAAATTCAATATCGACGATACCTCCGGCGTCCTGCTTGAGGTCGAACAGCGCCGTGGCCTCGAAGGCATTGGCGCCCCTGCCGGCCGTCGTGGCCTTGGTGCCCAGGTTGTCACGCATCTTGGCACGCATCTCGCTGACCTCCTGGCGCAGCTTCTCCAAGTCCCGCTCACGCCCCAACACGTTAGCCCGTACCTGCTCGAACGCCTGGCCCACATCCTGGCTGCCCACCAGTACCCGCGCGCGGATCAGGGCCTGATGTTCCCAGGTCCAGGCTTCATTTTGTTGATAGCGATCAAACGCCCCCAGGGAACTCACCAACAAGCCCGATGCGCCGGAAGGTCGCAGGCGCATGTCCACTTCATACAGCTGGCCGGAGTTGGTCTGGGTGGTCAGCAGGTGAATGATGCGCTGGCCCAGGCGTGTAAAGAATTGCGCGCCATCGATCGGCTTGGCACCGTCCGTCTCGGCCTGGGGGTCGCCGTCATGGATAAACACCAGGTCCAGGTCCGAACCATGCCCCAGTTCGATGCCGCCCACTTTCCCATAACCGACAATGATGAACCCAGGATCGCACAGGGTGCCGTCCAGTCGCTGCGGCGAGCCGTGACGGGCGACGGTCTGGCGCCAGGCCAGGGCCAGCACTTGTTCAAGAATCGCTTCGGCCAGCCAGGTGAGGTAGTCGCTGACCTTCATCAACGGCAGGCTGCCGGCGATTTCCGAGGCGGCCACCCGCAGGCGGTGCGCCAGTTTGAAATGGCGCAAGGCTTCCATTTGCTGCTCAAGGTCATCTTCGGGAATGCGCGTGAGGCGCTCGCGCAACTCAGCGGCCAGCTCCGGCGCCAGCGGCGGCTTGAACAAGCGGCCTTCGTTGAGCAATTCATCCAGCAGCAGCGGAAAACGGGTGATCTGTTCGGCGATCCAAGGGCTGGCCGCGCACAATGTCAGCAGGCGACGCAGGGCGTCGGGGTTCTCAGTCAGCAACACCAGGTAGGCCGAACGCCGGGCCACGGCTTCCACCAGCGGCAACACGCGCTCCAGTACCAGGTCGGGGTTGGCATGTTCAACGGCCTGGGCCAGCAGGCGCGGGATAAACGCATCCAGGCGCTCACGCCCCAGGCGCTGCATGGCGCGCAACTGCGGGCTGGCACGCAGGCTGGCCAACGCCTTGAGGGCCTTGGGGGCATCGGTGAAACCACCTTCACTCAGTTGACGGCACGCCGCGTCGTCATCCTGGGATTCCTCCCACAGTGGCAACCATTCACCACCGACCACCAATTCGCTTTCTTCGCCTTCTTCCTCATCAGGGTCGGCAATCACCTGGCGAAAGTGCCAGTCCACGCGACCACGCCAGTACATCAGGCGCTCGTGGAACGCGGCCCAGTCACTGAAGCCCAGCATAAAGGCAATGCGCGCCTGGTCTTCGGGCCTGTCCGGCAGCATTTGCGTCTGGCGGTCGGCAATCGCCTGGATCGCATGCTCGGTGTAGCGCAGGAACTCGTAACCGCTGCGCAGCTCGCTGATCACCGCTGCGGGCAAATAACCCTGGCCTTCCAGCGTGCCCAGCACGTTCAACAGCGGGCGTTGCTGCAGGCTGAGGTCGCGGCCGCCATGGATCAGCTGGAATGCCTGCGCGATAAATTCCACCTCACGAATGCCGCCCGCGCCCAGCTTGATATTGTCGGCCATGCCCTTGCGCCGTACTTCCTGCTGGATCAGTTGCTTCATGGTGCGCAGCGCTTCGATGGCCGAGAAGTCCAGATAACGGCGGTAGACAAACGGGCGCAGCATGTCGAGCAGTTGCGCGCCAGCCGCCTGGTCGCCGGCCACCACCCGCGCCTTGATCATGGCGTAGCGCTCCCAGTCCCGACCCTGGTCCTGGTAGTACTGCTCCAGCGCGTTGAAGCTCAGCACCAGGGCGCCGGCCGAACCGTAGGGGCGCAGGCGCATGTCGACGCGGAAGACAAAACCATCGACGGTCATCGGGTCCAGGGCCTTGATCAGTTTTTGACCCAGGCGAATAAAGAACTCCTGATTATCCAGGGCGCGCTTCACGCCCACCGTTTCACCACCTTCGGGATAAGCGAAGATCAAGTCGATATCCGACGACAGGTTCAGCTCCACTGCACCGAGCTTGCCCATGCCGAGGATGACCATGTGCTGTGCCTCGCCGCTGCGTGCGCCGGTCGGCGTGCCGAACTGGGCGCAGTGGCGCTGGTACAGCCATTGATAGGCCTGGTCGATGCAGGCGTCGGCCATGTCGGACAGATCGCGACAGGTTTGCACCAGGTCGGCCTGGCGTGTGAGGTCGCGCCAGATGATGCGCACCTGCTGGCGCGTACGTTGGCGGCGCAGCACGCGGCCCAGTTCATCTTCTGTTTCGGCCTGTTGCACGGCACCGGCTATCTGGCTGCATAGCTCGCCGGGCGCAAAGCCGCGGTCCAGCTCGCCCCAGGCCACCAGCTCCAGCAACATCAAAGGGTCACGAACACCCTGTTCAATGACGAAATCACTCGCGGCGCACACGCGGGCGAAGTCGGCCCACCGTTGCGGCGTCCACGCAGAAAGGCCATGATCGTCATCCAGCGCGGCCACCGCGTCACGAAATGACTGCTCGGCCCGGTTGGCGTAAGGCAACAGAATGGCCGGCAGTTCGGCCAGCGTTGGAAGGCTCATGGTCTATCCTTGATCGGCGTGTAAATGGCGTGTAGTTGTGAAGGCAAGAGCCATGCTCGGTGAAGGACTGTCGAACAAAGGTTAGAAATAGCTGAAATTAAATTAATCTTGGCAGGCAACATCAAAGTTTCACCTTTTCTTGTTCGCAATAGACCAACAATAACGATTATGCTCACCAGCAAGACCGAGCCATACGCTCAGTCTTGTGTAGTTTTACTACTCGTATATACATTCGAAAGGCTGAAATGGCCGACGATTTGTAGTAAAACTACAGGACGCCGAAGCAACCTTCGGCCATCCAAGAATTTATGTCGTCTGCCCACAAGGCCAGTCGCAAACTTCAGGCAACCGATTCTGGTAGCCTTTCCGCCCTGGAGCAAGCCATGCAAGACCTCGATCCCGTCGAAACCCAGGAATGGCTGGACGCCCTGGAATCGGTTCTCGACAAAGAAGGCGAAGACCGTGCTCACTACCTGATGACCCGTATGGGCGAACTCGCGACCCGCAGCGGCTCGCAACTGCCTTACGCCATCACTACGCCATACCGCAACACCATCCCCGTTACCCACGAAGCACGCATGCCTGGCGACCTGTTCATGGAACGCCGCATTCGCTCGCTGGTACGTTGGAACGCCATGGCGATGGTAATGCGCACGAACTTGAAAGATTCGGACCTGGGCGGTCACATCTCCAGCTTCGCTTCCAGCGCAACCCTGTATGACATCGGCTTCAACTACTTCTTCCAGGCCCCGACCGACGAACACGGCGGCGACCTGATCTACTTCCAGGGCCACACCTCGCCAGGCGTCTACGCCCGTGCGTTCATGGAAGGTCGCATCAGCGAAGAACAAATGAACAACTTCCGCCAGGAAGTCGACGGTCAGGGCCTGTCGTCCTACCCGCACCCTTGGCTGATGCCTGATTTCTGGCAGTTCCCGACCGTTTCCATGGGCCTTGGCCCGATCCAGGCGATCTACCAGGCACGCTTCATGAAGTACCTGGAAGCCCGTGGCTTCATCCCTGAAGGCAAGCAGAAAGTCTGGTGCTTCCTCGGCGACGGCGAGTGCGACGAACCGGAATCCCTGGGCGCCATCTCCCTGGCCGGCCGCGAGAAGCTCGACAACCTGATCTTCGTCATCAACTGCAACCTGCAGCGCCTCGACGGCCCGGTTCGCGGCAACGGCAAGATCATCCAGGAACTCGAAGGCGTGTTCCGCGGTGCTCAGTGGAACGTGACCAAAGTCATCTGGGGCCGTTTCTGGGACCCACTGCTGGC
This sequence comes from Pseudomonas sp. DWP2-2, assembly GCF_049897065.1. NCBI lineage: Bacteria > Pseudomonadati > Pseudomonadota > Gammaproteobacteria > Pseudomonadales > Pseudomonadaceae > Pseudomonas > Pseudomonas sp. DWP2-2. The sequence goes on along the minus strand of NZ_JAFCVN010000003.1, from coordinate 400,229 downwards.
CAAGGACGTCGACGGTATCCTGCAACGTCGCATGGACGAAGTCATCGACGGCGAGTACCAGAACTACAAGGCCAAAGACGGCGCGTTCGTTCGCGAGCACTTTTTCAACACGCCTGAACTCAAGGCCATGGTTGCCGACCTGTCCGACGACGAAATCTGGAAGCTCAACCGTGGCGGCCACGACCCGTACAAGGTTTACGCGGCGTACCACGAAGCGGTCAACCACAAAGAACAACCCACCGTCATCCTGGCCAAGACCATCAAGGGTTATGGCACCGGTGCCGGCGAAGCGAAGAACACCGCGCACAACACCAAGAAAGTCGATGTCGACAGCCTGAAGTTGTTCCGCGACCGCTTCGACATCCCGGTCAAGGACGAAGAGCTGGAGAACCTGCCGTTCTTCAAGCCAGAGCCAAACAGCGCCGAAGCCCGCTACCTGAGCGAGCGTCGCAGCGCACTGGGCGGCTTCGTGCCACAGCGCCGCGCCAACAGCTTCAGCGTACCGACGCCAGACCTGAGCACCCTCAAGGCTATCCTTGACGGCTCGGGCGACCGTGAAATCTCCACCACCATGGCCTTCGTGCGCATCCTGGCGCAGCTGGTCAAGGACAAGGACATCGGCCCGCGCATCGTCCCGATCATCCCGGACGAAGCCCGTACCTTCGGTATGGAAGGCATGTTCCGTCAGTTGGGCATCTACTCCTCCGTCGGCCAGCTCTACGAGCCAGTCGATAAAGACCAGGTGATGTTCTACAAGGAAGACAAGAAGGGCCAGATCCTCGAAGAAGGCATCAACGAAGCGGGCGCCATGAGCTCCTTCATCGCTGCCGGTACTTCGTACTCCAGCCACAACCAGCCAATGCTGCCGTTCTACATCTTCTACTCGATGTTCGGCTTCCAGCGTATCGGCGACCTGGCTTGGGCCGCTGGCGACAGCCGCACCCGTGGCTTCCTGATCGGCGGCACCGCCGGCCGCACCACGCTGAACGGCGAAGGCCTGCAACACGAAGACGGTCACAGCCACATCCTGGCTGCCACCATCCCGAACTGCCGCACCTTTGATCCAACCTACGGCTATGAGCTGGCGGTGATCATCCAGGACGGCATGAAGAAGATGACCGAAGAGCAGCAGGACGTTTTCTACTACATCACCGTGATGAACGAGTCCTACCAGCAGCCAGCCATGCCGGCCGGTGTGGAAGAAGGCATCATCAAGGGCATGTACCTGCTCGAAGAAGACACCAAAGAAGCGGCGCACCACGTACAGCTGATGGGCTCCGGCACTATCCTGCGTGAAGTACGTGAAGCGGCGAAGATCCTGCGCGACGAGTTCAACGTCGGTGCCGACGTATGGAGCGTCACCAGCTTCAACGAACTGCGTCGCGATGGCCTGGCCGTAGAGCGCAGCAACCGTCTGCACCCTGGCCAGAAGCCAGCCAAGAGCTACGTCGAAGAGTGCCTGGCCGGCCGTAAGGGTCCAGTCATTGCCTCTACCGACTACATGAAACTGTTTGCTGAACAAATTCGCCAGTGGGTCCCGTCCAAGGAATTCAAAGTCCTGGGCACCGATGGTTTCGGCCGCAGTGACAGCCGCAAGAAGCTGCGTCACTTCTTCGAAGTCGACCGTCACTTCGTGGTGTTGGCAGCCCTGGAAGCCTTGGCTGACCGTGGTGAGATCGAACCCAAGGTGGTGGCTGACGCCATCGTCAAGTTCGGGATCAACCCGGAAAAACGCAACCCACTGGACTGCTGAGGAGATTTTTTGTGAGCGAACTCATTCGCGTACCTGACATCGGCAGCGGTGAAGGTGAAGTAATCGAGCTGTTTGTGAAGGTCGGCGACACCGTCGAAGCCGACCAGAGCATCCTGACCCTCGAGTCGGACAAGGCGAGCATGGAAATCCCTGCTCCCAAGGCCGGCGTGGTCAAAAGCCTGAAAGTGAAGCTGGGCGACCGCCTGAAAGAAGGCGACGAACTGCTGGAGCTGGAAATCGAAGGCGCTGCTGATGCAGCCCCTGCGGCCGCGGCTCCGGCCGCCGCTGCACCTGCACCTGCTGCTGAAAAGCCTGCCGCTGCCGAGGCTGCTCCAGCCCCGGCCGCTGCACCTGCCGCCGCGACCGTCCAGGACATTCACGTCCCGGACATCGGTTCGTCGGGCAAGGCCAAGATCATCGAGCTGCTGGTCAAGGTCGGCGACACCGTCGAAGCCGACCAGTCGCTGATCACCCTGGAGTCCGACAAGGCTTCCATGGAAATCCCATCGCCGGCTGCCGGCGTGGTGGAAAGCATCGCGGTCAAGCTGGAAGACGAAGTCGGCACCGGTGACTTCATCCTCAAGCTCAAAGTACAAGGTGCTGCGCCAGCCGCCGCACCAGCACCGGCTGCTGCTCCGGCTGCCAAGGCTGAAGCGGCACCTGCCGCTGCTGCCCCTGCTCCGGCCGCAAAAGCCGAAGCTGCGCCAGCCCCTGCGGCTGCTGCGCCTGCGCCAAGCGGTGCCAAGGTTCACGCCGGCCCAGCCGTGCGTCAGCTGGCCCGTGAATTTGGCGTCGAGCTGAGCGCTGTTGCAGCCAGCGGCCCTCACGGCCGTGTGCTGAAGGAAGACGTGCAGGTTTACGTCAAAGCCATGATGCAAAAAGCCAAGGAAGCTCCGGCTGCCGGCGGCGCTACCGGTGGTTCGGGCATTCCGCCGATCCGCACCGTGGATTTCAGCCGTTTCGGCGAAATCGAAGAAGTGCCGATGACCCGCCTGATGCAAATCGGCGCGGCAGGCCTGCACGCCAGCTGGCTGAACATCCCGCACGTGACTCAGTTCGACCAGGCCGATATCACCGACCTGGAAGCGTTCCGCGTTGCGCAGAAAGCCGTGGCCGAGAAGGCCGGCGTGAAGCTGACCGTGCTGCCACTGCTGCTCAAGGCCTGTGCACACCTGCTCAAGGAACTGCCGGACTTCAACAGCTCGCTGGCGCCAAGCGGCAAGGCGATCATTCGCAAGAAGTACGTGCACATCGGCTTTGCGGTCGACACCCCGGATGGCCTGCTGGTACCGGTCATCAAGAACGTCGATCAGAAGAGCCTCCTGCAACTCGCTGGCGAAGCGGCTGCGCTGGCTGCCAAGGCCCGCGACAAGAAGCTCACCCCGGACGACATGCAGGGCGCTTGCTTCACCATCTCCAGCCTCGGCCACATTGGCGGCACTGGCTTCACGCCAATCGTCAACGCGCCGGAAGTGGCGATCCTGGGTGTGTCCAAGGCCACCATCCAGCCTGTGTGGGACGGTAAAGCGTTCCAACCCAAGCTGATGCTGCCACTGTCGCTGTCCTACGATCACCGTGTGATCAACGGTGCTGCGGCTGCGCGCTTCACCCAGCGCCTGAGCCAGCTGCTGAACGACATCCGCACCATCCTGCTGTAAGTCGCAGGGCCTTCCCGTTACCTGGAAGGCCCTTGCCACACCGATTTCCGAGCGCCACGCTCGTACCTCAACCCCGCCACTTGGCGGGGCTTTTTTTGCCTGTCTTTTGTAGGAGCGAGCTTGCTGTGGCGAGGGAGCTTGCTCCCGCTGGAGTGCGAAGCGCTCCCAAGATTTTGGGGCCGCTGCGCAGCCCAGCGCAAGCAAGCTTGCTCGCCACACGCAAGCACCCTACCTGCGTCAACGCACCATCGATCACCCCAATTACAGAAATCCCTCGCGCGGCCGATAACAGGCTTATAGCACTTAGCCTTCATCCTCTCTTGTCACTGCGTCCTGCATGATGCAACCTTGCCGCAGTCGACAGTCAAGAGGGCGTGAGCCCAGCGCAGTGCGCATTTTCCCAAGCGAGTTTCCCCATGAAAAGCCAACCCGATGTCGCCCGTATGGCGGCCGAGGTAGTGACGCAATTACCGGTGCCTTCGCGCCTCGGTATGCTGCGTTTCGAGCGGCTTAATGAGGCAAGCTGGGCCCTGCTCTACCTCGATCCCAATTGCGAACGCCAGTTCGGCCTGCCGGCGGTTGAACTCTGCGCCTTGATCGGCACGCCCTACGCCAGCCTGATGGAACCCCAGGCGCGCTACCAGTTGCACGATGCGATCCAGCAGCAACTGGCCCACAGCCCCCATTATCTGGTGCGCTACAACCTGCACACCCATGACGGCCCGCTGAGCGTGCTGGAGATGGGCGAGGCCTACAAACAACATAACCGCCACCTGGTGCGCGGCTACCTGATGGTGGTCGAGGGGCTGTTCAGCGAGACCAGCGCACCCGCCCCGACGGTCGACCTGGAAAACCAGAACAGCCGCCTGCAAATCGCCCTGGAGCTCAACCAGCGAGCGCAGCAGGAGCAGTTGCAACACCTGGAGCGAGTGCGCGCCCAGCAAGAACTGATCCTGCTGCTGGCGCGCCAACGCTACACAACGCCAAATTCCCTGCAAGAAGCCGCTGAACTGATCACGCGCAGCGCCTGCGACATTTACCAGATCGACTGCGCCAGCATCTGGAACCTCGAAGGCCATCATCTGGTACCGATCTCCGCCTATCACCGCGCCGATCAACAACACCATCTGCCCGAAGCCATTGATGCCAGCGGCTTCCCGGATTATCTGGAGGCCCTGCACTCCAGCCGCGCCATCGACGCCACCCACGCCCTGCGCGACCCACGCACCCGGGAAATGGCCGAAAGCCTGCGCGCCAAGGACATCCACGCGATGCTCGACGCCAGCATCCGTGTCGACGGCCAGGTCGTCGGCGTGCTGTGCCTGGAGCAAGGTGGCAGCCCGCGCGCCTGGCAGTCCGATGAGATCGCATTCGCCGGCGAGCTGGCAGACCAGTTCGCCCAGGTCATCAACAACCACAACCGCCGCACTGCCACCAGCGCCCTGCACTTGTTCCAGCGCGCCGTGGAGCAAAGCGCCAACGCGTTTTTGCTGGTCAATTGCGACGGCGTGGTGGAGTACGTCAACCCCAGCTTCACCGCGATTACCCAATACAGCGCCGAAGAAGTCCACGGCCATCGCCTGGCCCAACTGCCAGCTCTGGAGAACCTCAGCGAATTGCTGTTCGACGCGCCTTCGGCCCTGGCCAAAAGCAACAGCTGGCAAGGCGAGTTCAAGAGCCGCCGCAAGAACCTGGAACCGTACTGGGGCCAGCTGTCGATTTCCAAGGTGTATGGCGACAACCGCGAGCTGACCCACTACATCGGCATCTACGAAGACATCACCCAGACCAAGCTGGCGCAACAGCGCATCGAACGCCTGGCCTACACCGACAACCTGACCAACCTGGGCAATCGCCCCGCGTTCATTCGCAACCTCGACGAGCGCTTTGCCCGCGACAGCGACAGCCCGATCAGCCTGCTGTTGGTCGACATCGACAACTTCAAGCGCATCAACGACAGCCTCGGCCACCAGACTGGCGACAAGTTGTTGATCAGCCTGGCGCGCCGCCTGCGCAACAGCTTGAGCAGCGGCGGCAGCCTGGCGCGTTTTGCCAGTAACGAATTCGCGGTGCTGTTGGACGATGCCGACCTTGAGACCGGCCAGCAGGTGGCCAGCCAGTTGCTGACCACCCTCGACAAGCCGATGTTCGTCGACAACCAGTTGATCAGCGTAACCGGTTCCGTGGGCCTGGCCTGCGCGCCGCTGCATGGCCGCGACCCGCAGACCCTGATGCGCAACGCCGGCCTGGCCCTGCACAAGGCCAAAGCCAACGGTAAGCACCAGGTGCAAGTGTTTACCGAAGCGCTGAATGCCGAGGCCAGCTACAAGCTGTTCGTGGAAAACAACCTGCGCCGTGCCCTGACCCAGAACGAGCTGGACGTGTTCTACCAGCCCAAGCTATGCCTGCGCAGCGGTCGCCTGCTGGGCATGGAAGCGCTGTTGCGCTGGAACCACCCGGAAAAAGGCATGATCCGCCCCGACCAGTTCATCAGCGTGGCTGAAGAAACCGGGCTGATTATCCCCATCGGCAAATGGATCGCGCGCCAGGCCTGCCGCATGAGCCGGCAATTGACGGCCGCAGGCCTGGGCAACTTGCAGGTGGCCATCAACCTGTCGCCCAAGCAATTTTCCGACCCGGACCTGGTGGCCTCGATTGCCACCATCCTCAAGGAGGAACAGCTGCCGGCCAACCTGCTGGAGCTGGAGCTGACCGAAGGCTTGCTGCTGGAAGCCACTGAAGATACGCGCCTGCAACTGGACCAGCTCAAGAGCTTCGGCCTGACCCTGGCGATGGACGACTTCGGTACCGGTTACTCGTCGCTGAGCTACTTGAAAAAATTCCCCATCGACATCATTAAGATTGATCGCAGCTTTATCCATGAAATCCCGGACAACCAGGACGACATGGAAATCACCTCGGCGGTGATCGCCATGGCCCACAACCTCAAACTCAAGGTCGTGGCCGAAGGCATCGAAACCGCTGAGCAGTTGGCGTTCCTGCGCCGGCACCGTTGCGACGTGGGCCAGGGCTACCTGTTCGACCGCCCGATCCCGGGTGCCGAGCTGATGCAGAGGCTTAAACGCTACCCGCGCGGGCCAATCGCCTGACAGCGCTGTAACACTCGGGCACACTGGCTGTCTGACAATTTACTGTTACTCAACCTGACGAGAGGACTGATCATGGTCTTGCGCTCGGAAATTCTGGTGAACAAAAACGTGCTGCCTACTCAAGAACAAGCGTTGCCTGGTCGTGAAACCCCGATGAAGTTGCCCGAAACGCACTTCGTCAACGGCAACCCACTGCTGGGCCCGTTCCTGGATGACGTCGGCTTTGCGATCTTCGGCCTGGGCTGCTTCTGGGGCGCAGAACGCAAGTTCTGGCAGCGCGACGGCGTGGTCAGCACCGTGGTTGGCTACGCCGGCGGCTTTACGCCCAACCCGACTTATGAAGAAGTCTGCTCGGGCCTGACCGGCCATAGCGAAGTGGTGCTGGTGGTGTATGACCAGGCCAAGGTGAAATACGAAGACCTGCTGAAAATGTTCTGGGAACTGCACAACCCGACCCAGGGCATGCGCCAGGGCAACGACATCGGCAGCCAGTACCGTTCGGTGATCTACGCCACCACGCCTGAGCAACTGGCGGCAGCCAAGGCCAGTGCCGAGGCGTATCAGCAAGAGCTGAGCAAGGCCGGCCTGGGTGAGATCACCACGGAAATCGAAGAGGCCCCGACGGTGTACTTCGCCGAGGCGTATCACCAGCAGTACCTGGCGAAGAACCCCCAGGGCTACTGCGGGATCGGCGGCACGGGCGTGACCTGCCCGATCTGACCCCTGTGCCATGATCATTCCCACGCTCCGCGTGGGAATGCCGTACTGGATGCTCCGCGTCCGCTTTTAACATCGTGACGCGGAGCGTCACAGGCTGCGTTACCACGCGGAGCGCGGGAACGATCGGTTACTCGGCGATCAGCCAATCCATCTGCCAGCCACCCTGGGTCTGGCCCAGTTGCTTGGACAACCATGGCAGCAACTCACGCAATTCCTCTTCCAGGCCCCACGGCGGGTTGGCAATCGCCAGGCCCGAGCCGATAAGGGTATTGGGCGTGTCCAGCGGATGCACCAGCAACTCCACACGCAGCAGCTTCGGCGCACCGGTACCGGCCAGGTCCTGATAGAAACGGCGCAACATGCGCTGGTCTTTCACCGGGTACCAGATCGCCGCCACCGTCTGGCGCATACGGCTAACAGCCTCCTTGAGGGACGCGGCGCAACGCTGCATTTCGTCGAGTTTTTCAAACGGCGGGTCGATCAGCATCAGCGCGCGCTTTTCCGGCACTGGCAGCAAGGCCCGTGGCACGTGCCAGCCTTCGCCCAGGTGCACTTTGACGCGGCGATCACCCTTCATGTTGTCCTTGAGCAGCACGCCATCTTCAGGGTGCTTCTCGTTGAGCAACACACGGTCCTGGGGCCGCGTGAGGCGGCGCGCCAGTTCCGGCGAGCCCGGGTAGTAGCGCAACTGGCCATCTGGGTTCATATCGTGCAGCACGCGCATGTAGTCGGCGGTGAGCGGCGGCAGGTCGCTTGCGCCCCACAGGCGGGCAATGCCTTCCAGGTACTCACCGGTGCGGTTGGCCTGGTCGCCCTGCAAGTCATACAAGCCAATGCCTGCGTGAGTGTCGAGGTAGGCGAACGGCTGTTCCTTGCGCGACATCAGGGCGATGAGCCGGGTCAAGGTCAGGTGTTTGAAGACATCGGCATGGTTGCCGGCGTGAAAGGCGTGACGATAATTCATGGTTGCTCCTGCGCAGGGGGCGAAGTTTACCTTCTACCGGTGCAAAGGTGCAGGGCCGCATGGCGGGCGGCACGGAAGTGACGCTATCGCCAGGGGCTCAACTGAGCTGCGAGGCAAGGTAATCAGCCAGTGCACCATGGCTGATTTGCGGCCTGCGTGCGAAGTAGGCGACTTTATGCTGCAAGGTTGCTGGCGTAAACGCGGTATAGAGGTCAGGACGCTGCTCTTGGAGCCATTGCAGCAGGTTGTCGACCAGCACCTGCGGTGACTGCTGCGCCATATGCTTGAGCAACGATTCCGGCACCTGCCACCAGGGGCTGGCTGGGGCCGCAGTGACTGGTTTGGCCGCCACCGACAGCGGCTGGCCGTTGATCAAGTAGCGCTGGAACACTGGCAACACGCGCCCGGCCTCGTCGCCTAATGACTGCAACATCGGCAAAAGGTGCGCGCCATCCCAGAAACGCAAAAACACCGGCTGGTTTTCAGAGAGGTACACCTGGGTCAAACCCTTGAAATGCGCGATCACCACCTCCAGCGGGCTGGACGAGACCGCCAGCCAGCCCCAATCCGACGCTTGGGTGGTGGCTATCCAATCGAGAAAGGCACTGCTCGGCTCAACGACGCCAACGTAGGGCATGACCTCATCCCAGTCAGCGTAGGCCGTGCCCGCCCAGATCGGTCGCGGCATCTTTGCAGCGGCCGTGGCTTGCCAGGCGGCGAGCGGCTTGGCGTCGCTGGCATTGCCCAGCACGGCGTACAGCTGTTCATCAGGCTGCAACGGGTATTGCGCCAGCCAGGCATTGGGCGTCAAGAGCGCGGGCATCAGGACGCACTCCGTGTATGGGCGTCGATGTCGCACTGGCCGTTCTTGCAGCGCTCGCATTCTTCGCAGAACGGCGCGCTGCGTTTGAGGCTGAACACTTGTGCACGGCTTAACGGTGCGGGAATCACTGTCGATACAGCCTCTTTCAACCCAGACATTAACGGCGCCGGCGTCGGGGCAGGCGCGCTGCCGAGCTGGATCGGCACACTGCTGAAAATCCCGCCCGCTGACAATGTGATCGACTGCCCGCCCGCCTGGATCGTCACGCTGGCACCCGCATCAATGATGATGCTTTGCCCGGCCCCCAGCGCAATGATTTGCCCGGCACGCATGTGCTGCGAACCGCCAACCACCAGATGGTCATCCTGCTTGAGCTCGGTCAAACGGTTGCCGTGGGTGATGCGCTGCTCCTGGCCCTGCAACTCATGGCGCGACTCGCCGCCCACCTGCACGCGACGCTGGTTATCGACCTGTACCTGTTGGTCGTGCAACACATGCTGGGTCCAGTCCCGCTGGGCGCGCAGGTAGATTTCCTCGGCACCCTTGCGGTCCTCGATACGCAGTTCGTTGTAGCCACCACCGCCAGGGCTGCTCTGGCTACGCCAGAGACTACGGGTCTTGTCCGCGGGCAGGTCGAGGGGCACAGGCGTGGCGGCGTTGGGCAGGCACCCCACCACCAGCGGCATATCCATGTCGCCATTGACGAACCCCACCAGCACTTCCATGCCAACCCGGGGTATCAGCACCACGCCATAACGGTCATGGGCCCAGCCACTGGCGACCCGCAGCCAGCAACTGGAATGGTCGTTGTGCTCGCCGACACGATCCCAGGCCAGTTGCACCTTGACCCGGCCGTATTCGTCACAGTGAACCTCACTGTCAACCGGGCCGGTGACCACTGCACTTTGATATCCCGATACCGTCGGGCGCGGCTGCTCCGGCAAGGGCGGACGAAACACCGCATCCCATGGCGCGGCGACAAATGCGTTGCGATACCCTTGGCGCAGTTCCCCTCCGTCCTCCTCGGTGACCGCTTCCTCCAGCACCTGAGGCTGCTTGCCTTCATGGCGCACCTGCGTCACCAGCCACAGGTCGTTCCAGTCCTCACGGGGGTGCTCACGCAACTGCAGAAACCGGCCACTGGCCAACGCAGGCTCATCGCCCTGGCCATGGGCACTACGATAGTCGCTGCGGTACCGCTCCAGGCCACGCTGGGCGAGGCATCTGCCTTGGGCTCGGTCGGAAAACTTGCCGGGGTAGTGCTGCGCTTCAAGCTTGGGCAATGACTTGTCGACGGCTGCGCTTTCCAGCTCGACATGGGGTTTGCGAAAGTCGTAATCGCGAAGATTCAACGCCGTGGTGCAGGTCGCCAATTGCAAGGTGAAGCGCTTGATCGCAGGGTTAGCGGCGACCATTCCCGAACCAGGCCGGTACGGCGTGGGCTGATCTGCCTGGGCAAATACGGTCTGGTCATCGCCAAACACCAGCAGATGCCCTGCGGGGGAATGCTGGAAGTGATAGTGAATACCCAGCTCGGCACACAGGCGCTGGATGAACGCCAGGTCGCTCTCGCCGAACTGCACGCAATATTCACGCTCAGGGTAATCACCGCTCAACCGGAACTCGAAGCGGTCACTGTGAATCCCCTGCCCGGCCAGCACTTGGGCAACAATCTGCGGCACCGTCTTATGCTGAAAAATGCGCTGGTGGCTGCTGTGTGCCAGGTACGCCAGATGCGGCGCAAGGCTGAGCTGGTAGCGCGTCAGGCGCCGGCCCGAGTCGCCCTGGGCAACCCGATACACCAGGCCGTGAACGCCATGCCCCTGATCGTCGAAGCCCAAGTACACCTGGCGATGCAGCAAGCCCTCCAGGTCGATATCCGGCTGCTCGCTGACCAGCTCAAGTTCAAAACGATAGGGCTGGCTGATGGCCTCGGTGCCGTCGAACGCGAACACCTCGAAATCACTCGGCGCCCCATCCAGGGCCAGGGTAAATGCAGGTTGGTTGGCAGGAGCGAACATCCGGTGTTTCTCTGCGAAGGGTGGGCGGTCGATTCTGCACCAGCCGTTCGCCTTGCCGAGCGCTGCCTCGGCAAATAAGTAAGGTCCTACGTGAGCACCGCTGGAACCCACGAGCATCGACGGCAATTGCACCAATCAGCCCACACAAAAAAAGGCCCAGTGTCCTTCGGACGTGGGCCTTTCTTGTTCGTTCAGCAGGCGTTAAACGCCCAGCGAATTACTTGTTCAAGTTGTAATCTTTTTCCGCAGCATCAAAACGCTCGACCATGCCCACCGTCGGTGCGCCCATCTTGCTCACGAAGTAGATCGCCAGGCTGGCGAAGATGAAGCCTGGGATGATTTCGTACAGGCCCAGCAATTCGAAGTGCTTCCACACGATCACGGTGATCGCGCCGACCAGGATGCCGGCCAGGGCGCCGTTGCGGGTCATGTGTTTCCAGATGACCGAGATCAGTACCACGGGGCCGAAGGCTGCACCGAAACCGGCCCAGGCGTAGCTGACCAGGCCCAGTACGCGGTTTTCCGGGTTGGCGGCCATGGCGATGGCGATCAAGGCCACTACCAGCACCATGATGCGACCGACCCATACCAGCTCAAGCTGGGAAGCGCCTTTGCGCAGGAACGCCTTGTAGAAGTCTTCCGTCAGGGCGCTGGAGCACACCAGCAGTTGGCAGCTCAGGGTGCTCATCACAGCCGCCAGAATGGCCGACAGCAACACACCGGCAACCCATGGGTTGAACAGGATTTTGGCCAGCTCGATAAACACACGCTCTGGGTTTTCAGTCACCGGGCCCGCCACTTCCGGGTGCGCCGAGAAGTAAGCGATACCGAAGAAGCCCACCGCCACGGTGCCGCCCAAGCACAGGATCATCCAGGTCATGGAGATGCGACGCGCCTTGGCGATCGACTTAACCGAGTCCGCCGCCATGAAGCGCGCGAGGATGTGCGGCTGGCCGAAGTAGCCCAGGCCCCAGCCCATCAACGAGATAACGCCGATGAAGGTGGTGTTTTTCAGCATGTCGAAGCTGGTCGGGTCCTTGGCTTCAATGGCCAGGAAGGTGGTGTCTACGCCGCCGGTGGCCAGCAGCACGATAATCGGCGTGAGGATCAGCGCGAAGATCATCAGCGTGGCTTGCACGGTGTCGGTCCAGCTGACTGCCAGGAAACCACCGATGAAGGTGTAGGCAATAGTCGCCGCAGCACCGGCCCACAGCGCGGTCTCGTAGGACATGCCGAAGGTGCTTTCGAACAGGCGGGCGCCGGCGACGATGCCGGAGGCGCAGTAGATGGTGAAGAACACCAGGATCACCACGGCGGAGATGATCCGCAGCAGGCCGCTTTTATCTTCGAAGCGGCTGGAGAAGTAATCCGGCAGGGTCAGGGCGTCGCCGTTGTGTTCGGTCTGCACGCGCAGGCGGCCGGCCACGAACAACCAGTTGAGGTAGGCACCGACGATCAGGCCGATGGCAATCCAGCTTTCCGACAGACCGGACATGTAGATCGCGCCCGGCAAGCCCATCAACAGCCAGCCGCTCATGTCGGAAGCACCGGCGGACAAGGCTGTCACCACGCTACCGAGGCTGCGACCGCCCAGGATGTAATCGGAAAGGTTGTTGGTGGAGCGATAGGCCATCAGGCCGATCAGCACCATTGCTGCGATGTAGATCACGAACGTGATCAGGGTTGGATTACTAACGCTCATAGGAGTGACGCCCTGGCTTTGTTTTTATGTAGCGACGGTCATGGGGACGGCCACCCGTGGATAACCGGATAGACGAACCTGCATGCCGCGCATTTATGACTGGCGTTTCCCCAGGAAAGCCGCCAGCCGATGAACCCACCCAGAGGGTTGGTTGCACCTTGGTGCGCGAATGCTATTCAACAAAGCAAATAAGGTGCAACCAGTTTCTGCCGATTAAGTTGCACCCAAGTGTGTTTTAGGACAAACGCGCTTTTTTTGCTCCTTTTCGGAGCAAGAACAGCCGATCTCAGAAGCAAATGCACCAGCGCGAAGCGGATTCGGTCGTGTGTTTATTTTTTTCCGATCAAGCGTCGAATATTTAACCAACAAAAGGGTTGCACCCGGTTGCACCTCAGGATGGGCAAAGCTAATCTTGCCGCCAGCAGATGCCACTCGGTAGTGGCACCCATGAGGATAAAAAAATGGCAACGACCACCCTTGGGGTCAAACTCGACGACCCGACCCGCGAACGCCTGAAGGCCGCCGCGACCTCCATTGATCGCACGCCGCACTGGCTGATCAAGCAGGCGATTTTCAATTACCTGGAGAAACTCGAGGGTGGTGCAACCCTGTCCGAGCTCAATGGCTTGAGCACCAAGGAGGCCGATGATGCCGGCGAGGTCCAGGCCGACCACGCCCACCAGTGCTTCCTTGAGTTCGCCGAGAGCATCCTGCCGCAATCGGTATTGCGTGCCGCAATCACCGCCGCTTACCGCCGCCCCGAGCCGGAAGTGGTACCGATGCTGATCGAACAGGCGCGCCTGCCGGCACCGATGGCCGAAGCCACCAACAAGCTGGCCGCGAGCATTGCCGAAAAACTGCGCAATCAGAAGAGTGCCGGCGGCCGTGCCGGTATTGTTCAGGGCCTGCTGCAAGAATTCTCCCTGTCGTCCCAGGAAGGCGTGGCGCTGATGTGCCTGGCCGAAGCGCTGCTGCGCATCCCGGACAAAGGCACCCGCGATGCACTGATCCGCGACAAGATCAGCACCGGCAACTGGCAGCCGCATTTGGGCAACAGCCCATCGCTGTTCGTCAACGCCGCTACCTGGGGCCTGCTGCTGACTGGCAAGCTGGTGTCCACCCACAACGAAGCAGGGCTGACCTCGTCCCTGAGCCGCATCATCGGCAAGAGCGGCGAGCCGATGATCCGCAAGGGCGTCGACATGGCCATGCGCCTGATGGGCGAGCAGTTCGTCACCGGCGAAACCATCGCCGAAGCCTTGGCCAATGCGAGCAAATTCGAAGCCAAGGGCTTCCGCTATTCCTACGACATGCTCGGTGAAGCCGCACTCACCGAACACGACGCCCAGAAGTACCTGGCCTCGTACGAACAAGCCATTCATTCCATCGGCAAAGCCTCCCATGGCCGTGGGATCTATGAAGGCCCGGGCATCTCCATCAAACTCTCCGCCCTGCACCCGCGCTACAGCCGTGCGCAGTACGAGCGTGTGATGGATGAGCTGTACCCGCGCCTGCTGTCGCTGACTTTGCTGGCCAAGCAGTACGACATCGGCTTGAACATCGACGCCGAAGAAGCCGACCGCCTGGAGCTGTCCCTGGACCTGCTCGAGCGCCTGTGCTTCGAGCCGCAATTGACTGGCTGGAACGGCATCGGCTTTGTGATCCAGGCGTACCAGAAGCGTTGCCCGTATGTGATCGACTACGTCATCGACCTGGCCCGCCGCAGCCGCCATCGCCTGATGATCCGCCTGGTAAAAGGCGCGTACTGGGACAGCGAAATCAAGCGCGCCCAGGTCGAAGGCCTGGAAGGCTACCCGGTCTACACCCGCAAGGTATACACCGACGTTTCCTACATTGCCTGCGCACGCAAACTGCTGTCGGTGCCGGAAGTCATCTACCCGCAGTTCGCCACGCACAACGCCCACACCCTGTCGGCTATCTACCACATCGCCGGTCAGAACTATTACCCCGGCCAGTACGAGTTCCAGTGCCTGCACGGCATGGGTGAACCGCTGTACGAACAGGTTGTAGGCAAGGTTTCCGAAGGCAAGCTGAACCGTCCGTGCCGTGTATACGCACCGGTTGGTACCCACGAAACACTGCTGGCCTATCTGGTACGCCGCCTGCTGGAAAACGGTGCCAACACCTCGTTCGTCAACCGTATCGCTGACCAGTCCATCTCGATCCAGGAATTGGTAGCCGACCCGGTGGCCAGCATCGAGCAAATGGCAACCCAGGAAGGCGGTTTCGGCCTGCCACACCCGCGCATCCCTTTGCCGCGTGACCTGTACGGCAGCGACCGCGCCAACTCGGCCGGTATCGACCTGGCCAACGAACATCGTCTGGCCTCGCTGTCCTGCGCCCTGCTGGCCACCGCTCACAACAACTGGAAGGCCGCACCGATGCTCGGTTGCGCCGCCAGCAATGAAACGGCTCAACCGGTGCTGAACCCGTCCGACCTGCGTGATGTGGTCGGCCAGGTACAGGAAGCCACCGTCGAAGACGTCGACAACGCCATCCAGTGCGCCATCAGCGCCGCACCGATCTGGCAGGCCACCCCGCCCGCCGAACGCGCTGCCATCCTGGAACGCGCCGCCGACCTGATGGAAGGCGAGATCCAGCCGCTGATGGGCCTGCTGGCCCGTGAAGCCGGCAAGACCTTCGCCAACGCCATCGCGGAAGTGCGTGAAGCCGTGGACTTCCTGCGCTACTACGCAGTGCAGGCGCGCAACGACTTCACCAATGACGCCCACCGCCCATTGGGCCCAGTGGTGTGCATCAGCCCGTGGAACTTCCCGCTCGCCATCTTCAGCGGCCAGGTAGCTGCAGCGCTGGCTGCCGGTAACCCGGTGCTGGCCAAGCCTGCCGAGCAGACGCCGCTGGTGGCTGCCCAGGCCGTACGCATCCTGCTTGAAGCCGGCATTCCGGAAGGTGTGCTGCAATTGCTGCCAGGCCAGGGCGAAAGCGTCGGTGCCCGTCTGGTGGGTGATGATCGCGTCAAAGGCGTGATGTTCACCGGTTCCACCGAAGTGGCGCGCCTGCTGCAACGCAATGTCGCCGGTCGCCTGGATGCCCAGGGTCGCCCGATTCCGCTGATCGCCGAAACCGGTGGCCAGAACGCGATGATCGTCGATTCCTCGGCGCTGACCGAACAAGTGGTGATCGACGTCGTATCGTCGGCCTTCGACAGCGCCGGTCAACGTTGTTCGGCCCTGCGCGTACTGTGCCTGCAGGAAGATTCGGCAGACCGTGTGGTCGAAATGCTCAAGGGCGCCATGGCTGAATGCCGCCTGGGTAACCCGGAACGCCTGTCGGTCGACATCGGCCCGGTGATCGACGCCGAAGCCAAGGCCGGTATCGAGAAACACATCCAGGCCATGCGCGACAAAGGCCGCAACGTTTACCAGGTGGCGATTGCCGACGGTGAAGAGATCAAGCGCGGCACCTTCGTGATGCCGACCCTGATCGAGCTGGAAAGCTTCGACGAACTGCAACGCGAGATCTTCGGCCCGGTATTGCACGTAGTGCGCTACAAGCGCAAAGAGATCGACCAGCTCATCGGCCAGATCAACGCTTCCGGCTACGGCCTGACCCTGGGCGTGCACACCCGCATCGACGAGACCATCGCCAAGGTGATCGACAACGTCAATGCCGGTAACGTCTACGTCAACCGCAACATTGTTGGCGCCGTGGTCGGCGTGCAGCCGTTCGGCGGCGAAGGCCTGTCCGGCACTGGCCCGAAAGCCGGTGGCCCGCTGTACCTGTACCGCTTGCTGTCGACTCGTCCTACCGATGCGATCGAGCAATCCTTCGTACGGGGCGACAAGCTGGCCGCGCCGGATGTGCGCCTGCGTGATGCCATGAGCCAATCGCTGACCGCCCTGAAAACCTGGGCCGACGGCAATAAGTTCAGCGAACTGAGCGCGTTGTGCACGCAGTTCGCCGCCCAATCGCAGAGCGGTATCACCCGCCAACTGGCCGGCCCGACTGGCGAGCGCAACAGCTACGCCATCCTGCCGCGCGAGCACGTGCTGTGCCTGGCCGAAGTGGAAGGCGACCTGCTGACCCAACTGGCGGCGGTATTGGCCGTCGGTGGTTCGGCGGTATGGCCGGAAACCGAGCTGACCAAGGCCTTGTTCCCACGCCTGCCTAAAGAGATTCAGGCGAAGATCAAGCGCGTGGCCGACTGGTCCAAGGACGACGTGGTGTTTGACGCTGTGCTGCATCACGGTGATTCCGACCAACTGCGTGCGGTGTGCCAGCAAGTGGCGCAGCGCGGTGGGGCAATTGTCGGGGTGCATGGCATGTCGCAAGGCGAAACGGCGATTGCGCTGGAGCGTCTGGTGATCGAGCGTGCGTTGAGCGTTAACACTGCTGCAGCGGGTGGTAACGCCAGCCTGATGACCATCGGCTAACTGATACAACGCGGCTGATCGCGGCTGATCGTTCCCACGCTCCGCGTGGGAATGCAGCTCAAGGACGCTCTGCGTCCAGAAGCGTGACGCGGAGCGTCAAAAGAGGCGTTCCCACGCAGAGCGTGGGAACGATCTCGATGCCTCGCCAGCGTTCTGCCCTTCTATCACTTAAATCAATCTTGCTATCCACCCTCCATTCGCGGACTTAGACTCAGGCCAATTCCTTCAAAGGTACGCCGCCATGTCCGAGACGCTGCTCAGTTCCCGCAATCTGGCTTTCGAGCTGTACGAAGTCCTCGATGCCGAGGGCCTGACCCAGCGCGAGCGGTTTGCCGAACACAACCGCGAAACCTTCGATGCCGCGATCAGCACGGCGCGCAACATCGCAGAAAAGTACTTCGCCCCTCACAACCGCAAGAACGACGAAAACGAACCGCGCTATGAAAACGGCCAGGCGATCCTGATCCCGGAGGTCAAACCCGCCGTGGACGCCTTCCTTGAAGCCGGCTTCCTCAACGCAGCACGTAGCTTTGAAGCAGGCGGCATGCAACTGCCGACCCTGTTGTCCCAGGCTTGTTTCGCGCACTTCCAATCGGCCAACGCCGCCTCGACGTCCTACCCGTTCCTGACCATGGGCGCCGCCAACCTCATTGAGAGCTTCGGCACCGAGGAGCAGAAACAACGCTTCCTGCAGCCAATGATCGACGGGCGCTTCTTCGGCACCATGGCCCTGACCGAGCCCCATGCAGGTTCCTCCCTGTCGGACATTCGGACCCGTGCAGAACCCGCGGCTGACGGCAGTTATCGGCTCAAGGGCAACAAGATCTTTATCTCCGGTGGCGACCATTCGCTGTCGGAAAACATCGTGCACATGGTGCTGGCCAAATTGCCGGACGCTCCCGCAGGCGTGAAGGGCATTTCGCTGTTTATCGTGCCCAAGTTCCTGGTCAACGATGACGGCAGCCTGGGCGCTCGCAACGATGTGCTGCTGGCGGGGCTGTTCCACAAGATGGGCTGGCGCGGCACCACGTCCACGGCGCTTAACTTTGGCGATAACGGCAACTGTGTCGGCTACCTGGTGGGCAAGCCGCACCAGGGGCTGAGCTGCATGTTCCAGATGATGAACGAGGCACGCATCGGCGTAGGCATGGGCGCGGTAATGCTCGGTTACGCCGGCTACCTTTACTCGCTGGACTACGCCCGCGAACGGCCCCAGGGGCGCCTGCCTGATAGCAAAGATCCGAGCACCGCACCGGTGGCGATCATCCAGCATGCCGACATCAAGCGCATGCTGCTGACCCAGAAAGCCTATGTGGAAGGCGCCTTTGACCTCGGCCTCTACGCGGCGCGGCTATTCGACGACACCACCACCCTGCAAACCGACACCGAACGCAAGCAAGCCCACGAATTGCTCGACCTGCTCACGCCCATCGTCAAATCCTGGCCGTCGGAGTTCTGCCTCAAGGCCAACGAGCTGGCGATCCAGATTCTCGGCGGCCACGGCTACACCCGCGAATACCCGGTGGAGCAGTACTACCGCGACAACCGCCTGAACCCCATCCATGAAGGCACCCACGGCATCCAGTCCCTGGACCTGCTCGGGCGCAAATTGGCGCAGAATGGTGGTGCCGGCTTGAAGCAATTGATTCGCCTGATCGCTGAAACCGGAGCCCGGGCGCAAAAGCACCCTTCACTCACGGCACTGCGAGAGCCTCTGGAGCAACTGGTAAACCGGCTGCAAAGCGTCACGATTGGCCTGCTGACCGATCTCGCCCAAGGCAAGGTCAACAGCAGCCTGGCGAACTCGGCGCTGTACTTGAAAGTGTTCGGGCACACGGTGATTGGCTGGCGCTGGCTGGAACAGGCGATCCGCGCCGAAGAAGGGCTGGCCAAGGGTGACGCGGCTGACGCGGCCTTTTATAAGGGCAAGCTCCAGGCCGCCCGGTACTTCCTGACCTGGGAAATACCGAGCTGCCATCATGAACTGGCGATTCTGGAAGCACGCGACGATACGTGCCTGGGCATGCAAGACGAGTGGTTCTAAGGCTGACCGATCACCTTGGAAATCACATCGACCGTGGCGCTGACTTGCTCTTGGTAACGGTCGAGTTCCTGCTGGTGCGCCTGTTGCATTTCAATCTGCTCGGCGCACAGGTTCAGCGCGGCCAGTACCAATAGCTTGTCACCGATCAGGGTCGGGTACTTTTTCTTGGTAACCGCCAGGGAGGCCTTGAGCATGGTCACGGCATGCATCAGGGTCTGATCTTCGCCGGCCGGTGCCTTGATCGAGTAATCCTCTCCGAGAATCGAAACGACCTTTATGCCCTCACTCATGCGCTGACAGGCCCTGCACTTACACGCTCAACCAGCGCCTGGATGCGGGCGGCGGTGGCGCCGTGCTTTTCTTCCTGTTCCATCAGGTTCAGTTGCAGGCTGTCGTTTTCGTCCTTGGCGCGGGCCAGCTCGGCCTTGAGGGATTCGTTGCTGCCCAGCAATTCTTGATTCTGCTGTACGAGGTCGCTGACCAGTTGTTCCAATTGGCTGAGGGATGCTTCTAACATTTTGATTTCTCGGGCTTTTAAAAAGGGCGGTGACGATAAAGAAAATTCACCTCGGATGCCAGGGTTATCCCTGGCCGCGCAGCCCGATGATGCAAGGCCGGGCCGCACTTTCGAGCCTTAGTGACTGCATTTACCCGATCTGGTTCCTGAACTCACCCAACCCCTGGTCCGATGCGACAAAAGCGCGCGCCCCCTTAAGACTTTAGTCGCATGGCCGATAAGGCGGGCACACCTCGTCTCATGGCCGCATGGATAGCGCCTCCCCCAGGACTCCAGCATGTCTCTTCGTAATATGAATATCGCCCCGAGGGCCTTTCTCGGCTTCGCGTTTATTGGCGCCTTGATGTTGTTGCTCGGTGTGTTCGCCCTGAACCAGATGAGCAAAATTCGTGCAGCCACCGAAGACATCACCTCGGCCAGCGTGCCCAGCATTCGCGCCCTGGATGAATTCACCCAACTGACCCTGCGCCTGCGCGTGCTGTCGTACCGCTTGCTGACCAACCGCGAGCCGGATGTACAGCAAAAGACCCTGGAAGCCTTTGAACTGCGCAATCAGCAGATTCGCACAGCCCAGGACATCTACGAAAAACTGATCACCAGCACCGAAGAGCGCAACGTCTACAGCGAGTACGTCCGCTTGCTGGGCCAGTACCGCCAGATTGAAGAGCGCATGAAGAGCCTGTCTCGCGCCAATCAGGTCAACGAGCTGCGCAGCCTGCTCAACACCGAGTTGCTGGACAACTCCGAGCAGGTCAATGCGGTCTTGACCCGCTTGCTGGATATCAATAACGACGACGCCAACGCCACCAACCAGCGCGCCAAAGACCAATACGACATGGCCTTTGACCTGGTGGTAGGCCTGCTGGTGATTGCCACGGCGCTGACCTTGCTGTTTGCCTGGTTGCTGACCCGCAGCATCACCCTGCCCATCGCCCAGGCGCTAGAAGCCGCCGAAGAAGTGGCCGAAGGCAACCTGACGCGCCCGATCAGTGTGGACGGCAACGACGAAGCCGGGCGCCTGCTCGCGGCCATGGCCAAGATGCAACACAAACTGCGCGACACCCTGCAACGTATCGCCGGCTCCGCTACCCAGCTGGCGTCTGCCGCTGAAGAGCTGAATGCGGTCACCGACGAAAGCGCCCGTGGCCTGACCCAGCAGAACAACGAAATCGAACAGGCCGCCACTGCCGTCAACGAGATGACCAGCGCGGTGGAAGAAGTCGCACGCAACGCGGTGAGCACCTCCGAAGCCTCGCGCAATGCCACCACCTCCGCCGGTGACGGTCGCGACCTGGTGCAGGAAACCGTTAGCGCTATCGAACGCATGAGTACCGACGTGCAGGCCACCGCTTCCCTGATTGGCGACCTGGCCAATGAATCGAGGGATATCGGTAAAGTGCTGGACGTGATCCGTGGCCTGGCTGACCAGACCAACCTGCTGGCCCTGAACGCCGCGATCGAAGCAGCGCGAGCCGGGGAAGCCGGGCGTGGTTTCGCCGTGGTGGCCGATGAAGTGCGGGCGTTGGCCCATCGCACCCAGCAGTCCACCAGCGAAATCGAGCGCATGATCGGCAGCATCCAGACAGGCACTGAACACGCGGTAGATTCGATGCGCAACAGCACCGAGCGCGCCGAATCGACACTCAACATCGCCCGAGGCGCGGGCCTGTCGCTGGACACCATCAACACGGCGATTGTGGAAATCAACGAGCGCAACCTGGTGATCGCCAGTGCGGCGGAAGAACAGGCCCAGGTGGCGCGGGAAGTGGACCGCAACCTGGTGAATATCCGTGACCTGTCGGTGCAATCGGCAACAGGCGCCAGCCAGACCAGCGCGGCGAGCGGTGAGTTGTCGCGCTTGGCGGTGGATCTGAATGGGATGGTCGGAAGGTTCCGCCTCTGAAATAAGCCTTTGCTCACACCGCATACCTTGTGGGAGCTGGCTTGCCTGCGATAGCAATCTGTCAGCTAACGCCCATAGCGCCTGGCACACCGCAATCGCAGGCAAGCCAGCTCCTACATTTGAGCGATGTGCAGCCACAAAAGCTTTTTGACAGCGCAGCAATTCAACAGGTTAGAATCCCTGGCACGCAGACTGCATGGTCAGTTTGCGTCCTGTCTTCCCCCTGCCCTGGAGTACTGCCTTTGAATGCGACGACCATCAACAGCCTGTTCTTGATCGGCGCGTTGCTGGTGACTGCGAGCATTCTGGTGAGTTCGCTTTCGTCACGCCTGGGTATCCCTATCCTGGTGATTATCCTGGCCGTGGGCATGACCGCCGGGGTCGATGGCGGTGGCATCATTTTCGATAACTACCCCACCGCCTATCTGGTGGGTAACCTCGCCCTCGCCGTGATCCTGCTCGACGGCGGTTTGCGCACCCGGGTGGCGAGTTTCCGCGTGGCGCTGTGGCCGGCCTTGTCCCTGGCCACGGTGGGGGTGTTGATTACCACAGGCCTCACGGGCATGGCGGCGGCCTGGCTGTTCGACCTCAACATCATCCAAGGCTTGCTGATCGGCGCCATCGTCGGCTCCACGGACGCCGCGGCGGTATTCTCGCTGCTGGGCGGCAAGGGCCTCAACGAGCGGGTCAGCGCCAGCCTGGAAATCGAATCCGGCAGCAACGACCCGATGGCGGTGTTCCTCACCGTCACCCTGATCGACATGCTCGCCAGCGGCCAGACCGGCCTGCACTGGAGCCTGCTCACGCACCTGATCCGCGAATTCGGCATCGGTGGCCTGGTAGGCCTGGGCGGCGGCTGGCTGATGTTGCAACTGGTCAACCGCATCAACCTGGCCAACGGCCTGTACCCGATCCTTGTGATCGCCGGTGGCCTATTCGTATTCGCCCTGACCAACGCCCTGCACGGCAGCGGCTTCCTCGCCGTGTACCTGTGCGGGTTGGTCATCGGCAACCGCCCGGTGCGCAGCCGGCATGGCATTTTGCATATGCTCGACGGCATGGCCTGGCTGGCGCAGATCGGGATGTTCTTGGTGCTGGGCCTGCTGGTCACGCCTCACGATTTGCTGCCCATCGCCCTGCCCGCCCTGGGCCTGGCGCTGTGGATGATCCTGTTTGCCCGGCCGCTGTCGGTGATGGTTGGCCTGCTGCCATTCAAGGCGTTCCACGGGCGCGAAAAAGCCTTTATAGCCTGGGTGGGCCTGCGCGGCGCGGTACCGATCATCCTCGCGGTGTTCCCGCTGATGGCCGGCCTGCCCCATGCGCAGCTGTACTTCAACCTGGCATTCTTTATCGTGCTGGTCTCGCTGTTGGTGCAGGGCACCAGCCTGCCGTGGGTGGCCAAGTTGCTCAAAGTCACCGTACCGCCAGACCCGGCGCCGATCTCCCGCGCGGCCCTGGAAGTGCACGTTACCAGCGAGTGGGAGTTGTTCGTCTACCGCCTGGGCGCCGAAAAATGGTGCATCGGCGCGGCCCTGCGCGAGCTGAAAATGCCCGAAGGCACGCGCATCGCCGCGCTGTTTCGTGGCCAGCAACTGCTCCATCCGTCGGGTAGTACGGTGCTGGAAGTCGGCGATTTGCTCTGTGTGATCGGCCACGAACACAACCTGCCGGCCCTGGGCAAATTGTTCAGCCAGGCGCCGCAACGGGGCCTCGATTTGCGCTTCTTCGGCGACTTCGTACTCGAAGGCGACGCCCAGCTGGGCGCGGTTTCCGCCTTGTACGGGCTCAAGCTTGAAGGTATCGACCCGGACATGCCGTTGAGCCGCTTCATTACCCAGAAGGTTGGCGGTGCACCGGTAGTCGGCGACCAGGTGGAGTGGAACAACACCATCTGGACCGTCGCCGTCATGGACGGGAACAAGATTGGCAAAGTCGGCGTCAGATTCCCCGAAGGAAGTCGCCCGGGCCCCGGACTCTTCCTCTAAACTGCGGGACAACGACGCCCCGATTCTTCACTTTGCAAGACCGGTCTCTATGCCAACCCTGCGTACTTTTCTCGCCACTGCCCTGCTGGGCCTGACCCTTTGTGTTGGCAGCGTATACGCCGCCGACCCGCCCAGCGCCGAAGCCGTCCAGCAAAGCCTGGATAAACTGCCCGACCGCAAGCTGCCTGACGCCGACATGAAGGCGCTGCAGGCGACCCTGCAACAGACCCTGACCTACCTGGGCAATCAGCAGGACTACGAGCAGCGCCTGGCCGACCTCAAGCGCCAGCTGGAAGAGGCCCCGCGCCAGACCAATGAGAACCAGCGTGAGCTGGCGCGCCTCAAGGCCACCAAAATCATTCCGGTGGCCCAACGCTACGCCAGCCTGCCGGTGCCGCAGCTTGAGCAGTTATTGGTGCAACGCAGCACCCAGCAAGGCGACCTGCAAAAAGAACTGGCCGACGCCAACAGCCTGACCATCGCCGCCCAGACCCGCCCTGAGCGCGCCCAGACCGAGATCAGCAGCAGTCAGACGCGCATCCAGCAAATCAACGCGACGCTCAAGCTTGGCAAAGACAATGGCAAACCTCTCAGCGGCGACCAGCGCAACCAGCTCAACGCCGAACTGGCGGCCCTGAATGCCTTGATTCCCCTGCGCCGCCAGGAATTGGCCGGCAACAGCCAGCTGCAAGACCTGGGCAACAGCCAGCACGACCTGATTCAGGAAAAAACCGCACGCCTGGAGCAAGAAATCCAGGACCTGCAAACCCTGATCAACCAGAAACGCCTGGCCCAGTCCCAGCAGACAGTGACCCAACAGTCCATCGAAGCGCAGAAAGCCGGCGGCAGTAGCATCCTTGCCAAGGAAAGCGCAGACAACCTGAAGCTGTCCGACTACCTGCTCAAAAGCACCGACCGCCTCAACGACCTGACCCAGAAAAACCTGCAGACCAAGCAGCAACTGGACACCGTGACCCAAAGCGATTCGGCCCTGGACGAGCAGATCAACGTGCTCAAGGGCAGCCTGCTGCTGTCCAAGATTCTCTATAAACAAAAGCAGGCCCTGCCGCGTCTCACCGTGGACAAAGACCTGGCCGACGACATCGCCAACATTCGCCTGTATCAGTTCGAGGTCAACCAACAGCGTGAGCTGATCAGTTCCCCAAGCGCCTATGTGGACAACCTGCTGGCGAACCAG
Source organism: Pseudomonas sp. DWP2-2 (assembly GCF_049897065.1). Taxonomy (NCBI): domain Bacteria; kingdom Pseudomonadati; phylum Pseudomonadota; class Gammaproteobacteria; order Pseudomonadales; family Pseudomonadaceae; genus Pseudomonas; species Pseudomonas sp. DWP2-2. The sequence goes on along the minus strand of NZ_JAFCVN010000003.1, from coordinate 375,416 downwards.
CCACCGGATGAGGTCACCCCGCAACTGCGCCGCACCTTGCTGGAAGTGGCGATCACCCGCAGCGACCTGTTGGAGCGTCTGAGCCGCGAGCTGAGTGCACTGCTCAACGAATCCATCACCCTGCAACTGAACCAGAAACAACTGCTCAGCACCGCCAGCACCCTGCGGGCCACGCTCGACGAGCAAATGTTCTGGATCCCCAGCAACAAGCCGCTGGACACTGAATGGCTGGAAACCGTACCGGCGCATCTGAGCAAACAGGTCACCACCCTGCCTTGGGCGTCCAGCGTCAGTGAGCTGTATGACGGCCTGACCCAACGCCCACTGCTGTTCCTGCCGTTGCTGTTGCTGATCGGCGCGCTGTTGTGGCGACGCAATGCGCTGTATGTGCGCCTGAAAAAGGTTCACCAGGACATCGGCCACTTCAAGCGCGACAGCCAGTGGCATACGCCGCAGGCCATCCTGATCAACATCCTCCTGGCAATGCCCGTGGCCTTGGGCCTGGCGCTGTGCGGCTACGCGTTGCAGATCGACGCCCGCGGGCAAAACGCCAACCTGGGCGCGGCCTTGCTGCAGATCGCCCAAGCCTGGCTGGTGTTCTACACCGCCTACCGCATCCTCGCGCCGGGCGGCGTGGCGGAGCTGCACTTTCGCTGGGAGAGGCCGCAGGTCGAATTCCTGCAAGGCTGGATACGCAAGCTCGGGCTGGTGGTACTGGCGCTGGTGGCCGTGGTCGCGATTGCCGAACATCAACCGGCCGCGCTGGCTGACGACGTGCTGGGTATCGCCGTGGTACTGACCTGCTACGGGCTGATGGCCTGGCTGCTGGGCCGCCTGCTGCTGAACAGCCCGACCCACGAAAAGGCCTCGTTGTTTCGCAAAGCTATCGGCGTGGTGTTCACCGCCCTGCCCATCGCACTGTTTATTGCCGTGTGCTTTGGCTATTACTACACCGCACTGAAACTCAGCGACCGGCTGATCAATACCCTGTACCTGCTGATGTTCTGGCTGGTGATCGAAGCCACCTTCGTGCGCGGCCTGGGTGTTGCCGCACGGCGCCTGGCCTACGCCCGGGCCCTGGCCAAACGCCAGGCAGCCAAGGAGGCCGGTGACGGCGAAGCGGTGATCGAAGAGCCGACCCTGGACATCGAGCAGGTCAACGAACAGTCCATGCGCCTGATCCGCCTGGCCCTGCTCGGCGGCTTTATCGCGGCGCTGTACTGGGTGTGGTCGGACCTGATCTCGGTATTTTCCTACCTGGACAACGTCACCCTGTACGAATACACCAGCGGCACAGGTGCAAATATCAGCATGGTGCCCATCAGCATCGGCGACCTGCTGGGCGCGTCGATCATCATCGGTATCACCTTCGCCCTGGCGCGCAACCTGCCCGGCCTGCTCGAAGTCCTGGTGCTGTCCAAGCTCGACCTGGCCCAAGGCAGCGCCTACGCCACCACCACCTTGCTGTCCTACATCATTGCCGGCGTGGGCTTTGTCACCACCCTTTCCACCCTCGGTGTGAGCTGGGACAAGCTGCAATGGCTGGTGGCCGCGCTGTCGGTGGGCCTGGGTTTCGGCATGCAGGAGATCTTCGCCAACTTCATCTCCGGCATCATGATTTTGTTCGAACGCCCGGTGCGCATCGGCGACACCATTACCATCGGCAACCTGTCGGGTACGGTAAGCAAGATCCGCATTCGTGCCACCACCATCACCGACTTCGACAACAAGGACATCATCGTCCCCAACAAGACCTTCATCACCGGGCAACTGATCAACTGGTCGCTGACCGACACCATCACCCGTGTCACCCTGAAACTGGGCGTGGACTATGGCTCCGACCTGGACCTGGTGAAGGAATTGCTACTCAAGGCGGCGCGAGAAAACCCACGGGTACTCAAAGAGCCGGAACCCCACGTGTATTTCCTCAACTTCGGCGAAAGCACCCTCGACCACGAACTGCGCATGCATGTTCGCGACCTGGGCGATCGCAACCCGGTGTTGGACGAGGTCAACCGCTACATCAATCGTGAGTTCAAGAAACAGCACATCAACATCTCGTTCCGGCAGATGGAAATCTACCTGAAGAATCTTCACGGCCAGGAATACAAATTGGTGCCGGCCGAAGACGAGCGCAAGACCATTGCCGAGCCGCTCGACAAGCCCGACGCCCCCGAGCCTCCTGCAGGCAAAGTCGTGGATGCGCCGGAGCCGCCACCCAGCAAACTCGACTAAACGCCCTATCCCCAGCAGAATGCTCGGACATTCTGCTGGAGATGGCCGGTGAAAGCCCTCGACGAACTGACCTTCGACAACCGCTTCGCACGCCTGGGCGACGCATTTTCGACCCACGTACTGCCAGAGCCCCTCGATGAGCCGCGCCTGGTCGTCGCGAGCAAGGCCGCCATGGCCCTGCTTGACCTCGACCCGGCCGTGGCCGAAACCCCGGTATTTGCCGAGCTGTTCGGCGGCCACAAGCTGTGGGCCGAGGCAGAACCACGGGCGATGGTGTATTCCGGGCATCAATTCGGCGGCTACACCCCGCAGTTGGGCGATGGCCGCGGGTTATTGCTGGGCGAGGTCTATAACGAGGCCGGCGAGCATTGGGATTTACACCTCAAGGGCGCCGGGATGACGCCTTACTCGCGCATGGGCGACGGGCGTGCCGTGTTGCGCTCTTCGATTCGTGAATTCCTCGCCTCCGAGGCCCTGCATGCGCTAGGCATCCCCACCAGCCGCGCCCTGTGCGTGATCGGTTCCAGCACGCCGGTATGGCGGGAGAAACAGGAACGCGGGGCGATGGTTTTACGCCTGGCCCACAGCCATATTCGCTTCGGACACTTCGAATATTTCTACTACACCAAGAAGCCTGAGCAGCAGGCCGAACTCGCCGAGCACGTGCTGAACCTGCACTACCCCGAATGCCGCGAGCAACCCGAGCCTTACCTGGCGATGTTCCGCGAGATCGTCGAGCGCAACGCCGAAATGATCGCCAAATGGCAGGCTTATGGTTTTTGCCACGGCGTGATGAACACCGACAACATGTCGATCCTGGGCATTACCTTCGACTTCGGGCCCTTCGCGTTTCTCGATGATTTTGACGCGCACTTCATCTGCAATCATTCCGACCATGAAGGGCGCTACTCCTTCAGCAACCAGGTGCCGATCGGGCAGTGGAACCTCAGCGCCTTGGCCCAGGCGCTTACACCGTTCATCAGCGTTGACGCACTGAAAGAAGCCCTCGGCCTGTACCTGCCGCTGTATCAAGCGCACTACCTGGACCTGATGCGCCGCCGGCTGGGGCTGACCACCGCCGAAGAAGACGACCAGACGCTGGTGAAGGGTTTGCTCAAGCTGATGCAGAACAGCGGTGTGGACTACACGCTGTTCTTCCGCCGCCTGGGCGACGAATCGGCGACGTTAGCCGTGGCGCGGTTGCGTGATGACTTTGTCGACATGGCCGGGTTTGATGCCTGGGCCGAGCGGTACAAGGCCCGTGTTGCACGGGATGGGGATTACACCCAGGAACAGCGCCGTGAGCGCATGCACGCGGTCAACCCGCTATATATCCTGCGTAACTACCTGGCCCAAAACGCCATCACCGCCGCCGAATCAGGCGACTACAGCGAAGTGCGGCGGCTGCATGACGTGCTGACCAGGCCGTTTGAGGAACAAGCGGGCATGGAGCAGTACGCGCAACGGCCCCCGGATTGGGGTAAGCATTTGGAGATTAGTTGTTCGTCGTGACCCCTTAGATAAAGGTCTCCACCGACACCCCGAAACGCTCGGCCAGCCAACGAATCTGGCGCACGTTGAGCTGGCGTTTTCCGCTCAGTATCTCCGAGACAACCGATTGCGCCCCAACGCCAGGAAGGTCACTCTGGGTAAGATTGTGCTCGCGCATCATGTAGCGCAGCACATCGACCCCGCTGGCTACGGGCATTGGGCGATGCTCACGATCATAAGCTTCGATCCAGTCGCTCAGAATGTCGACCAGGCTCATCAGCGGGCTGTCCTCGTCTTCACCCACCAGACTCAATAGCTCATCCAAACCGCATACCAATGCGTCGTAGTCTGCCTCGTTTTCCGGCTTGCGCAGCACAGGCGAAACGAACTGCCAGTGCTCTGCCGCCACTCGCATAAGTGCGCTCATCTGATTTTTTCCTTCCATTTGTTTTTCTCATAATCACGGTGGTCAAGCAGGTGTTTGATGTAAACGCGCTGCATTCGATACTGCACCGACGCAATCAACCTCAGCTTGTTACCGCCAATATCAAATAGATGAAATTCACCTACCTTGTCGGTGTCGGGAAACATGGCTTTCATTGCGGCAAAGTCCTTGGGGGCGTTGCGCTTGATCACGCGATACCACTGATCCAGAGCTGTTGCAGAGCGCGGCCATTTTCCTTTTGCTTCCCAGATCCTGCTTTCACTGATGACTCGCATGCAACGTCCTTATCGCATCTTGCTATGAAGGTTAAACCTGAATTCGAACTATCGCAATTTGCTATAGCTGCAAACAGACCGGTGGTGCACAACAAAAAGCCTAGCCACACCGTTCACGCTGGCGAGGACGAAAATGTGAGCGAATAAGTATCTATATCCTTGATAAACCTCTGTCTCGACACCAAATACCCAACTGGCCAAACCCCAGGAGCCTCCGATGTCCGAACCTCTTGTCATCCCCTGCCCTCATTGCAACGGCCTCAACCGCATCCCCGGCGAACGCCTGGGTGATGCGCCCAAGTGCGGGCGCTGCAAGCAGTCGGTGTTGCTGAACAAACCCTTTGATTTGAAACAGGGTGACTATGCCAACCAGATCAAGGGCGACCTGCCGCTCCTGGTCGATGTGTGGGCCGACTGGTGCGGGCCGTGCAAGTCGTTTGCGCCGGTATTCGAACAGGCCGCCGGGCAGTTGGAAGGCAAGTGCCGGCTGGCGAAGCTGGACAGCGAGGCTAACCAGCAGCTGTCGGCGCAATTGGGGATTCGCTCGATTCCCAGTTTGATTCTGTTCAAGAACGGCCGCGAAGTGGCGCGCCAGAGCGGGGCATTCCCGTTGCCGCAGTTGATGAGTTGGTTGAGCAGCCAGGGGGTGTAAACATCCCCCTCAATCAACTCGGTCAATGTGGGAGCTGGCTTGCCTGCGATGCAGTCAACTCGGTGATTCAGGCACACCGAGTCGATATCTTCGCAGGCAAGCCAGCTCCCACATTTGGATCGCGGTGCCTCATCTCGATCAGCGTGGGCTGTCAGGCCGTAACCGGCAAGCCCGGCTCCCACCGTGTTCGGTGTTGCCTGTTGGGTCAGGCGTTTTCCAGCAGGTTGTGCAGGTCTACGAACTGCTGCGTCAGCTTATGCCGTGGGTCCAGGTGGATCAGCGGCTTGCTCTCCTGGTGCGACTCGCGCATACGCACGGAGCTGGCCAGGTACACCGGCAGTACCGGCAACCCTTCGGCAATCAACTCATCGAGAATCTGTTGCGGCAAGCTCGCCCGTGCCTGGAATTGGTTGACCACGATGCCTTCCACTTCCAGGCCTTCGTTATGGTCGTCCTTCAATTCTTCGATCTCGGCCAGCAGGCCATACAGGGCCTGGCGCGAGAAACTGTCGCAATCAAAGGGGATCAGTACGCGATCAGCCGCAATCAGCGCCGAAACTGCGTAAAAATTCAGCGCTGGAGGCGTATCCAGGTAGATTCGGTCGTAATCTTCGCTCAGTTCATCCAGTAGCTTTCGCAGCTTGTTGATCTTGTGCTTGGCCTCAAGCTTGGGCTGCAGGTCGGCCAGCTCGGCGGTGGCGGTGATCACGTGCAGGTTGTCGAACGGCGTTTCGTAGATATCCACCTTGTTCTTCTTCGAAAACGGCCCGGAAGACAACGTCTGCTTGAAAAAATCCGCGATTCCCATGGGGATGTCGTCGCCCGTCAGCCCGGTGAGGTACTGGGTTGAGTTGGCCTGTGCATCGAGGTCCACCAACAGGGTTCGATAACCTTCGCTGGCGCTGACCGCCGCCAGGTTGCAGGCGATGCTGGACTTGCCCACGCCGCCTTTTTGATTGAACACCACGCGCCGCATGGAAAAACCTCCGTGTATCAATGAATCCCCCGAGTGTAGAGCGCAAAAGCGCCGGTTAGCTACCTCGTTCATCCTTACGCGCTGCCTGGCTCACAAATGAATGGAAACCGCGCACCGATCGAGTCCGGCCTTCGCTCGCCGATAATCTGTAAATTCTTCCAACTTATTTGTGATCAATAGTGAACAAACTTTCACCACTATTTGCTAGAACCCCACGGCACCGGGATAATGCGCGCCATACGGCCATTGCTTCCTGTCCCGGAATCCGGGGCCATTGGCCGCACATGGAAGCCCGCAGGGGCGGGATAACTTCTCAGTGATCAACTTCAACATCGCCCAATGGCGCGCCTGGGCTCCTGGCCTTGCGAGTGCGGACGACTGGTACGCCTGGTGCCGGGACCCGGTGTTGCCGCCTGTCAGCGAAGCGTCCCCCGATGTGTCATTTTTGCCAGCCATGCAGCGCCGCCGTCTGAGCCGGCTGGCGCGCATGGCGTTCAGCGTCGGCTGGCCGCTGGCCGAGGGCCTTCAAGACCTGCCACTGGTGTTTATTTCCCGCCACGGCGAAACCCCGCGTACGCTGGACATCCTCAGCGACCTGGCCAACGAGCAGCCGCTGTCGCCGACTCAGTTCAGCCTGTCGGTGCATAACGCGGTAATTGGCCTGTGGTCGATCCTGCGCAATGAAACCAGCGAGATGACCGCCCTCGCCGCCGCCGGCGATGGCCTCGAACACGGCCTGCTCGAAGCCGCCGCGTTGCTCAACGAGGGCGCCGCCGCCGTATTGCTGGTGATCACCGAAGAACAACCGCCCCACGCCTACGCCAGCTGGATTACGGATGTGCCCTTCCCCTATGCCCTCGGCCTGTTGCTCACGCCGGGCGACGAGTGGCAACTGGAACTCACCACCGGCACTGTCCAACTCACTCAAACCCAGTGGCCCCACGCCCTGAACCTGCTGCGCACCCTGCTGACCGAACAGGGCGCCTGCCAACATGCCTGGAAGAACCGAGTATGGAACTGGCAACGCAAGCCCTGACCCACAAGCCACGGCAGGCCTATTATTGGCGCCTGTTCGCCACGGCCCTCAGCTTTTGCCTGTTCGGCATCGGCGGGCTGTGCCTGCGTTTGCTGGTGTTTCCGCTGCTCAGTTGCCTGCCGGGCGACGCCACCCAGCACCAACGGCGCGCACGCCACACCATCAGTTGCCTGTTTTGGTTTTTCATTCGCCTGATGAAGGGCCTGGGCATTCTCACCTACAGCGTCGAGGGTGCCGAAAAGCTTGGCCGCGCTGGCCAGATGATCGTCGCCAACCACCCGTCACTGATCGACGTGGTGTTCCTGATCGGCCTGATGCGCCAGACCAACTGCGTGGTCAAGCAGAGCCTGTTCCAGAACCCGTTCACCCGCAGCCCGGTGCGCGATGCCGGCTATATCAGCAACGACGGCAGTGCCGACATGCTCGATGCCGCAGCCGACGCCCTGCGCGCCGGCCAGACGCTGATCATCTTTCCCGAAGGCACCCGCACCACGCCGGGCGCGGCGCCGGCCTTTCATCGCGGCGGTGCGGCCATTGCGCTGCGTGGTGCGACAATCATCACGCCAGTGGTGATCACGGTCAGCCCCACCACCCTGACCAAGGCCGAACCCTGGTATCGCATCCCCCACCGTCGATTTCACTTCAGTTTGCGCGTGGGCGCCGATATAGAGCCACAAGCGTTTGCCGCAGTCGGGCCCGCGCCCCAGGCTTCACGCAAGCTCAACGATCACCTGCATCACTATTTCATTAAGGAGCTCGCCGAAGATGAGCGACCAACACCGCCTTGAGCACGACATAAAGACGCTGATCATCGAGGCCCTGGGCCTGGAAGACATCAGCCCCGACGATATTGGCAGCGACCAGACCCTGTTTGGCGAAGGCCTGGGCCTGGATTCGGTCGATGCGCTGGAATTGGGCCTGGCGATCCAGAAAAAATACGGCATCAAAATCGATGCCGACGCCAAGGACACCCGCAATCACTTCACCAACGTGGCCAGCCTTGCGGCGTTCGTCACGGCCCGACAGGCAGCTTGAGACCGTACCATGCAAACTCGTGACGATATCTTCAACACCCTGCGCGACGCCTTGGTGGAACTGTTTGAACTGCCCCCGGAACGCGTCACCCTCGACGCCAACCTTTACCAGGACCTGGAAATCGACAGCATCGACGCCGTGGACCTGATCGACCACATCAAGCGCCAGACCGGCAAGAAAATCGCCGCCGAAGAGTTCAAGGCGGTACGCACGGTGAACGACGTGGTAGAGGCGGTGTACCGTCTGGTCCAGCCCGCCGCATGAGCCGGTTGATCGGCCTTGGCCTGTTATTGGCGGGGCTGCTGTACCCCTTCGCGGTGTATTACGGCACCGAGCATTTTGCACCTTGGCAGTTCGGCTTGCTGCTGGGCAGCCTGTGGCTGTTGCGCGCGCTCACCGCTGCGCGGCGCCCGGGCAGCCGTTGGATGGCGGTGGTGGTGATCGTGTTTTGCCTGGCACTGGCATGGTTCGATAATCCCCAGTGGCTGCGCTGGTACCCGAGCCTGGTCAGCGGATTCATGCTGGCGCTGTTCGGCCTGAGCCTGAAGTACGGCCCGCCGATAGTCGAGCGCCTGGCACGCATGACCGACCCGCACCTGCCGCCCCACGCGGTGGTGTATACCCGCCGGGTCACCCTGGTGTGGAGTGTGTTTTTTCTCTGTAATGGCCTGCTCGCCGCCGCGCTCACCCTGTGGGCGCCGCTGAGCTGGTGGACGTTGTACAACGGCCTGATCGCCTACGGGTTGATGGGCTTGTTGTTTGCCGTGGAATGGCTGGTACGACAAAGGGTTCGAGGCCGCGTATGAAAGGGTTGAAACTTGAGCACTTGCTGCTTGAGCCACTGCAAGATCGCGGGGTGACCGCCGAGCCCCTCATGAATCACGCGCAACTGTGCGAGCACTCCCTGAGCCTCGCCGCAGGCCTCAAGGCCCTGGGTATCCGGCGCCTAGCCGTGCACCTGGAAGACGCCGGCCTGCTGGCGATTGCGCTGCTGGGCGCCTGGCGGGCCGGTGCGAGCGTACTGCTGCCCGCCGACCTGCAACCCCAGACGCGCCAGCGCTGGGCCGACGCCGTGGATGCCTGGCTGGTCGAAGCCAGCGACCTGGACGCGCTGTATCAAGCGCCCTTGAGTGCCGCCGCCCTCGACCTGGACAACTGCCAACTGAGCCTGTGCACCTCCGGCTCCAGCGGCGAGCCCAAGCGCATCGACAAGTCCCTGCGCCAGTTGGCCAATGAAGTAGAGGCGCTGGAAGCCCTGTGGGGCAAAGATCTCAAGGACGCCTGCATCATCGGCAGCGTCGCTACCCAGCATATCTACGGCTTGCTGTTTCGCGTGTTGTGGCCGCTGTGTGCCGGCCGCACCTTTGTACGCAAGCAACTGGCGTTCCCCGAAGACATGCAGCGCGCCAGCCGTGAGCACCCGCAATTTGCCTGGGTGGCCAGCCCGGCGCTGCTCAAGCGCATGGGCGACAACCTCGACTGGCCGGCACTGAGCCAGGTTGCAAGGGTATTTTCCTCCGGTGGCGCGTTACCGGTTGATGCGGCCGGCAGCCTCTACGACCGTTTACAGCAATGGCCCACAGAAATCCTCGGCAGCTCGGAAACCGGCGGCATCGCCTGGCGCCAGGGTGCGCAACCCTGGCAGCCGTTTGCCGACGTGCAACTGAGCCAGGATGCCGACGGCGCTTTACGCATCGCCTCAAAGTACTTGCCCGAAGGGCATGTCGAACAGACAGCCGACGCCGTTCGCCTGCATGCCGATGGGCGCTTCGAACTGCTGGGCCGCCTGGACCGTATCGTCAAGCTGGAAGAAAAACGCATCTCCCTGCCGATGTTGGAACAAGCGCTGATCGCCCATGAATGGGTGTGCGACACCCGCCTGGGCGTGGTGCAGGAAAACCGTGCGTCCCTGGGTGCCGTGGTGGTGCTCACCGACGCGGGGCTGCATGCCTTGCGCAACCAGGGACGCCGCACGCTCACCCAGACCCTGCGCCAGCACCTGAGCCAACATTGCGAAGCCCTGGCCTTGCCACGCCGCTGGCGCTTGTTGCGCCAACTGCCGCTGAACAGCCAGGGCAAGCTGCCCCAGGCCGATGTCGAAGCTCTGCTACTGGCGCCTCGCCCCAAGGGCCCTGAGGTGTTGGCACAAATCGAAACCGAAGGTGAATGGACCTTGCAACTGAGCATCCCACCGGACCTGGCCTATTTCAGCGGGCACTTCCCGGTCACCCCGGTATTGCCGGGGGTGGTGCAGGTGGAATGGGCGTTCAACCTGGGCCAACAATTGCTCGACCTGCCAACCCGGTTCGCCGGCATGGAAGTGCTCAAGTTCCAGCAACTGGTGCGCCCGGGCGATCACATCGAATTGCATCTGCGCTTTGATCGGGAGCGTAGCAAACTGTACTTCGCCTATCGCAATGGGGTTGCAGCGTGCTCAAGCGGGCGGATCGTGCTGGAGGCCGCGCATGCATAACCTGTTCTTGTGGCGAGGGAGCTTGCTCCCGCTGGAGTGCGAAGCGCTCCCAACCCAGGCATCACCCACTCCCAGGATGATCTCGGTCGCCTCCATTGGGGCTGCTTCGCAGCCCAGCGGGAGCAAGCTCCCTCGCCACGGGGTTTGCGCAGGCTTTGAATATGCATAACCCCTGCGCTTTGATCCCGGTATACAACCACGAAGCCGCCGTGCCGGCCGTGGTCCACAGTGTGCTGAAGAGCGGCCTGCCCTGCCTCTTGGTGGACGATGGCAGCAGCGCCTCGTGCGCAGCCGTGCTGGCGCAGTTGGCGACGCTGGATAACGTCACCCTGCTGACCCTGCCCAGCAACCAGGGCAAGGGCGCCGCCGTGATGACCGGTTTTCGCGAAGCCGCGCGCCTGGGCTATACCCACGCTCTGCAAGTGGACGCCGATGGCCAGCACGACCTGCGCGAAGTCCAGACCTTTATCCACACCTCACGCCAGCACCCCGAGGCCGTCATCTGCGGCTACCCCGAATACGACGACAGCGTGCCCAAGGGTCGCCTGTACGCACGTTACCTGACCCACGTGTGGGTGTGGATCAATACCCTGTCGCTTGAGATTCGCGACTCGATGTGCGGCTTTCGCGTGTACCCACTGGCGCCGACCCTGGCGCTGATGGACTCGGCCTACATTGGCACGCACATGGATTTCGACTCGGACATCCTGGTACGCCTGGCCTGGCGCAACCAGCCGATGCGCTGGCTGCCCACCCAGGTGCACTACCCCACCGACGGCCTGTCGCACTTTCGCTTGTTGCGTGACAACCTGCGCATCAGCGCCATGCACACGCGGTTGTTCTTCGGCATGCTCGTGCGCGCGCCGATGATCCTGTGGCGACGGTGGCAAGCATGAACGACAGCACCAAGCATTGGGCCGACCGCGAGGAACGCGGCAGCTTCTGGCTGATGAAATTCACCGCGGTCGCGGTCAAAGTCCTCGGCCGTCGCCTATTGAGCCCGTTGCTCTACAGCATCGTCTTTTACTTCTTCCTGTTCGGCCGCACCGCACGCCACAGCGCCTGGCAATACCAGCAGCGGCTGGCGCAATGGAGCGGGCGCAATGACTTGCTGCCGAGCCACCGCACAGTCTTTGCCCAGTTCATGGCCTTCGCCGATTCGCTGCTCGACAAGCTGGACGTGTGGAACGGCAAGCTGCGCCTGGAGCAAATCGAGATCAACGACCCGGCGCAGTTGCGCAGTCAACTGCGTGGCGAGCGCGGGCAGATGCTGGTGGGTGCGCACCTGGGTAACCTGGAAGTGTGCCGTGCCCTGGCGGAGATTGGTGAACAGGTCACCATGAACGTGCTGGTGCACACCAAGCACGCCGAGCGTTTCAACCGCCTGCTGGGCGAGGCCGGCGCGACCCATTTGCGCCTGATCCAGGTCAGCGAATTGGACCCGGCCACCATGCTGCTGCTCAGCCAGCGCCTGGACGATGGCGAGTGGCTGGCGATTGCCGGCGACCGCATCCCGCTGCACGGCGGGCGCACGGTGCGCGTGGACTTCCTCGGACACACGGCGGCATTTCCCCAAGGCCCATGGCTGCTGGCGGGCTTGCTCAAGTGCCCGGTCAATCTGCTGATGTGTCTCAAGCACCAGGGCCGCTATCGCCTGACTATCGAGCCCTTTGCCGATTTGATCGAATGGAAGCGCAGCACCCGTGAGCAAGTCATTGCCGAATGGACCACCCGCTACGCCGCACGCCTGGGCCAGTTCTGCCTGCAAGCGCCCCAACAATGGTTCAACTTTTACCCTTTCTGGAAGACCGATGACGACGCCTCTTGAGCCCATCACCTTTGGTGAACGCCCCCTGCGCATCGAAGACGTGCTGGCCCTGGCCAACCGCCAGGTGCCCACTCGCCTGCAGGACGATGCCGCGTACCGCCAACGCATCGCCAAGGGCGCGCAGTTCCTCGACTCGCTGCTGGACAAGGAAGGCGTGATCTACGGCGTGACCACCGGCTACGGCGACTCCTGCGTAGTGGCGGTGCCGCTGGAGCACGTCGAAGCCTTGCCGCGTCATCTGTACACCTTTCACGGTTGCGGCCTGGGCAAATTGCTTGATGCCCAGGCTACTCGCGCCGTACTGGCGGCGCGTTTGCAGTCGCTGTGCCATGGCGTGTCCGGGGTGCGTGTGGAACTGCTGGAACGCCTGCATGCCTTCCTCGAAAACGATGTGTTGCCACTGATCCCGGAAGAAGGCTCGGTCGGCGCCAGTGGTGATCTGACGCCGCTGTCCTATGTGGCTGCGACCTTGTCCGGCGAACGTGAAGTGCTGTTCCGTGGCGAACGCCGCCCGGCGGCCGACGTACACCGCGAGCTGGGCTGGGAGCCGCTGGTACTGCGGCCCAAGGAAGCCCTGGCACTGATGAACGGCACCGCAGTGATGACTGGCCTGGCCTGCCTGGCCTTTGCCCGCGCCGACTACCTGTTGCAACTGGCCACGCGCATCACCGCGCTCAACGTGGTGGCGCTGCAAGGCAACCCGGAACACTTCGACGAGCGCCTGTTCGCCGCCAAGCCGCACCCTGGGCAGATGCAAGTCGCCGCGTGGCTGCGCAAGGACCTGGCCATCGACGCGCCCACCGCCCCCCTGCATCGCCTGCAAGACCGTTATTCGTTGCGCTGCGCGCCCCACGTGCTCGGCGTATTGGCGGACAGCCTGAACTGGCTGCGCTCGTTCATCGAGATCGAACTGAACAGCGCCAACGACAACCCGATCATCGACGCCGAAGAAGAACGTGTGCTGCATGGCGGGCACTTCTACGGCGGGCATATCGCCTTCGCCATGGACAGCCTCAAGACCCTGGTCGCCAACGTTGCCGACCTGCTCGACCGCCAGCTCGCACTGTTGGTGGACGTGCGCTACAACCATGGCCTGCCGAGCAACCTCTCAGGCGCCCCGGCTGACCGCGCCATGATCAACCACGGCTTCAAGGCCGTGCAGATCGGCACCAGCGCCTGGACCGCCGAAGCGCTGAAAAACACCATGCCGGCCAGCGTGTTCTCGCGCTCCACCGAGTGCCACAACCAGGACAAAGTGAGCATGGGCACCATCGCTGCCCGCGATGCGATCCGCGTGCTGGAGTTGACCGAACAGGTCGCCGCCGCGACCTTGCTCGCCGCCAACCAAGGCGTGTGGCTGCGCGCCCAGGCCGAGGATGCCCGCCCACTGCCACCAGCACTGGCCGCGATGCACGCCGAACTGGCCCAGGACTTTGCGCCGGTCATCGAAGACCGCGCCCTGGAAGGCGAACTGCGCCTGTGCCTGCAACGTATCGCCGCGCAACACTGGAGGCTGCATGCGTAGCCCCGGCGTGTTGCACAGCGACACTGAAATCCTTGTGCCTTTTTTCGACATCGACACCATGAACGTGGTGTGGCACGGGCATTACGTGAAGTACCTGGAAGTGGCGCGCTGTGCGTTGCTGGACAAGATCGGCCATAACTATACGGCGATGCTCGAAGCCGGCTACGCCTGGCCGGTGATCGACATGCAGCTACGTTATGTGCGTGGCGCGACCTTCGGCCAGACCATCAATGTGCGCGCCAGCCTGGTGGAGTGGGAGAATCGTTTGAAGGTCAATTATTTGATCACCGACCTGGCCAGCGGCGAGCGCTTGACCCGCGCCAGCACCGTGCAAGTGGCGGTGCAAATCGCCAGTCGCGAAATGCAGCTTGCCTCGCCCAAAGTCTTTACCGACGCCGTAGAGAGAGCCCTGGAATGAGACCCCCTGTAGGAGCGAGCTTGCTCGCGAAGATCGCCAACGATAACGCGGGGCGCCTGACACCCCGTGGGGCCCTCAGGTTTTTCGCGAGCAAGCTCGCTCCTACGGTGGCTGCGTTGTTGCTGAGCTTCAGCGCCCAGGCTTTTGACTTGCAGCAGTTGAGCGATCAGCTTGCCAAACCCTCCGTGATCCACGGCAACTTCACCCAGGAAAAGCATCTGCGCGCCCTGCCCCAGCCATTGGTGAGCAAAGGCACCTTCGTGCTCGCCAAGGATCACGGCCTGCTGTGGCTGTTGAAAACGCCGCTGCAACAGGACTACCGCATCACCTCCCAAGGCATTGCCCGCCGCGATGCCAATGGCTGGCAACTACTGCCAAACAAGAGTGCCGGCGCCGAACAGAATCGTTTGTTCCTGGCAGTACTGCAGGGCGACAGCAGTGGCCTGCAGCGCGACTTCGACCTGCAACTGCAAGGCGAGGCCCAACAATGGAAGCTCACGCTGACCCCACGCTCACTGCTGCTCAAGCAAGTGTTCACCCAGATCAATATCGACGGCGGCGCACTGGTGCGCACCATTGAACTGCTGGAAACCCAAGGCGACAGCACGCTGTTGCGCATGCAGGACAGTACCGCCGACCAGCCGTTGAGCAATGCGGAGCAACACGACTTTGCCCAGTGAGCGCCTGCTGCCGCGCCTGTTCCTGACCTTGCTGGTGGCCGTGCTGGCCCTGGCAGGCTGGCAGTGGCGTGATGGCGCGCCGTTGTCGGCCAACCTGATGGAACTGGTGCCCGGCAGCACGCCGGACGCCTTGGAACTGCAAGCCGAACAGCGCATGCAAGAGCCGCTCAACCGCGAAATGCTGGTACTGGTGGGGCATGCCGACCGCCAGCAAGCGGTGGCCGTGGCGCAGCAACTGGGTGAGCGTTGGCAGGCCAGCGGCCTGTTTGAAAAGGTGCAGTGGAACCTGCAAGCCGACTTGCCAGCGTTGCGCGAACAACTGCTGCGTGGGCGTTTGTCGATGCTCTCGTCCAAGGACCGCGAACAACTGATCCAGCAGCCTGAGGCGTTCATCCAGCAACGCGTGCAATCGCTGTTCGACCCCTTCACCGGCTTCAGCCTGGTGCCAAGCCAGGACGATTGGCTCGGCCTGACCGGGCGCATCCAGAACAGCCAGCCGCAACACGGTGCGGTGCAAATGGACATCGGCAGCGGCGCCTTGATCGCCGATGCCGACGGCAAGAGTTGGGTGCTACTGCGAGCGCGCACTACCGGCAACGCCTTCGACATGAAGCTGCCGCTGCAAGTGGCGGACTTGCTGAAGGCCAACCGCGAGCAAGCCAGCGCACACGGCGCGCAACTGCTCGCCGCCAGCGGTTTGCTCTATGCGGCCAACGGGCAACAGCAGGCCACGCGGGAAATGACCTGGGTCGGCGGCGGCGCTACCCTGGGCACCCTGTTATTGCTGCTGCTGGCGTTCCGACGCTGGCGGGTGTTGCTGGCATTCGTGCCGGTACTGGTGGGCATGCTGTTTGGCGCGGTGGCATGTGTGGCGCTGTTTGGGCATATGCATGTGATGACCCTAGTGCTGGGTTCCAGCCTGATCGGCGTGGCAGTGGATTACCCGCTGCATTACCTGTCCAAAAGCTGGAGCCTGCAGCCGTGGCGCAGTTGGCCGGCGTTGCGCCTGACCCTGCCAGGGCTAAGCCTGAGCCTGGCCACCAGCGCTATCGGCTACCTGGCGCTGGCCTGGACGCCTTTCCCGGCGCTGACCCAGATTGCGGTGTTCTCGGCTGCCGGTTTGGTCGGTGCCTATTTGTGCGCCGTGTGCCTGTTGCCCGCGCTGCTCAAGGGCGTGGAACTGCGCCCGGCGCAATGGCCGCTGCGTGTCGCCCAAAGCCTATGGCAACTGCGCACGGCACTGCTCAAACGCGTACCCAGTTCGGTACTGCTGGTGTGGGTGCTGCTGTTCTGCGCTGCGGGCCTGTGGCAACTGAACACTAAAAACGATATCCGCCAATGGATCGGTGCGCCGCCGCAGTTGCTGCAGGAAGCCCAGGCCGTGGCGCGCATCACCGGGTTCCAGCCCACCAGCCAGTTTTTCCTGGTGCGAGCGGACAATCAGCAGCAGTTGCTGGAGCGCCAGGCCGCCTTGGGCAAACGCTTGGACCAGTTGGTGCAGATGGACAAGCTCCAGGGCTACCTGGCGCTCAATCAACTGGTCAACCTTCCCGGCGAGCAACAACAGCTGCGCGAGGCGCTGAACAACCTGGCGCCACACTGGAAACCGCTACTGGACCTCGGCGTGCCCCTCAGCGCCCTGCAAGCCGAAGTGGCGCAGTTGCAGGCGCTGCCCACCGCAGACATCGACGCCGCACTGCAAGGCCCGCTGGCCGAGCCTTGGCGCACGCTGTGGCTGGGCCCGGTGGATGGCGGCGTGGCGGCCATGGTCAGCCTGCAAGGCTTGAACAACCCGGCGCTGCTGCGGGTGCAGGCGCTGGACTTGCCCGGCGTGCAGTTGGTGGACCGCTTGGGTGACTTGAACCGGGTGTTTGCCGACACGCAGATCAGTGCTGCCGAATTGAAGTTGCTGTCTTGCGTGCTGATCGTGCTATTGCTGATTGCGCCCTTCGGCTTTGGCGGCGCCTTGCGTATCGTCGCCCTGCCGCTGCTGGCTGCGTTGTGCAGCCTGGCCAGCCTCGGTTGGCTGGGCCAGCCGCTGACTTTGTTCAGCCTGTTTGGCCTGCTGCTGGTCACGGCCATCAGCGTCGACTATGCGATTTTGATGCGCGAGCAGATCGGCGGCCCTGCCGTCAGCCTGTTGGGAACACTGCTGGCGGCACTGACGACTTGGTTGTCGTTCGGCCTGCTGGCGGTCTCCAGTACACCGGCCGTGAGCAATTTCGGCTTGTCGGTCAGCCTGGGCCTGGCGTTCAGCTTTATGCTGGCACCCTGGGCCAGCCGCCAGAAACACGCCTTATGAATGTGATTAGCGCCCATGCGGCAAGGAGCCCTCGTGCCCACAGTTGAAATGGAACGTCGCCAGGTGGTGGTGATCGGTGCCGGGCCTTCCGGTGCCATCGCGGCCGCGCTGTTAAAGCGCAAAGGGCATGATGTATTGATCATCGAGCGCGAGCATTTCCCGCGTTTCTCGATTGGCGAAAGCCTGCTGTCGCACTGCATCGACTTTATCGAAGAAGCCGGCATGCTCGACGCTGTGCAAGCTGCAGGCTTCCAGGTAAAAACCGGCGCGGCCTTCGCCTGGGGCGAGCGCTACAGTGCCTTTGATTTCAGCGACACCTTCAGCAACGGCAAGCCCACCACCTTTCAGGTGCAGCGCGGCGAGTTCGACAAATTGCTGGCCGACCAGGCGGCGTTGCAAGGCGTGGAAATCCGCTACGGCCAAACCATTGTCGGCGTGGATTTTTCTGCCGAGAGCCGGTATTTGCATGTGCGCCGCCAGAATGGCAGCGAGTACCACCTCAAGGCCAGGTTCGTGCTCGATGCCAGCGGCTACGGCCGTGTGTTGCCACGCCTGCTGGACCTGGAAGCACCGTCGAATTTCCCGCTGCGCCAGGCCGTATTCACCCACGTCGAAGACCGTATCGAACACCCAGGCTTTGACCGCAGCAAAATCCTGGTGACCACTCACCCGACCAAGCGCGATATCTGGTTCTGGACCATCCCGTTCAGTAACGGCCGTTGCTCGGTAGGCGTGGTCGCAGCCAAAGAGCATTTCGAGGGTGCCGACAGCGACCTCGACGCCTGCCTGCGCGGCTTTATCGAGCAAACCCCAAGCCTGTCCGCCGTGCTGCAAAATGCCGTCTGGGATACCCCGGCGCGCACCATCGGCGGCTACTCGGCCAACGTCAAAACCCTGCACGGTCCAGGCTTTGCGCTACTGGGCAATGCGGCGGAATTCCTCGACCCGGTGTTCTCTTCCGGCGTGACCATTGCCATGCGTTCGGCCAGCATGGCCGCAGGAGTGCTGCACCGCCAATTGAGCGGAGAAACGGTGGACTGGCAAACCGAGTTCGCCGAACCGCTCAAGCGCGGTGTCGATACCTTCCGTTGCTACGTCGAGGGCTGGTACGCGGGCACGTTCCAGGACGTGATTTTCCATCCTGGCAGTTCACCGGAGATTCGCCGCATGATCAGCTCTATCCTGGCCGGTTACGCCTGGGATGAACGCAACCCGTTTGTCAGCGAGCCGAAACGGCGCTTGCGGATGTTGTCGGATATTTGTGCGAGTGAAGCGGTATGAGCAGCCCTGGCGTTGAAAAAAACTACCTGAGTCAAAACTACGTCGAAGAAACCAAGTTCGGCTTCTGGTTCCTGCGCAGCCATACCTGGCAGCATCACGTATTGCGCGTGGCGATCAATGACCTGCGCAGCCTGTTCAGCGAGCCGCTGCCGGTGGCGCCGGTGTTGCTGGATGCCGGTTGCGGCCAGGGCAAATCCTTCCAGTTGCTGCATCAGGTGTTCGCGCCTTCGCGCCTGATCGGCCTGGATGCCGACCCTCACAGCCTGGCACTGAGCCGTGAAGAAGCCGCGCGGCTGGGCCTGGACGTCGAGCTGATCGGCAGCGACTGCGCGACCCTCAACCTAGCGGATGCCAGCGTCGATATCCTGTTCTGCCACCAGACCTTCCATCATCTGGTGGAACAACATCGCGCACTCAAGGAGTTCTATCGGGTGCTCAAGCCGGGCGGCTATCTGCTGTTTGCCGAATCCACCGAAGCCTACATCGACACCTGGGTGATTCGCTGGCTGTTCCGCCACCCGATGCATGTGCAGAAAAGCGCCGAAGAGTACCTGGAGATGCTGCGCGAGCAGGGCTTTGAGTTCGCTGCTCAGAACATTTCGTACCCTTACTTGTGGTGGAGCCGTTCCAGTGACTTCGGCCTGCTGGAACGTTGGGGCCTGCGCAAGGCACCGCCGGTGGGTCAGCGCGAGGAAACCCTGGTCAACTGCGTGGCCCGTAAACCTGTGGAGAATGCGGCCCCATGATGCGCCTGCTGTTGATAAGTTGCCTGTTGCTGCTCAGCGCCTGTGCCAGCCAGGCGCCGCTGCCGGAAAAAATGCCGGCCCTGGCCTTGCCGATGCAATTGCATGTGCAGCGCCTGGCGGACAGCCAGAGCCAGGACTGGCTGCTGGTGATCCAGCGCGAAGGCCGCGCGATTCGCTGGTCGATGATGGACCCGCTGGGCATTCCGCTGGCCCGGCAAAAACTGCTTGATGGGCAGTGGCAGGCAGACGGCTTGCTGCCGCCCAACCCCCAGGCGCGCACGCTATTTGCCGCGCTGCTGTTTGCCCTGACCGCGCCTGGTGACGTACCAGCGTTGTATCCCACTGCCCAGGCCATGGACCTGACGCGCACGCTGCCGGGCCACTGGCAGATCGTCTACCAGTCTTCGGAGGTGTTCAGCGTGAACATGGCCGACCCGCCGCTGAGTTACCGCATCAGCCCGCTGGGTGTGAGCCGATGACCGCCTACCTCAACGCCCTTGGCGTGATCTGCGCCCTTGGCCGTGGCCAGGCGCAAGTCAGCCGCAAGCTGTTTGCCGGCGACTGTTCGGGCATGCGTGCCGAAAGCGGCTGGGTGCCGGAACGCGTAGTGCCGGTGGCCGCCGTATACGGCGAACTGGCGAGCCTGCCCCCGGAACTGGCCCAGCAAAGCAGTCGCAATAACCAGTTGCTGTTGGAAGCGGCGCTGCAGATCGAAGATCAGATTCGTCAGGCCATCCAAACCTACGGCGCTGACCGGGTCGGGGTTGTGCTGGGCACCAGCACCTCGGGCATTGACGAAGCCAGCCGTGGCATTGCCCATTACCTGCAGAACACGCAGTTCCCCGCTGACTACGATTACCAGCAACAGGAACTCAGCGCCCCGGCCAACTTCCTCGCCGACTGGTTGAACGTGAGCGGCCCGGCCTATGTGATTTCCACCGCCTGCACCTCCAGCGCCCGAGCATTGATGAGCGCCCAGCGTCTGTTGGACCTGGGGGTGTGCGATGCGGTGATCTGCGGCGGCGTGGACAGCCTGTGCAAGCTGACGCTGAACGGGTTTACCGCGCTGGAAGCAGTGTCTGCCGAGCGCTGTAATCCGTTCTCGGTGAACCGCAACGGCATCAATATCGGTGAAGCGGCGGTGCTGTTCCTGATGAGCCGTGAGCCGGCCCCCATCGCCTTGCTGGGCAGCGGCGCCAGTTGCGACGCGCACCATATCTCTGCGCCCGAGCCCAGCGGCAAGGGCGCGTTGCTGGCCATGCGCAAGGCCCTGGCCAGTGCAAAGCTTTCGCCCGAGCAGATCGGCTACCTGAACCTGCACGGCACCGCGACCCAACACAACGACGCCATGGAAAGCCTGGCGGTCGCCAGCCTGTTTCCCGGCGGCGTCGCCTGCTCATCGACCAAGCCCATGACCGGCCACACCCTCGGCGCTGCCGGGGCACTGGAAGCCGCGTTCTGCTGGCTGAGCCTGACCCATCGCCTGCTGCCACCCCACGTATGGGACGGCCATCCCGACCCGGCGCTGCCCGCCTTGCAATGGGTGCGCAGCGGCGACAGCTTGAAAAAACCCTGCCTGATGAGCAACTCGTTTGCCTTCGGCGGTAACAATGTCAGCCTGATAATCGCAGAGGCCCCATGATCGATTGGCCACTCGCCGAACTGCTGCCCCATGCGGGCGACATGATCCTGATCGACCAGGTGCTGTCGTTCGATGAAGAGCAGATCCACACCCGCGTCACCGTCAAGCCCGGCGGCCTGTTCAACCGTGCTGACGGTAGCCTGCCAGCCTGGGTCGGCATCGAGCTGATGGCGCAAAGCGTCGCCGCGTATGCCGGTTGCCATGCACGCCAGCAAGGCAAGGCCGTGGAACTCGGTTTCCTGTTGGGCACACGTAAGTTCGAGTGCAACGTGGAGCACTTCCCGGCCGGTGCCGAGCTGCATATCCACGGCCTGCGCTCCCTGGAAGACGACAACGGCATGGGCGTTTTCGAATGCCACCTCACCGGCGACGGTATCCAGGCCAGCGCGCGCCTGAACGTATTTCGACCGCCCCAGGCGGCCAACTATTTAGATGAATCGAAGGACGAAACGCCATGACTGAATCCGTACTGGTCACCGGCTCCAGCCGTGGTATCGGCCGCGCCATTGCCCTGCGCCTGGCCCATGCCGGCCATGACATCGTGCTGCATTGCCGCAGCGGTCGTGCCGAAGCCGACGCGGTACAGCTCGAGGTCCAAGCCCTGGGGCGCGAGGCACGCGTGCTGCAGTTCGACGTGGCGGATCGCGCTGCGTGCAAAGAGATCCTTGAGGCCGATGTGGAGCAGCATGGCGCCTATTACGGCGTGGTGCTCAATGCCGGCCTGACCCGCGACGGCGCCTTTCCTGCTCTGTCGGAAGACGATTGGGATGTGGTGATGCGCACCAACCTGGATGGTTTCTACAACGTGCTGCACCCGGTGATGATGCCGATGATTCGGCGCCGCGCCGCCGGGCGTATCGTGTGCATCACCTCGGTGTCCGGGCTGATCGGCAACCGCGGCCAGGTCAACTACAGCGCCTCCAAAGCCGGCTTGATCGGCGCGGCCAAGGCGCTGGCCATCGAGCTGGGCAAGCGCAAGATCACCGTCAACTGCGTGGCGCCGGGCCTGATCGACACCGCGATGCTGGATGAAAACGTGCCGGTAGAAGAACTGATGAAAATGATCCCGGCCCAACGCATGGGCACGCCGGAAGAAGTCGCCGGCGCCGTGAACTTCCTGATGTCGGCCGAAGCCGGCTACATCACGCGCCAGGTGCTGGCCGTGAACGGGGGCCTGTGCTGATGAAGCGCGTTGTCGTCACCGGCATGGCCGGCGTGACCTCCCTGGGCAGCGACTGGGACACCATCGCCGCCAATTTTCGCGCCAACCGCAGCGGCATTCGGCGCATGGATGAGTGGGACCGTTTCACCGAACTGAACACGCGCCTGGCCGGCCCTATCGACGATTTCGTCGTGCCCGCTCACTGGACGCGCAAACAACTGCGCAGCATGGGCCGCGTCTCGCGCCTGGCCGTGTGGGCGGCGGAGCAGGCGTTGCAAGACGCCGGCCTGCTCGGTGACGAGTCGATCAAGGACGGACGCATGGGCGTGGCCTGTGGCTCGTCCACCGGCAGCACCGATGAGATCAAGGCGTTCGGCAATATGCTGCTCAATTCGGTGGCCGAGGGGCTCAATGCCAATTCCTATGTACGCATGATGCCCCACACCACGGCGGCAAATATCAGTATCTTCTTTGGCCTCACGGGCCGGCTGATTCCTACCTCCAGCGCCTGCACCAGCGGCAGCCAGGGCATCGGCTACGCCTATGAGGCAATCAAGTTCGGGCGCCTGCCGTTGATGCTCGCGGGCGGCGCAGAAGAACTGTGCCCCACCGAAGCCATGGTGTTCGATGCGTTGTACGCCACCAGCCTGAAAAACGATGCGCCGCAAACCAGCCCGCGCCCCTACGACAGCGGCCGCGATGGCCTGGTGATCGGTGAAGGTGGCGGCATGTTGGTGCTCGAAGAGTTGGAACACGCACTCGCGCGAGGCGCGCATATTCATGCGGAGCTGGTCGGCTTCGGCAGCAACGCCGACGGCCAGCACACCACCCGCCCGGAACAGAAAACCATGCGCCGCGCCATGGAGCTGGCCCTGGAAGACGCAGGTCTTGAACCGTCCGCCATTGGCTACGTGAACGGCCACGGCACGGCTACCGATCAGGGCGACATCGCTGAAACCCTGGCCACCAGCAGCCTGTTTGGCAGCCGCATGCCGATCAGTTCACAGAAGAGTTTCCTCGGCCACACCCTGGGTGCCTGCGGCGCGCTGGAATCGTGGTTCAGCATCGAGATGATGAACCGCGACCAGTACGTGCACACCTTCAACCTGGACGCGGTCGACCCGCAATGCGGCGAGCTGGACTACCTGCAAGGTGGCTTTCGCCAGATGCACAACGACTACGTGATGAACAACAACTTTGCCTTCGGCGGCGTCAACACCTCGTTGATCTTCCGCCGCTGGAGCTGACTTTTTAATCGACTGGAGAAAACGGAATGTCTTCCCTGCTACGCGCTACCCTGATCACCCTGGCCCTGCTGACCACGGCTGGCTGCACCAGCAAACCGGTGCTCAACACCCAGCACGAGTTGCCGGCCACGAGCCAGGTCAGCGAGGAAAAAATGAAACAGGTGATCGTCGCCGCCCTGCAAAAACGCGAGTGGACGGTACAACGCCTGAGCCCGCAACTGGTGCAGGCCGAGATCACCGTGCGCGGCCAGTTCTACGCCGCCATAGACATCCGCTACACCCGCAACAGCTACGCCATCACCTACCGCGACAGCCGCGACCTGGGCTACAAGGACGGGAAGATCCATCGCAACTACAACCGTTGGGTGAGCATGCTGGATCGGGATATTCTGGCGGGGTTGCGGACTTACAGCGTGAATGAAGCAAATACTTCGCCCCAAAACTGACCCCCTTGTGGCGAGGGAGCTTGCTCCCGCTGGACTGCGCAGCAGGCCCATTTTTTAGGGCCGCTACGCGACCCAGCGGGAGCAAGCTCCCTCGCCACAGGTTATTGAGCGGCCTTACGCGTCAACAACTCCACAAACCCTTTCGCCATTGGCGTTTGCGCGCCCTTGCGCTGCACCAGCCACACCGCCGTCACTGCCTGCGGGTCGAGCAAGGTGCGATAGACCACGCCATCAATGCGGATGCGCTGGTAAGACGCCGGCAGCACCGACACCCCCAACCCCGCCGCCACAAGGCCGATGATGGTCATTGCTTCCCCTGCTTCCTGAGCAAAGTGCGGGCTGAACCCGGCGTCGCGAGCGAGGTTGAGCAACTGCGCGTACAAGCCGCTGCCGTAACTGCGCGGGAAGAACACGAAAGGCTCCTCGGCCAATTGCTCCAGATGCAAGCCGCGCTCACTGCCTTGCGCCAACGGGTGGCCGGCGCTCAATACCGCGACCAAGGGTTCGCGCATCAACTCGATCACGTTCAGTGAGTCGGGCAAGGGCAAAGGCCGCATCAACCCAACCTCAATCGACTCGTCCACCAGCGACTCGGCTACTTGGGTGCTGCTCATTTCTTGCAGGTTCAGATGCACCGCCGGGAATGCCTGGCGGAAGGCGAAGATCGCCTGGGGAATGCTGGCGTTGAACGGCGCAGACGAGGTGAAGCCGATCTTCAATTCACCCAGTTCCCCCAACTGCGCACGCCGCGCCACATCTGCCGCCTTGTCGACCTGGGCCAGCACCAACCGTGCCTCTTGCAAGAACAAACGCCCGGCCTCGCTCAGCTCGACCCGACGATTGGTACGCTCGAACAAGCGTGCGCCCAGCTCGTGTTCCAGCGCCTGGATCTGCTGGCTCAGGGGCGGCTGCGAGATGCCCAGCACCTGCGCGGCGCGGCCGAAGTGCAGTTCTTCGGCAACGGCGATGAAGTAGCGCAAATGGCGAAATTCCATGCAAGCCTCATTAGGTTGTAAAAGCTATCAAACAGGTCGAACAATATATTGGAAAGAATCATTAGCCAGCTATATGCTTTTTCGTATTGTCAGTCCTGGCAGACTTTCCTCCCCGAGGTCCCTCGTGAATCCTGCTGTTGCTCCACTTGCCCAACACACCCCGCCCTCAGCCCTTGATGACGTGGTGGCGCAGCTCAACGACGCGTACATCGAAAAAGGCACGCCGATGTTCATGCGCACCGTGCTGGCGCTGTTCTCCGGCGGCTTCGCCACCTTTGCGCTGTTGTATTGCGTGCAGCCGATGATGCCGGCGCTGTCCCACGAGTTTTCCATCAATGCGGCGCAAAGCAGCCTGATTTTGTCCGTCGCGACCGCCATGCTCGCCTGCGGCCTGCTGATCACCGGGCCGATATCCGACAGGCTGGGGCGCAAGCCGGTGATGGTCGCTGCGTTGTTCTGTGCGGCGCTGGCCACCATCGCCAGCGGCTTGATGCCGAGCTGGGAGGGCATCCTGTTGATGCGTGCACTGGTGGGCTTGTCCTTGAGCGGCCTGGCCGCCGTGGCCATGACCTACCTCAGCGAAGAGATCCACCCGCAGCACATCGGCCTGGCCATGGGCCTGTACATCGGCGGCAACGCGATTGGGGGCATGAGCGGGCGCCTGATCATCGGCGTGTTGATCGACTTCGTCAGCTGGCACACCGCAATGCTGATCATCGGCGCCCTGGCGTTGATCGCTGCCACGGTGTTCTGGAAGATCCTCCCCGAATCGCGCAACTTCCGCGCCAGCAGCCTCAAGCCACGCAGCCTGGTGGACGGCTTTGTCATGCACTTCCAGGACGCCGGCCTGCCGTGGCTGTTCCTTGAAGCCTTCCTGCTGATGGGCGCGTTCGTGACGATGTTCAACTACATCGGCTATCGCCTGCTGGCCTCCCCCTACGAGTTGAGCCAGGCGGTGGTCGGTTTGCTGTCAGTGGTGTACCTCTCGGGCATCTACAGCTCGGCGAAAATCGGCTCCCTGGCCGACCGCCTCGGCCGCCGCCGCGTACTATGGGGCACCATCGTGCTGATGCTCGCCGGCATGGCCCTGACGCTGTTCACGCCTTTGTGGCTGGTGGTACCGGGCATGCTGGTGTTCACCTTCGGCTTCTTCGGCGCCCACTCGGTCGCCAGCAGCTGGATCGGCCGCCGCGCAGTGAAGGCCAAGGGGCAGGCGTCGTCGCTGTACCTGTTCTGCTATTACGTCGGGTCGAGCATTGCCGGGACGGCGGGTGGGTTTTTCTGGCACTTTGCCGGGTGGAACGGGATTGGCGCGTTCATCGTCGCTCTGTTGGTTGGCGCGTTGCTGGTGGCGTTGAAGCTGGCGAAGTTGCCGCCACTGGGCCATGTGAAAGCCTGAGGCGACTGGCTTTATGTGGGAGCTGGCTTGCCTGCGATAGCGGTGTTGAATTCGCCGCCGCCATCGCAGCGATGCGGCGACCCGACAAGCCAGCTCCCACATTTTGTTTTGCGTTTTACTCGTGGTATTGCGCCGATAGTTCGTGCACTGCGCGCAAGAACGCACCCGCGTGCTCCGGGTTCACTTCCGGTGTGATGCCGTGGCCAAGGTTGAACACGTGGCCACTGCCCTTGCCATAGCTGGCCAGGATGCGTCCGACTTCGGCGCGGATCGCTTCTGGCTTGGCGTACAGCACGGTCGGGTCCATGTTGCCTTGCAGGGCAACCTGGTTGCCGACGCGACGGCGCGCTTCGCCGAGGTCGCAGGTCCAGTCCAGGCCCAATGCATCGGCGCCCGCGTCAGCGATGCTTTCCAGCCACAGGCCGCCGCCTTTGGTGAACATGATCACCGGAACCTTGCGGCCTTCGTGCTCACGGATCAGGCCGCTGACGATCTTGCGCATGTAGGCCAGGGAGAACTCCTGGTACGCCGCCGCCGACAGGTTGCCACCCCAGGTGTCGAAAATCTGTACCGCTTGGGCACCCGCCATGATCTGGCCGTTGAGGTAGGACGTGACCGACTGCGCCAGCTTGTCCAGCAACAGGTGCATGGCTTGCGGGTTGTCGTAGAGCATGGCTTTGGTCTTGCGGAAGTCTTTCGACGAGCCGCCTTCAACCATGTAGGTGGCCAGGGTCCAGGGGCTGCCGGAGAAACCGATCAGCGGCACGCGGCCGTTGAGCTCGCGGCGGATGGTGCTCACAGCATCCATCACGTAGCCCAGGTCTTTGTGTGGGTCAGGGATCGGCAGGGCTTCGATATCGGCCAGGGTGCTGACGACTTTCTTGAAGCGCGGGCCTTCGCCGGTTTCGAAGTACAGGCCTTGGCCCATGGCATCCGGGATGGTGAGGATATCGGAGAAGAGGATGGCCGCATCCAGTTGAGGGTAGCGGTCCAGCGGCTGCATCGTGACTTCGCAGGCGAACTCCGGGTTCATGCACAGGCTCATGAAATCACCGGCGTTGGCGCGACTGGCGCGGTATTCCGGCAGATAGCGACCGGCTTGACGCATCATCCACACCGGGGTGACGTCTACGGGTTGCTTGAGCAGGGCACGAAGGAAACGGTCGTTCTTGAGGGCAGTCATGTCGGCATCCGCAAAAAAAGTGCGGGCATTTTCTCAGAGCGCGACGCAAAAGGCACGGAATGCACCGTGCCTTTTGTCTATCGGGTCAATTTGTCGCGGCAATGCCGCCGCAGGATCGCTCCCACGCTCCGCGTCATGCTGTTCGGGACGCGGAGCGTCCTGGCGGCATTCCCACGCAGAGCGTGGGAACGATCATCAGACTTGCAGGTAGTCCAGGATGCCTTCGGCGGCGTTACGGCCTTCGAAGATCGCGGTGACCACCAGGTCCGACCCGCGCACCATGTCGCCACCGGCGAAGATCTTCGGGTTGCTGGTCTGGTGCTTGTACTGGCCTTGTTCCGGGGCCACGACGCGGCCCTGGCTGTCGGTCTGGATTTCGAACTGCTCGAACCACGACGCCGGGCTTGGGCGGAAACCGAAGGCGATGACCACGGCGTCGGCCGGGATGATTTCTTCGGAACCCGGGATCGGCTCGGGGCTGCGACGGCCACGGGCGTCCGGTTCGCCGAGACGGGTCTCGACCACCTTCACACCTTCCACACGGTCTTCACCGACGATGGCGATCGGCTGGCGGTTGTAGAGGAATTTCACGCCTTCTTCCTTGGCGTTCTTCACCTCTTTGCGCGAGCCGGGCATGTTGGCTTCGTCACGGCGATAAGCGCAGGTCACCGACTTGGCGCCCTGGCGGATCGAGGTGCGGTTGCAATCCATCGCGGTGTCGCCACCGCCCAGCACCACGACCTTCTTGCCCTTCATGTCGACGAAATCTTCCGGCGACTTTTCAAAGCCCAGGTTGCGGTTGACGTTGGCGATCAGGAAGTCGAGCGCGTCATACACGCCGGGCAAGTCCTCACCGGCAAAGCCGCCCTTCATGTAGGTGTAGGTGCCCATGCCCATGAACACCGCATCGTATTCGGCGAGCAGTTGCTCCATGGTGATGTCTTTGCCGATTTCGGTATTGAGGCGGAACTCGATACCCATGCCGGTGAACACTTCACGACGGTGGCTCAGTACGGTTTTTTCCAGCTTGAATTCAGGGATACCGAAGGTCAGCAGGCCACCGATTTCCGGATTCTTGTCGAACACCACCGGGGTCACGCCGCCACGCACCAGCACGTCGGCACACCCCAGGCCAGCAGGGCCCGCGCCGATGATCGCGACGCGCTTGCCGGTCGGCTTGACTTTGGACATGTCCGGGCGCCAGCCCATGGCGAACGCCGTATCGGTGATGTACTTCTCCACCGAACCGATGGTCACCGCGCCGAAGCCGTCGTTGAGGGTGCAGGCACCTTCACACAGACGGTCTTGCGGACACACCCGGCCGCAGACTTCCGGCAGGGTGTTGGTCTGGTGCGACAGCTCGGCGGCGGCGAGGATATTGCCCTCAGCCACCAGTTTGAGCCAGTTGGGAATGAAATTGTGCACCGGGCACTTCCATTCGCAATACGGGTTACCGCACCCCAGGCAACGGTGGGCCTGGTCGGCCGAGTGCTGGGGTTTGAAGGGTTCGTAGATTTCCACGAACTCTTTCTTGCGTTGACGCAACAGTTTCTTCTTCGGATCTTTGCGCCCGACATCGATGAACTGGAAGTCGTTATTCAGACGTTCAGCCATGTTAAAACCTCATCAAACTGTTCAGGCGCATATCACTGCGGGTTGGCACGGATGCTGGAAAGCAACGATTTCAGGTTGGCAGCCTTGGGCTTGACCAGCCAGAAACGACGCAGGTAATCATCGAGGTTTTCGGCGAGGTTACGACCCCATTCGCTGCCGGTTTCCTCGACGTACTCGTCCAGCACGTGCTGCAAGTGGTTCCGGTAGGATTCCATGGCTTCGCCGCTGATACGCTGGATCTCGACCAACTCGTGGTTGACCTTGTCGACGAAGGTGTTGTCCTGGTCGAGCACGTAGGCGAAACCGCCGGTCATGCCCGAACCGAAGTTGTAACCGGTCTTGCCCAGTACCGCGACAAAGCCTCCGGTCATGTACTCGCAGCAGTGATCGCCAGTGCCTTCCACCACGGTGTGAGCACCGGAGTTACGCACGGCGAAACGCTCACCGGCAGTACCTGCGGCAAACAGCTTGCCACCGGTGGCGCCGTACAGGCAGGTGTTGCCGATGATGGCACTGTCCTGGGTCTTGTACACGCTGCCAGCCGGTGGAACGATGACCAGTTTACCGCCAGTCATGCCCTTGCCCACGTAGTCGTTGGCGTCGCCTTCCAGGTACATGTGCAGGCCGCCGGCGTTCCACACGCCGAAGCTCTGGCCCGCAGTGCCCTTGAAGCGGAAGGTGATCGGCGCTTTCGCCATGCCCTGGTTGCCGTGCTTGCGTGCGATTTCGCCGGAGATGCGTGCGCCGATGGAACGGTCGCAGTTGCAGATATCCAGGGCGAACTCGCCACCGCTGGCGTCGTTGATCGAGGAGCCGGCCATTTCGACCATTTTCTCGGCCAGCAGGCCTTTGTCGAACGGTGGGTTGCGGTCCACCTGGCAGAATTGTGGCTTGTCTGCCGGGATGTGATCGCTGCCCAACAGCGGCGTGAGGTCCAGATGTTGTTGCTTGGCGGTCTGGCCTTCGAGGATGTCCAACAGGTCGGTGCGACCGATCAGCTCTTCCAGCGAACGCACGCCCAATTTGGCCAGCCACTCACGGGTTTCTTCGGCGACGTAGGTGAAGAAATTCACCACCATGTCGACGGTGCCGATGTAGTGATCCTTGCGCAGTTTCTCGTTCTGAGTCGCCACGCCGGTGGCGCAGTTGTTCAGGTGGCAGATGCGCAGGTATTTGCAGCCCAGGGCGATCATGGGCGCAGTACCGAAGCCAAAACTTTCGGCGCCGAGGATCGCGGCCTTGATCACATCGAGGCCGGTTTTCAGGCCGCCGTCGGTCTGTACTCGCACCTTGCCGCGCAGGTCGTTGCCGCGCAGGGTCTGGTGGGTTTCGGCCAGGCCGAGTTCCCACGGTGCACCGGCGTACTTGATCGAGGTCAGCGGCGAAGCGCCGGTGCCGCCGTCGTAGCCGGAGATGGTGATCAGGTCGGCATAGGCCTTGGCCACACCGGCGGCGATGGTGCCGACGCCGGCTTCTGCCACCAGTTTCACCGAGACCAGGGCGTGGGGGTTGACTTGTTTCAAGTCGAAAATCAGCTGCGACAAGTCTTCAATCGAGTAAATGTCGTGGTGCGGCGGTGGCGAGATCAACGTCACGCCCGGCACCGCATAGCGCAGCTTGGCGATCAAACCGTTTACCTTACCGCCTGGCAATTGACCACCCTCACCCGGCTTGGCGCCTTGGGCCACCTTGATCTGCAGCACCTCGGCATTCACCAGGTACTCCGGGGTCACCCCGAAACGGCCGGTGGCCACCTGCTTGATCTTCGAGCTTTTGAGCGTGCCGTAGCGCGCCGGGTCTTCACCGCCTTCGCCGGAGTTGGAACGCGCACCCAGGCGGTTCATGGCCTCGGCCAGGGCTTCGTGAGCTTCCGGCGACAAGGCGCCCAGGGAAATACCGGCGGAGTCGAAGCGCTTGAGGATCGACTCCAGCGGCTCGACTTCGGCGATGTCCATCGGCGTGTCCAGAGTTTTCACCTTGAACAGATCGCGGATCATCGACACCGGGCGGTTGTCCACCAGGCTCGTGTATTCCTTGAACTTGGCGTAGTCGCCCTGCTGCACAGCGGCTTGCAGGGTGTTGACCACGTCCGGGTTGTAGGCATGGTATTCGCCACCGTGCACGAACTTGAGCAGGCCACCTTGCTGGATCGGCTTGCGCGCGCTCCAGGCCTCCAAGGCCAGGGCTTTTTGCTCGGCTTCGATGTCGACGAAACGCGCACCCTTGATGCGGCTCGGTACGCCACGGAAACTCAGCTCGCAGACTTCTTCGGACAAGCCGATGGCTTCGAACAACTGAGCACCACGGTACGAGGTGACCGTGGAGATGCCCATCTTCGACAGGATCTTCAGCAGGCCCTTGGTGATTCCCTTGCGGTAGTTCTTGAACACCTCATAGAGGTCGCCCAGCACTTCACCGGTACGGATCAGGTCACCCAGCACTTCGTACGCGAGGAACGGGTACACCGCCGAGGCGCCGAAACCGATCAGCACCGCAAAGTGATGCGGGTCGCGGGCGGTGGCGGTTTCCACGAGGATGTTGGAGTCGCAGCGCAGGCCTTTTTCGGTCAGGCGGTGGTGCACCGCACCGGTCGCCAGGGACGCGTGGATCGGCAACTTGCCAGGCGCAATGTGGCGGTCGGTGAGTACGATCTGGGTACGACCGGCACGCACGGCTTCTTCAGCCTGGTCAGCAACGTTACGCACTGCGGCTTCAAGGCCCAGGCTCTCATCGTAGTTCAGGTCGATGATCTGGCGATCGAAGCCCGGACGCTCCAGGGTCATCAGCGAGCGCCACTTGGCCGGGGAAATGACCGGCGAGCTGAGGATCACACGGGAGGCATGCTCAGGCGATTCCTGGAAGATGTTGCGCTCGGCACCGAGGCACACTTCCAGGGACATCACGATGGCTTCACGCAGCGGGTCGATCGGCGGGTTGGTCACCTGGGCGAACTGCTGGCGGAAATAGTCGTACGGCGTGCGCACGCGCTGGGACAGCACGGCCATTGGCGTGTCATCGCCCATGGAGCCGACGGCCTCGTAGCCTTGCTCACCGAGCGGACGCAGCACCTGGTCGCGCTCTTCGAACGTGACCTGGTACATCTTCATGTACTGCTTGAGCTGGTCGACGTCATAGAAAGCCGAACCGTGGTCGTTGTCTTCCATGGTCGCCTGGATGCGCAGGGCGTTCTTGCGCAGCCATTGCTTGTACGGGTGACGGGACTTCAAGCGATTGTCGATGGCGTCGGTGTCGAGGATCTGCCCGGTCTCGGTGTCCACGGCCAGGATCTGGCCAGGGCCCACACGGCCTTTGGCGATCACGTCTTCAGGCTTGTAGTCCCACACGCCGATTTCCGAGGCGAGGGTGATGAAACCGTTGGTGGTGGTCACCCAACGCGCCGGGCGCAGGCCGTTACGGTCGAGCAGGCACACCGCATAGCGGCCGTCGGTCATGACCACGCCGGCCGGGCCGTCCCACGGTTCCATGTGCATCGAGTTGTACTCGTAGAACGCACGCAGGTCCGGGTCCATCGTCTCGACGTTCTGCCACGCTGGCGGAATGATCATGCGCACGCCACGGAACAGGTCGATGCCGCCGGTGACCATCAGTTCGAGCATGTTGTCCATGCTGGAGGAGTCGGAACCCACGCGATTGACCAGCGGGCCGAGCTCTTCGAGGTCCATCAAATCGTTGGCGAACTTGGTGCGACGGGCCTGGGCCCAGTTGCGGTTGCCAGTGATGGTATTGATCTCGCCGTTGTGGGCGAGGAAGCGGAATGGCTGGGCCAGCGGCCATTTCGGCAGGGTATTGGTGGAAAAGCGCTGGTGGAACACGCAGATTGCGGTTTGCAGGCGCTCATCGCTAAGGTCTGGATAGAAGGCGGTGAGGTCCGCCGGCATCATCAGGCCTTTATAAATGATGGTCTTGTGGGAAAAGCTGCAGATGTAATGGTCGGTGTCGGCGGCGTTGAGCACCGACGAACGACGACGGGACGTGAACAGCTTGATCGCCATGTCCTGGTCGCTCAGGCCATCGCCTGCGATGAATACTTGTTCGATCTGCGGCAGGCGCTCCAGGGCCAGGCGGCCGAGTACGCTGGTGTCGATGGGCACTTTGCGCCATCCGACAATTTGCAGGCCGGCGGCGGCGATCTCGCGGTTCATGTTCTCGCGAGCGGCTTCGGCTTTTACCGGGTCCTGGTTGAAAAACACCATGCCCACGGCGTACTGCTTGGGCAGTTCGACCGCGAATTGCTCTTTGGCGACAGCGCGCAGGAACTGGTCGGGCTTTCGAATCAGCAAGCCACAGCCGTCACCGGTCTTGCCGTCGGCGTTGATCCCACCGCGGTGGGTCATGCAGGTCAGGGCCTCGATGGCCGTTTGCAAAAGGGTATGACTGGGTTCGCCCTGCATGTGGGCTATCAGGCCGAAACCGCAGTTATCCTTGAATTCATCGGGTTGGTACAGACCTGCTTTCATAGACACTTTCTCACCAGGCTGCCTCTTTTACCGAGGCAAATTTCTTTTCAATTCAACCGGTTACCTTCCACGCCGAACGTACGCCGGCTTAGCGGGGGCAAAAGGGAGGTCATTGTACACACCGACACAGACGCTCACAAATTTAGCGACGAAATGTCGCAAATCTATGTCGCATTTATGAAAGGTTTAAAGCGATATGCTGTGCTAGTCAAAACTTTTTTAATTCTGACCGCTACGACTCAAAAGCCACTGTGACGCAGACACCACAAAGCGCGCGGTCTCGGGAGACTGCACGCACTTGCGGATTTTTTTGAGGTGCCGGGAGGGCGGCCTGGGTAAGGCCGCCGGATCTTCAGCGAGTTGCTGCCAGTTCTTGTTGAACGCTGGCAACAGTGCGAGGCCAAGGTTTACCAGCCTGAACCTTCGCTGGCAAGGCCTTGATGGCAGAATCGGCTGCGGCGCGGCTTGGGAAGCTACCGTAGGTGATCACGTAGAGAGGCTTGCCGTTGAGCACTTTCTTGAAATAACGGTACTGGCCGCCCTGCTCTTTGACGAATGCCTGGGCATTGGCTTCGGAGCTGGTGCCGAGGATCTGCACCACAAAGTTACCGGTAGGCTGGCTGCTGTACCAGCTGCTGCCAGCAGCGCCGGCCTTGGCAACGGTGGCGGCTGGTTTTTCCGCTGGCTTGGCGGCAGGGGCTGGTTTGGCGGCTGGCGCTGGTGCGACAGGCTTGGTCACCGGAGCAGGCTTGGCGGTAGCAACGGTGGGCGCCGGCGTCGGAGTCGGCTTGGCGACCGGAGCAACCGGCGTCGCTGGCACACCGGCCGGTACGCCTGCAGGTGGCGCGGTGGTGGTCACGGTCGGCGGCGTGGCGCTGGAGCCTTCCACCGGCACACCGTCGTCGCCTTCGGAGATGCCACCGGCTTCTTCTGCCAGAGGGCCGCGCATCACAGGTTGGCCGACCATCGGCAGGTTGGTCGGTTGGCCGGAGTTGGCAAATTCGACGTTTGGCGTGGGCTTGCCCAGTGGCAACTGCGCCTGTTCGGTTGGCGCGCCAGTGGTTGTCGGTGCTTTGTTGCGGCCCGGGATCAACCAGGCGGCGGCAACAGCGACCACGACAACGGCGGAAATAGCCAATACGTGCTTCTTAGGCATAGTGAACCCCATCTTTGGACGCTTGACCGCAGAGCGGCTGGCAATCATGGCTTCGATCATGGCATCGCGGGCAACCTGGTTGATGTTTCCAGGCCAGCCATCGGAGCTTTCGTGAATATCAGAGATCTGCGCAGCGGTGAAAAGTTCGATACCCGCCCCTGCGCCTTCAAGACGTTGTGCAAGGTATTCGCGGGTTTCTTCCTCTTCGTACGGCTGCAACTCGATGACGTGAAACAGCTCCTGCTCACCGCTGATCTGCTCCAGATCGGCGATCAACGACGACTCACCGAACAGGAACACATGCGGGCGACCTTCCGGCGTACCCGCTGCCAGCGCCAGCAAGGCTTCCAGGGCCGATTCGTCGAGCTGCTCGGCGTCGTCTACCAGCAGGTAGACTTCCTGGCCGGTCAGGCCCAATTGCACCACCTGCTTGAGAATCGCGTTCGGCTCGGCGTTGGAGACGTTCAACGCTTGCGCCACCTCGCGCAGTACGCCAGCCGCATCACCGGCACCGCGGGCAGATACCACCACGCTCTGCACCGATTGTTTGTTGGTGCTGGCCACCAGCGCCTGGCGCAGCAAGGTCTTGCCGCTGCCCAGAGGGCCGGTCACCACCAGCAGCAACTGGCTGTAGCGCGCAAGGTGATGCAACTGCCCAAGTACCGGCTTGCGCTGGGCGGGGAAGAACTTGAAACCCGGCACCCGTGGTGCGAAGGGGTCGTGGCTCAAGTGATAATGGCCGAGGAACGCCTCGTCGGCATGCAAACTAGTCATCGGGTCTTATTAACCTTTGAGCTGGGCCAGGGCGCGGTAATCCGCTCCCAGCGTGGCCTGTAGAATCTCTTTTGGATAATCGTCGGTCACCACGGCTTCGCCGATGTGGCGCAGCAGTACCAGTCGAAGTCGACCGTCGATCACTTTCTTGTCTATCGCCATATGTTCAAGGAAATCCGCCTCGGTCATCTCCGTGGGCGGAACAACCGGCAAACCGGCACGCTGGAACAGGCGGATACCGCGATCGCGCTCTTGGGCGCTGATCCAGCCCAGGCGCTGCGACATATCCAATGCCATCACGGTGCCAGCCGCTACGGCTTCCCCATGCAACCACACACCATAGCCCATGTGCGTTTCGATCGCATGGCCGAAGGTGTGGCCCAGGTTCAGCGTGGCCCGCACGCCGGACTCACGCTCGTCGGCGTTGACCACCAGCGCCTTGGCCGCGCAGGAGCGGGAAATCGCTTCGGTCAGGGCTACCTGATCGAGGGCGCGCAAGGCGTCCATGTGTTCTTCCAGCCAGGTCAGGAACGGCTCATCGCAAATCAGGCCGTACTTGATGACTTCCGCCAGGCCCGCCGACAGCTCGCGCGGCGGCAAGGTGTTGAGGGTAGCGGTGTCGATCAGCACAGCCTGAGGCTGGTAGAACGCGCCGACCATGTTCTTGCCCAGCGGGTGGTTGATGCCGGTCTTGCCCCCCACCGACGAATCGACCTGGGACAGCAAGGTGGTCGGCACCTGGATGAAATCCACGCCGCGCTGGTAGCAGGCCGCGGCAAACCCGGCCATGTCGCCAATCACACCGCCGCCCAGGGCGACCACAGTGGTTCGACGGTCATGGCGCGCAGTCAGCAGGCCATCAAAGATCAGTTGCAGGGTTTCCCAGTTTTTGTGGGCTTCGCCGTCAGGCAACACCACGGAGATCACCGAGTACGCCGCCAGGCTGCGGCTCAGACGCTCAAGGTACAGCGGCGCGACCGTTTCGTTGGAGATGATTGCCACCTGTCGGCCGGCAATATGCGGCGCAAGCAGTTCGGGCTGGTCCAACAGACCTGCGCCAATGTGGATCGGGTAGCTGCGCTCGCCTAGATCGACCTTAAGTGTCTGCATGTGTCCCCGCGTTGAAGATGTATTGACGACCGGCACTGTCGACCTCTCGACACCGCCTGGTGGCTCTACGCCATACCTTATAAGGTCATGGCGCGCCGCCGAGAATAGCGCATTTCGGGCCAGGCTTTAACGGGGTGGCAACCGTTGCAGGCGCTCAAGGATGTCAAGTACGACCATCCGAGGTGGCCGCTCATCGGTTTCCACCACCAGATCGGCGATTTCCCGATACAGCGGATCGCGCAGCGCCAGCAGGTCCCGCAGGGTTTTCGCCGGGTCGGCGGTGCGCAGCAACGGGCGATTGCGATCACGGGCGGTACGGCCCACCTGCTGTTCGACCGACGCGTGCAAATACACCACCCGACCACCGGCATGCAGCGCCCGACGGTTTTCATCGCGCATGACGGCGCCACCGCCGGTCGCCAATACCACGCCATCGCAGCCGCACAGCTCGGCAATCATCGCCTGCTCGCGGTCACGAAAGCCCAGCTCGCCTTCTTTATCGAAGATCCATGGGATATTGGCACCCGTGCGCAATTCAATTTCCTTGTCGGAATCTTTGAACGGCAGGCGCAGCTCTTTGGCCAGCAAACGGCCGATGGTGCTTTTTCCAGCCCCCATCGGCCCTACAAGAATCAAATTTCGCACAGAATCAACGACTCACAGCAATCGCCTGGTTATTCATGATACGCGGAGTCAGGAATACCAGCAGCTCGGATTTTTTCTCCGCCAGCACATCGCGCCGGAAAAGGCGGCCAAGATACGGCACATCGCCCAAAAATGGCACTTTATCTACCACTTTGCTTTGGGTGTTGGAGAAAACCCCGCCAATGACGATGGTCTCGCCATCCCTGACCAGAACCTTGGCGTTGACCTCGTTTTTCTTGATCGGCGGCACGTCATTGAGTCGGTTCAGGTAGTCGGGCTCATCCTTGGTGACCTTGACCGCCATGATCACATGGTCGTCGGGAGTGATTTGCGGCGTGACTTCAAGCGACAGCGAGGCCTCTTTGAACGACACCGAGGTGGCACCCTGGGAGGTGGATTCCTGATAAGGAATCTCGGTGCCTTTGAGGATGCGTGCAGTCTCTTTGTCGGAGGTGACGACCTTGGGCTGCGAGACGATCTCACCGTTGCCGGTTTTTTCCATGGCGGTCAGCTCAAGGTCCAGCAACAGGTTGTCGGTGATATAGGCGATCCCCAGGCCCGAGGTTCCGGCCAGCGACCCCAAGTCGACAAAGGGTGAACTGGGTGGG
This sequence comes from Pseudomonas sp. DWP2-2, assembly GCF_049897065.1. Taxonomy (NCBI): domain Bacteria; kingdom Pseudomonadati; phylum Pseudomonadota; class Gammaproteobacteria; order Pseudomonadales; family Pseudomonadaceae; genus Pseudomonas; species Pseudomonas sp. DWP2-2. The sequence goes on along the minus strand of NZ_JAFCVN010000003.1, from coordinate 337,559 downwards.
TTTTGCGGCGGCTCGGCACCCTCCGCCAGCGGCTTGCCAATACCGCCAACGCCGCTATTGCCGCGGGTGAGCCGCCCACCCCAGCGCACACCCAGGCTTTTGTCGTAGTCGACATTGGCCTCCACAATCCGCGCCTCGATCATGACCTGGCGTACCGGGATATCCAGTTGCGCCACGATGCGCCGCAGCTCTTCGAGCCGCTCGCCAGTCTGGTAGGCGATGATGTTGTTGGTGCGGTCATCCACCGCCACCGAACCGCGCTCATCGGTGGCGCCCTCAAAGCCGGTCACCGACTGAAACAGCTTGGCCAGGTCGGCGGCCTTGGCGTAATTGACCTGCAGCAGCTCCCGACGCAAGGGAGCCAGCTCGGCCATCTGCTTGCGCGACTCCAGCATCAACAGCTCGCGAGCAGCCAATTCATCGGCGGGCGCCACCAGCAACACGCCCGCCTTGACTCGCTTGTCCAAGCCCTTGGTTTGCAGTACCAGGTCCAGAGCCTGGTCCCAGGGCACATCCTTGAGCCGCAGAGTGATCGAGCCCTGCACCTCATCGCTGGTCACCAGGTTGAGCCCGGCGACATCGGCAATTTGCTGCAAGACCGCGCGCAGGTCGATGTCCTGGAAATTCAGGGTCAGCTTGGCGCCTGTATAGCTGACCGGCTGGGCACTGTCGGGCGGCGGCAGTTGGATAAGGTCCAGGCGATTGGGCACAGCAGCAGCCATCGGTGCCGTGAACGCTATCCATAGCGCCACACCGAAGGACGAGAAGGTCCTTTTCATTGTTTGATTCCGTTATGAGTTGACGTTCAGCACAAGGGTTCGCGGGCGTTCCAGCCAGGCGCCCTGTCCATCGGGAAACAGCTCCACCAGCTCGACAGCAGCGTCTTGAATGGCCGTGACCTGGCCATGGTCCGGCCCCAGGTAATCACCCACCGCCAGCCGATACACCCTGGCCCCAGCCCGCAACAAGGCAAAGGCCTGCGCACCACGGGACAACGTACCGACCATTTCGAACTGATCAAGGCGCATACCCTCCAACAGTCCCCGTGGCCGGGTGAAATCCGGGGCAAGGGCCGGGCGGCCCGGAACGTGCGGTGCCTGCAAGGCGGGCGGCGTGAACGGGTCGCGCAAGGACGAGGGTTCGTAGACAAATTGCGGCCCTGGGTCGGGCACCTGACGGGCCTTGCCGTTTTGCAGGTTGCTGCGATAGGTCTTGGCGAGCATGTTCAGACGCAACAAGGCGCCCTGATGCCCGAGCGCAATATCCTGCACGGTAACGACCCGTGGCAACCCACCCAAGGCACTGACAAACGTCGCCAGGTCGTGATAAACCCCGGAGGCGCTTATCTGCATGGGTTGTTCGATATAAAGCTGCCGAGGCGCTTCATCCAGCACGGTGATGCCTTCGACCCACACCCCATGAACAGCCGCCAGCCGGGCGATGTCTTCCAGCACGACAGGCACCTCGGACTCGCCGGGCAATTGCCCTAGAAGGCTGGCAAGATTGTCTTCCATGCTCCGGACTTGCCGGGTACGCAGCTCAAGGCTCGCGGCCAGGCCGGTCTTTTCTGTGAGTTGCTGCTGCAGCGCCTGCTCCCGCGCCTCAAGCCCGTGCAATCGCTCCCGCTGCGGCCCCCCATGCGAAACCTCGCCCAGCACCAGCACCAGGCCGGCCAGCGCACAGCCAAGCAGCACCTTGCCCGGCAGGGACCATTTGGCAGCGTTGTAAGAGAGCGTGGAAAAATCGAGCCTGGGCAGGCTCATGGTTGCGCCTCGCTGGACTCTCCCTGGCGCACCATCAGCTGGAATTCACTTTCGCCGCGTGCACCTTCGGTTTGCACGCGCTGCAGACGGGTCGAACTGGAGCCGTGGATTGGCTTGAGTTGCTGCATCAAACGGGCGATATCCTGGTTGCTTTCTGCCGTGCCGCGAATGCTGATGGTGTCGCCGTTGGCAACCACCTCATGCAGATGGACACCTTCGGGCACCGAGCGAGCCAATTGCTCGAACAATCGGGCCCCGGAGGAGCGGGCATCGTGCAGGTCCTGAACCACCTTCATGCGTTCGGCCAGTTGCTGGCTTCGCGCCTGCAAGTCGTCGATGGTCCTGATCCGCGAGTCCTGGGTAGCGATGTGCTCTTCCAGGCGGCTGTTGCGGCTTACCTGCCGGTCTATCGCCTGGTCGATCACTTGATCAGCCAACCACAATGCCGCGAGCGCCACGCAGGCAAACGCCAGCAATAGCACCAACAGGTATTTGCGCCTGCGCTCCGCGAGGGCCTGGCGCCAAGGCAAAAGATTGATTCGTGTCATCCAGCGAAACTCCTAAGGGCCAGCCCGCAAGCCACTCCCATCCCTTGGGCATCCAAGGCCCATTGTGCACCATCGACTCTATGACCCGGCGTGAAGCTGGCAAAATCCTGAAGGCAAGCGCGCTCCAATGCAAACCCTTCTACATCGACCACCCGCGGCACCAGCCCCGCCAGGGCCAAAACCGCCTCGCGCGCTTCGACCTGCTCACGCAGGCACGCCGCCAGCATCACCTCTACCCACTGCGGGCCTTGAGCCGATGGCCCTTGAACCTGAAAGTCGATGGCCACCTCGTCCAATGGATAGGGGATGAACTGGTCGGCTTCCATCTGGATCTTCCAGGCCATTTCCTCATCACTGAGGCCGGCGTCCATGTCAATCAGCCGGGTAATTACCGACGGGCCCGCAACCGCCACGGCGGCGTACCGGGCCGAGGTACCCAGGCGCGACAGTGCCTGTTGCAGCATACGGCCCACACCCTCAAGGTCCAGCAAGGTGCCGTCCACCACCGCCTGGGGCGGCAGCATTTGCATAACGTAGCCCTGGACGCTGAAACCGCCTGATGAACGGCCCAGTTCGATCAGCTTGATGCCGCTGTCATTGATATCGACACCCAACACCGTGTCGACTTTTCGCCTGAAAAATCCCTTTCCCATAAAACTCCCCAAAACTTTCCCTGTCATACCGGCTGTCATCTCGCCTGATTGCTGCCAGGCACCTTGCATTCGGTCGGCTTGTTCAAGGCTCGCGAATGACGCCCCAAGCCGAAAAATGCTTTAATGCCCAGCGTTTTTTCCCGCTTTTTATCTGCTGCCCGGGTCGATCCATCGTTTGCCATGCATGCCCCGACGCGTAACTCATTCTTTTCTCTGGAAATCCAAAAGCCTTGATTCGTCTGCTGAAGTTTTTCGGGTACTCCATTGTCGCCATCGTTTGCGGGCTGCTGCTCGTACTCAGCGGAGCCTACCTCTACCTTAGTCCGGGTTTGCCCTCCGTAGAGGCCCTCAGAAGTATCCAGTTGCAGATTCCTTTGCGGGTCTACAGCAGCGATGAAAAACTGATCGCGGAGTTCGGCGAAATGCGCCGCACACCGATCCGTTTCGCCGACATTCCACCCAATTTCATCAGCGCTTTGCTGTCTGCCGAAGACGATAATTTCGCCAACCACTACGGCGTAGACCCCAGCAGCCTGGTGCGTGCAGCCACGCAATTGGTAAAAAGTGGACACATTCAATCGGGTGGCAGCACCATCACCATGCAGGTGGCGAAGAACTTCTTCCTCACCAGCGAACGCAGCTTTTCCCGCAAGGCCACCGAAATCCTGCTGGCGCTGCAGATCGAACGCCAGTTGACCAAGGATGAAATCCTCGAGCTGTACGTCAACAAGATCTACTTGGGCAACCGCGCTTACGGCATCGAGGCCGCGTCCCAGGTCTACTATGGCAAGTCGATTCGTGACGCCAGCCTGGCGCAAATGGCGATGATCGCCGGCCTGCCCAAGGCACCGTCGCGCTTCAACCCGCTGGCCAACCCGGCGCGCAGTAAAGAACGCCGTGACTGGATCCTGGGCCGCATGTACAAACTGGGCAAGATCGACCAGGCCGCTTATGAAAGTGCCGTCGCCGAGCCGCTGAACGCCAGCTATCACGTGCCGACCCCAGAAGTGAATGCACCCTATATCGCCGAAATGGCCCGCGCCGAGATGGTTGGCCGTTATGGCAGCGAGGCCTACACCGAAGGTTTCCGCGTCACCACGACGGTGCCGAGCAACTTGCAGGAAATCGCCAACCATTCGGTACATGAAGGCCTGATCACTTATGACCAGCGTCACGGCTACCGTGGCCCCGAGTCGCGCCTGCCGGGCAAGACCCTGAGTGCCTGGACCACCGAATTGGGCAAACAGCGTTCGATCAGCGGCCTGGACCCGGCCATCGTCACCCAGGTAACCAAGGACGGCATCCAAGTGCTGACCCGCTCTGGCGAAGCCCATGTAGCCTGGGACAGCATGAAGTGGGCACGCCCGTTCCTGAACACCAACAGCATGGGCCCGATGCCCAAGCAGCCATCCGACGTGGCCCAGGTGGGTGATTTGATCCGCGTGCAACGCCAAAAGGATGACAGCCTCAAATTCAGCCAGGTGCCGCTCGCCCAGGGCGCTCTGGTGTCCCTGGACCCGCAGAACGGTGCGATCCGCGCACTGGTCGGCGGCTTTGCCTTCGAGCAGAGCAACTACAACCGCGCTACCCAGGCCAAGCGCCAGCCGGGCTCCAGTTTCAAGCCGTTTGTCTACAGTGCCGCGCTGGACAACGGCTACACCGCCGCCAGCCTGGTCAACGACGCGCCAATCGTGTTCGTCGATGAATATCTGGACAAGGTCTGGCGCCCGAAGAATGACACCAACACGTTCCTCGGCCCGATCCGTATCCGCGAGGCGCTGTACAAGTCACGCAACCTGGTGTCGATCCGCCTGTTGCAGGCGATGGGCGTAGGCAAGACCATCGACTACATGACGCGCTTTGGCTTCGCCAAGTCGGACCTGCCGCCAAACCTGTCCCTGGCCCTGGGTACCGCGACCCTCACGCCGATGGAAATCGCCACCGGCTGGAGCACCTTTGCCAACGGCGGCTACAAGATCGCGCCTTACCTGATCGACAAGATCGAAAGCCGCAATGGCGACACCCTGTTCACCGCCAACCCGCCACGGGTACCCGGCGACGTGGTCAATGGTGTGGCCGCGACCGACGGGCTTGCGGTACCGAGCAACGGCGGTATCACCATCGAGGCGACGCCAGGCACACCGTCGGCCGCAAACGCCGGCGCACCGGCCGAACCGCAAGCGCCAGCGGTTGCCGAGCGCATCGTGGACGGCCGCACTACCTACATCCTCAACAGCATCCTGCAAGACGTGATCAAGAAGGGCACCGGCCGCCGCGCACTGGCTCTGGGTCGTGCGGATATCGCTGGCAAGACCGGTACCACCAACGAGTCCAAGGACGCGTGGTTCTCCGGCTACAACGGCGACTACGTGACCACCGTGTGGACCGGCTATGACCAGCCTGAAAGCCTGGGCCGCCGCGAGTTTGGTGGCACCGTCGCCCTGCCGATCTGGATGAGCTACATGGGCGCAGCGCTCAAGGACAAGCCGCTGCACACCCAGCCAGAGCCAGAAGGCATCCTCAGCCTGCGCATCGACCCGATCAGTGGCCGCGCAGCTTCACCGAGCACGCCGAATGCGTACTTCGAGCTGTTCAAGAGCGAAGACACACCGCCATCGGTCAATGAGCTGGGCAATGGCGCAGTGCCGGGCAGCCCACTGCCGGCGGATGAAGGCGCGCCGATCGATTTGTTCTGACCTGATCACGCTGATCGGCCGATCGTTCCCACGCTCCGCGTGGGAATGCATCCTGTGACGCTCTGCGTCACGACCTCAAAAGCAGACGCGGAGCGTCCAGGTGGGCATTCCCACGCAGAGCGTGGGAAAGATCAGCCACGGGACATCAGCCACAAAAAAGCCCCGACTGATCACTCAGTCGGGGCTTTTTTTGCGGGTGTGTCTACAACGGCTTAGCCGTTGAACACATCATCCACGCTTTGCAGCGGGTAGTTCTTTGGATACGGCAGGGTAGCCACACCAGTCTCGATAGCGGCCTTGGCCACGGCATCGGAGATCAGGGTGATCAGGCGCTTGTCCATTGGTTTCGGAATGATGTACTCACGACCGAATTCCAGCTTGGCACCACCGTAGGCGTCGCACACGTCCTGAGGTACCGGCAGTTTGGCCAGTTCACGCAGGGCGTTGGCAGCGGCCACTTTCATTTCTTCGTTGATGCGCTTGGCGCGAACGTCCAGGGCACCACGGAAGATGAACGGGAAGCCCAATACGTTGTTGACCTGGTTCGGGTAGTCCGAACGGCCGGTGGCCATGATCACGTCGCTGCGAGTGGCGTGGGCCAGCTCAGGAGAGATTTCCGGATCCGGGTTGGAGCAGGCGAACACGATAGGGTTCGGCGCCATGGATTTGAGGCCTTCAGCGCTCAGCAGGTTCGGGCCGGACAGGCCAACGAACACGTCGGCACCGTCGAGGGCGTCAGCCAGGGTGCGCTTGGAGGACGGATGGGCAAACATCGCCTTGTACTGGTTCAGGTCGGTACGCTCGGACTGAATCACGCCCTTGCTGTCGACCATGTAGATGTTTTCCAGCTTGGCGCCCATGCTGATGATCAGCTTCATGCAGGAAATGGCCGCGGCACCGGCGCCCAGGCAGACGATTTTCGCCTCGCCCAGGGTTTTGCCAGCAATTTCCAAGGCGTTGATCATGCCGGCCGCGGTAACGATCGCGGTGCCGTGCTGGTCATCGTGGAATACCGGAATGTCGCACTGCTCGATCAGGGCCTTTTCGATCTCGAAGCACTCAGGCGCCTTGATGTCTTCCAGGTTGATGCCACCGAACGTGATGGAAATGCGCTTGACGGTGTCGATGAACGCCTGCGGGCTTTCGGAATCGACTTCGATGTCGAAAACGTCGATGCCGGCAAAGCGCTTGAACAGCACGCCCTTGCCTTCCATGACTGGCTTGGAAGCCAATGGGCCGAGGTTACCCAGGCCCAGAATCGCGGTGCCATCGGAAATCACTGCAACCAGGTTGCCTTTGCCGGTGTACTTGTACGCCAGCTCTGGGTCACGGGCGATTTCACGTACGGGTTCGGCAACACCAGGGCTGTAGGCCAGCGACAGGTCGCGGGCAGTGGCAGTGGCTTTGGTGAGCTCTACACTCAGCTTTCCTGGACGAGGATGGGCATGGTATTCGAGAGCGGCAGTTTTCAAATCAGACATATCGGCATTCCGCTTTTACTGTTGGTCGACGGACCGCCGAGGATACGCGTGTCGTAAAGTCCCTACAAGACTGGGCAGTCACAGGTGTCAAGGGCCCTGGGCTACGACTTTTGGCCAAGAGCCACGGGATACAAGGGCTCAACTGTTCACAATCGAAATAAAAAATGTCTACAATTTTTTATTCAAAGCGCCGATTTCAGCATGCCGGGGTCGGTTATTGGCAACAGCCAGCGCGCTTGGCCTTTTTTCAGGCCGCCACGGCGGGCTCGATCCTGCACCCAACCGCGCGCCTCAATGGTGCGGCCTTGCAGACCATCGAGCATGGCCGTATCGAACTGGCTGATCAGCTCGGGCGCAATACGCAATACCAGTGAACCCTGCAGCTCAATCCAGATTCCACCGCGATTACGCTCGATGTTGCTGACCCGACCGGCCACCAGGGCAAACCCGGAGCGCTTGAGATTCGCCACGCTTTGCACCGGTGATTGGCGCCACAGGCCAAGCCGTGCCTGGCGGGCGCTGTTTTCGGCCGCCTGCTGGCAGGCCATCAGGTCGACATTCGGCGCGACGCCCACTTGGTACCCCAAACCCTCGGCCAGCAGTTGCGCCTCCAGATTCTCGCCATTGGCGCCGTAGAGGTGAGCCAGGGTGCGCCCGTAATGATCTTTGCCTTCGCGCCCCGCCACCAGGCCGACACGCCCATCGCTGGCCTTGACCAACGCCTGCAGGCGCTGACGGGCGGCGACAGCGAATGGCTCGTCAGGGCGACCCTTCTTGCCGGTTTCCGGCGCGTTGAGGCCGATCATGCGCACGCTGCGACCGTCCTTGAGGCGCACCGTGTCGCCATCCACCACACGCTGTACCTCCACACGCACGATGGCCGCCGGGGCGGGGCAGAAGGGGTTGGCCTGAGCGGTCGCCAGCCAAATCCCAGGCACAAAAAAGGCGCCCACAAGGGACGCCTTTTTCAACAGCGGGTAAAAGCCCATAAGGCTCTTGAACCTTACTCTGCTGGAGTAGCAGCAGGCTTCTTGCCGAAAGCACCAAAGCGATCTGCGAAGCGCTGTACGCGGCCGCCGGTGTCCAGAGTTTTCTGCTTACCGGTGTAGAACGGGTGGCACTCGTTGCATACGTCAGTACCCAGTGGCTTGCACAGGTTCGAACGAGTTTCGAACTTGTTGCCGCAGCTGCAGGTGACTTCGATGGTTTCGTACGCTGGATGGATATCGGCTTTCATGGCACTTCCTCGGGCTAGCGTGCCGCCACTCGACACTATTGTCGAATACCGCACGTAATTAGGCCGCGGATTCTACCAGACCTTTTTAATCACGCAAGCGGCGGGAATGGTCGAAAACTTCCTTTCATCAGATATTCCTCACACACCGCCGTCAATGTGGGAGCCGGGCTTGCCCGCGAAGGCGGTGTGTCAGTCACTGCATCTGTTACTGCACTAGCGCTTTCGCAGGCAAGCCAGCTCCCACAAGATCCGATTCCAGTACTGGAGACGGGACACCCCCGGTCTGCTAGGCTCGCGCCCCTGCGCCACCGCTTGCCTTTATTGATGAGAATCCTCGCGTGCCCGACGCCATTTTGCGCCTAGCCCTGCCCTCGCCCCTGCGCCGCCTGTTCGATTACCGGGCCCCGCCCGGCGTGTCGCGTGCGCAGTTGCAACCGGGCATGCGCGTGCGCGTGCCGTTCGGACGCCGGGAAATGATCGGCATTCTGGTGGAAGTCACCGACCACAGCGAAGTGCCTGCCGAAAAGCTCAAGCCGGCAATTGCCCTGCTCGACGCCACACCACCGCTGCCGCCCGCGCTGTTCAAGCTGTGCCTGTGGACCGCGCAGTATTACCAACACAGCCTGGGCGATACCTTGAGCTGGGCGCTGCCGGTGCTGCTGCGCCAGGGCGAACTGGCCGAAGCGCGCCAGGAGCGTTTCTGGTCGATGGTGCCGGGCGCACGCCTCGACGACCCGCGCATCGCCCGCGCCCCGCGCCAGCGTGAGGCCCTGGCCACCTTGGCACAGCACCCACACGGCGTGGCCCATCAGCTATTAAGCAAGCTGATGCTGAGCAAAGACAGCCTCGACCTGTTGCTGGCCAAGGGCTTGGTGCAGGTGGAAATCCGCAAACACGCTCCGGACCCGCGCCACGAACACTGGCTGGCCCAGCCGGAGTTGCCGCTGAACCCCGAGCAACGCGCCGCGTATGAGGCGATTCGCGCCGGTTTCGACAGTTTCCATGCATTCCTGCTGGCCGGCGTCACTGGCAGCGGCAAGACCGAAGTCTATTTGCAGCTGATCCGCGAAACCCTGCAGGCGGGCAAGCAGGCACTGGTGCTGATCCCCGAGATCAACCTGGGCCCGCAGACCGTGGCGCGTTTCGAGCAACGCTTCAATGCCCGGATCGCCCTGGTGCACTCGGCAGTCAATGACCGTGAACGCCTGGAGTCGTGGCTGGCGGCGCGGGATGGCGAGGCCGACATTATTATCGGCACGCGCTCAGCACTGTTCACGCCGATGAAAAACCCCGGGCTGATCATCGTCGACGAGGAGCACGATGGCTCCTATAAACAGCAGGAAGGTTTGCGCTACCACGCCCGCGACCTCGCGCTGGTACGCGCCCGCCAGGAAGACATCCCGATTGTGCTGGGCTCGGCCACGCCGTCCCTGGAAAGCCTGCACAACGCCTACACCGGCCGTTACGGGCTGCTGCGCCTGAACGAGCGTGCTGGCGGCGCCAAACAACCGCGCTTCCTGCGCCTGGACGTGAAAAGCCGCCCGCTGGACAGCGGTATTTCCGGCCCGATGCAACAGGCCATTGGCCAGACCCTGGCCGCCGGCCAGCAAGTATTGGTATTTCTCAACCGCCGCGGCTTTGCCCCGACGTTGCTGTGCCATGACTGCGGCTGGATGTCCGGGTGCGAGCGCTGCGATGCGCGCATGACGGTGCATCAGCGCCACGGCGAGTTACGCTGCCATCACTGCGGCCATGTGGAACGGGTACCGCGCCATTGCCCGCAGTGCGGCAAGGTGGACCTGCGGCCCGTGGGCGCCGGCACCGAGCGCGCCGAAGAACGCCTCGGCATTCTGTTCCCGGACTACCCGGTGCTACGGGTGGACCGCGACAGCACGTCGCGCAAAGACGCCATGAACCAACTGTTCGCCACCATCCACAAAGGCCAACCGTGCATCCTGGTGGGCACGCAGATGCTTGCCAAGGGGCATCACTTCCCACGGGTGACCCTGGTGTCGATCCTGGATGCCGATGGCGGGTTGTTCTCCGGGGATTTTCGCGCCAGCGAACGCATGGCGCAGTTGATCGTGCAGGTGGCAGGACGCGCCGGTCGGGCCGAAGAGCCAGGCAGGGTGATTATCCAGACGCACCTGGCCGACCACCCGCTGCTGATTCAACTGACGGAACAAGGCTACTTTGCCTTCGCCGAACAGGCCTTGAGCGAACGCCGCGCCGCCGGCCTCCCGCCCTTTGCGCACCTGGCGCTGCTGCGTGCCGAAGCCCACAAACCCGGGCAGGCCGAAGGCTTTCTTGATGAGGCCTGCAGCGCCGCCGAACGTTTATTGGGCGAACTGGCCCTCAGTGGCATCGAACTACTCGGCCCGGTGCCAGCGCCCATGGAGCGGCGCGCCGGACGTTATCGCGCTCAGCTACTCTTGCAGGCAACCTCCCGCGCCCCGCTGCATCGGCTATTAAGTCGCTGGATGCTTGAGCTGGAGCAACTGCCCAGCGGTCGGCAGGTGCGATGGTCGTTGGATGTAGACCCGGTAGATTTGTATTGAGGGTAATTACGTCATCGCAGGCAAGCCAGCTCCCACATTATGAAATGTGAATACCCTTAAATGTGGGAGCGGGCTTGCCCGCGAAGAGGCCCGCAGGTCCGCCATATAGTCTGAACGGTTGGCAAGCCCGCCCTCGCCACGGATAATGCCCAGTTTTTCCACCTGCGCATCGCGCGCCGCCGCTTGCGGTCGAAAGAGAACACCATGAAAGACACCATTCGCCAGCTGATCCAACAAGCCCTCACCCAACTCGTCCACGAAGGTGTGTTGCCTGAAGGCCTGTCGCCGGCGATCCAGGTGGAGAACACCCGCGACAAGACCCATGGCGACTTCGCCAGCAACATCGCGATGATGCTGTCCAAGCCGGCCGGCATGAAGCCGCGTGACCTGGCAGAAAAAATCATCGCAGCCCTGCCGGCTGACGCCAGTGTCACCAAGGCCGAAATCGCCGGCCCAGGCTTTATCAACTTCTTCCAGAACACCCAGGCCCTGGCGTCACGCCTGGATGCCGCCCTGGCCGATGCGCGCATCGGTGCACGCAAGGCCGGCGACAGCCAGCGCGTGGTCATCGACCTGTCGGCACCGAACCTGGCCAAGGAAATGCACGTGGGCCACCTGCGCTCCACTATCATTGGCGATGGCGTGGCACGGGTGCTGGAATTCCTCGGCGACACCGTGATCCGCCAGAACCACGTGGGCGACTGGGGTACCCAGTTCGGCATGCTGATGGCCTATCTGCAGGAAAACCCGATCACCAGCAACGAGCTGGCCGACCTGGAAAATTTCTACCGTGCTGCCAAAAAGCGTTTCGATGAATCCGAAGAGTTCGCTGACCGCGCCCGCGGCCTGGTGGTCAAGCTGCAAGCCGGCGACGAAGAATGCCTGGCGCTGTGGAACCGCTTCCGTGAAATTTCCCTGTCTCATTGCCAGGAAATCTACGAGCTGCTCAATGTGAAACTGACCATGGCCGACGTGATGGGCGAAAGCGCCTACAACGACGACCTGATCAACGTGGTCAACGACCTCAAGGCCAAGGGCCTGCTGGTCGAAAGCAACGGCGCCCAGTGCGTGTTCCTCGAAGAATTCAAGACCGCCGACGGCGAGCCGCTGCCGGTGATCATCGTCAAGGCCGATGGCGGCTACCTCTACGCCACCACTGACCTGGCCGCCGTGCGTTACCGCAGTGGCGTGCTCAAGGCTGACCGTGCGCTGTACTTCGTCGACCAGCGCCAGGCCCTGCACTTCCAGCAGGTGTTCGAAGTGGCGCGTCGCGCCGGTTTCGTCACCCACCCGATGCACATGGAGCACATGGGCTTTGGCACCATGAACGGCGCCGATGGCCGCCCCTTCAAGACCCGCGACGGCGGCACCGTGAAGCTGATCGACCTGCTGACCGAAGCCCAGGAACGTGCCTACAACCTGGTGAAGGAAAAGAACCCGGAGCTGGCCGAGGCCGACCTGCGCAACATCGCCCGCGTGGTGGGCATTGGCGCGGTGAAATACGCCGATCTGTCCAAGCACCGCACCAGCGACTACAGCTTCAACTTCGACCTGATGCTCAACTTCGAAGGCAACACCGCGCCGTACCTGCTGTACGCCTACACTCGCGTGGCCGGGGTATTCCGCAAGCTGGGCAAGGACTTCAGCGAAGTCGAAGGCCAGATCGCGCTGGACGCCGCCCACGAACAGGAACTGGCGGCCAAGCTCGCGCAATTTGGCGAGGTGCTCAACAGCGTTGGCGAAAAAGGCACGCCGCACATCCTGTGCACCTATTTGTACGAAGTGGCCGGCCTGTTCTCCAGTTTCTACGAGAACTGCCCGATCCTGACCGCCGACGACGAAGCCCAGAAACAAAGTCGCCTGCGCCTTGCCGCATTGGCTGGACGCACCCTCAAGCAAGGCCTGGAACTCTTGGGCCTGGAAACTCTGGAGCGTATGTAAGTTGGCTGCCAAGAAAAAACCTGCACCCAAGCGCGGCGCCAGCCGCTACCAGGCCCCGGCGAAGCAACCGATTCCGGGTTGGCTGTGGATGGCCATCGGCCTTACGGTCGGCGCATTTATCGTGTTTCTGATGAAGCTGGAGCCCGGTCAGGGCGATGACGTCAAGCGCGTCAAACAGGAGCAGCAAAAGGCCACGAAAATCGCCGAAGCCAACAAGACCGCGCCGAGCCCGACCGCACCGGTAAAGCCCAAGTACGACTTCTACACGCTGCTGCCGGAATCGGAAGTGATCGTGCCGCCTGACGCCGTGCCGGAAAAAACCCTGCCGACGCCACAAGTGCCGACCACGCCGGTAACCCCAGCGGAAGCGGCAAAAATCGACACGGCGCGCGCCCAGGCCGCGCTGGCCGGTATCACGCCGCCGCCAGCACCGCCAGTGGCAGCCACCAAGGCTGCGCCGGTGACCAAGTTCTTCCTGCAAGCGGGCTCGTTCCCGAAACAGGCGGATGCGGACCGTGTACGCGCACAGATCATTCTGTTGGGCCAATCGGTATCGGTTGAGTCCGGCACGGTGAAGGACGCGACCTGGTATCGCGTATTGGTGGGGCCGTTCAGCAACCGCGAACAGCTGACCGTGGCGCAAAAGCAATTGGCCGGCGCCGGGTTTAGCAACCTGTTGTTACAACAACGCCAGAGCCGCTGACTCATACTCACTGATCGTTCCCACGCTCCGCGTGGGAACGTGTCCCTTGACGCTCTGCGTCACAGAGCAGGCGCAGAGCGTCAAGGCGGCATTACCACGCGGAGCGTGGGAACGATCACCACTCGTCTGCCCTGCCTTCCTACGGTTGAAATCCCCCTCGCCACCCCCCATATGAGTTTCCATCAGGGCATTTTCGCCCCGCTGCGTGGAGACTCTCCCCTTGACCACCATCGTTTCAGTACGTCGCCACGGCAAAGTTGTCATGGGCGGCGACGGCCAGGTTTCCCTGGGCAACACCGTGATGAAAGGCAACGCCAAGAAAGTGCGCCGCCTGTACCACGGCCAGGTGCTTGCCGGCTTCGCAGGCGCAACCGCCGACGCCTTTACCCTGTTCGAGCGTTTCGAAGGCCAGCTTGAGAAACACCAGGGCCACCTGGTGCGCGCCGCTGTCGAACTTGCCAAAGAATGGCGCACCGACCGCTCCCTCAGCCGCCTGGAGGCCATGCTCGCGGTTGCGAACAAAGACGCTTCCCTGATCATCACCGGCAACGGCGACGTGGTTGAACCCGAGCATGGCCTGATCGCCATGGGTTCAGGTGGCGGCTACGCCCAGGCTGCGGCCAGCGCGCTGCTGAAGAAAACCGACCTGTCAGCCCGTGAAATCGTCGAGACCGCCCTGGGTATCGCTGGCGATATCTGCGTGTTCACCAACCACAATCAGACCATTGAGGAGCAGGACCTCGCCGAATAAGCCCTGGGCTTATTCAGGCTTGAGGCCGCCAAACACTATGTCCATGACTCCCCGCGAAATCGTCCATGAACTCAACCGCCATATCATCGGCCAGGACGATGCCAAGCGCGCCGTTGCCATTGCGCTGCGTAACCGCTGGCGCCGGATGCAACTGCCGGAAGAACTGCGCGTTGAAGTAACGCCCAAGAACATCCTGATGATCGGCCCTACCGGCGTCGGCAAAACCGAGATCGCCCGTCGCCTGGCCAAATTGGCCAATGCCCCGTTCATCAAGGTCGAAGCGACCAAATTCACTGAAGTCGGTTATGTGGGCCGCGATGTCGAGTCGATCATTCGTGACCTGGCTGACGCCGCCCTGAAGATGCTGCGCGAACAGGAAGTGACCAAGGTCAGCCATCGCGCCGAAGACGCCGCTGAAGAGCGCATCCTCGACGCCCTGCTGCCACCGGCACGCATGGGTTTCAACGAAGACGCCGCACCTTCATCGGATTCCAACACCCGTCAGCTGTTCCGCAAGCGCCTGCGTGAAGGCCAGCTGGATGACAAGGAAATCGAGATCGAAGTGGCCGAAGTGTCCGGCGTGGATATCTCTGCCCCGCCTGGCATGGAAGAAATGACCAGCCAGTTGCAGAACCTGTTCGCCAACATGGGCAAGGGCAAGAAGAAAAGCCGCAAGCTCAAGGTGAAAGAAGCACTGAAGCTGGTGCGCGACGAAGAAGCCGGGCGCCTGGTCAACGAGGAAGAACTCAAGGCCAAGGCCCTGGAAGCGGTCGAGCAGCACGGCATCGTGTTTATCGATGAGATCGACAAAGTGGCCAAGCGCGGCAACTCCGGTGGCGTCGATGTGTCCCGCGAGGGTGTACAGCGCGACCTGTTGCCGCTGATCGAAGGGTGCACGGTCAACACCAAGCTGGGCATGGTCAAGACTGACCACATCCTGTTTATCGCCTCCGGTGCCTTCCACCTGAGCAAGCCGAGCGACCTGGTGCCCGAGCTGCAAGGCCGCCTGCCGATTCGGGTGGAGCTCAAGGCACTGACGCCGGGCGACTTCGAGCGCATCCTCAGCGAACCGCATGCCTCGCTCACCGAGCAGTACCGCGAGCTGCTGAAAACCGAAGGGCTGGGTATCGAATTCCAGGCTGACGGTATCAAGCGTCTGGCGGAGATCGCCTGGCAGGTCAACGAGAAGACCGAGAACATCGGTGCCCGTCGCCTGCATACCTTGCTTGAGCGCCTGCTTGAGGAAGTGTCTTTCAGCGCCGGCGACATGGCCGGTGCGCAGAATGGCGAAGCGATCAAGATCGATGCCGAGTATGTGAACGGTCACCTGGGCGAATTGGCGCAGAACGAAGACTTGTCTCGTTATATCCTGTAAGCCTCACTCAATGTGGGAGTGGCTTGTGTGGGAGCTGGCTTGCCTGCGATAGCATCACTTCAGTGTTCCTGAAACACCGAGGTGCCTGCATCGCGGGCAAGCCCGGCTCCCACGTTGGTCCCTTCCACATTTTGGGCCGGTTCCTTCAGGGTTATCTCCAATGTCGAAATTTCCTACCGCAGTAAACCTGCACAAAACCTCCAACACCCTCGGCCTGACCTACGGGCCGGACGAAACCTACCAGTTGCCCGCCGAATTCCTGCGAGTGCACTCCCCTTCTGCCGAGGTCCAGGGCCACGGCAAACCCATCCTGCAATTCGGCAAGCTCAACGTCCGGTTGATCAAGCTGGAACCCGCCGGCCAGTACGCACTGAAATTGACCTTCGACGACGGTCATGACAGCGGACTGTTCACCTGGGACTATCTCTATCAGCTGGCCGTACGTCAGGACGCTCTATGGGCCGACTACCTGGACGAGCTCAAAGCCGCTGGAAAAACCCGCGATCCGAGTGAGTCGGTCGTGCGGCTGATGCTCTAGCACAGGGATCTTGCTGTTTAGAGCGCATTTTCTAATTTCATCTGCTTGAATGCCCTGTCGCGTGGCCAACGATTGGCCCGCTTGCGAAAAAAAATAAACTCGGGTAACCAATGGAGCTGGCAAGTTCCCTGCATTTGACGATGCGGTATCAACGGTCACCCGAGTCGCAGTACCAGGCTGGTGTCGTGTATCGAAATTGGGTGCGCAGCAATCGCCGGTACTCGTCTTTCGGACAATGGAGCGTCGTAGATGAGTAACAAGAATAACGATGACTTGAAACGCCAGGCCTCGGAAAACACCCTGGGGTTGAACCCGATCATCGCGTTACGCAAAAAGGATTTATTGGCCTCGGCCAAGATGGTGCTGACCCAAGCCATCAAGCAACCGTTGCACAGCGTCAAGCACGTCGCCCACTTTGGCGTTGAATTGAAGAATGTGATGTTCGGCAAATCCGCGCTGGTGCCCGAGGGCGACGACCGTCGCTTCAACGACCCAGCCTGGAGCCAGAACCCGCTCTACAAACGTTATTTGCAGACTTACCTGGCGTGGCGCAAGGAGCTTCACGACTGGATCGACGACAGCAACCTGTCGGCACAAGACATCAGCCGCGGCCACTTCGTGATCAACCTGATGACCGAAGCCATGGCCCCCACCAACAGCGCGGCCAACCCGGCGGCGGTCAAACGCTTCTTTGAAACCGGCGGCAAAAGCCTGCTCGACGGCCTTTCCCACCTGGCCAAGGACATGGTGCACAACGGCGGTATGCCCAGCCAGGTCAACATGGGCGCCTTTGAAGTCGGCAAGACCCTGGGCACCAGCGAAGGCGCGGTGGTGTTTCGCAACGATGTGCTGGAGCTGATCCAGTACAAGCCCATTACCGAGCAGGTGCATGAGCGCCCGCTGCTGGTGGTGCCGCCGCAGATCAACAAATTCTACGTCTTCGACCTGTGCCCGGATAAAAGCCTGGCGCGCTTCTGCCTGCGCAATGGCCAGCAGACCTTTATCGTCAGTTGGCGCAACCCCACCAAGGCCCAACGCGAATGGGGCCTGTCGACTTATATCGAGGCGCTCAAGGAAGCAGTGGATGTGGTCACGGCGATTACGGGCAGCAAGGATGTGAATATGCTCGGTGCCTGCTCCGGCGGCATCACCTGCACCGCACTGTTGGGCCACTACGCGGCGCTGGGCGAGAAGAAGGTCAACGCCCTGACGCTGCTAGTGAGCGTGCTGGATACCACTCTGGACACCCAGGTGGCGCTGTTTGTGGATGAACAGACTCTGGAAGCGGCCAAGCGCCACTCCTATCAGGCCGGCGTGCTGGAAGGCCGCGACATGGCCAAGGTCTTCGCCTGGATGCGCCCCAACGATCTGATCTGGAACTATTGGGTCAACAACTACCTGCTGGGCAACGAGCCGCCGGTGTTCGACATCCTGTTCTGGAACAACGACACCACACGCTTGCCGGCCGCGTTCCATGGCGACCTGATCGAACTGTTCAAGAACAACCCACTGGTACGCGCCAACGCCCTGGAAGTGTGCGGCACGCCCATCGACCTCAAGCAGGTCACCGCCGATATCTATTCCCTGGCCGGCACCAACGACCACATCACGCCGTGGCAGTCCTGCTACAAATCAGCGCAGTTGTTCGGCGGCAAGGTCGAGTTTGTACTGTCCAGCAGCGGGCATATCCAGAGCATCCTCAACCCACCGGGCAACCCCAAGGCCAACTATGTCGAGAACCTCAAGCTGAGCAGCGACCCACGGGCCTGGTATTACGACGCCCAGCACGTCGAAGGCAGTTGGTGGCCACAATGGCTGGAGTGGGTACAAAAACGCTCCGGCGTACAACGCGAAACCCTCACCGCCCTGGGCAACCAGAATTACCCACCGATGGAAGCGGCGCCGGGTACTTACGTGCGCGTGCGCTGAGCTCAGCAATCAACTTTAAGAAGACTGGATGAAGACCCGCGACCGTATCCTTGAATGCGCCCTGCAGTTGTTCAACCACAAGGGCGAACCGAACGTATCGACCATGGAGGTGGCCAATGAAATGGGGATCAGCCCCGGCAACCTCTACTACCACTTCCATGGCAAAGAGCCCCTGGTGCTCGGGCTGTTCGAGCGTTTTCAATCTGAGCTGGCGCCACTGCTGGACCCTCCCGTCGATGCGCAACTGGAGGCCGAGGATTACTGGCTGTTCCTGCACCTGATTGTCGAGCGCATGGCCCACTACCGGTTTCTGTTCCAGGACCTGTCGAACCTGGCCGGGCGCTTGCCCAAGCTGGCCAAGGGGATCCGTCACCTGCTCACGGCGCTCAAGCGCACCTTGGCGTCATTGCTTGCTCGGCTGAAGGCGGCAGGGCAACTGGTCAGCGATACCCAGGCGTTGGGGCAACTGGTGGAGCAGATCACCCTGACTTTGCTGTTTTCGCTGGATTACCAGCGGATCCTGGACCGTGAAGGTGAGGTGCGGGTGGTGGTGTACCAGATCATGATGCTGGTGGCGCCGCATCTGCTGCCAACGGCGCGGCAGGCGACCGAGCGGTTCGCACTCAAATATCTGGATGACCTGGATTGAAGTGTGGGAGCGGGCTTGCTCGCGAAGGCGGAGTATCAGCTTGCACATGCATCAACTGACACACCGCCTTCGCGAGCAAGCCCGCTCCCACATTGGAAATGCGGCGTTTCTTGGATCTTCATAAAAAACGCCCGATCTTCGCAGACCGGGCGTTTTTTTGTGTCCCATAGAAATCAGGACTGACTGGATGGCGTCGGGGTGGCCGGCGTTGCAGTCGGGGTAGCTGCCGCATGCGTCGGTGCGGACACCGAATTAGCGGTAGAAGCGGCCGGTGCTGGCGCCGTGGCTGGCTTGGCCGTTGCGGCGGGCTTGGCGGCTGCCGGTTTTTTCGCTACCGCAGGCTTTTTGGCCGCGGCAGGTTTGGCCGCTGGTTTCGCAGCGGCGGGCTTGGCAGCAGGTTTAGCCGCAGCGGTTTTAGCCGCAGGTTTGGCAGCCGGTTTCGCCGCTGGTTTGGCGGCGGTTTTAGCGGCCACAGGCTTAGCGGCAGGCTTGGCGGCAGGTTTGGCGGCAGCGGTTTTAGCCGCTGGCTTGGCCGCAGGTTTTGCAGCAGCTTTGGCTGGCGCTTTTGCAGCAGGTTTTGCAGCCGGTTTGGCGGCGGCTTTAACCAGAGGCTTGGCGGCAGTTTTGGCGGCGGGTTTTGCAGCTGCGGTTTTAGCTGCTGGTTTGGCCGCCGGTTTTGCTGCAGGCTTGGCGGCGGCGGTCTTGGCGGGAGCCGCTTTGGCGCCGGTGAGTTTTTCGATTTGCTTGGTCAAGGTATCGACCTTGCTGTGCAGCGCCTTCAACTCCGCCTTGCTCGGTACGCCCAGTCGCGAAATAGCACTGTTGAGGCGTTTGTCGAAAGTCTCTTCCAACTTGCCCCAGGTATCCGAAATGCTCGACTTGGCGGAACCCGCGCTCGCCTTGGCAGCGTCGACTTTTTTACCAACCGTGCTCTTGGTCAACTTCTCGGCTTTCTCGCCGTCTTTAACCAGGGTCTCGAAGAGTTTGCTGCCGTCACTGTCGATCTTCGAGTACACGCCTAAACCAGCGAGCCAGATTTTGCGGGAATATTCTTCAACTTTCCCGACCCACGAGCTGCCTTCTTTCTGAGTAGTCTTTTTAACAGCCATCCCGATGTCTCCTTAGTGTTTACGCGCGACACGTTCGAGCAATGCCGTCAGCTCTTCGAGCTTAGCAGAGAGTGTCTCCACGTCATGTTTAGACGCAATGCCGATCCGATTCAAGGCACTGGCGACACGAGTATCAAAAGCTTTTTCAACTTTATCCAGTTGAACTTCAACCAGGCCTTTGACGCCGGAGACGTTACTCTTTACTTGGTCAATCTGACTGTTGGCGGCATCAAGTTGTTCAACTACAACTTTTTTACCTTTACTTTCAACACGTTGACCGCTTCTAACGAGTTCCTTGAAGTACTCGCCGCCCTCGCTGCCGACCTTGGCGTAGGCACCAAGACCCGCCAGCCAGATCTTGCGGGCATAGCTTTTAACCTCACTCAGAGGGGTAGTCTGAACGTCGATTTTTTTCTTCAAAATAACTTTGGCCATGGTGCACCTCACACAGAATTGGGTGGCGGACGGCCCGCAAGAGTTGAGGGCTTGGGCACAAAGTAAGGTTTAAAATTAGAATCGGCACCCTAAGCACAGCCGTATCAAGCCAGGGCCTTATCCAGGGCCTTTTCGATTTCGGACTTGATCGTGCCACTCATGGCCGACATCAGCAGGCCAAGTTCCACATCAATGCGCAGCGAATCATCGGCCACCAATACCGTGCCTTTAACCCCGGAGCGCTTGAGCTTCAGGGTGTCGCCAGCCCACGAAGACTCCACCCCATATTTATCCTCGAGTTTGCGCGCCAATTGCTCCGCCTTGGCCCGCGCCTGTTCTTTTCCCAGGGTATGTTCACGCTCAACGGTAATACGGGCCATTGCAATGACTCCTCTTTATAACGACTCAGAACGCCCGCCATGCGGCAAAAGGTCTCGATGAGCGCCTATCTTACCTGCAGCCTTGCCAAGACAAAGCAGGCCTTGGGGATTATCATGTCCCGCATTCTCTTTTGGTGACAGCGATATGACTGATCAGCGCAAAGGCAGCGATGCCGAACCCACCACTCACTTCGGCTTCAAGAACGTCCCGGAAAGCCAAAAGGCGGAAAAAGTCGCTGAGGTGTTCCACTCCGTGGCAGCCAAGTACGACCTGATGAACGACGTGCTCTCCGGCGGCATGCACCGCCTGTGGAAGCGCTTCACCATCGAGTTGTCGGGCGTACGCACCGGCAACCGGGTGCTGGACATCGCCGGTGGCACAGGCGACCTGGCGGCCAAGTTCTCCAAGCTGGTTGGCCCCACCGGCCAGGTGGTATTGGCCGATATCAACGGCTCGATGCTCAAGGTTGGCCGCGACCGACTGCTCGACAAAGGCGTGGCCGGCAATATCGAGTTCGTCCAGGCCGATGCCGAGAAGCTGCCGTTCCCCGACAACCATTTCGACTGCGTGACCATCGCGTTCGGCCTGCGTAACGTGACTCACAAGGAAGACGCGATCCGCTCGATGCTGCGCGTACTCAAGCCGGGTGGCCGCCTGCTGGTGCTGGAATTCTCCAAGCCGACCAACGCGCTGATGTCCAAGGTCTACGACACCTATTCGTTCGCCTTCATGCCACTGATGGGCAAGCTGATCACCAACGACGCCGAGAGCTACCGCTACCTGGCCGAGTCGATCCGCATGCACCCGGATCAGGAAACCCTGAAGTCGATGATGGTGGAGGCCGGTTTCGACCGCGTGACCTACCACAACATGACGTCCGGCATCGTCGCCCTGCACCGCGGCATCAAGCCCTGATGCTGCTGCAAGGTCTTCTCGCCAGCGTTGAGCACGGTCTCAACCGTGTACTGCGCCTGGACAGCACCGCCCTGGCGCGGCTCGCGCACCTGACCGGCAAAGTCATTGCCGTTGATTGCCGCAGCCCCGCCGTGCAGCTGTTTATCCTGCCCAGCGATGAAGGCCTGCTGCTCGCCACCCAATGGGCCGCTGAAGCCGACTGCACCTTGCGTGCGCCGGCCTCCAGCCTGTTGCACCTGGCGCTGAGCCGCAACAAGACCGCCATCCTCCACAGCCCCGAGGTGGAGCTGGAAGGCGACAGTGCGGTGCTGATGGACTTGGCCGCCGTGCTGCAAGACCTGGAGCTGGACTGGGAATATGAACTGTCGCGCTGGATCGGCCCCGTCGCCACCCAGTTGATCAGCGGGCACCTGCGCAGCCGCTCGCGCTGGTACCAGCAAGGGTTCGCCAGCCTCAACCAGAACCTTGCCGAATACCTGAGCGAAGAATCGCGCACCCTGGTCGGGCAACGGGAAGCGCAAGCGCGCTTTCGCGAGCTCGACAAGGCCAAAATCGACCTGGAACGCCTCGAGGCCCGCTTCGAGCGCTTGAGCCGTTCCCTTGATCCAAGCGATAACGCATGAAGCTGCTCGCCGTCCGCCGTTTGTTTCGTATCCAGCGCGTCGTAATCCGCTACCGTCTTGATGACCTGCTGTTTGCCCTGCCCTTGCCGTGGTTCCTGCTAGCGGTGCGTTATGTGCTGCCGTGGCGCTGGTTGCCCCGCAAGCCGTCGCCGTTGAGCCGTGGCGCCAGCCTGCGCTTGGCGTTGCAGGATTTGGGGCCTATCTTCATCAAGTTCGGGCAGATCCTCTCCACCCGCCGCGACCTGTTGCCCGAAGACATCGCCGACGAGCTGATGCTGCTGCAGGACCGCGTGCCGCCGTTCGATTCGCAGCAGTCGATGGCGCTGATCGAAGAACAGCTGGGCCAGAAGATCAGCGAGGTGTTCAGCCGCTTCGACGTCGAGCCCCTGGCCTCGGCCTCGGTCGCGCAGGTTCACGCCGCGCAGCTCAAGACCGGCGAAGAAGTGGTGGTGAAAGTCATTCGCCCAGGCCTCAAGCCGATCATCGGCCAGGACCTGGCATGGCTGTTTATCCTCGCCCGCGCCGCCGAACGCTTCTCCGCCGATGCGCGCCTGCTGCACCCGGTGGACGTGGTCGCCGACTACGAAAAAACCATCTACGACGAACTCGACCTGCTGCGCGAAGCGGCCAATGCCAGCCAATTGCGACGCAACTTCGAAGGCTCGCAACTGCTGTATGTGCCGCAGGTGTATTGGGACTGGTGCCGGCCAAAAGTGCTGGTGATGGAGCGCATCTACGGCGTGCAGGTTACCGACCTCGCGACCCTGGCCGACCAGCGCACCGACATGAAGATGTTGGCAGAACGCGGTGTGGAGATTTTCTTCACCCAAGTGTTCCGCGACAGTTTCTTCCACGCCGACATGCACCCGGGCAACATCTTCGTCAGCACCGTCAACCCGTGGAGCCCGCAGTACATCGCCATCGACTGCGGTATCGTCGGCAGCCTCACCCCGGAAGACCAGGATTACCTGGCGCGCAACCTGTTTGCCTTCTTCAAGCGCGACTATCGCCGTGTGGCGCAGTTGCACATTGATTCGGGTTGGGTGCCAGCGGAAACCAAACTCAACGAATTCGAAGCGGCGATCCGCACCGTGTGCGAGCCGATCTTCGAAAAACCGTTAAAGGATATTTCGTTCGGCCAAGTGCTGATGCGCCTGTTCCAGACCGCGCGGCGCTTCAATATGGAAGTGCAGCCGCAACTGGTGCTGTTGCAGAAGACCCTGCTGAACATCGAAGGCCTGGGCCGCCAGCTCTACCCGGACCTCGACTTGTGGAACACTGCGCAACCCTTCCTGGAACGCTGGATGCGCGAGCGCATGAGCCCGAAAACCATGCTGGGCAACCTGCACAGCCAGTTCGAGCAACTGCCGCACCTGGCCAACATGACCCGCGACCTGCTGGAGCGCATGTCCCAGCCCCATGCCAAGGACCCTGAGCCACCGTGGCGCAAGCGCAAGGACGACTGGTTCCTGCGCCTGCTCGGCGCCGCGCACCTGGTGGGCGGCGTGATGCTGGCGATTGGTGGGCCATTGAACCAACTAGGCCACTGGCCAGCGGGCATCATGGTCGCCGTGGGCGTTTATCTGATCGTGCGTCGATAGCCCATCCGGTTATACACTGTCGCAAATTGCCGGAGCCGAACATGAAAGACTGGCTGGATGAGATCAAGTGGGACAGTGACGGCCTGGTGCCGGCCATTGCCCAGGACTACAAGACCGGGCGCGTGCTGATGATGGCCTGGATGAACCGCGAGGCCCTGAGCCTCACCGCCGCCGAGCAGCGCGCCATCTACTGGTCACGTTCGCGTGGCAAACTGTGGCGCAAGGGCGAAGAATCCGGGCACGTGCAGACCCTGCACGAGCTGCGCCTGGACTGCGATGCCGACGTGGTAATCCTCAAGGTCGAGCAGATCGGCGGCATTGCCTGCCACACTGGCCGCCACAGTTGCTTCTATCGCGTGTTCGAGAATGGCGAATGGAAGGTTGTGGAGCCGGTGCTCAAAGACCCGCACGCCATCTACCCAGCAGGACACTGAACATGAGCGATACCCTGAACCGTGTGGCCCAGGTGCTGGAAGACCGCAAAGGCGCGGATGCCGACAGCTCCTACGTCGCCAGCCTGTACCACAAGGGCCTGAACAAGATTCTGGAAAAACTCGGCGAAGAATCCGTCGAGACCATCATTGCGGCCAAGGACGCGCAAATCAGCGGTGATTACAGCGATGTAATCTATGAGACCGCAGACTTGTGGTTCCATAGCCTGGTGATGCTCGCCCAACTGGGGCAGCACCCACAGGCCGTGCTGGATGAACTGGACCGTCGCTTCGGCTTGTCCGGGCACGCCGAGAAGGCCTCGCGCCCGTCCGCCTGAATAACTGAGACTTGAGGATTTGAAGCATGGGCATTTTTGACTGGAAACACTGGATCGTCATTCTGGTGGTAGTGGTATTGGTGTTCGGCACCAAGAAGCTCAAGAACCTGGGCACCGATGTGGGCGAGTCGATCAAGGGCTTTCGCAAAGCCATGAACGATGATGAAAAGCCGGCCGAGCCAAGCGCCAATCCGGTGCCACCGGCCCAGCCTGTTCACCCGCAGGCCACCCAGCCGATCACCGAGCGCCGTACCTTCGACGTGCAGGCTGAAAAGGTCCAAGAGCCGACCCGCAAAGACTCGTGAGCACTGACTAATGTTTGGTATCAGCTTCTCTGAACTGCTGCTCGTCGGCCTGGTGGCCCTGCTGGTACTGGGGCCGGAACGCCTGCCCGGTGCCGCACGCACCGCCGGCTTGTGGATCGGGCGCCTCAAGCGCAGTTTCAACGCGATCAAACAGGAAGTTGAACGGGAAATCGGTGCCGACGAAATCCGTCGGCAATTGCACAACGAGCACATCCTCTCGTTGGAGCAGGAAGCCCGCAAGATTCTTTCCCCGGTGCAAGAGCCGGCCAAGCCGGTAACGCCGGTGGCCGAGCACAGCATCGCGCCAGCCCCTGTGGCCGACGCCACACCGGCAGCGCCCGCCCCACCGACGCCTGCGCCGACGCCCGTCGCGTCGCCCGCGCCCCATGACCCTACATTGCCGCCGCGAGCCCCATGAGCGCTGATAAACCGGAAAACGACCAGCACATGCCGCTGGTCTCGCACCTCACCGAGTTGCGAACCCGCCTGCTGCGTTGCGTGGCGGCGATCTTCATCATCTTTGCCGGGCTGTTCGCCTTTACCCAGCAGATCTACACCTTCGTCTCGACGCCCCTGCGCCAGTACCTGCCGGCCGGCGCGACGATGATCGCCACCGATGTGTCGTCGCCGTTCCTGACCCCCTTGAAGCTGACCATGATGGTCTCACTGTTCCTGGCGATCCCGGTGATCCTGCATCAGATCTGGGGCTTTATCGCGCCGGGCCTGTACAAGCACGAGAAGCGCATCGCTGTGCCATTGCTGGTGTCGAGCATCTTGCTCTTCTACACCGGCATGGCCTTCGCCTACTTCCTGGTGTTCCCGCTGATCTTCAAGTTCTTCGCTGCCGCCACCCCGGCCGGCGTGGAGATGATGACCGATATCACCAGCTACCTCGATTTCGTGATGACGCTGTTCTTCGCCTTTGGCGTGGCATTCGAAATTCCGGTAGCGGTAGTGTTGCTGGTGTGGATCGGCGTGGTCGACGTCAAGTACCTGAAAAAGATCCGCCCGTACGTGATCATCGGCTGCTTCGTGGTCGGCATGATCCTCACGCCACCGGACATCTTCTCCCAGACCTTGCTGGCCGTGCCGATGTGGATGCTGTTCGAAGTGGGCATCCTGTTCAGCGGCCTGATCAGCAAGCGTGGCGAACACCCGGATGACGCGCCTGCCGACGACGACCAACCGCCAGCGACCCAGCCGTGAACCTGCTGCTGCTCGAAGAGGCCGACTTTATCGCGGCCGACCGCGTAGTGCTGCGTGATCGTCGCCTGGTGCATATGCAGGAGGTTCACCGCGCCGCCGTCGGTGACACCCTGCGTGTGGGCCGCATTGGCGGGCTGATGGGCAATGCCCAACTGCTGCGCCTGGAAGCCACTGAAGCCGAACTGCAAGTGAGCTTCGACCAACCGCCACCGAGCAAACTACCCCTGACCTTGCTGCTGGCCCTGCCCCGCCCGAAGATGCTGCGCCGGGTGCTGCAAACCGTGGCGGCCATGGGCGTGCCCAAGGTGGTACTGGTCAACAGCTACCGCGTGGAAAAAAGCTTCTGGCAAACCCCGTTCCTGGAGCCGGAAGCGGTGCGCGAGCAACTGATTCTCGGCCTGGAACAAGCGCGGGACACGGTGCTGCCCGAGATCATTATCGAGAAACGCTTCAAGCCGTTTGTGGAAGATCGTCTGCCGGCCATGGCGGCTGGCACCTTGGGCCTGATCGGCCATCCGGGCGATTACCCGGCCTGCCCCCGAGCCCTCGAGGAACCGGTGACCCTCGCGATCGGCCCGGAAGGCGGCTGGATTCCCTATGAAGTGGACCTGCTGGCCAAGGCTGGTTTACAGCCGGTGCAACTGGGTGCACGTATTTTACGCGTCGAAACCGCCGTAACGGCCCTGCTCGCCCGCCTGTTCTAACCCCCGACTGATCGTTCCCATGCTCTGCGTGGGAATGCCGCTCAGGACGCTCTGCGTCCACCCTTGTGACGCAGAGCGTCACGCCATTCATTCCCACGCAGAGCGTGGGAACGATCACCAGAGCGTGGGAATGATCGCCAGAGCGTGGGAACGATCAAGTATCCCCGTGCGTTGCCGATAGCCTTTGAATAAGTCCAAGCCTTGTTCCAGGGGAGTTCGCAGCATGTATCGTTGGTTAGCCGAGAAGTTGGGGAATGTAAGCGTCAACCGCAAGCTGAGCGTGGGCTTTGGCCTGGTGTTGCTCCTGACGTTGTTGATCACCTTTACCGGCTGGACCGGACTGGGCGATGTGATCAGTCGCGGCGACAAGCTGGGCTTTATTTCCAGCCTCAATGGCCTGACCAAAGACCTGCGCCTGGCACGCCTGGACTTCGATATGCGCCGTGGCGAGCAAGGCACGGACAAGGTCGACGGCCTGCTCGCCCACCTCGACAGCGGCCTGAAGACCGCCGCCGAGCTGATCGAGCAACCTGACGACAAAGCCCTGGTCGAGCAACAGCAGGAAGCCTTGAACCAATACAAAAAGGCCTTCGCCGCCATGGTCCAGGCGGGCCTCAAACGTGAGGGCGCCCGCAGCAAGCTCGGAGACACCGCCGACAATGCCGTCGCCAAGATCAACGAAATCGAAAAAGCCCTGCTGCAAGGTGACAGCGTCGCCCAGTTCAACAGCGTGGTCGAGCAGAGCAAGCTGATCCAGCAATCGCGCTTCCAGGTACGCGGCTACACCTACAGCGGCAAGGTCGAAGCCGAGCAACCGGCCCTGGATGCCATCGACAACGCCCTGAAAAAAATCACCGAACTGCAAGGCCAGTTGCCTGCGCAATACCAGGCCAACCTGCAAGAAGCCGGGGCTTCACTGCAAGCCTACCGCGCTGCCGTCAGCCAGTATCGCGATTCCCAGGTCGCCAGCGCAGCAGCGCTGAAAACCATGATCGCCCAAGGCGACATCCTGCTGGGCCACAGTGAAAAACTCACCGTCTCCCAGACCGCCGTGCGTGACGCAGATGCCGCGCAGGCCAAATACCTGTTGCTGCTTGCCACCGTACTGGCGCTGATCGTCGGCGTCTTCGCGGCCTGGGCCATCACCCGCCAGATCGTCATCCCGCTGAACCAGACCCTCGAAGTCGCCGAGCGTGTGGCCTCCGGCGATCTGAGCCACAACCTGGAATCGGGCCGCCAGGACGAACTGGGTCAATTACAGCGTGCCATGCAAAGCATGACCGTGGGCCTGCGCGAGTTGATCGGCGGGATCAGCGACGGGGTCACCCAGATCGCCAGCGCCGCTGAGCAGTTGTCAGCCGTGACCGAACAAACCAGCGCCGGGGTCAACAGCCAGAAGGTCGAGACCGACCAGGTGGCCACCGCCATGAACGAAATGGCGGCCACCGTGCAGGAAGTGGCGCGCAATGCCGAAGAGGCCTCGGAAGCCGCCGTGGCTGCCGACCAGCAAGCCCGTGAAGGCGACCAGGTGGTGGGTGAAGCCATCGCCCAGATCGAGCGCTTGGCCACCGAAGTGGGTAATTCCACGGTGGCCATGGGTGAACTCAAGCGCGAAAGCGACAAGATCGGCAGTGTGCTCGACGTGATCAAATCCGTGGCCCAGCAAACCAACCTGCTGGCCCTTAACGCCGCCATTGAGGCGGCGCGTGCCGGTGAGGCCGGGCGCGGCTTTGCCGTGGTGGCCGACGAGGTGCGCAGCCTGGCCCAGCGCACGCAGAAGTCCACTGAAGAGATCGAAGAGCTGATCGTCGGCCTGCAAAGTGGCACCCAGCAGGTGGCAACCATCATGGACAACAGCCGCGGGCTGACCGAGAGCAGTGTTGAGCTGACGCGCCGGGCCGGCCACGCGCTGGGCAATATCACCCGTACCGTGTCGACCATCCAGGCCATGAACTCACAGATCGCCACCGCCGCCGAGCAACAAAGCGCCGTGGCTGAAGAGATCAACCGCAGCGTGCTGAATGTGCGCGACATCTCCGAGCAAACCTCGTCGGCCAGCGAAGAAACTGCGTCCTCCAGTGCCGAACTGGCGCGCCTGGGGATCTACCTGCAGACCCTCGTCGGGCGCTTCCGAGTCTGAATTACCCTACACGGCGGCTTACCAAAGCCGCCGCAACTTGTGAAATCTCCTACACAGTTATCAGCCCTCCACGGTCCCGAATCGAATTAGCGTTTCATGTGTCGCGAAACGCTTTCTCTGATTCGGAGGTTCACCATGTTTCTTCGGCTGACCCGCATGCTGGTCAATGCCAGCGTCCGCCTCAAGCTAGCCCTGGGTTTTGGCCAAGTGCTGATCCTCAGTTTCCTGATTGCAGCCACCGGCTGGCAAGCCTTGAGCGCCGTGCTTTACCGATCCGACAGCCTGACGGTCCTGGGCCATCTGGCTGTCGAAGCCGAGGCCATGCGCGCCGACCGCATCGTGTACCGCACGCTGATGGACAGCAACAGCCTGGACAAGATGAACCAAAGGATTGAACAGATCGACCAGTATCTGACCGGCCTTTCGAGCCGCTTGCGAGCCGCCACCGACCGACAATGGCTGGAAGAAGCGGCTCTGTTGGTGTCGGGCTCGAAAGCCGCGCTCGTACAGTTGCCACCGTTGCTGGCCGCGCGCGAGCAGATCCGTCCGGCGCTCAAGAAGTCCGCCCTGCAGGCCAGTGACACCCTCGCTCAACTGGCCAGTGACTTGCCCGATCAAAATGACGAGAAGGCCCTCGACGCCATCGAGAACCTGCGCCAGGCCATGGAGCAAGCCGAAGATCGAGCGCAGAGCCCCGCCTGGGCGGCCGTTACCTTAAAGGCCTACGCCGATGCGTTCGACCAGTCGCTTGATGAACTGCAGGCCGCGCTGGCTTCCGTCACCGCGCTCCCGGTGGACTCGACGCTGCTCAAGACCGATTTGGCCAACTACCGTGAACAACTGCTAAAGCTCGAGCAAGCCCAGCTCGATACCGAAACCGTGCAAAACAGCTTCGAACAGCAACTCAACGAGCTGCGGGACAAGAGCAATCTGCTGAGCCAGAGCCAGAACGCCAGGCGCAACAACGAGGCGGACCAAACCCGTACGTTGCTGATCAGCGTGACAGTGGCCGCCCTGGCACTGGGCACGCTGGCCGCCTGGTGGATCGCCCGGCAGATTGCGGCGCCACTGCGAGAAATTCTCGGCGCCGCCCACCGTGTTGCCGAGGGCGACCTCAGCCATGACATGGCGGTCGACCGTCGCGACGAACTCGGCCAGTTGCAGCAAAGCATCGGGCAAATGACCCGCAGCCTGCGTAGCCTGATCAGCAGTATCGGTGACAGCGCCCGGCAGATCGCCGGAGCGGCCACGCAGTTATCCACCGTCACCGAGCAGACCCGCAGCGGGCTCAACGAGCAGAAAGATGAAACCGACCAGGTGGCGACGGCAATGAATGAAATGCTCGCCACTGCCCAGGAAGTGGCGCGCCACGCCGAACGCGCCTCGGTGGCGGCCCAAGAAGCCGACCATCAGGCCGGCGCCGGTGAGCAGGTGGTCACCCAGGCCGTGGAGCAGATTGGCAACCTGGCCAGTGAAATGGCGCTGTCAGGCCGTGCGATGCTCGCGCTGCAACAGGAGAGCCAGAAGATCGCCAGTGTGCTGGACGTGATCAAGTCTGTTTCTCAGCAGACCAACCTGCTGGCCCTGAACGCCGCCATTGAAGCGGCACGTGCGGGCACTGCCGGCCAAGGCTTTGCGGTGGTCGCCGACGAAGTGCGCAGCCTGGCCCAACGCACTCAGGAATCGGCCGAGGAGATCGAAGGGCTGATCCTCGGCCTGCACAATGGCACTCAGCAGGTGGCAGACATCATGGACAGCAGCCGCAACCTGACCGACAACAGCGTCGCCCTGACCCGCGACGCCGGCGACGCTCTGAGCGCCATTGCCCGCACGGTGTCGATCATCCAGGAAATGAACCCGCAGATCGCCGCCGCAGCGGAACAGCAAAGCGCTGTGGCCGAGGAGATCAACCGCAGTGTGTTGAAGGTGCGGGACGTGTCGGAACAAACCGCCGCCGCCAGCGAGGAAACGGCGGCCGCGAGTGTTCAGTTGACAAGATTGAGCCTGGACTTGCAGACGCTGGTCGACAAATTCAAGCTTTGACCTGTGGCGAGGGAGCTTGCTCCCGCTGGGCTGCACAGCGGCCCCAAAATCTTGGGAGCGCTTCGCACTCCAGCGCGAGCAAGCTCGCTCGCCACAGAGGCAAATATTTCTACAGGACTTGGCGCAGGAAGGCCTGGGCACGCGGGTCTTTTGGCGCATTGAAGAACTCGGCCGGGGCGGCGTCTTCCAGCAGTTTGCCGTGATCGAAAAACAACACCCGGTCTGCCACTTCCCGGGCAAAGCCCATCTCGTGGGTGACGCACACCATGGTCATGCCTTCCAGGGCCAGGGTCTTCATCACGTCGAGCACTTCACCGACCATTTCCGGGTCGAGGGCCGAGGTGGGCTCGTCAAACAGCATCACCTTGGGCTCCATGGCCAGGGCTCGGGCAATGGCGACTCGCTGCTGCTGGCCGCCAGACAGGCGCGATGGAAACTCGTGGGCCTTCTGCGCAATACCGACCTTTTCCAACAGCGCCAGGGCCTTGGCCTCGCGCTCTTGCTTGCCGCGCTTGCGCACGACCTTTTGCGCCAGGCACAGGTTTTCCAGCACGGTCATGTGGGGGAACAGGTTGAAGTGCTGGAACACCATGCCGACTTCACGGCGGTAGGCATTCACGTCGGTCTTAGGGTCGGCCAGTTGCAGGCCGTCGATGCTCACCGAACCCGAATCGAACGCCTCCAACCCATTCAGGCAGCGCAAGAAGGTGGACTTGCCGGACCCCGAAGGACCGATCACCACCAGCACCTCGCCCTTGGCCACTTGGGTGGTGACGTGATCCACCGCGCGCACCAGTTGCCCACGGGTATCGAAGACTTTTACCAGATCGCGTACTTCAATCACTTTGGGCAAGCCTCCGCTCAAGCCGGCTGGCCATCTTCGACAGCGGCAGGTTGATCAGCAGGTACAAGCCCGCCACACAAAACAGGATTTCAAACGGCGAGAAGGAGGTGGTGATCACTTCGCGGCCGCTCTTGAGCAACTCGGTAATCGCGATCACCGACACCAGGGACGTGTCCTTGACCAGGCTGATAAATTGCCCGGCCAGGGGCGGCAGCACACGCTTGAAGGCCTGCGGCAGTACCACGTGGCGCATCGACTGGCTGGCGCTCAAGCCCAGGGAACGCGCCGCTTCATCCTGGCCACGGGTGATGGACTGCACGCCGGCGCGCACGATTTCGGCCACGTAGGCACCCGTGAACAACGACAGCGCGGCAATCCCGGCAAACTCCCGGGACAGGTTGAGCACCGTGCCGATAAAGAAATAGAAAATGAAGATCTGCACCAGCAGCGGCGTGCCCCGCACCAGCTCGACATAGATTGTCGACAGATCGCGCAAGGTGGGATTTTTCGACAGCCTGCACAGCCCGGTCGCCAAGCCAATCGCCAAACCCAGGATGCCGGACACCACCGACAGCCACAGCGTGGTCCACAAGCCCCACATCAATGGTCCCAATGCCCATTGCCGGGTCACGCCGACCACATCGCCTTCAGCCACATCGTCGCCGCGCGCCACTTGCAGACTGTTATCGGCGACTGTGAGCTTTTGCTCGACTCCGGCGTCGTTGCGCAGGGTGACTTCGGCCGTATCGCCTTTGCGCACCAACTCGACCACGGTGGAAATATCCGCGGCGCGCTGGGAGGTCTCGGCTTGATAGGCGAAGTATTGGGGGACGCGGTTCCAGCGCCATTCGTAGGACATCAACGACGTGGCGTAGTACAAGGCACCCGCCAGGCCGACCAGCACCACCACCGTCAGCAGGTGCCAGGGCCATTGGGCTTTTTTATGTTTCATTTCACTTTCCGCATAGGTGTCGCCTGATAGGCCGCCATCGCGGGCAAGCCCGCTCCCACAGATTGATGTGTGAATACAGTCAAATGTGGGAGCTGGCTTGCCTGCGATGCAGGCAACTCGGTGTCAGGCCTTATTCCATGTCCTTGAGCCACTCGGAGCTCTTGAACCACTTGTCATGGATGCGATCGTAGGTGCCGTCGTTACGGATCTGGTGCAGGAAGTTGTTGATGAAGTTGATGCTGTCGTAATCGCCTTTCTTCAAACCGAACGCCAGGGGTTCAAAGGTGAAGGGTTCTTCCAGGAACACCAGCTTGCCGTTACCGACCTTCTTTTCGGCCACCACGTTGTACGGTGCGTCGTAGACGAACGCATCAGCCTTGCCGTTGACCACGTCGAGCACGCCTTCCTGCTCGTTGTCGTAGCCGTGGTACTTGGCCTTGGAGATCAGCTTCTTGGCAACCATCTCACCGGTGGTGCCGAGCTTGGAGGTCAGGCGGTATTTCTCGTCGTTCAGGTCTTTGTAGGACTTGATGGTGCCTTCCAATTCCTTGCGGATCAGCAACGTCTGGCCGACCACGATGAAGGGTTCGCTGAAATTCAGGCGCAGGTTGCGTTCCTGGGTCAGGGTCATGCCGCTGCCGATCATATCGAACTTGCCGGTCAGGAAGGCCGGGATGATGCCGTCGTAACCGGTGGACACCAGCTCCAGCTTGACGCCCATGGACTTGGCCATAGCCTTGAGGATGTCGACTTCGAAACCGATGATTTCACCGCGCTTGTCGGTCATTTCGAACGGCATGTAGGTGGGGTCCATGCCAACTTTCAACGTGCCGCGCTTGACCGCCTCATCAATGGCGCCGGCCTGGGCCGCAGTGGCAGCGACCAGCGCGGTGACGCCGAGCATCAGCATCGAAAGATACTTTTTCATCATCAAGACCCCTGAACGATTCTTATAAGGTTGGCGCACAAGAGGGCTGCGCCATTTCGGGGTGCGATCCTAACCCACTCGTTGTCCGCCACAAAGGTTTCACCGGTAAATGTTATCGGCGTGTGTCGGAAAACCCTGACAGCGACCCGGCCAAACACAGGCGCAGACGCTTCAGCGCGGCCTCTCGATCAGGGATTGATGTGTAAGCAGTTATGACGATCAGTCGATCTCGGCTATCCAGGCCGTATCCCTGAACCACTTGTCATGCAGGCGATCGTAGGTGCCGTCCTGGGCGATCTGGTTGAGAAAATGGTTGATCCAATTGAGGCTGTCGTAATCCCCTTTTTTCAGGCCGAACGCCAAGGGCTCAAAGGTGAAGGGTTGCTCAAGTGCCAACAATGTACTGTTCTGTGGCCGACTCATCGCGATCAGGTTGTAGGGCGCATCATGGATAAAAGCATCGGCCTTGCCTTCAACGACCTGCCGCACGCCTTCTTCCGGGTTGGGCACACTGCTGAGCCGCGCAGATACAAGAAAGCGCTGTGCTGCGGCTTCACCGGTGGTGCCTTGGGTGGTAACCACGCGGTAACTGGCGTCGTCCAGTTCTTCAATACTGGAGACCTTCCCCGCCATGCGTGGGTGCAGCAGCACCGTCTGGCCCACCACGACAAATGAATCACTGAAGTTGAGTTTGAGGTTGCGCTCTTGAGTGACCGTCATGCCGCTGCCAATCAGATCAAACTTGTTCGTCGTCAGCCCCGGCAACAGATCCGTGTAAGGCACTGCCACCAATTCAAGCTCTACGCCAAGTGCGCGGCTCATGGTATGGAGCAAGTCAATTTCAAAGCCGACGATGCGCCCCTGCTTATCGAGCATTTCGAAAGGGACGTTATTGGGGGTTGTACCGACCTTAAGCACGCCACGGCGCACAGCGTTGTCCAGCGCGCCCGCGTAAAGCAAGCCTGCGTGCCCCCCCAGGAAAAAGCCCATCAGCAATGCCAAACAATACCTTTTGATCATGAATGCCCCCGTGGCGAGTCCAATTTGGGGGGCGATCCTAACCCAGCCGCGGGCACGGCAATACGCCTCGAGCAAAGGTCTTTTGTTTCGAAATAACAAGGAGTTAGCGACAAAAAGGAAGAAGCGAAAAACGCTGTAGGACCAACGTTTGAAACACCCCCGAAGTGAGCCTTCGGGGGTGCCTGAATCAGGCCGGTTGGGCCTGGGACGACTGTGGTTGCAGGGGCAGCAACGGCGCGTGCGGATCGGCCTTGATCGAGGCACGCCAAGCGCCTAGCCACTCGACGTGGCCTTCGCTCCACACCTGCTCATGCAGGCGAGCCAGGGCCACCGGGTCGCTGAGCAAGGCCAGGCGTTCGCTGTTGTTGAGGCCGGCCGGGCCGACTTTCAACGCGTGGCGAACCCGTTCCATGCGCAGGTATTCGATGGGCTCGGCCTCACGGTGCCGCGAGGTCGCCAAGGCGCAGGCCAAGGCGTTCTGCTGTGGGTCTACCACCGAACGCACAAAGCCGTCGTTGAGGGCGTGCCAACGGTTTTCGTGGGTGTACTTCTCGGTCGACAGCAAGGCTTGCGGCGGGTTGTATTCCTCAGGGATCAGGAACAGGCTCTCGTCGCGGGACTTGAGGCCCAGCTTGACCCGGCTGGAAATCACCGACACCGGGATCGACAGCATCAGCGAGCCGACAATCGGCACCAGCCACCACAGGAAGCTCGGGTTCAGCCACACCACCAGCAGCGCCCACAGGAAGCCCAGCACGGTTTGCGGACCGTGGCGCTTGACCGCTTCGCTCCATGGCGTGGAGTCATCGTCACGTTGCGGCGAGTTCCAGGTTGCGGCCCAGCCGAGGAAGGCGGCGAGGACGAAACGGGTGTGGAAGATCATCCGCACTGGCGCCAGCAGCATGGAGAACAACATCTCCAGCAGCATCGACAGGGTCACCTTGAACTTGCCACCGAACTCTTTGGCGCCCTTGGCCCAGATCAAGATGATGCTGAGCAGTTTAGGCAGGAACAACAGCACGATGGTGGTGGAGAACAGCGCCACCGCCTTGTCCGGGTGCCATTGTGGCCACAGCGGGTACAACTGGCGCGGCGCCATGAAGTATTGCGGTTCCATCAGGGTGTTCACCGCCAGCAAGGCCGTGGACAACACCAGGAAGAAGAACCACAACGGCGCCGACAGGTAGGACATCACGCCGGTGAGGAACACCGCACGGTGCACCGGGTGCATGCCTTTGACCAGGAACAGGCGGAAGTTCATCAGGTTACCGTGGCACCAGCGACGGTCACGCTTGAGTTCGTCCAGCAGGTTCGGCGGCAGTTCTTCGTAGCTGCCCGGCAGGTCGTACGCAATCCACACGCCCCAGCCGGCACGGCGCATCAGCGCGGCTTCAACGAAGTCGTGGGAGAGGATCGCACCGGCAAACGCGCCTTTACCGGGCAGCGGCGCCAGGGCGCAGTGCTCGATAAACGGCTTCATACGGATAATGGCGTTGTGGCCCCAGTAGTGGGATTCACCCAACTGCCAGAAGTGCAGGCCGGCGGTAAACAACGGGCCATAGACGCGAGTGGCGAACTGCTGCATACGCGCATACAGGGTGTCCATGCCCGACGCACGCGGCGCGGTCTGGATAATCCCGGCATCCGGCGTGGCTTCCATCAGGCGCACCAGGCTGGTCAGGCACTCGCCGCTC
This sequence comes from Pseudomonas sp. DWP2-2, assembly GCF_049897065.1. Lineage (NCBI taxonomy): Bacteria > Pseudomonadati > Pseudomonadota > Gammaproteobacteria > Pseudomonadales > Pseudomonadaceae > Pseudomonas > Pseudomonas sp. DWP2-2. The sequence goes on along the minus strand of NZ_JAFCVN010000003.1, from coordinate 301,068 downwards.
ATCACAGAGTCAGCGTCAAGAACGACCATGTACTTGTAGTCACCGCCCCAACGACGGCAGAAGTCGTCGAGGTTGCCGCTCTTGCGCTTTACGCGACGGCGACGACGGCGATAGAAGATCTTGCCGAAACCACCCGCTTCGCGGCATACGTCGAGCCAGGCTTGCTGTTCGGCGATGCAGATGTCGGCGTCGTTACTGTCGCTGAGCACGAAGAAATCGAAGCGGTCCAGGTCACCGGTTGCGGCCACCGATTCGAACGTCGCACGCAAACCGGCGAATACACGCGGCACGTCTTCGTTACAGATCGGCATCACCAGGGCGGTGCGCGCATCCTTTGGAATCGGCTCGTCACCGGCACTTTTACCGGAGATACGGTATTTATCGTGACCGGTCAGCAGCTCCAGGAAGCCCATGAGCGCAGTCCAGAAACCGGCCGACACCCAGCAGAACAGAATCCCGAACATGATCAGGATGCTGGTTTGCAGCGCGTAAGGCAGTACCTGGGTAGCGGTTTGCAGCAGGGTCTGGTTGCGGATCTCGTCGAAGTCGACCAGCGACCAGCCTTGGTACGGCATGATGCCTTTCATGTACCAGCCGGCCACGATGGTCTGGCCCAGCATCAGCACCAACAGGATGTAACGACGGATCGAGCCCACGGTACGCCAGCGCGCAGCCGGCAGTACCCGCTCGTCTTTCGGTGGCTTGGGCGGGTTGGTGCGCCCGGTCATCCGGCGCCAACCGCGCACCAGGATATTGGTGCGCCAAGGCTCGGGCACCACTTTGGTCCGACGGATCGGCGGCGTGGCCTTGAGGCACACACGACCGCTGGCATCGAGCGCCAGCATCTCGGCGTCTTGCAGCTCTTCGGCGCTGTTGAGGGTCAAGCGACGGCCAACCGACGCTTGGGCAGCGTCGGTCGGTGCGTCGAAGGTCTTGGACGACAGACGTTCGTGCAGCTCGCTGAAGGACTTGCAGCCCGCCAGCTCGGCGCGCTGCTCAGCCGTCATGGGTAGATGCGCCAGGTACTCGGACAGAGTCTCTGGCTTGACTTGAGAATTACTCATCGGCAGGCAACTGATAGCTCCAGGTTTCGGTCAGGACTTGCTCGGTCTTGATCGGCTCCGGCGTGGCTGGGGCAGCCTCAGGCTGTTTGGCTTCCTTGTCCTTGGCGTCTTTCTTGGCCTGTTTCTCATGCTGCTTGGCCAAGACTTTATCGGCCTTGAGCACATGGTTGGAAACCGACTCAGCCTCAGGCTGCACGATATCCTGCACCAGTGCCGCACGCATTTCGGTCGGCTTGCTTGCGTCCTTGATCTTCATACGCAGGGTCAGGCGCCAGCCTTTGGTGTGTTCGTTGTAGCGCACGCTGTTTTCAACCAGTTCAGCGTTATCACCCACACTCACCTGGCTACGCACCGGGGCGTCCGGCAGCAGTTTCTTCAGGGACGGGCCCTCGAAGTCCACCAGGTAGGCCACGCTGCCATCCGGCTGACGGATCAGGTTCGATTGCTTCACATCACCCGTGGAGCGCAGGGTCTGCTTGACCCAGGCACTGTCCGGCGAATGGAAGGCCGCGTCGTCCAGTGTCCAGTGCAGGCGGTAGGCCACGTCCAGCGGCTTGCCGACTTCCGGCAGTTCGGCCGGGCTCCAGAACGCCACGATGTTGTCGTTGGTTTCATCGGCGGTCGGGATCTCGACCAGGTCGACAGAGCCTTTGCCCCAGTCACCTTCAGGCTCGATCCAGGCGCTTGGGCGCTTGTCGTAGTTGTCGTCCAGGTCTTCGTAGTGGCTGAAGTTGCGGCCACGTTGCAGCAGGCCGAACCCACGCGGGTTCTCGACGCTGAAGTTGCTGACCGACAGGTGTTTAGGGTTGTTCAGCGGACGCCAGATCCACTCGCCATTGCCGGCGTGAATCGACAGGCCGCTGGAATCGTGGAGCTCGCGGCGGTAGTTGAGGACCTTGGACGGCTGGTTGGCGCCGAACAGGAACATCGAGGTCAACGGCGCAACGCCCAGCTTGCTGACCTTGTCACGCAGGAACATCTGGGATTTGACGTCCACTACGGTGTCGGTGCCAGGACGCAGGATCAGGCGATAAGCGCCAGTGGCGCGTGGCGAATCCAGCAGCGCGAAAATCACCAGGTGCTTGTCACCCGGCTTTGGACGCTCGATCCAGAACTCGGTGAAACGCGGGAATTCTTCGCCAGACGGCAACGCGGTGTCGATCGCCATGCCACGGGCAGACAAGCCGTACACCTGATCCTTGCCCACGACGCGGAAATAGCTGGCGCCGAGCATGGTCATGATTTCGTCTTGCTTGTCGGCCTTGTTGATCGGGAAAAGCACACGGAAACCGGCGTAACCCAGCTGTTCGGTGGCTTTAGGATCAAATTTCACGTCGCCGAAATCGAAACGCGTCGGGTCGTACTTGATTTCATGCACGCTGTCGGCGGTGACTTCGTTGATTTTCACCGGGGTGTCGAAATGCATCCCCTGGTGATAGAAGGACAGCTTGAACGGGGTGTTCTGATCGGCCCACTCGGCTTTTTCATTGCGGAAACGAATCTTCTGGTAGTCAGCGAATTTCATTTCGCGGAATTCGTTCGGCAAATTGCTGCGCGGAGCTTCGTATTTCTGCCCAGCCAGCTCTTTTGCCTTGGCCGACACATCATCCAGACTGAACGCCCACAGTTGACCCGCGCCGAACAGGCAAAACAGGGCAGAGCCCGTCACCAGTGCGTTTCGTAACCGTTTGGCAGACAATTTTGGTGCATTACAGGGACTAACAATCACGAGCAACCCTCGCCGAAAACAGATCAAAAAACCAACGGCCAGCTATCTATATGCCAGGTTGGCGAGCAATGTTCCGACTCCTCTGGGGCGAAATGATTCCCCATGCGGTTGTCGGACAAGGCTCTACCTAAGTCAAAAATGGACCAAACAACGCTGATCCCCGTAGCGCGCGATTATCTAGTAGCCCGCGAGACAACGCATCAGGGACAGTGAAGTATTTGTAGCGAAACCCTGCGTTTTTAGGCATTAACGTCGTTTTTCATACATTCATGTCTGTAAGAGGAAGGTCACAGGGCCATCATTGACCAAGTGCACCTGCATATCCGCGCCAAAACGCCCCGACGCCACCTTGCCATGCAATTGTTGCGCTTGTAACAACAAGTGCTCAAAAAGCGCCGCTCCCAGGGCCGGAGGAGCCGCTGTGGAGAAGCTGGGCCGTAGCCCGCTTTTGGTATCCGCCGCCAGGGTGAACTGCGACACCAGCAGCAAACCGCCGCCGATGTCCTTGAGGGACAGGTTCATCTTGCCCTCCTCGTCACTGAACACCCGATAGTTAAGCAGCTTGTGCAGCAGTTTGTCGGCGCTTTCGGGCGTATCTGAAGGCTCGACGGCCACCAGCACCAGCAAACCCTGGTCAATCGAGCCTATCACCTCCCCTGCGACCTCAACCCGGGCGCCACGCACCCGCTGCAACAAGCCCTTCATGCTTCTTCAGGCGGCAGGTCGAGCAGGCGCCGGGCCATTTCGCCGGTCGCACGCACCAGTGCGTCGGTGATGCCCGGCTCGGACGCCGCGTGCCCTGCTTCGCGGATCACCTGCAACTCGCTGTTGGGCCAGGCCTGATGCAGCTCCCAAGCGTTATCCAGCGTGCAGATCATATCGTAGCGGCCATGGATGATGACGCCAGGCAGATGGGCGATCTTGTGCATATCGCGAATCAGCTGGTTGGGTTCCAGGAAGGAGTTGTTGGTGAAGTAATGGCATTCGATACGTGCGATGGACAAGGCGCGCTGCGGCTCGGAAAACCGTTCCACATGCTGCGGGCTCGGGCACAGGCCCAACATACGGCCTTCCCAGCCCGACCAGGCTTTGGCCGCATGCATCTGGGCGATCTGGTCGTTGCCGGTCAGGCGCTTGTGGTAAGCGGCAATCATATCGTGGCGCTCTTCCACCGGGATGGGTGCCACATAGTCCTGCCAGTAGTCCGGGAACAGGCGGCTCGCGCCCTCCTGGTAGAACCAGCGAATATCCTGCGGGCGGGCGAGGAAGATGCCGCGCACGATCAGGCCATGCACGCGCTCGGGGTGGGTTTGCGCGTAGGCCAGGGCCAGGGTCGAACCCCAGGAGCCGCCGAACAGCACCCATTTGTCGATGCCCAGGTGCTCGCGGATGCGCTCAAGGTCGGCGACCAGATCCCAGGTGGTGTTGTTCTCGAGACTGGCCCTTGGCGTAGAGCGGCCGCAGCCACGCTGGTCGAAGGTGACAATATGGTAGAGGTTCGGGTCGAAATAGCAGCGGCTCTGGGCGTCGCAACCGGAGCCGGGGCCTCCATGGATGAACACGACAGGCAAGCCTTCGGGGGAGCCACTTTCATCGACGTACAGGGTGTGGGTGTCATCGACAGCCAGATCGTGCCGGGCGTAGGGTTTGATCTGCGGGTACCAAGTCTGCATTGCGTGCTCCGTAGGGTGTCGGGTTCATCCCTGGGGGGACGTCTATTATTTTGCCGTCTGGCATCATAAACCCGAATTGTGCAATGAGCATGTCCTTGAGCACTTAGACCTGTGTCAGCAGTTCGCGCCTCAGGTAACCAAGCAGATAGTCATACAGCCGATCCACCTCCGGCACCTGGCCGCGTGCCCGCAAACAACCGTGGGCCAGCCCTTTGCCGGGATGGCGGTGTGTCAGTTGATAAAAGTGTTGCTGAACCCCCGTTATCGCAGGCAAGCCAGCTCCCACATTTCGAGCGCATTCTCATGATAGAGCGCGGTCAAGCGGGCTTGCTCGCGAAAGCTATTGCAGCAGCACCAACAATTACCGGTAGTGCTTCTGCCCCCAAGCCAACAGCCCTTCCAGCAACTGCCTCAACACCACCTGCGTCGGCTCGGCCAAATCATGGCGATAACGGAACGGCTCGAACTCCTCCATATAGGTGCTCTGGCACAACTCCAGCTGCACCGCATGAATATCCTGCGCCGGGTTGCCGTAGTGACGGGTGATATGGCCGCCCTTGAAGCGCCCGTTCAGCACATGGGTATATTGCGGATGCTGAGCGCAGATGGCTTCCAGCTGGCTGGCCAGCTGCGGGTCGCACGCAGCGCCGTTGAAGGTACCCAAATTGAAGTCCGGCAATTTGCCGTCAAACAGGTGCGGGATCACCGAGCGGATCGAGTGCGCGTCGAACAGCAGCGCGTAGCCGAACTCGGCCTTGAGGCGTGCCAGTTCTTCCTGCAGTTGACGGTGGTACGGACCCCAGATTTTTTGCAGGTAACTGGCCCGCTCCTCCTCGGAGGGCGTTTGCCCTTCACGGAACAACGGCACGCCATCGAACAGCGTCTCTGGGTACAGGCCGGTAGTAGCACCGGCATACAGCGGCGTGTTGTCGGAGGGCCGGTTGAGGTCGATGACAAACCGCGAGTACTCCGCCGCCAGGGTGCTGGCGCCCAGCTCTTCGGCAAAGTCATACAACAGCGGGATATGCCAATCGGTATCCGGCAGGCTTTGCGCCTCGGGTATCAACCCGGCCTCCACCGCTGGGGTGAGCCGCAGGCCGGCGTGGGGCATGCTGATCAGCAGCGGCACGCGGCCTTGTTTGAATGTCAGAACCTTATCCACAACTGCATCCTCTCAAACAGTGACGTCGACGCCGTGGCGCACGACGCGTTTATCCAGTTCGCCACCCAACCAGTAGGCCAGGTCGGCGGGGCGATCGATCTGCCAGGCGACAAAATCCGCGACCTTGCCCACTTCCAGGGAACCATGGGTATCGCCCAGGCCCAACGCGGTGGCCGCGTGTTGCGTGGCGCCGGCCAGGGCTTCTTCCGGGGTCATGCGGAACAGGGTGCAGGCCATGTTCAGCATCAGCCGCACCGACAGCGCCGGTGAAGTGCCGGGGTTGAGGTCGCTGGCGATGGCGATCTTCACGCCGTGTTTGCGCAGGGCGTCCATGGGCGGCAACTGGGTTTCACGCAGGAAGTAGAACGCGCCCGGCAATAGCACGGCGACGGTACCGGCCGCAGCCATGGCGATGGCGTCTTCTTCAGTCATGAATTCCAGGTGGTCGGCCGACAACGCGCGGTAGCGCGCCGCCAGGCTTGAGCCATGCAACGACGAGAGTTGCTCGGCGTGCAGCTTCACCGGCAAGCCAAGTTGCTGGGCGACCTTGAATACCCGCTCAACCTGCTCGGGGGAAAATGCCAGGTATTCACAGAAGGCATCGACCGCATCCACCAACCCCTCGGCGGCCAGGGCCGGCAGCATCTGGCTGCAGATGTGCTCGATGTAATCGTCGGCGCGGTCCTTGTACTCCGGCGGCAACGCGTGGGCGGCCAGGCACGTGGCGCGCACGCTGACCGGCAGCGCTTCACCCAGGCGCCGAGCCACGCGCAGCATCTTGCGTTCGTTGGCCAGGTCCAGGCCGTAGCCGGACTTGATCTCCACCGTGGTCACGCCGTCACGCAGCAAACTGCGCAGGCGCTTTTCAGCGCACAAGAACAGCTCATCTTCGCTCGCCGCACGGGTTGCGCGCACAGTGCTGGCAATGCCGCCGCCCTTGGCCGCGATCTCGGCGTAGCTGACACCTTCGAGGCGCTGCTCGAATTCGCCGCTGCGATTGCCACCGAACACCGTATGGGTGTGGCAATCGATCAGCCCGGGAGTGACCCACGCGCCTTGCAGGTCATGCACCTGGGCGTAATCCGCGGTTGGCGCCTGGCTGCGGGGGCCGACCCACTCGATGAGCGAGCCGGCAGTCACCATGGCGGCATCCTCGATGATCGAGTATTTGCCGTTGGCCATGGTTGCGACGTGGCAGTGTTGCCAAAGCGTTTTCATCAACGCCTCCCTAAGTTATCGATGAGACAAAACCGGGTCGTAATCGACCTTGGCCGTTTGCCCGGCGGCAGGCTTGACCCACAGCCAGTAGGCGATGATCAGCAGCACGATCCACACGGCGCCTACCATCAACGCCGCCTGGGTATCCGGGAAGTAACCGAGTACACCAAACACAAACAGCATGAACACAATGGCCGCCGCCGGCGCATAAGGCCAGAACGGCACCGGGAATTTCAGTTCGGCGATCTGCGCCTTGGTCATCGAGCGGCGCATGGCGACCTGGGTAAACAGGATCATCAGCCATACCCACACGGTGGCGAAGGTGGCAATCGAGGCGATCAGCAAGAACACGTTTTCCGGGATCAGGTAGTTGAGTACCACACCGCCGAGCAAGGCGGCGCCCATGACCACCACGGTCATCCATGGCACGCCTTGTTTGGACAATTGCGCGAAGCCCTTGGGCGCCTGCCCTTGTTGAGCCAGGCCGTACATCATGCGCCCGGCGCCGAAAATGTCGCTGTTGATCGCCGACACCGCCGCCGAGATCACCACGATGTTGAGGATGGTCGCCGCCGAGCCAATCCCCAGGTTGCTGAAGATCTGCACGAACGGGCTGCCCTGGCTGCCGATCTGCGGCCACGGGTAGATGGCCATCAACACGAACAGGGTGAGCACGTAGAACAGCAGGATACGCAGCGGCACCGCGTTGATCGCCTTGGGGATCACCCGCTGTGGGTCCTTGGCTTCACCGGCGGTGATGCCGATGATTTCGATGCCACCAAAGGCAAACATCACCACCGCAAACGAGGCGATCAGCCCACCGATGCCGTTGGGCATGAAGCCGCCGTGGGCCCACAGATTGCTCAAGCCACTGGCCTGGGTTTCGCCTGCCGAGTGAATACCAAACAGCATGATGCCAAAACCGCCGAGGATCATCGCCACAATGGCACCGACCTTGAGCAACGACAGCCAGAACTCCATCTCGCCAAAGACTTTGACGTTGCACAGGTTCAGGCCGCCGATCAGGAATACGATGCCCAGCACCCAGACCCAACGGGCCACTTCGGGAAACCAGAAGCCCATGTAGATGCCGAACGCGGTGACGTCGGCGAGGCAGACGATGATCATTTCAAAGGCGTAGGTCCAGCCAAGGATAAACCCGGCCATGGGCCCCAGGTAGGTGCTGGCGTAGTGGCCGAAGGAGCCAGACACCGGGTTGTGCACGGCCATCTCACCGAGGGCGCGCATCACCATGAATACAGCAGCGCCGCCGATCAGGTAGGCCAGCAGCACGGCAGGACCGGCCATCTGGATGGCGGAGGCAGAGCCATAGAACAGCCCGGTGCCGATCGCGGAACCGAGGGCCATGAAGCGAATATGTCGGGCGTTGAGCCCGCGTTTCAAACCTTTTTCTGGCTGGTGCATTTCTCGTCCCTAATTATTCTTATGAGGAGAAGATCGTTCCCACGCTCGGCGTGGGAACTCCGACCTGGACGCTCCGCGTCCGCTTTTAGAGCGGTGACGCAGAGCGTCACAGGATGCATTCCCACGCGGAGCGTGGGAATGATCAGGCACAGACCGAGTCCCGGTCAGAGGCTTGGCAGCAACTTGGCCGGCACCAGCTCATTCAGGCAGCGGCTGGCGAGCAGTTCGCTGGCGGCGTTGATGTCCGGGGCGAAGAAGCGGTCCTTGTCATAGAACGCCACCTTGTCGCGCAGGATGCCACGGGCTTTTTCCAGCTTGGGCGAGGTCTTCAGGCCGTCGCGCAGGTCCAGGCCCTGGCACGCCGCGAGCCATTCCACCGCGAGGATGCCCCGGGTGTTCTCGGCCATTTCCCACAAACGCTTGCCCGCAGCCGGGGCCATGGACACGTGGTCTTCCTGGTTGGCCGAAGTCGGCAAGCTGTCGACGCTATGGGGATGGGCCAGCGCCTTGTTCTCGCTGGCGAGTGCGGCAGCGGTCACCTGGGCGATCATGAAGCCGGAGTTCACCCCGCCATTGCCCACCAGAAACGGCGGCAGTTGCGACATATGCTTGTCCATCATCAACGAGATCCGACGCTCGCTCAGGGAGCCGATTTCGGCAATGGCCAGCGCCATGTTGTCGGCGGCCATGGCCACGGGTTCAGCGTGGAAGTTGCCACCGGAAATCACATCGCCTTCGGCGGCAAAGACCAGCGGGTTATCCGACACTGCGTTGGCCTCTACCACCAGCACCTCGGCGGCCTGGCGCAATTGAGTCAGGCACGCGCCCATGACCTGTGGCTGGCAACGCAGGGAATACGGGTCTTGAACCTTGTCGCAGTTCTGGTGCGATTGGGACACCTGGCTGCTCTCACCGAGCAGGTCACGATAGGCCGCTGCCGAGTCGATCTGGCCACGCTGGCCACGCGCCGCATGAATACGCGCATCGAACGGCGAACGCGAACCCAGTACCGCTTCCACAGTGAGGCCGCCGCAAGCGAGGGCAGCGGCGAACAGGTCTTCGCCTTCGAACAGGCCACGCAGGGCATAGGCCGTGGACACCTGGGTGCCGTTGAGCAGCGCCAGGCCTTCTTTGGCGGCCAGGGTCAGCGGCGTGAGGCCGGCGATTTTCAGTGCCTCGGTGGCTTCCAGCCATTCGCCCTTGTAACGCGCCTTGCCTTCGCCAAGCAGTACCAGGGACATGTGCGCCAGCGGCGCCAGGTCACCGGAAGCACCCACTGACCCCTTGAGCGGAATGTGCGGGTACACCTCGGCGTTGATCAGCGCGATCAGCGCGTCGATCACCTGGCGACGAATCCCGGAGAAGCCACGGCTCAGGCTGTTGACCTTGAGCACCATGACCAGTCGCACCAGTGCATCGCTGATCGGCTCACCGACGCCGGCGGCGTGGGACAGCACCAGGGAACGCTGGAGGTTTTCCAGGTCTTCGCTGGCGATGCGGGTCGATGCCAACAGGCCAAAACCGGTGTTGATGCCGTAGGCGGTGCGGTTCTCGGCGAGAATCTGCTCCACGCAGGCAACGCTGGCTTCGATCTGGGCCGAGGCGCTGTCATCCAGGCTGAGGGTTACTGGCTGCTGGTAGATGGCACGCAGTTGGGCGAGGCTCAGTTGGCCTGGAATCAGGTTTAGCGCAGTCACATTCATACTCCTTGTGAATTGTTCTTAGGTGTTCAGTGCAAATTCGGTAAAGCAGTGTCTTTAAGCAATTGGGCAGCGGCGGCAATATCCGGCGCCAGCCAGCGGTCCTGTTCATACGCAGGGACCACTTCGCGCAGCAAACGCCAGGCGCGGTCGGTACCGGCGCCGAAGCGCTGGTCCTTGAGAAACTCGAAAGCCTGGGCCGCCAGCAGGTACTCGATGGCAAGAATCTGGGTGACGTTGGCCAGCACCTGGTGCAACTTGAGCGCGGCGTTGGTGCCCATGCTCAAGTGGTCTTCCTGCAGGCCCGAGGTGACGAAGTTGTCGAGCACCGCCGGTTGCGCCAGCTGACGGTTTTGCCCGCACAGGGACGCGGCGACGTACTGCACGATCATCATTCCGGAGTTGACGCCCGGGTTGCTCACCAGGAAGGCTGGCAGGCCGCTGACATGCGGGTTGACCAGGCGATCCAGGCGACGCTCGGCCACCGAACCGATCTCGGCCATGGCGATGGCGAGCATGTCGGCCGCCAACGCGACGGACTGCCCGTGAGGGTTGGCCTGGGACACCACGCGGTAATTATCCGGCGTGCCCAGCACCAGCGGGTTGTCGGTGGCGCTGTTGAGTTCGGTCTCGATCTGGCGCGTGGCGTGTTCTACCTGGTCGCGGGCCGCGCCGTGAATCTGCGGAATCGAGCGAATGCTCAAGGCGTCCTGGGTGCGAATACCTTTGCTGCTGGCAATCACCTCACTGCCGTCGAGCAGGGCACGCAGGTTGATACCTACGTGCTGCATGCCCGGGTGCGGCTTGAGGGCGATGATGGCTTCGTCAAAGGCGTCAATCTGGCCGCGCTGGGCTTCGAAGCTCATGGCACCGATCACGTCGGCCCACTGCAGCAAGTGATGCGCGTCGGCCAGGGCCAGGCAGCTCAGGCCGGTCATGCACGGCGTGCCATTGACCAGGCACAGGCCGTCTTTGGCGCCGAGCACCACCGGCTGCAAGCCTTCAGCCTGCAACGCGTGTTGCGCCGTGACGATCTGGCCGCGATAACTCACATTACCAACGCCCAGCAGGGCCACGCCGATATGGGCCATGTGGGTCAGATACCCCACCGAGCCTTGGGACGGTACTTGCGGGGTGATGCCGTGGTTGAGCAGCGCCAGCAGCGCGTGCACCACCTGCGGATGCAGGCCGGATTTGCCGTGGCTGTAGTTGATGATCGCCGCGCAGATGATCGCACGGGTCTGCTCGTCGCTGAGCACCGGGCCGACGCCGCAGGCGTGGCTCAACAGCGTATTGCGCGACAGTTGGCTCAGTTGCTCGGTCTTGAGCGAGACGTTGCACAGCGCGCCCAGGCCGGTGTTGACACCATAGGCACGCTCGCCGCTGGTGACGATGCGCTGCACGATGGCCTGGGCATTGTCGACACGCGCCCAGGCGTGGCCCGACAGTTCGAGCATGGCGCCGTGGCGGGCGACGGCGGTGACGTCCTGCCAGCGCATGGGGGTGTCGGCGATGATGATTTTGGTTGCCTGGGACATCTTCATACCTTCTTCAATTCTTAGGCAGCATTGATCGTTCCCACGCTCTGCGTGGGTACGCCGCCTGGGACGCTCTGCGTCCCCCCAAGTGACGCGGAGCGTCACGAAATGCGTTCCCACGCGGAGCGTGAGAACGTTCAAGCCCGGATCAGACCACCGCCGCCCGCCGCTGAACAAAGCGGTCCACATACTCATCCGCCGGCGAGTGCAGAATCTCTCGCGGCGTGCCGACCTGGATCAGCTTGCCGTCCTTGAGGATCGCAATGCGGTTGCCGATGCGCACGGCCTCGTCGAGATCGTGGGTGATAAACACGATGGTCTTGTGCAGGGTCTTTTGCAGCTCGAGCAATTGGTCCTGCATCTCGGCGCGGATCAACGGGTCGAGGGCGCTGAAGGCTTCGTCCATCAGGATGATGTCGGTGTCGGCCGCCAAGGCGCGGGCCAGGCCCACGCGCTGGCGCATGCCACCGGACAGCTGGTGCGGGTATTTGTTTTCGTAGCCTTTGAGGCCCACGGTTTCGATCCAGTGCAACGCACGTTCGGCGCAGACCTGCTTGGTTTCGCCACGCACTTTCAGGCCGTAGGCAACGTTGTCGAGCACGCTCTTGTGCGGCAGCAGGCCGAAGCTCTGGAACACCATGCTGATCTTGTGCCGACGGAATTGGCGCAGGGCTGCCATGTCCAGTTGCAGGATGTCTTCGCCATCCACCAGGATCGCGCCGCTGGTGGGGTCGATCAGGCGGTTGAAGTGGCGCACCAGGGTGGATTTGCCCGAACCCGACAAGCCCATGATCACAAAGATCTCACCGGTGCCGATGCTCAGGGACAGGTCATTGACGCCGACCACGCAACCGGTCTCGGCCAGTACCTGGTCTTTGGTCTTGCCCTGGCCGACCATGGCCAGCGCATCCTGGGCGCGTGCGCCGAAAATCTTGAAGACGTTTTTGACTTCGATTTTGCTGACAGTCGTCATTTGCTCGCCTCATGCCGTGGGCGGCCATAAGCCTGGGTAATGCGGTCGATGACCACTGCGAGAATCACGATCGCCAGCCCGGCTTCAAGGCCGCGGCCGACGTTGAGGGTCTGGATGCCGACGAGTACGTCTTCACCCAAGCCACGGGCACCGATCATCGAGGCGATCACCACCATCGACAGCGCCATCATGGTGGTCTGGTTGATCCCGGCCATGATGCTTGGCAGCGCCAGCGGCAATTGCACGCCGAACAGTTGCTGCCAGCGGTTGGCGCCGAAGGCGTTGATGGCTTCCATGACCTCGCCATCGACCTGGCGAATACCCAGGTCTGTCAGGCGAATCAGCGGCGGCGCGGCGTAGATCACCGTAGCGAAAATCGCCGGGACCTTGCCCAGGCCGAACAGCATCAGCACCGGGATCAGATACACGAAGCTGGGCATGGTTTGCATGATGTCCAGCAGCGGCATCAGCACCGAACGCAGGCGATTACTGCGCGCCGACAAGATACCCAGGGGGATGCCGATCAACACCGAAATCACCGTGGCCACCATCATCAATGCCAGGGTTTGCATCAGCTTGTCCCACAGGCCAACGGCGCCCACCAGGAACAGCAAACCGACGATCACCGCCGTGGTCACCACCTTGCGTGTGGCGTGCCAGGCGATGCCCCCGACGATGGCCAGCATCAGCCACCAGGGCGCTGCGCGCAGCAGGCCTTCCAGGTTGACGATGGCCCACAGCAGCGTATCGGAGATGTGCCGGAACACATCGCCGTAGTTGGTGACCAGTGCGTCCACCCAACCGTTGACCCAGTCGGCGATGGAAAAGGTAAAGCTCTCAGGAAACATATCGTGCTCTCGATCCAGTGGGTTGTGGCCAGCCGCCCGGCCACCCTTGAGGGTAGCCGTGCACACTTGACCTACAAGGCCGCGTCGATTTTCTTGGCTGCGTCTTCGCTCACCCAGGCGTGCCAGACTTCAGGATGTTCCTTGAGGAATATTTTCGCCAGTTTCGGCGACTCGATCCGCTCCTTGGCCATGCGGCCCAGGTTCTGGTTCAGCAGGTCGATGGGCAGGTTGACCTTTTCCAGCACGGCCACCAGTTCCGGGGCTTGCTCGTGGAAAGACTTGGAGAGGCCGACCTTGATGCTCACGGTTTTGTCCACGCCGGGCTTTTCTTCCAGCTTGACCAGATCGACCTGGCCCATCAGCGGTGTCGGTGACCAGTAGTAGAACAGGATCGGCTCGCCGCGCTTGTAGCTCGACAGTACCGCCGCATCCAGCGCCGGGCCGGTGCCCGGGCGGAAGTTGGTATAGGTGCTTTCCAGGCCGTAGCTCTTGAGCATTTCGCTGTTGTCCAGCTCGCAGGTCCAGCCGGCCGGGCAGTTGTAGAAACGGCCCTTGGACGGCTCTTCCTGGTCCTTGAACACCGAGGCGTACTTGGCCAGGTCGGCGATGTTTTTCAGGTCCGGCGCCTTGGCTTCCAGCTTGCGCTTGGCGTCGCCTTCGATCACATAGCGCGGCACGTACCAGCCTTCGACCGCGCCGACCACCGGAGCCCCGACGCCGACGACTTTGCCGGCCTTCTCGGCTTTGTTCCAGACCTCGCTGCGGCCTACCCACTCCTCGGCGAAAACTTGAATATCGTTGCTGCCCAGGGCGTTTTCCATGGTGATGGAATTGCCCGGCAAGCTGTCGGTTTTGCAGTCGTAGCCTTTTTCGAGCACGGTTTGCAGGATGTCGGTGAGCAACATGCCGCTTTCCCAATTCAGGCCGGCGAATTTCACCGGTTTACCCGACTCGCACCAACCGGCCGCCTGGGCGCCGGCACTTGCCAGCACGCCGGCCGCGAACAAAGTAGCCAGCAAGGTCTTATTCATAGTCATTGTTGTGACGCTCCCAATCTTGAAATGGATTACGGCAGTCAGTAGGCGTCCTGCCCTGTCCACGTCCCATCAGGCTTGTGCAGCCAGCTCGTTTGTTATGGGTGAAGCGCCCTGCTCTTTTGGCAGGATCAGGTGATCGGGTACCGTGCCGTGCCATTTTTTCGCACACACGTAATACAGGGCCGCCGGCAGTACCAGGCCGATGATCCAGGAGATATCCACATCACCCAGCGCGGCCACCAGGGGACCGGTGTAGAACTTGGTGGAGATGAACGGCAACTGCACCAGTACGCCGAACACATAGACGCTGATGCCCAGCAGGTTCCAGCGGCCGTAGCGACCGTTCGGGTCGGCCAGCGCCGGCACGTCATAACGCTCGCGGGTGATGCAGTAGTAATCCACCAGGTTGATCGCGCTCCAGGGCGTAAAGAACGCCAACAGGAACAGGATGAACGACTTGAATGCACCGAGGAACGAATGTTGGCCGAGCAACGCGATCAGCGTGGCCGTGCCGACGATCATCAACACGAACACCAGACGCTGCAGACGCGTGACCTCCAGACGCCCACGAAAGCCGCTGATGATAGTGGCGATGCACATGAAGCTGCCGTAGGAATTGAGCGTCGAGATGGTGACCTTGCCGAACGCGATGCTGAAATACAGCAACGCAGCGGTGGCCCCCGTGCCGCTCAAGCCAACGATGTACGCCACCTCGTGACCGGCAAACTGCCCGTTGGACATGGCCGCGGCAAACACGCCGAGGACCATCGCCACTTGGGCCCCGATGACTGAGCCTGCGCCAGCAGCGAGAAAGGTTTTAACCGATGACGTGTGGCTCGGCAGGTAACGCGAGTAATCCGCCACGTAAGGGCCGAACGCAATCTGCCAAGAGGCCGCCAGCGACACGGCCAGCAGGAAACTGCTCCAGCTGAAGTGGCGGATCTGCAGGAGCGCGCCAACGTCGGTCTGGCTCATCAGGCGGCTGAACAGGTACACAAAGGCAACCACGCCAATCAGGCTGGCAACCCGGCCGATGAAGTGGATCACTCGGTAACCCAGCACCGTGACCAGCACGATGACACTGGCGAAGATCAGGATGCCGACGCTGTCGCTGACCCCGAACAACTGGCCCAGCGCCTGGCCCGACAACACGGTACCGGTGGCGGTGAAACCCAAGTACATCAAGCACACCAGCACAATCGGAATGGCCGCCCCATACACGCCGAACTGCACCCGGCTGGAAATCATCTGCGGCAGGCCAAGCTTGGGCCCTTGCGCCGCATGCAGCGCCATGACGCCACCGCCGATCAATTGACCGATGAGCAAGCCGATCAACGACCAGAACACATCACCGCCCAGCACCACGGCCAACGCCCCGGTAACAATCGCAGTGATCTGCAGGTTGGCACCCATCCACAGGGTGAATTGACTGAATAGACGACCATGTCTTTCCGCTTCCGGGATGTAGTCGATCGAACGTTTCTCGATCAACGGGGTGGTGTCGTTTGCAGCCATGTTGTTCAACCTCTGATGGATTGTTTTGTATGCATCTTGCTCTTCTGTGGGCGCTGGCTTGCTGTGGCGAGGGAGCTTGCTCCCGTTCGACAGCGAAGCTGGAGCCGGCTTTTTGGGGCTGCTTCGCACCCCAGCGCAAGCAAGCTTGCTCGCCACACAAGCCCACCCCACATTGAGTTACTTGATCATCGGCAGGTTCAGGCCTTGTTCCTTGGCGCAGTCGACAGCGATCTGGTAACCCGCATCCGCATGACGCATCACCCCGGTCGCCGGGTCGTTGTGCAGCACGCGGGCAATCCGCTCGGCCGCTTCGTCAGTACCGTCGCAGACAATCACCATCCCCGAGTGCTGGGAGAAGCCCATGCCCACGCCGCCACCGTGGTGCAGCGAGACCCAGGTGGCGCCGCTCGCGGTGTTGAGCAAGGCGTTGAGCAGTGGCCAGTCGGACACAGCGTCGGAGCCGTCCTGCATGGCTTCGGTTTCGCGGTTCGGGCTGGCGACCGAGCCGGAGTCCAGGTGATCACGGCCGATCACGACCGGCGCGGACAGCTCGCCGCTGCGCACCATTTCGTTGAACGCCAGGCCCAACTTGGCACGCTGGCCCAGGCCGACCCAGCAGATACGTGCCGGCAGGCCCTGGAAGCTGATGCGCTCGCGGGCCATGTCCAGCCAGTTGTGCAGGTGGGCATCGTCCGGGATCAGTTCTTTGACTTTGGCGTCGGTCTTGTAGATGTCTTGCGGGTCGCCGGACAGCGCCGCCCAACGGAACGGGCCGATGCCACGGCAGAACAGTGGGCGGATGTAAGCCGGTACGAAACCTGGGAAGTCGAACGCGTTTTCCACGCCCTCTTCCTGGGCCATCTGGCGGATGTTGTTGCCGTAGTCGAAGGTCGGGATGCCTTGCTTCTGGAATTCGAGCATGGCTTTGACGTGGACGGCCATCGACTGCTTGGCGGCCTTGATCACGGCGGCCGGCTCGGTCTTGGCGCGAGCGCGGTATTCGTCCCAGGTCCAGCCGGCCGGCAGGTAGCCGTTGAGTGGGTCGTGGGCGCTGGTCTGGTCGGTGACCATGTCCGGGCGCACGCCGCGCTTGACCAGTTCCGGCAGGATCTCTGCGGCGTTGCCCAGCAGGGCGATGGAGATGGCCTTGCCTTCCTTGGTGTACTTGGCGATACGCGCCAGGGCGTCGTCGAGGTCGGTGGCCTGCTCGTCGACGTAGCGGCTGCTCAGGCGGAAGTCGATGCTGACTTGCTGGCACTCGATGTTCAGCGAGCAGGCGCCGGCCAGGGTCGCGGCCAGTGGCTGCGCGCCGCCCATGCCGCCGAGGCCGGCGGTGAGCACCCAGCGACCGGTCAGGTCGCTGTTGTAATGCTGGCGGCCGGCTTCCACGAAGGTTTCGTAGGTGCCTTGAACGATGCCCTGGCTGCCGATGTAGATCCAGCTGCCGGCGGTCATCTGGCCGTACATGGCCAGGCCCTTGGCATCCAGTTCGTTGAAATGCTCCCAACTGGCCCAGTGCGGTACCAGGTTGGAGTTGGCAATCAACACGCGCGGGGCGTTGCTGTGGGTCTTGAACACGCCGACCGGCTTACCGGATTGCACCAGCAGGGTTTCGTCGTCGTTCAGATTGGTGAGGCTCTCGACGATCTGGTCGTAGCACTCCCAGTTGCGCGCCGCACGGCCGATACCGCCGTACACCACCAATTCTTTGGGATTCTCGGCCACTTGCGGGTCGAGGTTGTTCATCAGCATGCGCAGCGGCGCTTCGGTCAGCCAGCTTTTGGCGGTGAGCTTGTTACCGCGGGCGGCGCGGATTTCGACGTCACGGTATTTTGTAGGCTTGGTCACAGCTAGGACTCCTCGGCGATCGATGCGCGAACATGGATGGTGCGAAGTCTTACGCACACATCTTTACTTGTATGTACAAGCATATGCAATCGAGCGGCCAACTTTTGAAATGAGCCTTACAGATTTTTTCCAAGGCGCGCGTAAGCTTTGATAATCAAGGCTTGGAGGCTTGATGAAATTTCTTACGGAGGCGTTTTACCGCAAAGAGGATTTGTCACGACAGCGTGGCTTTGCGTCACGCTGGGGCGTTCGGTAACAAATTGGTGCGCGGTCTTGGGAACAGCGCACAAACAAATGTGGGAGCTGGCTTGCCTGCGATAGCGGTGTGTCAATCAGCACATCCTAGGCTGATACACCGCTATCGCAGGCAAGCCCGCTCCCACAGTTTTTAACCGCGTGCGGTCAGTTCGATGATGCAGCAGCGGCCTGTGACCGATATTTCCAGCAGTTCAGTGTTACCGTCCACTTGCAGGCAATCGTGGTAGCCGAGCTTCTCGCCCAGCACCTTCACTTCGTCCGCCACGCTGAAAACCAGCACCGTCTGCGCAGTACTGAAAAACTGCTGCACGCCATCCATCCACTGCAAGCGTGCATGGTAACGCTCGGGCGAATAGATCAGATTGAAGTCGCGAATCGGCCCGGTGATCAAACGGCATGACACCTGGCTTTCGCCCTTGAACGCGAACGGCTGCAACGGTAACAACCCGCGCTGCTCCTCACCGTCTACGGTCAGCACCATGCCGGCGCCTTTGATCACCGTAATCACGCGCTGGTAACCGGCGAAGGTGGAAAACCCACCCGACTCGGCGATATCGGCAATCGACAAACGCCAGCCAAAGCCCTCCAGGCCGGTGCCGGCGTCGCGACTGATTTCTTCGGTACTGCCGCCGCCGTTCTTCCACGGCATGCGCACGTAGTCGGCGGCGCGCCAGACGTTGATCTCACTCATTTACTGAAGCGTCCTTCGAGGCTGTGACGGGAACCGGGGTGGATCAACCGCGCCGCAGTCACCGGCTGGCGACCCGACCAGGTGCGTCGGCGAATCAACAGGCACGGCTCGCTCGGCTCGATCTGCAACAACTTGCACTCGGCGGCATCGGCGAGAATCGCCTCAACCACATGCTCACCCTCAGTCAACGGCGCGACCTGGTTCAAATAGGCATACGGGGTTTGCTGGGTGAAGTCCTGCTGCAGGTATTCCGGCGCGACCAGAGCGTTGACGAAACGGTCTTCGATTTGCACAGGAATGTCGTTCTCGTAATGCACGATCAACGAGTGGAACACCCGCCCGCCTTCGCGCATTTCCAAGGCGACGGCGCGCTCGGAACCAGCAGCTTCTTCGCCCAGGGTGATGACCTGGCAAGTGTGCCGATGCCCGCGGGAGGCGATTTCATCGGCGATGTTGTGCACTTCAAACAGGGCCGACTGGCTTTTCGGCTCGGCAACAAACGTACCCACACCCTGCATACGCACCAACAAGCCTTCGGCGGTCAGCTCGCGCAGGGCACGGTTGATGGTCATGCGGCTGAAGCCCAACTCGCTGACCAGCTCGCTTTCCGACGGCACGCGGTAATGGGGCGGCCAGTTGCCGTTGAGGATCTGCTGGCTGATCATCTGTTTGACGCGGGCATACAAGGGCGCCGGACTTTCGTCCATGTGGGCAGCCAGCGAAGAGTTGGCGGGCGGAGTCGGCACAGGGAATCCTTGCAGGGGAAAAAGATGCATAGATTGCCGGAGTTTACCGAGCAGGCAAACGTCTGTATATGTATATACAAATAAACACACGACCGGGGTGCCTTGATCATGTCCGCTTTCTTTGCCGAACGCGCACTGCTGCCTAATGGATGGGCCAATGATGTACGTCTTGAAGTCGGCGCCGATGGCCTGCTGACAAAGGTTGAGCCCAATGCCAGTGCAGAAGGCGCGGAACGGCTCAGGGGCCCGGTGTTGGCGGGCATGCCGAACCTGCACTCCCATGCCTTCCAACGCGCCATGGCGGGCTTGGCCGAAGTGGCCGGCAACCCCAACGACAGTTTCTGGACCTGGCGCGACTTGATGTACCGCATGGTCGGCAAGATCAACCCCGAGCAGTTACAGGTCATCGCCCGTCAGCTGTATATCGAAATGCTCAAGGCCGGCTACACCTCGGTGGCCGAGTTTCATTACGTGCACCACGATGTCAGCGGCCAGCCCTATGCCGACCGTACGGAGCTGTCCCGCCAGATCAGCCAGGCGGCCGCCAGCAGCGGGATCGGCCTGACCTTGCTGCCGGTGCTCTACACCCACGCGGGTTTTGGTGGCCAAGCGCCGAATGAAGGCCAGCGACGGTTTATCAACAGCACGGAACACTACCTGGACCTGCAAGCACGCCTGCAGCCCATTCTGGCGGCACAACCGGCGCAGCAACTGGGCCTGTGCTTCCACTCCCTGCGCGCCGTAACCCCCGAACAAATCCATACCGTGCTGGGCGCCAGTGACAAAAACTGCCCCGTGCATATCCACATCGCCGAACAGCAAAAAGAAGTCGACGACTGCCTGGCCTGGAGCGGCAAGCGCCCGTTGCAGTGGCTGTATGACAATGTCGAGGTGGATGATCGCTGGTGCCTGGTGCATGCCACCCATGCCGATGCCGACGAAGTCACGCGCATGGCCAACAGCCGAGCGATTGCCGGTTTGTGCCTGACCACCGAAGCCAACCTGGGCGATGGGATTTTTCCGGCGGTGGACTTCCTCGCTCAGGGCGGCCGCATGGGCATCGGTTCCGACAGCCATGTGTCACTGAGCGTGGTGGAAGAACTGCGTTGGCTGGAATACGGCCAGCGCCTGCGCGATCAACGGCGCAACCGCCTGTATCGCAGCGATCAGCCGATGGTGGGTCGCACGCTGTTCGATGCTGCGCTGGACGGTGGCGCACAAGCGCTGGGCCAGCCGATTGGTCGACTGCAAGTGGGCAAGCGTGCGGACTGGATAGTGCTGGACGGTAGCGACCCGTACTTGGCGACGGCCAGTGAGGATGGGATTCTCAACCGCTGGCTTTTTGCCGGTGGTGATCGGCAAGTGCGCGATGTACTGGTCAATGGCAAATGGGTGGTGCGAGATGGGCATCATGCTGGCGAAGAAGACAGCAGCCGGGCATTCACCCAGGTCCTGAAGGACTTGCTGAACTGACGACCAACCCATAACAACTGCGGGAGCTGGCTTGCCTGCGATACAGACACCTCGGTGCTTCAGTTACACCGGGTTGATGCTATCGCAGGCAAGCCAGCTCCCACATTTGATTGAGGGGCCGCAAATTACTGAGACGTCTTCGCCATCTGCTTATCCGACGTGCGCCAGATCAACCGCGTGGTGTCATAGCCTTGCTGTCGCGCCCTGCTCAGCAGGTCTTCGCGGGTATCGGCACTCACCGTCGGCGTGCGCGACAGGATCCACATATAGCGACGGCTCGGGCTGCCGACGATGGCGGTCTTGTAGTCATCGCTGACATACAGCACCCAGTAGTCGCCCTTGGCAACGCCCGGCAACAGCGATGTAAACCAGTTATTGAATTCCACCCACAGTTTGTCGGTCTTGCCTGGCACCTGCGGCGTTGCCGTGCCTTTGGCCTCTTGCCACTTCCACTCAGGCGTCAGGCAGCGGTTGAAAACCGACATGTCACCATCAGGCAGCAAGGTGTAGCGGGCTTCGGATTGCGCACAGTTGCGCTGGAAGTACATCGGCAACCGGGCCAACTCATACCAGGTGCCCTGGTAACGCTTGAGGTTGACGTTGCTCGCAGTCTTGGGTTGCAGATCATCGCCAGAATGGCTGGCGCAGCCCGCCAAAAACAGGCTGGCGCAAAGGAACAAAACAAAACGCATCATTCTTCTTCTCCCGCAGGCTCGCGCCCCGGTTTACTTCAGGCCTTGCCCGGAAAACATCAGAACTTTGTCACCGGCGTACTGCACGCTGATAAAGCTGTTTTTATCGCCCCAGGTGCAGCTGGACATGCCCAGTGCGCCGGAACAATCGGTTGGCTTGCCCAGCAACGACTCCACCTCGGCCTTGGCCATGCCGGCCGAGAGCTTTTGGTAGTTTTCTTGGGTGACCTTGCTGCAAGCGGCTAAGAGCACGCAAAAAGCCAGCAGGGCGAGACGGCGTATAGACATGGAAAAGCTCCTGGAGAGACAAAGCAGCTGGGGTATCTGCCAGAAGCTTAGAAGGGAAAAGGGGTGTCTGGTTCCCGACGAGCGAAAACAAAAAAGCCCCGAAAACGCTGAAACGTTTCGGGGCTTCTTTAACGGTGATCCATCTCACAATACAGCGGCTCACCGCTCGTTACGGCTTACTTCTTGTGATAGGCCGTCACGCGCTCAACTTCTTCCTTCGAACCCAGGAATACCGCCACACGCTGGTGCAGGCCTTCAGGCTGAATGTCGAGGATGCGCTGGTGGCCGTCGGTGGACGCACCGCCTGCCTGTTCAACCAAAAACGACATCGGGTTGGCTTCGTACATCAGGCGCAGCTTGCCTGGCTTGGACGGCTCGCGGCTGTCGCGTGGGTACATGAACAGCCCACCACGGGTCAGGATGCGGTGTACGTCGGCAACCATCGCGGCCACCCAGCGCATGTTGAAGTTCTTCTTCAGCGGGCCTTCTTCGCCTTCCATCAGCTCGTTGACGTAGCGCTTCACCGGTTCTTCCCAGTGGCGCTGGTTGGACATGTTGATGGCAAATTCCTGGGTAGAAGCAGGAATCGAAATGTCTTCGTGGGTCAGCACGAAGCTGCCCATTTCACGGTCCAGGGTGAAGCCCTTGACGCCGTCGCCCAGGGTCAGCACCAGCATGGTCTGTGGGCCGTAGATCGCATAGCCGGCAGCAACCTGCTCGGTGCCTGGCTGCAGGAAGGCCTTTTCGTTCAGGGCTTCGTTCTGGCTCAGGTATTCGTTGGGGCAACGCAGTACCGAGAAGATGGTGCCGACCGGTGCGTTGATGTCGATGTTGGACGAACCGTCCAGTGGGTCGAAT
Organism: Pseudomonas sp. DWP2-2; assembly: GCF_049897065.1. NCBI lineage: Bacteria > Pseudomonadati > Pseudomonadota > Gammaproteobacteria > Pseudomonadales > Pseudomonadaceae > Pseudomonas > Pseudomonas sp. DWP2-2. Next base: position 278,332 of record NZ_JAFCVN010000003.1, on the reverse strand, counting down.
ACCAGCAGGTATGCGCCTTTCGGGTATTTGCCTGGGATCTGGTAGGCATTGTCCATTTCTTCGGACGCCATGCCGGCCAGGTGGCCGCCCCATTCGTTGGCTTCGAGCAGGATTTCGTTGGACAGAACGTCCAGTTTCTTCTGCACTTCGCCCTGCACGTTTTCAGTGCCCATGCTGCCCAGGACACCGCCCAGTGCGCCTTTGGAAACGGCGTGGCTGATTTCCTTGCAAGCACGCGCCACCACTTCGATAAGGAAGCGCAGATCGGCAGGCGTGTTGTTGCTGCGGGTCTGCTCGATCAAATAGCGACTCAAGGTAACGCGGGACATGGACGGCTCCGGAGAATGGGGGGCTAAAAACCCGCGCAGTTTAGCGCGAGTCGGGGCTGATTTCCTCTAATCAGAGGATTTAACGCCAATAGAGTTCACGACCCAACGCAATAGCCCTCTGTAGGAGCGAGCTTGCTCGCGAAAAACTCACACGCGCCGCGTTCATTCAGCAAGCACGCGTTATCGTTGGAGCTCTTCGCGAGCAAGCTCGCTCCTACAGGGGTATCAGTTAGTCGAGGGCTTTCCAGATCTCGGTGGCGTACTCGCGGATGGTGCGGTCAGAGCTGAACCACCCCATGCGCGCCGTGTTGAGCACCGCCGAGCGCCACCAGGCCTTGGAGTCGTGCCAATGCGCCTCGACCCGCGCCTGCGCGTCCCAGTAGGCGTCAAAGTCGGCACACACCAGGAAGCGATCGTAGTCGATCAGCCCATCGATCAGGCCCACATAGCGGCCCGGGTCATCCGGCGAAAATACCCCACCACGGATCGCTTGCAGCACGTCGTTCAAGCGATGGGACGCGGCGATGTCCGGCCCGGCGCTGAACTCGCCGGCGTGCTTGCGGGCTTCTACCTGCTGGGCGCTGAGGCCAAAGATAAACATGTGCTCGGCGCCGACCCGCTCGTGCATCTCCACGTTGGCGCCGTCCATGGTGCCAATGGTCAGCGCGCCGTTGAGGCCGAACTTCATGTTGCTGGTACCCGACGCCTCAAAGCCGGCCGTGGAAATCTGCTCCGACAAATCCGCTGCCGGAATGATGCTTTCCGCCAGGCTGACGTTGTAGTTGGGCAGGAACACCACCTTGAGCAGGCCGCGTACGGTCGGGTCGTTGTTGACGGTGCGGGCGATGTCGTTGGTCAGCTTGATGATCAGCTTGGCCTGGTGATAACTGGCCGCTGCCTTACCCGCGAAGATCTTCACCCGCGGCACCCAATCGATGCCCGGCTCGGCACGGATCGCCTGGTACAGCGCCACAGTGTGCAGCAGGTTGAGCAGTTGGCGCTTGTATTCATGGATGCGCTTGACCTGCACGTCGAACATCGCCGCCGGGTTGATCGCAATGCCCAGGCGCTCATGGATGATCTGCGCCAGTGCGCGCTTGCTGTGCAGGCGCTGTTCAGCGAACGCTTTGCGGAAGGCCGGTTTCTCGGCAAAGGGTTCCAACTCGATAAGACGCTGCTCGGGCTGGTCCAGAATATCCGGGCCCAGGGCTTCCACCAGCATATCGGTCAACTTGGGGTTGGCCTGGTACAACCAGCGACGGAAGGTAATGCCGTTGGTTTTGTTGTTGATGCGCTCGGGGTAGAGCTTGTGCAGTTCGGAGAACACCGTGCTGCGCATTAGCTGGGTATGCAAACCGGACACGCCGTTGACGCTATGGGAGCCCAGGAATGCCAGGTTGCCCATGCGCACGCGGCGGCCGTTGTCTTCTTCGATCAGCGACACAGCGCGCAAGACATCAAAGTCGTGGATGCCTTTGGCACGCAGCGAGTCGATGTGCTGGGCGTTGATCAGGTAGATGATCTGCATGTGCCGCGGCAGCATGCGCTCCATCAAACCGACAGGCCAGGTTTCCAGTGCCTCGGGCAGCAAGGTGTGGTTGGTGTACGAAAGGGTCTCGACGGTGACATCCCACGCGGCTTCCCACGGTACATCGTGCAGGTCGACCAGTTGGCGCATCAACTCGGCCACGGCGATGGACGGGTGGGTGTCGTTGAGCTGGATGGCGGCGTGCTCGCCCAGGCTGAGCACCGAACCGTGCATGTTCTTGTGGCGGCGCAGCAAATCCTGCAGGGACGCGGAGACGAAGAAATATTCCTGGCGCAGGCGCAGCTCCTGCCCTGCTTCGGTGCTGTCGGCCGGGTAAAGCACTCGGGAGATGCTTTCGGCACGGGCCACCTCGGCGACGGCGCCCAAGTGGTCACCGGCGTTGAAGCGCTCCAGATGCAGGTCTTCTACAGCCCGCGCACGCCATAGGCGCAGGGTGTTGACGCTGGCGCCGCGCCAACCGACGACCGGCGTGTCATAGGCAACAGCACGTACGGTTTCGTTGGGCGACCATACCTGGATCATCTTGCCGGAGGCGTCCGCAACGGTTTCGACGCTGCCGCCAAAGCCAATCGGGTAAATCACTTCGGCGCGCTCGAATTCCCAAGGGTTACCGAAATCCAGCCAGCGTTCGGTCTGTTCCTGCTGCCAACCGTCGACAATGGCCTGGCGGAACAGGCCGTGTTCATAACGAATGCCATAGCCGTGGCCAGCAATGCCGAGGGTCGACATGCTTTCCATAAAGCACGCCGCCAGCCGGCCCAGGCCACCGTTGCCGAGCGCCGCGTCGGGCTCCAGCAGGCGGATGCGCTCCAGATCCACGCCCAGCTCCGACAGCGCTTCGCGCGCGATCTCCAGCACACCCAGGTTGCTCAGGCTGTCGTAGAGCAAGCGGCCGATGAGAAATTCCAGGGACAGGTAATAAACACGCTTCTGGCCTTTGCGATAAATACGCCGCGTGTGGTCCATCCAGTGGTCGACCATCTGGTCGCGGGCGGCCAGGGCAATGGCTTCGAACCAGTCATGGTCGAAGGCGTGATCCGGGTCCTTGCCCACCGCGTAGGTGAGTTTGGTCAAGACAGCATCGCGGAATGCGGCTACCTCTGCTTCTCGTGCAAGCGGTTCCTGAGACATCGGTGCGACCTCGGGCGAGATTGAAGGAGTTGCTAGAGCCTAGTCGGTCTGACAGACGGTAGACGTGCTGGTTCGGCAGTTTTTTAACTCATTGGCCTATGGCTGAATTTGATGCAGGGGTCGTGCCCGATCAGGCACTGGCTAAACCTTTGAGCTGAAAGCTGCAAAATATTGTTCAAAAAACCACCAATCCCGGTATGATCGCGCGCCCGGATAACGCCCCACCTTGGAACCTTGATGAAGCCTCAACTGATCGCCGCCGCGGAACTCGACCGTCTAGAGACCTGGCAGAAATACTCCGCCCATATGTGCGGCGGCTGCGTGTCCAGCTGCTGCACGCTGCCGGTGGAGGTGAAGATCAAGGACCTGATCCGCATTGGCATCGTCGATGAGTTCGAGCGCGGCGAGCCGCCGAAGAACATCGCCAAGCGTTTGCAGAAAGAAGGCATCGTCGAGCGGTACAACAACAAGTCCGAAATTTTTACCCTGCAGCGCATGAGCAACAACGACTGCCTGTACCTGGATCGTAAGACGCGCTTTTGCACTATTTATGACAAGCGCCCGGATACGTGCCGCAACCACCCGAAAATCGGGCCGCGGCCGGGGTACTGTGCCTACAAGCCCAAGGAAGTGGTGCGCGAGACGAACTTCAAGACCCTCGACAAGTTCTAAGTTTTTGATCGTTCCCACGCTCCGCGTGGGAATGCAGCTGTGGACGCTCTGCGTCCGCTCTTGAAAGCAGGACGCGGAGCCTCCCAAGCGGCGTTCCCACGCGGAGCGTGGGAACGATCACAACACACAAACTGCAGGCATAAAAAAACGCCCCCGGCCTTTCGACCGGGGGCGTTTTTCATTCAGCCTGAGTTAACTCAGTTCTTGGCTTTCTTGGCAGCGCGGGTACGCTCGCCTTCGTCCAGGATCTTCTTACGCAGGCGGATCGACTTAGGCGTGACTTCGCACAGCTCGTCGTCCTGGATGAATTCCAGGGCCTGTTCCAGGGTGAAGCGAACAGGTGGAACCAGAGCGATGGTTTCGTCTTTGCCCGAAGCACGCATGTTGTCGAGCTTCTTGCCTTTGGTTGGGTTCACGCCCATGTCGTTGTCGCGGCTGTTCAGACCAACGATCTGGCCGTTGTAGATCTCTTGACCGTGTTCAACGAACAGCTTGCCACGCGCCTGGAGGGTTTCCAGGGAGTAGGTCAGCGCCTTGCCGGTTTCTACCGATACCAGAACACCGTTCTGACGGCCGGACATGTCGCCGGACTTCATGGTGTCGTAGCGATCGAAGATCGAGGTCAGGATGCCAGCACCGTTGGTCAGGGTCAGGAACTGGTTACGGAAACCGATCAGACCACGAGCAGGGATGTTGTATTCCAGACGCACACGGCCTTTGCCATCCGGCACCATGTTGGTCAGGTCGCCCTTACGCAGGCCCATCTCTTCCATGACCTTGCCCTGGGACTCTTCCGGGGTGTCGATGGTGACGTTTTCGAACGGTTCCTGCTTCACGCCGTCAACCTGACGGATGATCACTTCCGGACGACCAACACCCATTTCGAAGCCTTCGCGACGCATGGTTTCGATCAGTACCGAGAGGTGCAGCTCACCACGGCCGGAGACCTTGAACTTGTCAGCCGAGTCGCCTTCTTCAACGCGCAGAGCAACGTTGTACAGCAGCTCCTTGTCCAGACGCTCCTTGATGTTACGGGAGGTCACGAACTTGCCTTCTTTACCGCAGAAAGGCGAGTCGTTTACCTGGAAGGTCATGGAAACGGTTGGCTCGTCAACGGTCAGAGGCTTCATCGCCTCGACGTTGTCCGGCTGGCACAGGGTGTCGGAGATGAACAGCGAGTCCATACCGCTCACGCATACGATGTCGCCAGCGAAAGCTTCTTCAACGTCGATGCGGTGCAGGCCGTGGTGACCCATCAGCTTCAGGATACGACCGTTACGCTTCTTGCCGTCAGCGCCGATAGCGACAACCGGGGTGTTCGGCTTGACGCTACCACGAGCGATACGGCCAACGCCGATAACACCCAGGAAGCTGTTGTAGTCCAGTGCCGAGATTTGCATCTGGAACGGGCCTTCACGGTCGACTTTCGGTGCTGGTACGTTGTCGACGATCGACTGGTACAGCGGAGTCATGTCTTCAGCCATGTCGGTGTGGTCAAGACCAGCAATACCGTTCAGGGCCGAAGCGTAGATGACTTGGAAGTCCAGCTGTTCTTCGGTGGCACCCAGGTTGTCGAACAGATCGAAGATCTGGTCCAGAACCCAGTCCGGACGCGCGCCTGGACGGTCAACCTTGTTGATGCACACGATCGGACGCAGGCCGGCTTCGAAAGCCTTCTTGGTCACGAAACGGGTTTGCGGCATAGGGCCGTCTTGAGCGTCAACCAGCAGCAGAACGGAGTCAACCATCGACATTACGCGCTCTACTTCGCCGCCGAAGTCGGCGTGGCCCGGGGTATCCACGATGTTGATGTGGTAGCCGTTCCAGTTGATAGCGGTGTTTTTTGCCAGGATGGTAATACCGCGCTCTTTTTCCTGGTCGTTGGAGTCCATCACGCGCTCGTCGTTGAGCTCGTTGCGCTCCAGGGTGCCGGATTGACGCAGGAGTTTGTCTACCAGGGTGGTTTTACCATGGTCAACGTGAGCAATGATGGCGATGTTACGTAGATTTTCGATCACTTGTGTATCTCGATCAGAGGATTCGGTGTGCTGACAGGTCGTGGCAGCGATTAACAGTAGAGTCAGGCCTTGCCGTTACAGCTTGACGGCAGAGTCGGGGGGCCGGTGACGCAGGCCACAGGCAAACAGCCCCGGGCTCTTAGCTCGGTCGATAAACGCGCACATTGGCATGCCCCTCACTGAGCAAATGGTGGGCATGCAGGCGACTCATCACGCCTTTGTCGCAATACAGCAGGTACTGACGGCTGTCATCCAGTTCCTTGAAACGCGCGTTCAATGCATAGAACGGCAGCGTTTGTACGTCGATGCCAGGAATCTCCAGCGGCTCGTCGTCGGCGGCATCCGGGTGACGGATGTCGACGACGATCTGGCCGGCCAGGGCTTCGCTGACTTCTTCGATCTGCACATCCTGGCCCAATTCGTCGATCACTCGATCGATTGGCACCAGCTTGGCGTTCTCGAGCGCACGCTCCAGAATCGCCATGTCGAATTCTTTTTCTTCATGCTCCACGCGGTGACGCTTGGCGTGGGTCTTGGGGTTCACCGAAATGACCCCGCAGTATTCAGGCATATGCTTGGCAAAGTCGGCGGTGCCGATTTGCTCGGCCAGGTCGATGATGTCCTGCTTGTGGCTGGCGATCAGCGGGCGCAGCACCAGCTTCTCGGTCACGCAATCAATGATCGACAGGTTCGGCAGCGTCTGGCTGGAAACCTGGGAAATCGCTTCGCCGGTCACCAGGGCGTCGATCTGCAATTGATCGGCGATTCGGGACGCAGCGCGCAACATCATACGCTTCAATACTACGCCCATATGACTGTTATCGACTTTGCCGAGAATTTCGCCCAGCACTTCCTCGAACGGTACGCTTACAAATAGCACGCGCTGGGAGCTGCCGTACTTCTTCCAGATAAAGTGCGCGACTTCCATCACGCCCAATTCATGGGCACGCCCGCCCAGGTTGAAGAAGCAGAAGTGGCTCATCAGGCCGCGGCGCATGATCTGGTAGGCCGCCACCGTGGAATCGAAACCGCCGGACATCAATACCAGGGTCTGTTCCAGGGCACCCAGCGGGTAGCCGCCGATGCTGTTGTGCTGGCTGTGGATCACAAACAACCGTTGGTCGCGAATTTCCATGCGCACTTCAATTTGTGGCGCTTTCAGGGAAATTCCAGCGGCACCGCACTCGCGACGCAGCTTGCTGCCGACGTATTTCTCGACATCCATGGAGCTGAACGGGTGCTTGCCGGCACGCTTGCAACGCACCGAAAAAATCTTGCCTTCAAGCGCACTGCCGTAGTGCTGCTTGCACTTTTCGGTGATGTCGTCGAAGTCGCCCAGCGGGTACTCATCCACCTGCAGAAAATGCGCGATGCCCGGCATGCAGCTCAGGCGCTCGGTCATGTCCTTCAAGGCTTTGGCGTCGGTAATGCGGGTTTCCAGCTCGAGGTTGTCCCACACGCCGTTCACCACCACAGCCGGGTCCAGGTCACGGAGCACGGCACGGATGTTCTTGGCCAACTGACGAATGAAACGCGTCCGTACCGGTCGGCTTTTGATGGTGATCTCGGGGAAGACTTTAACGATTAATTTCATGGAAACAGCGCGCGCCGGGCCTGCTGAAAAAGGGGGGCGCGGATTATAGCGGAAATCGCTCAAGGTTTAACCAGTTAATATGCATTGCATGCGCAATGCACCAAAACGGGTCATTTACACAAATAAACGCTACATTGCAGTGCGCGATTTATGCCGTTTTAGCCGATTGCACCGTTATAGGGGCCATTTTGAGGCAAAACGGCCATGTTGGCGCACTGGCATGCAATTTGCTCTCTTGTGAGGCAGGTTGCCTTGGCGGAGTATCCGCGCCGGCATCACCCAAATTCTAAGGGCTAACTCCACTACCCAAGCCCGAAGCCACCCGGAGGACACCATGTCGAAGTCGGTTCAACTCATCAAAGATCATGACGTTAAATGGATTGATCTGCGCTTCACGGACACAAAAGGCACTCAGCACCACGTGACCATGCCGGCTCGCGATGCGCTGGAAGATGACTTCTTCGAAGTCGGCAAGATGTTCGACGGTTCCTCCATCGCCGGCTGGAAAGGCATCGAAGCCTCCGACATGATCCTGCTGCCAGACGACAGCACAGCCGTACTCGACCCGTTCACCGAAGAGCCAACCCTGATCCTGGTGTGCGACATCATCGAGCCTTCGACCATGCAAGGCTATGACCGCGACCCACGCGCCATCGCCCACCGTGCCGAGGAATACCTGAAGTCCACCGGTATCGGCGACACCGCATTCTTCGGCCCTGAGCCAGAGTTCTTCATCTTCGACTCGGTGAAGTTCAAATCCGACATCTCCGGCTCCATGTTCAAGATTTTCTCCGAGCAAGGCTCGTGGATGTCCGACCAGGACGTGGAAGGCGGCAACAAAGGCCACCGTCCAGGCGTGAAAGGCGGCTACTTCCCAGTACCACCGTTCGACTTCGACCATGAAATCCGTACCTCCATGTGCAACGCACTGGAAGAAATGGGCCAGACCGTTGAAGTTCACCACCACGAAGTGGCGACTGCCGGCCAGAACGAAATCGGCGTGAAATTCAACACGCTGGTGAAGAAGGCTGACGAAGTTCAAACCCTGAAATACTGCGTGCACAACGTTGCTGATGCCTATGGCCGCACCGCTACCTTCATGCCTAAGCCGCTGTACGGCGATAACGGCTCGGGCATGCACGTTCACGTATCGATTTCCAAAGACGGCAAGAACACCTTCGCTGGCGAAGGCTATGCCGGCCTGTCCGATACCGCCCTGTACTTCATCGGCGGCATCATCAAGCACGGCAAAGCGCTGAACGGCTTCACCAACCCGTCGACCAACTCCTACAAGCGTCTGGTCCCAGGTTTTGAAGCGCCGGTGATGCTGGCCTACTCGGCACGCAACCGCTCCGCCTCGATCCGTATTCCTTACGTCAACAGCCCTAAAGGCCGTCGTATCGAAGCGCGCTTCCCAGACCCGGCTGCCAACCCTTACCTGGCCTTCGCCGCCCTGATGATGGCCGGCCTGGACGGTATCCAGAACAAGATCCACCCTGGCGACGCCGCCGACAAAAACTTGTACGACCTGCCGCCTGAAGAGGCCAAAGAGATCCCACAAGTGTGCGGCAGCCTGAAAGAAGCCCTGGAAGAGCTGGACAAGGGCCGTGCGTTCCTGACCAAAGGCGGCGTGTTCAGCGACGACTTCATCGACGCTTACATCGCCCTGAAAAGCGAAGAAGAAATCAAGGTGCGCACCTTCGTACACCCACTGGAATACGAGCTGTACTACAGCTGCTGATCCGGTAGCGCTGCTTAACGTGGCGTGATGAAAAGGACCTCCTCCGGGAGGTCTTTTTTTTGCCTGCGAATTGTCAGATGGCCGCTTGGCGGTCGAGCATGCGGCTGACCATCAACGTCCCCATGGCGCTCAGTTGGTGAATGGCCAGTGCGATATCGCGGTGCTTTCCATCCAGGTCTTCGGAAAGGTCCAGCAACAAGGTACTGACCGAGGAGAAGGTTTCGAAGCTGTTGATCATCAGCGCCTCATCGTCGATATCAGCGGCGATGGTGAAGACACAGGGCGGTGGATTCGGGGTTGGCTTGAACATTTTCTACATTCCTCAAATGAGGCCGCTTTCATTTCGCTACTAAACGAAGTGGAGGCAGCTGTGCGCAGGTTAGTAGACCGGTGAATGTAGAAGCCCGGCGCATCCGAAGATGCCCTGCGCACAACCGCCATCAAGCGTGATGGAGAATGCACGACCTACAATTCGAATCCAGGCTACTAAACCTGATCGCTGATGAGCAGCGACCGAGCAACCTTAAAGACGAAATGCCAGCCGTACAAGCCGGCGGATTCTGGCCCACCTGTAGGCAACCGCGCAAGTTAAGGTAGCCTCTGCCTTACCCCCTACACGACCACTGTAGGAGCTAACTTCATAAAGTCGATAGCGGAGCAGCCTGGCTTCTATCCATATTTTCTGATCGAGACTTAATGAGCAGCCGTTCAGCAATAAACCTCAGCGAACTGAATTTCACTGCATACGAACTCGAGAAAATCAAATTGTCACGCTAGAAAAATCTCGCAGCTGCTTTACGGCGCAGGGAAAAGCCCTGTCACGATTATTCAAAATAACACCTCAGGAATAATTATTGCTGAGCCATAATTCTTACATGACAGCAGATCAGTTGCCGTTATCGGGCCGATAGATGCATCGAGAAGACGCAATGCCCCAAGCGGACGCTTGATACGAAGCTCTGGAAATGGACAGCTTGGCTGAGCGGATCTGCTAGCTTCTTCCGATCCTCGTCCTAGCAACTGACGTCAGGCGCTCGCGAAGCTCTATGTTTGGGGTCGCTACAGACCGAGCGTAGCTCAAACTGGCTAGGATCTGCTATTAGGAAATATTACGAGTTTAACAAGTGTATTTGAAAGTTAGTTAGGAGCCTTAAACCCAATCAACTCCAAAAGGTAAATATATTAAGCTATATAAAATTTGTTTTTATTCTGGATATCCAGCCCAGTGCGTCGCTGGCCAGGTGAAAATCTCACCCTAACAACACCTGAATGCGAAGCTTGGCTAAAAACAACAATTCTAGTATTATCTTGATGAAAATCATATTGGACATGGGGGAAAACATGGACGACGTCAAAGTTAGCACGGTCAGCTTTACCGGATATAAAGCGTTTAAGTCTCCACAATCGATAGACATCAAACCATTAACTATATTATTCGGATATAACAACTCCGGCAAAAGTGCCGCCATAAGACTGATGCCAATGCTGGCTGCGAGCTTTTCAGAAAACAAACGTCAAACATTGATAAAAAGTTATCTTGATTATACCTCACCCTGCCTGAGAGGTGCCGCTTTCAATAATCTTTCGCACGCGGCAGGAAACAAAATGTCTTTTGGACTTGAGTGGGAGGATGGCGAGTCGATTAATTTTGACCTCACACAAGTAGGCGAAGACGAAGAAAGCATTTCCGCCATAACAATCCAAGAGTTAAACAAGACAGTACTGGAATCATTCGATTACCAAATAAGCGATGATTTTGAACCAGAAGAATTACGATACCAGCTAAAAGAAAAAAAACTTGAGACAGTGTTACTGGACAACTTTACCCTCCGAAGCGACGACAGCGAAAACCCTATTGTTCACAAATCATTAGATAGGAAGCTAAAAGAATTCTCTAGGTCTGTATTCTGGCTGAATTCTATCAGGACTCAACCTCCTAGAGAGTTTGCGGTTAACTCCAGTATCCTAGCAGGCATAAAGTACGACGGTTCAGGCACGGCTGAAACCATTTGGAAAATGTCTCGAGTAAAAAGTCCAGCACTTGATGATATAAACGAATGGCTCGTAGAAACTTGCGGCAGAGCGATTGATATAAATCTTCTTTCACAAAGTTCAAGCAACGATAAAACTGTTTGTAAGCTCGAGACGATCTCCGTAAATGACACCGCGAGCAACTCTTCCATTCGAATTCCAATTCTTGACTCTGGCGAAGGCATTTCTCAAGCGTTACCAGTTGTTACTTTATGCGCGCAAGCAGCTACTGGCGAGCTTGGAATTAATCCTATCATAATGCTAGAGCAACCAGAATTACACCTTCATCCACGAGCGGTCGTAACACTAGCGAACTTCCTTGTTAAGTGTATCAAAAAAAATAAACGTGCTAGCTTCATCATTGAAACGCATTCCGAAAGTCTGCTTTTAGCAATTCAAACCGCATTGGCAGCGGGCGATCTTTCATTAGATGACCTATGTACATACTGGGTTTCTAAAGGAGCTTCCGAGGAAGGGAGCCTTTTAAGGAAAGTTGAATTTGATGAAAGCGGATATATCTTGAAAAATTTCCCCGATGAAGTGTTCCAGGAAATATACGAGCAAGCGAAGACATTAATGGATGTTCGAGATAACAATAAAGGAGAGTAAAGTGTTCTTCAATATCTCATCCGCCCTGCTTAACGAAGACAACGAACTTTTATTGATGCTTTTCATTCACCGATATGAAGATGGTAGGATATTTATAGAGTTTGATGATCTGCAAGTCGCTGAAAATTGGATTGCATCACTATCCAAAGCACACAAAGACCGATGGTCAATGCTTTTGAGGCACTCCATTCAGCTGAGTGCAAGATTCAATATAAAGAAAACATATCCATCAACACTCATTGTAAATGTTACTGATACCGAAGAAAGCAGCTGGGACGAAATCGTTAAAGTCACTCTTAATGATGCCTTCTCTCTAATTGACCAAAGCATTAAACTTGCCCTAGAAAATTCGAGAAACGACCTGTTATTCCTTAAAACACTGCTCCCGGAAAAATATCGAGATAGAATTGATGTATTGATCAGTAAAGGACACATAGAAGTTCTCGGCGGGGGTATTGGGGAACTAAAAAAAATACTAGAGTTGAGAGGAGGGGAAAAAGGGTTCCGCTTGCTAAGCTGGACAATGTTTGACAGTGATGCGCCTCAACCTGGCACAGTGGGAAAAGCCACTCAAGAAATAATTGATGTTTGCGAGCAGAACTCACTAACTTATCACTGCTTAAAAAAACGATCGATTGAAAACTATATAAATGAAGATATATATATACTGACTCATCGAGGGCCTTTGAATGAACGAGCAAAGGCAATTTACTCAATGAATGAAGACCAAATTTCACATCTCAATATGAAAGATGGTCTCTCCGCCGATGAGAAAGCTTCCGAACTTTATAATAATTTGCCTCCGGAAACTCTTGCTGAGCTGACGCAAGGATTTGGAAAGCGCTTTGCGCATAAAACGTTTTCTTGCGTTGGAGCACACGAAGACATCTATAAAGTCTATCAGAAAAATTCGACACTTGATGAATTCGGATCTAAACTTAATCATCTCGCAAGCCTACTGGGGAGGCCGGTATGAGTTTTAAATTCACAATGGAACCGAGAGTATCCTTTCTGTCCGCTCTCTTAAAAGATATTTATGAGGGGATTCTTAAAATCCCTAGATTTCAGCGGAGTTTAGTTTGGAAAAGGCAACAGCAACGAGAACTGTTGTGCAGTATTTATGAAGGCCTTCCGATTGGCGCGCTCCTAGTTTGGAATACTCGGCTCGACAACATAAATACATACGATCATATTGGGCCATTCCTTGTTGAGAAAGCGCCATCATCCTCCTCAAATATCTATCTAATGGATGGATTGCAGAGGCTATCTACCCTCTACTGCATGCTCCTTCATCCTACTGACAAAATCAGCAATAAATATACAAGCGAAAACAGCGTTAGCGATTTTTTAATGTACTGCGATTTGTCCGCAGACAACGTAGAAAACATGTTTCTATTTCGCGACGAGCTCAGCGCCGATGAGCTCGTCAGAAAAAACTACATGTATATGCCATTGGATTTAGTATTCAAAAGCAAAGAACTTTTACGCTTCCAGCGCCTAATCCCTGCTCACATGGAGGGTTTGGTGGATAGGTGTGATGCTGTGGTAAGCGCTTTCAAAGATTATAAGATCCCAGTCATCCCGTTGGAATCCGATGATCAGGCTTTAGTTACTAAAAGCTTTGAGCGAATCAACAGCCGCGGGACGGTTATGTCTGAAGCTCATATGTTAAATGCTTTGAGCTACACTGACAAATTTGACTTATTGGGAAGCCTTGAGCTTTATAATGAGAAATATTTTGACGAGGCGTCGAAATGGAAGGAAATAGATACTGAATTTGTATTAATGCTTTTAAAGCTGAAACTAGGATACGAAATATATTCGAAAGAAACTGATAAATTAGCAAAAAATATAAACGATGGCTCTGTTTCGGAAATCTTTGAAGCTATCGAGCGGCTCGCTGAGTTTGCTAACACTCATTTAAATATCGACTCCCCTGCTGCCTTCCCCTATCGGCTCCAGATGCTTGGAATCGCTCGATCTTTTCTTGATAACCCGAATTGCTCTCCAGATATGCTGACGAGCTGGTTTTATATCTCTGCCTACACGAATGCTTTTGGCACTACAGCCCGAAACTCTCAACGAGCACTTACAGACTTAAATAGGTATCTTCAAACAGGTAGTTTGGGCTGGTCGCTAAATCAAGGGCCTGCCCTCCTCCCTCTCGAAGGCATTAAAGTAAATCTCAATGCTGGCAGAATAAAAACTTGGGTACTTGCTTTGGCTGCGAAACTTGAAGCGCATAAGATCAAGTCTTATAAGGGCAGTGAGAAAAGACTTATACCTATTCGACCTAAAGAATTTATCAGGCATGAACGCCGCCCAGGATTTTATTTTTTACTGGGAGACACACCAGCCAAAAATTTTGATATCCACCTTATGGGCGAAAATGAATCACTGGCTCACTTTGTGACTCCAAAAATCTACGAACTATATCTAAGCGGACAATACGCTGAATTCGCAAGAAGCAGAGAAGCACTCATGTTTAATTGGGAACTGGAAAATCTGATTAAGCCATCAGCTAATTTGGCAAATTTTGTGATAGAATCCGGCACCAAAACTCACTGAGACGATAGCTTTGACCAACTTAACCTTCCCTGCCCAAGAGCCGTGCCTTCAATGGGCAGAGTTTTTTGCAGGCGGAGGTATGGCCAGAGCAGGGCTTGGTAATAACTGGAAGTGCGTACTCGCAAATGATTTCGACTCTATAAAAGTTAAATGTTACTCAGAAAATTGGGGAACTGATGATCTTATCCATGGGGATATTAGATCAGTTTCTCCTAATATCGTCCCTGACAACCTAGATCTTGCATGGGCCAGCACCCCTTGCCAAAATTTCAGCTCAGCGGGTATGGGTGAAGGACTACTAGGTGCATCATCCTCTGTATTTACGGCCTGGTGGGAAATCATTCAAAAGAAGTACATTTCCGGCACTCATCCGAAAATTGTTGTATTGGAAAATGTGAGAGGACTTCTGAAATCCCGAAATGGACAGGATTTTAAAACTGTCGCCGAGAGTTTTGGGTTTGGTGGATATCATTTTGGTGTAGTCGTAGCTGATGCCATTCACTTTCTGCCGCAGAGTCGGCCACGAATTTTTCTGGTCGCAGTTCGAGACGATATTGAAGTACCTACTCAATTACTATCTCCTGATCCGGTTGAAATTTGGCACCCCGATGATTTGATTAGCGCATTGGACAATCTTCCCGAAGCGTTACGGCAACGCCATTTTTGGTGGCGTTTACCTCCCCCTCCGCTCGTAGCGTTGACTCTGTCTGATATTTTAGAGCCTGATGTTTCTGTTTGGCATACACCTGAGCAGACTCAGAAACTTCTGGCAGCCATGTCACTCATCAACATCGGTAAAATCAGAAAAGTCTCCAGTACGGATTCCGTAGTTGTGGGAACTTTATTTAGGCGCATGCGCCCGCATGAAGGACGAATGAGATCCTTCACGGAGGTCAGACTTGATGGTATTGCAGGGTGCTTGCGGGCTTCCGATGGCGGGTCTTCAAGGCAAATGCTGATTTTTATTGAGGGTGAAACGATAAAAACAAGGCATATGACCGCGAGAGAGTCTGCTCGTTTGATGGGGTTGCCGGACGAATATTCGCTCCCGTCCGCAAAAACACATGCCGCGAAGGTCATAGGAGATGGTGTCGCCGTACCTGTGGTGCAGTTTCTCGATGATTCACTGCTCACCCCCCTGGCGGCTGTGTGGAAGTATTCTGCGCTCAAATTGAGTTAGATAGACGTAGGCACTGAAACGCTCCCCTCTTAGGAAATGTAGAGAATCCGGGGCGATTCAGTAAACTCGCTCCCCCAAAAAAAACGGCTCATGCCGCCTGAGGAGTAATATAACGAATAGTACATGTACCAAAAAACAGATAGTCTCAGAGACCTTACACTCAATCATTCAAAGAGAATTAGTACAACATTGTGCTGTTATGTGCTTGCGGAGGTCTTTTTTGTCTGGTGATTAAACTGCTTCACACCTGCTACCCTCCTACAAGGAAATCACCATTGAAACGTGGATTTGTATTCGCTCTGTTATTTGTCAGCGCCAGTGCGATTGCCGCGCCGCCCATACTTGAGCCGTTGCTCAACAGCATCGCCGAGCGCCTGGAGATTGCCGACCAAGTGGCCTTGAGCAAATGGGACAGCCACAAGCCCGTCGAAGACAAAAAACGCGAGCAGGAAGTGATCGCCAGCGTCGTCGCCCAAGCCCCGAGGTACAAGCTTGACCCCGCTGCCGCCGAGCAGTTTTTCTCCGCGCAGATCGAGGCGAACAAACTGGTGCAATACACCCACCTGTCCGACTGGCAGTTTCAGGGCAAGGCACCGGACGACCCACGCCCCGACCTGGTGAAGCAGATTCGCCCGCAGTTGGATGAGCTGCAAAAACGCCTGCTGCAACAACTGGCCGACTTCACCCCACAGCGCACCGACCCGCAGTGCCCACAGTGGCTGGCCGAATCGGTGCATGAGCCTTTGAACGATCCGCTGCGCCAACTGGCAATGATCCGCGCCACCGCCGAACTCTGCATCTATAAAGGCTAATGACTGCGAACCCGATAAAAATGTGGGAGGGGGCTTGCTCCCGATAGCGGCGTGTCCGTCGACATTGGTTTGACTGACCCACCGTTATCGGGAGCAAGCCCCCTCCCACATTTGGGCTGTATGCATTCAGGGCCATCTCTGGCAGCTTCCTGAACAACCTTCACAAAACCGCACTATATTGGTGCGATAGGTTGCACCCTCACCCCAGCCACAGCCCATTTTGGTTCGAATCTTCCCGATCAAACTGGCAGAACGCCACAGTTTCGCGCCACAAACCCCTATTTCAGGGCTTTAACGCTTCTTTTCGGAGCCTTGGTTTGGTTTTTGCATTTTCCTTGTATCAGCGTGTGCCTCAAGCCCGCGCCTTGCTCCAAAAGAGGTCCCGATGACCATCAGCGATGCACTGCACCGTTTGTTACTCGACAACCTGACCACCGCGACCATCCTGCTCAATGCCGACCTGCGCCTTGAGTACATGAACCCGGCGGCGGAGATGCTCCTGGCGATCAGCGGCCAGCGCAGCCATGGGCAGTTCATCAGCGAATTGTTCACTGAGTCGGCCGAAGCCTTGAGTTCGTTGCGCCAGGCCGTGGAGCAGGCACACCCGTTCACCAAGCGCGAAGCGATGCTCACCGCGCTGACCGGGCAAACGTTGACCGTCGACTACGCCGTGACCCCAATCCTGAGCAATGGCGCGACCCTGCTGCTGCTCGAAGTCCACCCCCGCGACCGCCTGCTGCGCATCACCAAGGAGGAAGCGCAGTTGTCCAAGCAGGAAACCAGCAAGATGCTGGTGCGCGGCCTCGCCCATGAGATCAAGAACCCACTGGGCGGTATTCGCGGCGCGGCACAGTTGTTGTCCCGTGAGCTGCCGGACGAGCACCTCAAGGACTACACCAACGTCATCATCGAAGAAGCCGACCGCCTGCGTAACCTGGTAGACCGCATGCTCGGCTCCAACAAGCTGCCCTCCCTGGCGATGACCAATGTGCATGAGGTGCTGGAGCGCGTCTGCCAACTGGTCGAGGCCGAAAGCCAAGGCTGCATCACCTTGGTGCGCGACTACGACCCAAGTATTCCCGACGTGTTGATCGACCGCGAACAGATGATCCAGGCGGTGCTCAACATCGTGCGCAACGCCATGCAGGCCATCAGCAGCCAGAACGAGCTGCGCCTGGGCCGCATCAGCCTGCGCACCCGCGCCCTGCGCCAGTTCACCATCGGCCATGTGCGCCATCGGCTGGTGACCAAGGTCGAGATCATCGACAACGGCCCCGGCATTCCTGCGGAGCTGCAGGAAACCATCTTTTTCCCCATGGTCAGCGGCCGCCCGGACGGTACCGGGCTGGGCCTGGCCATTACCCAGAACATCATCAGCCAGCATCAGGGCCTGATCGAATGTGAGAGCCACCCCGGCCACACCACGTTCTCGATCTTCCTGCCATTGGAACAAGGAGCCCCCACGACATGAGCCGTAGTGAAACTGTCTGGATCGTCGACGACGACCGTTCTATCCGCTGGGTCCTCGAAAAAGCCTTGCAACAGGAAGGCATGACCACCCAGAGCTTCGACAGCGCCGATGGGGTGATGAGCCGCCTGGCACGCCAGCAGCCAGACGTGATCATTTCCGACATCCGCATGCCTGGGGCCAGCGGCCTGGACTTGCTGGCGCGCATTCGCGAGCAGCACCCGCGCTTGCCGGTGATCATCATGACCGCCCACTCGGACCTGGACAGCGCTGTCGCGTCCTACCAGGGCGGTGCCTTTGAATACCTGCCCAAGCCATTTGACGTGGATGAGGCGGTGGCGCTGGTCAAGCGCGCCAACCAGCACGCCCAGGAACAACAGAACCAGGAAGCCCCGCCCACCCTGACCCGCACCCCGGAAATCATCGGGGAAGCGCCGGCGATGCAGGAAGTGTTTCGCGCCATCGGGCGCTTGAGCCACTCCAACATCACTGTGCTGATCAACGGCGAATCGGGGACCGGTAAAGAACTGGTGGCCCACGCCCTGCACCGCCACAGTCCACGGGCGGCGTCGCCGTTTATCGCGCTGAACATGGCGGCGATCCCCAAGGATTTGATGGAGTCCGAGCTGTTCGGCCATGAGAAAGGCGCGTTCACCGGCGCAGCCAACCTGCGTCGCGGGCGCTTTGAACAGGCGGACGGCGGCACGCTGTTCCTCGATGAGATCGGCGACATGCCGGCCGATACTCAGACTCGCTTGCTGCGCGTGCTGGCTGACGGCGAGTTCTACCGTGTGGGCGGGCATACGCCGGTGAAGGTGGATGTGCGCATCATCGCGGCCACCCACCAGAACCTGGAAACACTGGTGCATGCGGGTAAATTCCGTGAGGACTTGTTCCACCGCCTCAACGTGATCCGCATCCACATCCCGCGCATGTCGGACCGTCGCGAAGATATCCCCACCCTCGCCCGCCACTTCCTCAGCCGCGCCGCTCTGGAGCTGGCGGTGGAGCCCAAGCTGCTCAAAAGCGAGACCGAGGAATACCTCAAGAACCTGCCGTGGCCCGGCAACGTGCGCCAGCTGGAGAACACCTGCCGCTGGATCACGGTGATGGCCTCCGGGCGTGAAGTGCACATCAGCGACCTGCCGCCGGAACTGCTGAGCCTGCCGCAGGACTCGGCCCCCGTGACCAACTGGGAACAGGCGCTGCGCCAATGGGCTGACCAGGCCCTGGCACGCGGCCAGTCGAACCTGCTGGACAGCGCCGTGCCGGCGTTCGAGCGGATCATGATCGAGACTGCCCTGAAGCACACTGCCGGCCGTCGTCGCGATGCGGCCGTGCTGCTGGGTTGGGGGCGCAATACCCTGACGCGCAAGATCAAGGAATTGGGGATGAAGGTGGATGGTGGGGATGATGATGAGGGTGATGAGGCCTGAACCCCAAGACCGCTGAAGGCCCAGTGTGGGAGCCGGGCTTGCCCGCGATGACGGTGTGTCAGCCACCCTGTATAGGGCTGACACGCCGTCATCGCAGGCAAGCCAGCTCCCACATTGGTTTTGTGCAATGCCTGCAGACTGTGCACCGCTTCAATGCACGATGAACCGGCATTGAGCACAGACCAGAAAACTCACATATCGCTTTCGCTACAAATTTCTTGGTAGCAGAAACAAACAAAGCCCCGTATTCCGGGGCTTTGCGCTTTTTGGCATTTTTTTCCAGCAGCAATTGCAAGTTTTGGCACGCCCCCTGCAATAACCCCAGTACTACCCAGTTTCGGGGACCTTGGTACAGGCAGGCCGAGAATCCCCTCTTTAACACCGAAGCCTTAGGCTTCACCCCGTTTTGGGAGCCCTGGTACAGGCAGGCCGGGAACTCCCTCTTTTATTGCTCTTGGAGATGGATCTCCAGCCGCCAGCGGCCATCGACCTCTGCACCGCTCCACTCCCCACGCAACGGCCGAGCCGCCACCAGGTTCAGCAGCAGGCCAGCGTCGGTCTTGCGTATGCGCCAATTCACGTCCTTGTCATTGACCTTGAGCTGCCCGTTGGCAGCCTTGCCTTGCGCGTCAAACAGCAGCGCCACGGTGCCGTCGATATGCTCGCCGTGCAGCTTGGGTTCGTCGTTGAACCACACCACCAAACCATCCGCCGCAGGTTCTACCTGTTGCAGCTCAAGCGGCTCGGGGGTGGTCAAGCGACCGATCATCAAGCCAATCATCAAGCCGACAATCGCCAATGAGCCCAACACCCTCGGCAATAGCTTCGGTCTCGGGTCGTCTTCGGGGGTAGAATGCAGCGCATCTTTGCCTTCGGAGCCGTGCATGTTTCACGTCATCCTTTTTCAACCAGAAATTCCGCCGAATACCGGCAACGTTATCAGGCTGTGCGCCAACAGTGGCTGCCACCTGCATTTGATCGAGCCGTTGGGCTTTGACATGGACGACAAGCGCCTGCGCCGGGCCGGGCTGGACTACCACGAGTACGCCACCCTCAAGCGCCATGCCGACCTGGCCAGTTGCCTGGAGAGCCTGGGCCACCCTCGGCTGTTCGCGTTCACCACCAAGGGCTCGCGGCCGTTTCATGATGCCAGCTTTGCCGAGGGCGACGCGTTCCTGTTCGGCCCGGAGAGCCGAGGCCTGCCGGCCGAGGTGCTTGACGCATTGCCCGATGGCCATCGCCTGCGCTTGCCGATGCGTGAAGGCTGCCGCAGCCTGAACCTGTCGAACACCGTAGCCGTTGCCGTCTATGAAGGCTGGCGCCAACTGGGCTTTAAATAACACCGCATAACAAATGTGGGAGCGGGCTTGTGTGGGAGCCGGGCTTGCCCGCGATGCAGGCACCTCGGTGTGTCAGTCACACCGCAGTGATGCTATCGCAGGTAAGCCAGCTCCCACACAAGCCCGCTCCCACATTTAGAACGGCATCGCTCAGCAAATTACTGAACGGTTGGCGCGCCTTCCTGTTGCATGCGCTGCAGCTCTTGGGCGTACAGGGCATCGAAGTTCACCGGGGCCAGCATCAGGGCCGGGAACGAGCCACGGGTGACCAGACTGTCCAGGGTCTCACGGGCATACGGGAACAGGATGTTCGGGCAGAACGCACCCAGGGTGTGGCTCATGGACGCTTCGTCCAGGCCCTGGATCAGGAAGATACCGGCCTGTTGCACTTCAGCGATGAAAGCGACTTCTTCACCATTCTTGACGGTGACCGACAGGGTCAGCACGACTTCGTGGAAGTCACCTTCCAGGGATTTCTGACGGGTGTTCAGGTCCAGCGCAACGCTTGGGGTCCACTCCTGACGGAAGATGGCCGGGCTTTTTGGCGCTTCGAACGACAGGTCACGCACGTAGATCCGCTGCAGCGAGAACTGTGGGCCTTGAGCTTCTGCTGCTTCGGTGTTCTGTTGATCAGTCATCGCAGATCCTTCTTTATCTTGGGTTCTTGAGGGTTTAGGCGTCAGGCGGACAGCAGCGCATCAAGTTTACCGGCGCGCTCCAGAGCGAACAGGTCGTCGCAACCACCGATATGCCGGGTGCCGATCCAGATCTGCGGGACCGACGTGCGGCCAGCCTTCTGGGCCATTTCGGCGCGCACCTGGGGCTTGCCATCGACCTTGATCTCTTCAAAGGCAACACCCTTTTTCTCAAGCAAGGCCTTGGCCCGCATGCAGTAAGGGCACCAATCGCTGGAATACACGACAACCTGGCTCATATCACTTCACCAACGGCAGGTTATCGCCACGCCAGCTGCTGATACCACCCGACAGCTTGGCGGCGGTGAAGCCGGACTTGAGCATCTCACGGGCGTGGGTGCCGGAGTGCTGGCCCTGGGCATCGACCAGGATGATGGTCTTGGCCTTGTGCTTTTCCAGTTCGCCCAGACGCGCAATCAGCTTGTCCTGGGGAATGTTCAGGGCGCCAACGATATGGCCGGCGGCATAATCCTTGGCCGGGCGAATATCGACGACCACGGCCTCATCCTTGTTGACCAGCGCGGTCAGCTCCGACGTGCTCAGGCTGCGACCACCGCGGCTCAGTTCGTGAGCGATCAGCAGCGCCAGCAGGATGACGAAGGCGCCCACAAGCAGGTAGTGGGCAGTGGCAAATGCAATCAGGTGATCAACCATCAAGGAGGTTCCAGGGCGTTAAAATGGCGGTAAGTATACACAGCCGCCAGGGGGGGCCAACCCCCGTAAAGCGGTGACGTGGTTGGAACTTCGCTTTAAACTGCCACTCCCTTTTCAATTGTCTTCCTTTATTAGCGCCGCGAGAGGATCTATGACTACCACGCCTAAACCTTTGGTCCTGATAATTCTCGATGGCTTCGGACACAGTGAAAGCCACCACGACAACGCGGTGTACTCGGCCAACAAGCCGGTACTGGACCGCCTGACCGCCACCGTGCCCAACGGCCTGATCTCAGGTTCCGGCATGGACGTGGGCCTGCCGGACGGCCAGATGGGCAACTCGGAAGTCGGCCACATGAACCTAGGTGCCGGACGAGTGGTGTACCAGGACTTCACTCGTGTCACCAAGGCGATCCGCGATGGCGAGTTCTTCGAAAACCCGACCATCTGCGCCGCGGTCGATAAAGCCGTTGCCGCCGGCAAGGCCGTGCACTTCATGGGCCTGTTGTCGGACGGCGGCGTACACAGCCATCAGGATCACTTGGTCGCCATGGCCGAACTGGCGTTCAAGCGCGGCGCTGACAAAATCTATCTGCACGCCTTCCTCGACGGCCGCGACACGCCGCCTAAAAGCGCGCAATCCTCCATCGAACTGCTGGATACCACCTTCGCCGCCCTGGGCAAGGGCCGTATTGCCAGCCTGGTGGGCCGTTACTTCGCCATGGACCGCGACAACCGCTGGGACCGTGTCGCCCAGGCCTACAACCTGATCGTCGACGGCCAGGCCGAATTCAACGCGGCCACCGCCCAGGAAGGTCTGGAAGCGGCCTACGCCCGCGGTGAAAGCGATGAATTCGTCAAAGCCACCACCATCGGCGAGCCGGTGAAAGTCGAAGACGGCGACGCCGTGGTGTTCATGAACTTCCGCGCCGACCGCGCCCGTGAACTGAGCCATGTGTTCGTCGATGAAGGCTTCAAGGACTTCGAACGCGCGCGCCAGCCGAAGGTCGAGTTCGTCATGCTCACCCAATACGCCGCCAACATCCCGGCCCCGTCGGCGTTCGCCCCGGGCAGCCTGGAGAACGTGCTGGGCGACTACCTGGCCAAGAACGGCAAGACCCAACTGCGCATCGCCGAAACCGAGAAATACGCCCACGTGACGTTCTTCTTCTCCGGTGGCCGCGAGGAGCCGTTCCCCGGCGAAGAGCGCATCCTGATCCCGTCGCCAAAAGTCGCTACCTACGACTTGCAGCCGGAAATGAGCGCACCGGAAGTCACCGACAAGATCGTCGACGCCATTGATCACCAGCGTTATGACGTGATCGTCGTCAACTACGCCAACGGCGACATGGTTGGCCACAGCGGCAACCTGGAAGCGGCGGTCAAGGCCGTGGAATGCCTGGATAAATGTGTTGGTCGCATCGTCGACGCGCTGGAAAAAGTCGGCGGCGAAGCGCTGATCACCGCCGACCATGGCAACTGCGAACAGATGTCCGACGAATCCACCGGCCAGGCGCACACCGCGCACACCACCGAACCGGTGCCGTTCATCTACGTCGGCAAACGTAACCTGAAAGTGCGTGAAGGTGGCGTGCTGGCGGATGTGGCGCCCACCATGCTCAAGCTGATGGGGTTGGAACAGCCGAAGGAGATGACCGGGACCTCGATCCTGGTCTGATCCAAAGTACGCCACAAAACAGTGTGGGAGCGGGCTTGCCCGCGATAGCGGCTAATCAGTCGACATCTATGTCGCTGACCCACCGCAATCGCGGGCAAGCCCGCTCCCACATTGGTTTTGTGGTGTTTGATAGATGTCTTTTTGCCATACCATCGCCACTCGGCGGCTATCTTGCCCTACCGCCCCAATTGGGCGTTTTTTTTGCAGCGCTTGGCGGGCATACTAGGCCGTCCTTTTCCCCTGGTGTCGCCCGCCTCTATGCTTCGCGCCTTGATAACCCTTGCTCTTGTCTGCCTGCTCCAACCGGCGTTTGCCGATGAGCGCGCACAAACCCAACAACAGTTGGACGCTACGCGTCAGGACATTACCGAGCTGAAAAAGCTGCTCGGCAAGCTCCAGGAAGAAAAATCCGGGGTGCAGAAAGACCTGCGCGGCACGGAAACCGAAATGGGCAAGCTGGAGAAGCAGGTCCAGGAGCTGCAAAAAGAACTAAAGAAGAGCGAGTCGGAACTGGAGCGACTCGACGCTGAGAAAAAAAAACTCCAGAGCGCACGCGTTGAACAGCAACGCCTGATCGCGATCCAGGCCCGTGCCGCGTACCAGAGCGGCCGCCAGGAATACCTCAAGCTGCTGCTCAACCAGCAGAACCCGGAAAAATTCGCCCGTACCCTCACCTATTACGACTACCTGAGCCAGGCGCGCCTGGCGCAATTGAAGGGGTTTAACGAAACCCTGCGCCAATTGGCCAATGTCGAACAGGAAATCGCCGACCAGCAATCGCAGTTGCTCGACCAGAAAACTGCCCTCGACACCCAGCGCGACCAGCTCGATAAAGTACGCAAGGAACGCCAGCAGGCCCTGGCCAAGCTCAACAGCGACGTAAAAGCCCGCGACGCCAAGTTGCAGGCCCGCGAGCAAGACCAGGCCGACCTGGCCAAAGTCCTCAAGACCATTGAAGAAACCCTGGCCCGCCAGGCACGCGAGGCCGAAGAAGCGCGGCAAAAAGCGCTGATCGCCCAGCAGGAAGCCGAAAAAAAGCGTCAGCGTGAGGCCGAACTGGCTGCCACCACCGACGCTCCGACCCCGCGCAAACCGGCGCGTGCAGCGCCTGGCCCGTTGGTTTCCAGCAGCGGCGAGTCGTTCGGCGGCCCTTTTGCTTCAGCACGAGGCAAACTTCCATGGCCGGTTGATGGTCGATTACTGGCACGCTTTGGGGAAACCCGTGGCGATGACACCCGCGCCAAGTGGGATGGCGTGATGATCAGCGCCTCTGCCGGCAGCCAGGTCCACGCGGTGCACGGTGGGCGCGTGGTGTTCGCCGATTGGTTGCGGGGCGCCGGCTTGCTGGTGATTCTTGACCACGGTAATGGCTATTTGAGCCTTTACGGCCACAATCAGACACTACTCAAGTCGGCAGGTGATGTTGTAAAAGCCGGTGAATCCATCTCCACTGTCGGTAACAGTGGCGGCCAGGACACCCCGGCGCTGTACTTCGCTATTCGTCAGCAGGGCCGCCCGAGCGACCCTGCACAATGGTGCCGGTCCCAAGGATAGGGTCGCATCTACATTAGGAGTTCGTTCGACATGCTGCATTTGTCCCGCCTCACTTCGCTGGCCCTGACGATCGCCCTGGTGATCGGCGCGCCTCTGGCTTTTGCCGACCAGGCCGCACCGGCTGCACCTGCCATGGCTGCGACGACCAAGGCGCCATTGCCGCTGGACGAGCTGCGCACCTTTGCCGAGGTCATGGACCGGATCAAGGCAGCGTATGTCGAACCCGTAGACGACAAGGCCCTGCTGGAAAATGCCATCAAGGGCATGCTCAGCAACCTCGACCCGCACTCCGCTTACCTGGGCCCGGAAGATTTCGCCGAGCTGCAGGAAAGCACCAGCGGTGAGTTCGGCGGCCTGGGCATCGAAGTGGGCTCCGAAGACGGCCAGATAAAAGTGGTCTCGCCTATCGACGACACCCCGGCGTCCAAGGCCGGCATCCAGGCCGGCGACCTGATCGTGAAGATCAACGGCCAGCCGACCCGTGGCCAGACCATGACCGAAGCCGTCGACAAGATGCGCGGCAAGCTCGGCCAGAAGATCACCCTGACCCTGGTACGCGACGGCGGCAACCCGTTTGACGTGACCCTGGCCCGTGCGACCATCACGGTCAAGAGCGTGAAAAGCCAGCTGCTGGAGTCGGGCTACGGCTATATCCGTATCACCCAGTTCCAGGTCAAGACCGGCGACGAAGTGGCCAAGGCCCTGGCCAAGCTGCGCAAGGACAACGGCAAGAAGCTCAACGGCATCGTGCTTGACCTGCGCAACAACCCAGGCGGCGTGTTGCAGTCGGCGGTCGAGGTGGTCGACCACTTCGTCACCAAGGGCCTGATCGTCTACACCAAGGGCCGTATCGCCAACTCCGAGTTGCGCTTCTCGGCCACCGGCAACGACCTCAGCGAGAACGTGCCACTGGCGGTATTGATCAACGGCGGCAGCGCCTCGGCCTCGGAAATCGTCGCCGGCGCCCTGCAAGACCTCAAGCGCGGTGTGCTGATGGGCACCACCAGCTTCGGCAAAGGCTCGGTGCAGACCGTATTGCCGCTGAACAACGACCGTGCACTGAAGATCACCACGGCGCTGTATTACACGCCGAACGGCCGCTCGATCCAGGCCCAGGGCATTGTGCCGGACATCGAAGTACGCCGCGCCAAGATCACCAACGAGATCGATGGCGAATACTACAAAGAGGCCGACCTGCAAGGCCACCTGGGCAATGGCAACGGCGGTGCCGACCAGCCAACCGGCAGCCGCGCCAAGGCCAAGCCGATGCCGCAGGACGATGACTACCAACTGGCCCAGGCGCTCAGCCTGCTCAAGGGCTTGAGCATCACCCGCAGCCGTTGATCATGCGTCTTGCCCTGATCTTCGCTGTGCTGTGCAGCCTGGCGGGGGTCGCTCAAGCGGCCACTGCCAGCGAACCGCACAAAGCCTACCTGACGCTTATCATCGACGACCTGGGGCAAAACCTGCCTCGGGATCGTCGCGTGCTTGCGCTACCCGGCCCGGTGACCGCCGCCATCATGCCGGACACGCCCCACGCCGCCGAATTTGCCCGTGAGGCCCACAAGGCTGGCAAGATCGTGATCCTGCACATGCCCATGGACCCGGCCACCGGCCCATTCGCCTGGCACCCGGAGCTGTCCATCGAAGAACTGGGCAAACGCCTGGACGCGGCATTTGAAGCCGTGCCCTACACCGCCGGCATCAACAACCACATGGGCAGCCGCATGACCGCACAACCGGCAGCGATGGCCTGGCTGATGGGTGAGTTGCAACGGCGTCACAAGTTCTTCGTCGACAGCCGCACCAGTGCGCAAACCGTCGCCGCCGCCGAGGCGCAGAAGATCGGTTTGGCCCATGTGTCGCGGGATGTATTTCTCGATGACGAACGCACCGAGGCGGCGATTACCACGCAACTGCAGACCGCGATCAAACTGGCGCACAAGCAGGGTTCGGCAGTCATGATCGGGCATCCTTACCCACAGACGCTGGCGGTACTGGAGCGCGAATTGCCCAAGCTCAAGGCGCAGGGCGTGGAGTGGATCGATATCAAGTTGATGATCAGCGTGCGCAGTAATCGGGCGATGAGTGCCCACGGCAAAAACGGCATCTATCGCTGACAGTCACTGTGGCGAGGGAGCTTGCTCCCGCTGAAGCGCGAAGCGCTCCCACGATTTTAGGGCCGCTACGCAGCCCAGCGGGAGCAAGCTCCCTCGCCACAACAGCTCACTTACAGATATTGCGCCATGATTTCGTCTATACGGCCGCTGTTGCGTAACTCATCCAATGCGGCCTGGAGCCTGGCCACCACCTCATCCGACACGTCTTTGTTCAACGCCAGGTAAAGCTGCGCACTGTTGAAGCGCAATACCGTCTTGAGCCCGTTCACCCCCACCTGCCGCGCCAGGTAACGCCCAGCGGGGTCGCCTGTGGCCCAAAGGTCGACCTGGCGTTCCATAAGCTTTTGCGCATTATCCTGGTCACGCAGGGCGACTATCGGCTTGAGCCCCTGCTTGTCCAGGCTTTCGGCAATGGCATCGCCTTTGTAGGCGCCAATCTTGTAGCGGCGCGCTTGCTCCAGATTTTCCAACTCGATCTTGCTGTCTGCCTTGGCCAGCAACACCCAATCGTCCGGGCCGATAGGGCCGACCCATTTGAACAAGGCTTCACGATCTGGCAACCGCGCCATTACAAACACGCCGTAACCTGGCTGTTCCAGGGCGAGCTTGTAGATTCGCTCCCAAGGAAAACGCAGAGTGAGGTTGTAGGAAATGCCAGCGCGCTTGAAGGTTTCGCGCACGATGTCCACGGCAATGCCTTCGATGTTCTCGTCCTTGGCGAAGTTCTTGCCGTTTTTCGCCATGTTGTAGGGCGGGAAATTTTCCGTCAGCAACACCAGGGAGGCGTCAGACGGTTGTTCGGCGTGTGCCGGAGCCACCATGAGCATGGAGGAACTGGCGAGGGCGAGCAGCAGGTGTTTGAACATGAAGGCTACCGGAATCCATGGCAAGCGCAGAGAGTGCCGCGAGCCTGCCATGGTGTCCAGCAGCGTTTAGCGCACGACGATACCGCGCGCTGCCATGTAGGCCTTGGCCTCGGGCACGGTGTATTCGCCAAAGTGGAAAATACTCGCCGCCAGCACCGCGCTGGCGTGGCCTTCAAGCACGCCATCGGCCAGGTGTTGCAGGTTGCCGACGCCGCCCGACGCGATCACCGGGATGCCCAGTGCATCGCTGATGGCGCGGGTGACGCCCAGGTCGAAGCCGTTTTTCATGCCGTCCTGGTCCATGCTGGTCAGCAGGATTTCACCGGCGCCCAGGCCTTCCATCTTCATCGCCCACTCCACCGCGTCCAGCCCGGTAGGCTTGCGCCCGCCGTGGGTGAAGATCTCCCAGCGCGGGGTTTCGCCCGGGCCGGAGACCTTCTTGGCGTCGATAGCCACCACGATGCATTGCGAACCGAAGTGCTGCGCGGCTTCGCCGACAAACTCGGGGTTGAACACCGCGGCGGTGTTGATCGAGACCTTGTCCGCACCGGCATTGAGCAGGTTGCGGATGTCTTGCACTGTGCGCACGCCGCCACCCACGGTCAGCGGGATAAACACCTGGCTGGCCATGCGCTCGACGGTATGCAGCGTGGTATCGCGGCCATCGACGCTGGCGGTGATGTCGAGAAAGGTAATCTCGTCGGCACCTTGCTCATCGTAGCGACGGGCAATTTCCACCGGGTCGCCGGCGTCACGGATGTTCTCGAACTTGACGCCCTTGACCACGCGACCGTTGTCGACGTCCAGGCAAGGGATGATGCGTTTGGCCAGCGCCATGGTCAGTCCTCAGCCGTTGTAGGCGTCGCAGTAAGCCTGGGCTTCGGCGACGTCCAGAGTGCCTTCATAGATCGCACGGCCGGTGATGGCGCCGATGATCCCAGGCGCCTTGGCGTCCAGCAGCGACTTGATGTCGCCCAGGTTGTGGATGCCGCCGGAAGCGATCACCGGAATCTTGGTGGCCGCTGCCAGGGCTGCGGTGAAAGGTACGTTGCAGCCCTGCATCATGCCGTCTTTGGCGATGTCGGTATAAACGATGGCGGACACGCCATCGGCTTCGAACTGCTTGGCCAGGTCGATCACTTGCACGGTGCTGATTTCAGCCCAGCCGTCGGTGGCGACGAAGCCGTCCTTGGCATCCAGGCCGACGATCACCTTGCCAGGGAACGCGCGGCAGGCTTCGGCGACGAAGGCTGGGTCTTTCACGGCCTTGGTGCCGATGATCACGTAGCTCACGCCCGCTTTCACGTAGTGCTCGATGGTTTCCAGGGAGCGGATACCGCCGCCGATCTGGATCGGCAGGGTCGGGTAGCGCTTGGCGATGGCGGTGACCACCTCGCCATTGACCGGCTGGCCTTCGAAGGCGCCGTTCAGGTCCACCAGATGCAGACGACGGCAGCCCCCTTCTACCCATTTGGCAGCCATGCTCACCGGGTCATCGGAGAACACGGTGGAATCTTCCATGCGGCCTTGGCGCAGGCGGACACAAGCGCCGTCCTTGAGATCGATAGCGGGGATAATCAGCATCTGGCAAACCTTATTCGATATTCAGCAATGCTTGGGAAATCAGGGTTTCTCAAGCGACCACAAGTCGCTTTCGATGCTTTCGAACCTTTCTTTAAGGAGCGTCTGCGTGTCGAAAATCGCCCTGTTGTAATAATGCGGCGCCACTTCGGTGGTGAACAACTCAAGAATTTCGGCGACCTCGAACGAGCCCAGCTTGAGCTCGAAGCGGTCTTCCATGAACCGCTTGATCTTGTCGGTAGCCTCACGTTCCTGCTCGGGCGCGAGGTTCAAGATCGGCGGCTTCGGCTTCCTCGCCATTTACCAGCGACCATCCCACGCGGCGAAATTCTGCAGCAATTGCAGGCCATGGGTATGGCTTTTCTCCGGGTGAAACTGCACGGCAAAGCGCGAACCATCGGCCAGTGCGGCGGCAAAATCGACGCCGTAATGCCCGCCACCCACCACCTGGCGCGGGTTACCGGCGGCGATGTAGTAGCTGTGCACGAAGTAGAAACGCGCCATGTCCGGGATGTCGTGCCACAGCGGGTGGTCGACGGTGCGGCGCACTTCGTTCCAGCCCATGTGCGGGACTTTGAGGTGCTCGCCATCTTCATGCAGGTCTTTGCCGAAGAACTTCACCTGCCCTGGAAACAGGCCAATGCAGTCGACACCGCCGTTCTCTTCACTGCTGTCGAGCAAGGCTTGCATGCCCACGCAGATACCGAGGAAGGGGCGGTCCTGGCTGACTTCGCG
This sequence comes from Pseudomonas sp. DWP2-2, assembly GCF_049897065.1. Classification (NCBI taxonomy): domain Bacteria; kingdom Pseudomonadati; phylum Pseudomonadota; class Gammaproteobacteria; order Pseudomonadales; family Pseudomonadaceae; genus Pseudomonas; species Pseudomonas sp. DWP2-2. Next base: position 247,971 of record NZ_JAFCVN010000003.1, on the reverse strand, counting down.
CACCAGGCTATCAAAGCCCAGGCGACGGATCTCGGCCATGCAATCGCGAATCGCGCCGACGCCGGGGAACACCACACGGTCGGCTTCGCGAATCACGTTGGCATCGCTGGTGATCAGCACCTTGCCGGCGCCTACATGCTCAAGGGCCTTGGCCACCGAGTGCAGGTTACCCATGCCGTAATCGATAACCGCGACCGTCTGCATTACAGGACGCCCTTGGTCGACGGCATTTGCCCGCCCATGCGCTCATCGACTTCCACGGCCATGCGCAGTGCGCGGCCGAAAGCCTTGAACACGGTTTCGATCTGGTGGTGAGTGTTGGTGCCGCGCAGGTTGTCGATGTGCAGGCTGACCAGTGCGTGGTTGACAAAGCCCTGGAAGAATTCCTGGAACAGGTCGACGTCAAAGCCACGGCCCACGTTAGCGCGGGTGTACGGCACGTGCATCTGCAAACCCGGGCGACCGGAGAAGTCGATGACCACACGGGACAGCGCTTCATCCAACGGGACATAGGCATGGCCGTAGCGACGGATGCCTTTTTTGTCGCCGATGGCCTTGGCAAACGCCTGGCCGAGGGTGATGCCCACGTCTTCCACCATGTGGTGGTCGTCGATATGCAGGTCGCCTTTGCCGACGATATCCAGGTCGATCAGCCCGTGACGGGCGATCTGGTCCAGCATGTGCTCAAGAAAAGGTACACCGATATCAAATCGGGCCTTTCCGGTGCCATCCAGGTTGATCGAGGCTTTGATCTGGGTTTCCAGAGTGTCGCGCTCGACAGATGCCTTACGTTCGGCCATCACCAGCTCCGCAAAATCATTGGGCGAAAAAGGCAGCCATTATAGGGGCGCAGGCGCTAAACAGAAACAACGAAGGGGATAAGACTGACGAGTTGGAGCGAGGAATGTCGGGGATAGACATGTGCATACATGTGAGCATGGGCTTATGTGGGAGCTGGCTTGCCTGCGATGCAGACACCTCGGGGTATCAGTTACACCGCAGTGATGCTATCGCAGGCAAGCCAGCTCCCACACAAGCCCGGCCCCACAGGAGCCGGGCCCACCCTTATTGCGGTGTCAGTGGAACAGTACCGCCGTCTTCTGCAGGGTCACCCACACCCCCCACGCCAGTGGAATACCCACTACCAGCCACGCAGCAATCGCCAGCGGCTTGCTGGCGGCGGAGGCCTTCCACTCCAGCACGGTGGTGGCATCGGCACCTTTGTCATGGCCCAGCGCCTGTTCGGCGGCAAGTTCTGCATCAGTCATGAAGTACTTGTCGGCCACCGGGCGCACCAGCAGGTTGCAGATGAAGCCCAGCACCAGCAGGCCGGCGAGGATGTACAAGGTGATGTCGTAGGCCGCGGCGCGTTCAACGCCGATGCTCAACTGGTATTCACGCAGGTAGTTCACCAGCACCGGGCCCAATACGCCCGCTGCGGCCCAGGCGGTCAACAGGCGACCGTGGATCGCGCCAACCATCTGAGTGCCGAACAGGTCCGCCAGGTAGGCCGGAACCGTGGCAAAACCACCGCCGTACATCGACAGAATGATGCAGAACGCGGCCACGAACAGCGCCACGTTACCCAGGTGCCCCAGGTTCGGGATCAGCGCGTACAGGGCAAAGCCCAGGGCGAAGAACACAAAATAGGTGTTTTTACGCCCCAGGTAGTCGGAGAACGACGCCCAGAAGAACCGGCCACCGATGTTGAACAGGCTCAACAGGCCGGTAAAACCAGCGGCAATGGCTGCAATGGAGGCCAACTGACCCGCATCCAATTGACCAAATGGCACATCAACACCCAGCAACTTGCCGCCGAACACTTCCTGCAGCAGTGGCGAAGCCATGCCCAGGATGCCGATACCGGCCGACACGTTCAGGCACAGCACCAGCCATACCAGGCGGAACTGCGGGGTTTTCCACGCGACATTCACATGCACATGGCGGTGAGTGATCATCGCATTGCTGGCTTTTTTCGCCGGAGCAGTCCAACCCTCAGGCTTCCAGCCGGTTGGCGGCACGCGATACAGCAGTGCACCACCGATCATGAACACGAAGTAAATCGCCGCCATGACCACAAAGCTCTGCCATACACCGACGCTGGTCGGTGAAGAGAAATGGCCCATCAGCGCCGCGGCCAAAGGTGCACCCACCATCGCGCCGCCGCCAAAGCCCATGATCGCCATGCCAGTGGCCATGCCGCGCTTGTCCGGGAACCACTTGATCAAGGTCGAGACGGGCGAGATATAGCCCAGGCCCAGGCCAATACCGCCAATGACCCCGGAGCCGATCCACATCAGCCAGATCTGGTGGGTATAGATACCCAAGGCCGAGATCAGCAGGCCACCACACCAGCACAGCGCCGAGACAACACCAGCCTTACGCGGCCCGGCGTGTTCCAGCCAACCGCCCCAGATTGCTGCGGAGCAGCCCAGGAAGATGAAGAACAGGGTATAGATCCAGCCCAGCATGGAGATGGGCCAGTCGCATTGGGACGAAAAGACTTGGGCGATAAAGCTCATGTCCGGCGCGCAGGCCACAGGTGCGGTGATGCCCAGCGCCTTGGACAAGGGCAGCCAGAACACCGAGAAGCCGTAGGCCATGCCGATGCACAAGTGGATGGCCAGTGCGGCCGGTGGAACCAGCCAGCGGTTGAAGCCCGGCTTGGCGATGATGCGCTCCTTGGACAGGAACGCAGGCTGTGCGGCGGCATTGCCGGCCACAGTGCTAGTGCTCATTGGTGTTTCCCCCAGTTATTGGTATGCGTCCGTCAGGCGCTCTCTCCCTCGGCCTTGCACGCAAAGCGTGGCCGTTTTGTTGAGTGAAGCTCCCTTTTAGGCGCGACGTTAAGTCGCAGAAGGCGGACGAACGTGCAGAGATTAGCACCAGTGGATGACGGAAAAATCAAACTGCCACTACCTTTTTTCGATTATCTGTATTTTCTTGACGTCAAAATCCCATTTCCGCACCGGTGGATACAATGTAACGATCCGTGAACTGACGCCGGCCTTCGGGCGTTATACTCTGCGGCTAAATTTTGAAATCGACATACAAGGACTCGCCCATGAAAGCGTTCGGCAAAATCCTGGGTCTGGTACTTCTCGGGCTGTTGCTGATCATTGTGGCGCTCGGCTTTGCCCTGACCCACCTTTTCGATCCCAACGACTACAAAGAAGAAATTCGCCAGATAGCCCGCGACAAGGCCCACATCGAGCTGACGCTCAATGGCGATATCGGCTGGAGCCTGTTCCCCTGGCTGGGCCTGGAGCTTCATGAAGCCAGCGTCGCAACCCTGACCGCACCGACTCAACCGTTTGCCGACTTGCAGATGCTCGGCCTCTCGGTGCGCGTACTGCCGCTGCTGCGCCGCGAAGTGCAGATGAGCGATGTGCGTGTCGAGGGCCTGAACCTGCGCCTGAACCGCGATAAGCAAGGCCACGGCAACTGGGAAGACATCGGCAAGAACCTGCCCGACGAAACCGCCGGTGCCCCCGCTCCCGCGCCGGTCGAACCGGTGGCTGAAACCAAGCCGGAAAAACCGCCGCAGCCGATCCGCCTGGACATCGACAGCCTGACCATCAACAACGCCCGCGTCGAATACACCGATGAACAGACCGGTAAGCAATTGAGTGCCGAAAGTATCCAGTTGAGTGCCGGTGCCATCCACGAAGGCGCCAGCATCCCGCTGAAACTCACGGCGTTCCTGGGCAGCAACCAGCCGCTGATGCGGGTCAAGACTGAGCTGAACGGCAACTTGCGCATCCAGCGCGCGCTCAAGCGTTATCAGTTCGAAGACATGCGCTTGAGTGGCGAGGCTACCGGTGAGCCGTTGCAAGGCAAGACCGTGAGCTTCTCCACCCAGGGCCAACTGCTGGTGGACCTGGCGGCCAACGTCGCCGAATGGACCAACCTGAAACTGGCGGCCAACCAACTGCGCGCCTTGGGGGAACTGAAGGCCAATGACCTGGACAAAACCCCGCAGATCAGCGGCGCCCTGTCGGTTGCCCAGTTTGACCTGGCCAAGTTTCTTGAGAGCGTCGGCCACCCACTGCCTGCCATGGCCCCAGGCAGCCTGAGCAAGGTCGAACTGGTGAGCCGCCTCAAGGGCACGCCCACCAGCGTCGCCCTGGAAAACTTGAACCTGAAGCTCGATGCCAGCACCTTCACCGGCCGCATCGCCGTGGATGACTTCGCCAAGCAGTCACTGCGTGTGCAGCTCAAGGGCGATACCTTCAATGCCGACAATTACCTGCCGGCCAAATCCGAAGCCGCCAAAGGCGCAACCGCCGCACGCCAGGCCGAAGTACAGAGCAGCGAAGCCGGCGCCATGGCGGCAGGCGGCAGTACACCATTGCCGGAGGCGCCAACCAAAGGTGCCTGGAGCAACGACAAACTGCTGCCGCTGACGCGCCTGCGCAGCCTGGACGTGAATGCAGACCTGGCCTTTGGCGAACTGACCCTGAGCCAGTTGCCCATTCAGAACGCGGTGCTCAAAGCCTCTGGCATTGACGGGCAACTCAAGCTCGACACCCTCAGCGGCGGTCTCTACAACGGCACGTTCCAGGCCAACGGCACACTCGACGTACGCCAGGACACGCCAGTGCTGGCCCTGCAAAGCCACATCAAGCAGGTGCCCGTTGAGCGCATCCTGCAGGCCCAAGGGAAAAACCCGCCGGTCAAAGGCCAGCTCACCCTCGACAGTAACCTCAACGGCCGTGGCAATAGCCAGAAGGCCTTGATCGACAGCCTCAACGGCACCGCCAGCATCGTGATCAACAACGGTGTGCTGCTCAATGCCAACATCGAGCAGCAACTGTGCACCGGCATCGCCCTGCTCAACCGCAAGACCCTGAGCGCCACACCAGGCGGCAAGGACACGCCCTTCCAGGAACTGCGCGGCAACCTCACGTTCCGTAACGGCGTGGCCAGCAACCCCGACCTGAAAGTACGTATCCCTGGCCTGACGCTCAACGGCAACGGCGATGTGGATTTACGCGTGCTGGGCATGGACTACCGCGTCGGCATCATCGTCGAAGGCGACAAGCGTGACGTGCCGGACCCAGCCTGCCAGGTCGGCGCCAACTTCCAGGGCATTGAGGTGCCCCTGCGCTGCCGAGGCCCGCTTGAGCTTGGCGCCAAGGCCTGCCGCCTGGACAAGGACGGCCTGGGCCAGGTCGCCCTCAAGGCTGCCGGCAACCGCCTCAACGAGAAGCTGGAAGAGAAACTCGACAAGGTTAACCCCAAGCTCAAAGACGCATTGAAAGGCCTGTTCAACCGATGAGAAACGAGCAGTTTTCACAAGCGGTGCTGGACTGGTACGACCGCCATGGCCGCCACGACCTGCCTTGGCAACAGGACATCACCCCTTACCGGGTGTGGGTGTCGGAGATCATGCTGCAACAGACCCAGGTCAGCACCGTGCTCAACTACTTCGACCGGTTCATGGCGTCCCTGCCGACCGTCGAAGCCCTGGCCGCTGCGCCGGAAGATGAAGTGCTGCACCTGTGGACGGGCCTGGGCTACTACACCCGGGCGCGCAACCTGCAGAAGACCGCCAGGATCGTGGTGGCCGAACACGGCGGCGAATTCCCCCGCGACGTGGAAAAGCTCACCGAGCTGCCGGGCATCGGCCTGTCCACCGCTGGCGCGATTGCCAGCCTGAGCATGGGCCTGCGCGCGCCGATCCTCGACGGCAACGTCAAACGCGTGCTGGCGCGCTTTACCGCGCAAGAGGGTTACCCGGGCGAGCCCAAGGTCGCCAAACAGCTGTGGGCCACCGCAGAGCGCTTCACACCCTTTGAGCGCGTCAACGCCTACACCCAGGCCATGATGGACATGGGCGCCACCCTGTGCACCCGCAGCAAACCCAGCTGCCTGCTGTGCCCGCTGGAAAAAGGCTGCGAAGCCCACATGCTGGGCCTGGAAACACGCTACCCGATCCCGAAGCCGCGCAAGACCATCCCGCAAAAGCGCACGCTGATGCCCATGCTGGCCAACGCAGAGGGCGCGATCCTGCTTTACCGTCGCCCGTCTACGGGCTTGTGGGGCGGCTTGTGGAGCTTGCCGGAGCTGGACGACCTGCAAGACCTGGATCACCTCGCCAACCAGCACGCGCTGGCGCTGGGCAAGCATCAGGAACTGCCCGGGCTGGTCCACACTTTCAGCCACTTCCAACTGGCCATCGAACCCTGGCTGGTCCAGGTCGAGGAAACCGCCCATCACGTGGCCGAGGCCGACTGGCTCTGGTATAACCTCGCCACCCCGCCGCGCCTGGGCCTTGCCGCCCCGGTGAAAAAACTGCTGAAGCGCGCGGCCGACGTATTGAACGCAGGAGTTTCGTCATGACCCGCACCATCATGTGCCGCAAGTACAAAGAAGAACTGCCAGCCCTGGAGCGCCCTCCGTACCCAGGTGCCAAGGGCCAGGACATCTACGAGCACGTCTCCGCCAAAGCCTGGGGCGACTGGTTGAAACACCAGACCCTGCTGATCAACGAAAAACGCCTGAACATGATGAACGCCGAAGACCGTAAATACCTGGCCGGCGAAATGGACAAGTTCTTTTCCGGCGAGGAATACGCCAAGGCCGACGGCTACGTGCCGCCTGCTCAATAATTGATCAAAAACCAGGGTCTGCACGTAAGCGACGGTAATAATTAAATATTTTTTGAAAACTTGCTTGACGACCCCCTGAAAAACCCGTTTAATGCGCCCCGTTGCCCAGATAGCTCAGTCGGTAGAGCAGGGGATTGAAAATCCCCGTGTCGGCGGTTCGATTCCGTCTCTGGGCACCAAAATACCGAGAAACCCCAAGGAACAATGCGTTCCTTGGGGTTTTTTATTGCCTGCGATTTAATGCGACTCACGCATTTACGGACACGATGTCGCAGCAGGACGATTGAGGGTTATTTTTGGCTGGACTCAATCGTTCAGCCTTTACCCAAATCTCAGTTGTAAGGTTTTTTCATGACCCGCTTCTTGCTTTGCACCCTGTTACTACTGACCGCCCTGCTCAGTGGGTGTGCCACGCAGCTGGACGTAGCGATCAACGCGACGCCTGATCCCGACTATCACTTCGACCGGCAGGCAACCGTGCTGGTGACCTCCACTGGCGGAAGTGATGAAAACTCACTCAATGCTCGCTACTACCTGCGTGACATGGTCCGCGCCATGCAGGACCAGGGCTTTCGCAATGTCTTCACCGACACCACCCTGCCCAAGAACCACGCGCCGATCAAAATGACCGTCACCCTGGACGTCGACAGCAAGCAGGTGACGTATCGCTATACCGCCACCGAATACGGGCAGGTGGCAAAAAGCACCACCACTCAATGCAAGAAGAACAAGAAAAAGACCGACCAACTGACCTGCACCAGCACTCCAAACACCTCCTACGGCCCGGTAGGGACCTCGGAGCGCACCGGCTACACCACGCTCACCACCTTCCGGGTCACCGCTCGTGATGAAGTGAGCAGGCGCGCTGTCTACCTGCTAAGGGCGTCGTCCTATAACGACGACTGCCAAGCCGCCAAGGTCGAAGCCTTCCTGGTGCAGCAGGGTTTGCAGAACCTGAATTTCCAGGACCGCGTGCAGCGCAATTACACGGTCACGATGCCTGAAAGCTTCCGCTGCAAATAATCATCTGCTCGACAGGCCCTTGGCTCAAGGGCCTCCTTACTTGAGCAAGAACACCATCAACGGGTTGTCATTCAAGCGCCCTTGATAGCTCGGCGCCAGGTGCTCCACCGGCGACCCCTTCAACAGCGCGGTCTCCTTGCGCGACACGATCACCCAGGAGGGCCGGGGCAGCGCCGCCAACTTCTCAAGCTCGTGACGCCCGACAAACAGCGGCTGTTCATCGTGATCCAGGTTCATCATGTAGCGCACCGCCCAGGTATCCCGGGCCAGATCGACAAACACCAAGGGACCTGGCTGCGTCTGGCGCAACGCCTCCACCTGGCTGACAAACCGCCGGGTGTCGAATTGCAGGTCCTTGGCCGGCTCTATCACTGTCACAAGCAACAGCCATTGCGCCACCAGCGCGATCAGACTGAGCCACACCAACCGCCATGCTCGCTGCCAGGCAATCAACGCTGCGGCTTGCAGCACCACCAGCACGCCGATCATCAACGGCAAGGAAATCTCCGGCCAGTAGCCCTGCTTGTGCCAGGCGTGTCGACACACAAACAACACAACCACGCACAACGCCGGCAGCGCCGCGACCAGCCATTCGTAGCCACGACGCACGCCCACCAGCCAGCCTTGCGCATGCAGCAGCCCATAGGCAGCGACAGCCGCAAACATCGGCACCATCGGCAGAATGTAATAAGCGCGCTTGAAGTGCGGTACCGACAGGCCGAGCAGAATCATCAAGCCGCAGCCCCCGAACCGCACCAGCAATTGCAGGTGCTCATTGCCCCAACGCTCGGGCCAGCGATGGCGCAACGCAAACAGGGTCGCAAACGCCAGCGGAACCACCGGGAAGTAGCGGTACAAGCTCAGTTGGAAGTAAAAGTAAAACGGCTCACCCGACTCATCCAGACGCCCACCGACTTGCATCTTGAAGACTTCATCGGCAAACGCAGCGCCACCACTGAACCGCGCAAGCTTCATCAGCAGCCACCAGCACGCTGCGAGCAACACCAGGCCGGCAACGCCGTGGATCAGCACCTGCCGGACACGCTCTCCCGGCTTGCCCAATGCCCAATACACACACACCACCCCGCAGACTTCAATCAACCCCAGCGGCCCACGTATGGCAAAACCCAGGATGAACAGCGGGAACACCGCCAGTTGCCTCAGCCGTGACCCGAGGCGTTCGCCGGTGTGCAGCAGATAGAAACTGCCCACGCATAACAACGCGACCATCTGATCCAGGCACACCGAGCGCGACTTTTCGAGTAACTGGGCGGTGAGCAGCGTGAGCAGCACCGTCAGCAGCGACCAGGCACGGCTGTAGGGTGCCAGCAGGCGATACATCAGCGCGATCACCCCCGCCGACGCGAGCGCTGTGGGCAGCACATTCGCCAAGTGGTTCGGCGCGTCAAACAAGCGGGCGAATAGATAACTGAAGAAGGTCGCGGTGCCGGGGTAATCCGCATAGGGCTGGCCGTAGGTGGTGGGGAAAAGACTCGCGCCATGGCGATACATTTCCTGCATGAACAGCGCCCAACGCCCGTCAAAACCCTGGGGCTGCTGATCCCAGATACCTACTGTGAACAACAAGAGAGCGACCAGGAAAATACCCAGTGACTCCAGGCGAAAACGGTTGCGGTGATCCATCGGTTGACCTGTCAGGTGGGAAGCGCTGGCGTATGGTGCCGAACGCGCCCCTGAATGGCGCCTGAACAGACCTGAACATTCACGTGGTTACCGACTGGTGGGCCACACCACTGCCGGGATCAGGCGAACGTAGGCCAACTCGGCAACCAGCTCGATCAGGGTCTGCAGGATCACCACCGTTGCGGCCAAACCGCGCACATCCTCCGGCAGGGCCAGCGCCAATGGCAAAACCACCAGCGAATTACGCGTCGACGCACTGAACGTCACCGCCCGCGCCGTCACCGCTGGCAGTGCGAACAGCCGCGCAGCCCCAATGCCCATCAACGGTGCCAACAGTACAAAGGCCACGTAGATTGGAATGACCGGCAACAACAAATTGATATCTCGCACCACCGCAGTGATGTGCGAAGCGAGCACGACAAACAACACCAGCGCCATCGCCGGCACCGGCAACCACGCCCAGGCGCTGCTCCAAAGACCGATAGCGCTCGAACGCCGCGCAAGCGCGCTGGTGAGGACAGCCAGAAGCATCGGCACCACAATCAAGCCCACGAACGCCTCTACAAATGGCCCCGCCGCTACCACCACGCTGGATTGCTCGCCCAACATCAGCCCCAGGTATACCGGCAACAGCAGCAGTTGCAGCAAAAGCAACAGCGGGGTTGCCGCCAGCATCGAACGCGAATCGCCCTTGCCGATATGGGTAAACACCACCACGTAGTCGATACAGGGCGTTAGCAACACCAGCAGAGCGCCCACCAGCAACGCCGGACGCTCCACCAGGCCGCGGGTCAACCCCCACACCAGCAAAGGCACCAGAATGAAATTGGCCAGCAGCAAGGCCGCCATGAATCGCTTGTTGCCCAAGCCTTGGCGCAGCTCAAGAAAGGGTATCTGCAAAAACATCGCATACATCAGCACGGCGATGGCAGGTGTCACCCAAAGGCTGAAGCCCTGCGCCGACAAGGGCCAGAACAGGCCAAACGTGACGGCAACAAAGACGGCAACAAAGTAGATCGGGACCTGATGGTGTTCCAGGGTGTCACGGGTCATGGGCGGGCTCTGGTGGGTCAATAGACTGTCAGCCTAAGTACCCGCGCAGATAAGGTCGAGCACTACAGCAATCATTGCCGCCCGAGAAACCCTTGGGATTTACCCCAACCTGCGCTTCAATACACCCTCCAGACCAGACCCCCAAGGACGTTGAGCCCATGGCCTCGCCAAACAAGCAGCAAAAACGCGCCCACCGGGCAAAAGCCAAGGCCAAGCAAAACCGCACCCAGCGCGCCGTGGCGCACAAGCCGGATGCTTTTGCTGGCGACGACAGCCGCATCGACCTTGAGTCGGTGGATTTGACTGAACTGTTCGTCGAAATGCGTGCCGCTGGCGAGATCAGCCAGCAGGCGCTGTGTGCGGTGTTCCTGGCGCACCCGTTGCTGGCGCTGGTGCTGGAGCAGGAAGGCGAAGAAGAAGCGACCGACTTTATCCTGGCGGCGCTGATCGAGTATCGGCAGTGGGCGACGGACAGCGATGACGAAGCCGCGGCGTTAGCGTGGATTGAGTCGCCGCAGTTCCAGGCCGATTACGTGGCGGCGTCCCAGGCGCTGGCCAACGCCCCCGACTGACACAAAATAAAAATGTGGGAGCGGGCTTGCCCTAATGCCAGTCAGTTAAGAGCTCGAGCAGACAACCAGTGACTTGTGGCGAGGGAGCTTGCTCCCGCTGGACTGCGTAGCAGTCCCATTTTTGGGGCCGCTTCGCGCCCCAGCGGGAGCAAGCTCCCTCGCCACAGTTACCGATTCTGTCTTAACTGACTGGCGTTAGGGCTTGCTTGAGATGGCGGTGTGTCAGTCGACGAATATATCGACTGGCAGTCCGTCATCGCGGGCAAGCCCGGCTCCCACATTGTTGCGCGGTGCGCTACCACCGTCTCTCGTCAGTTAAGCGCCGCAGCCCCTACTCTTTGGGCCTTGCGACGGCTCGCCACCACCAACCCCGCCAATACCACCAGCAAGCTCAGAACCCCGGTGGCGATGATCTCGACCCGGTGCGCTTCCTGGAACAGCATGATGGTCAACGTACCGACGATAAACACCATTACCGCGTACGTCAGGCCTGGGAACAGCCACATCTTGAAGACGATCTTCTCGCCCGCTGCCGCACGCTTCTGGCGCATGCGCAGTTGCGACACGGCAATCACCAGGTACACCAGCAACGCAATGGCGCCGGAGCTGGCCAGCAGGAATTCGAACACCGCCGCCGGAGCGACGTAGTTGGCGAATACCGCCAGGAACGCGGCGCCGGTAGACAGCAACACCGCCCAGTAAGGCGTGCCGCTCTTGTTGGTGCGCTTGGCCACGGCCGGTGCGTCACCGCGACGGCCCAGGGAGAACAGCATGCGCGACGCGGTGTACAGCGCCGAGTTGAGGCAACTGGTCACGGCAACCAGCACCACCAGGTCGACAATCAGCTTGGCGTTCGGGATACCCATGCGCTCCAGCACGGTCTGGTAGGAACCTACGGCAGCCAGGGTCGGATCGTTCCAAGGCACCAGGGACACCACGATGAAGATCGACAACAGGTAGAACAAACCAATCCGCCAGATCACCGAGTTGGTGGCCTTGGTGATTTGCTGGCCCGGGTTCTTCGATTCGGCTGCGGCGATGGTGACAATCTCGGTGCCCATGAACGAGAACATGGTGGTCAGGATCGCCGCCAATACGGCACCCATGCCGTTGGGCATGAACCCTTGGGTATCGAACAGGTGCGAAACACCGCTGACCTGGCTGGTGGGCAAGAAGCCGAAGATCGCGGCCAGGCCGAGGATCACAAAGCCCACGATCGCCACGACCTTGATCAGCGCAAACCAGAACTCGAACTCGCCGTAGTTCTTCACGCTGAACAAGTTGGTTGCGGTGAGCAGCAAGGTAATGACCAGGGTGAACACCCAGATCGCCACGTCGGGGAACCAGGCGTGCAGGATGGTCGCCGCCGCGTTGGCTTCCAGTGGAATCACCAGCACCCAGAACCACCAGTAGAGCCAGCCAATGGTGAAACCGGCCCAGTGGCCGATTGCCCGGTCGGCATAGGTAGAGAACGAACCGGTATCCGGTGACGCAACGGCCATCTCGGCCAGCATGCGCATCACCAGGACTACCAGCGTACCGGCGGCTGCATAGGCCAACAGCACAGCCGGGCCGGCAGCAGCGATCGCATGGCCGGAGCCGACAAACAAACCGGCGCCGATGACACCGGCAATCGACAGCATGGTGACGTGACGCGGTTTGAGCCCCTGTTCGAGGTCATTGGAGCTTTGCGTACTACTCATTGACACACCTTTGCGAGGAATTGCGAAAACGGTTCGCCCGGCTTGCAGCCTTTCTCGTGAAAAGAATCCAACAGGGCGTTCTTTATTTTTTACGCAAGATTTGCGCCAAAATATTTCAGAACCACAGTTGGCGGGGGCTGTAGGACAATTCACTACTCATCGCAAGTCATTGAGAACAATGGCATTCCGCTATAGCGTTACCGTGCGACTCACATTCATGGCATTGCGACGCACCAAAAACACACACAAAAAGTACGTGACGCCCCATAACCGGGCTGATATGGACCGTTTGCCCGGTTAACCCTTCCAACACCCGGCCAAAGCTGGCACCATCGCGCCCTTTTTTACGCGAAGCCTGTGGATCTTTCCGGGTCAAACGTCTGTAGGTTGTTGATGGCGCGACACACTGCTGCGCCGATGCGACACCCTGCCGCAGACCACCGGTTAACCGTCCGCAGCGCTGTTGGCTGTCATCCAAACGCTATGCTAGCTTGGCGCCTCGCCAGGAAGGCGGCCCAACAGCGAAGATCGCAACGAACACAATGAGGACCGCACATGGCCGAGGCCACGCCCGCGCTTGAAATCCGCAACTTGCATAAACGCTATGGTGAGCTTGAGGTACTCAAAGGTATCTCGCTGACCGCTCGCGACGGCGATGTGATCTCGATCCTGGGTTCCTCCGGTTCCGGCAAGTCCACTTTCCTGCGCTGCATCAACCTGCTGGAAAACCCGCACCAGGGCCAGATACTGGTGGCCGGCGAAGAACTCAAGCTAAAGGCCGCGAAAAACGGCGAACTGATGGCCGCCGACGGCAAGCAGATCAACCGCCTGCGCAGCGAAATCGGGTTTGTGTTTCAAAACTTTAACCTGTGGCCGCACATGAGCATCCTCGACAACATCATCGAGGCTCCTCGGCGCGTGCTCGGCCAGAGCAAGGCCGAAGCGATAGAAGTGGCCGAGGCCCTGCTGGCCAAGGTTGGTATCGCCGACAAGCGCCACGCCTACCCTGCGCAACTCTCTGGCGGCCAACAACAACGCGCAGCGATTGCGCGTACCCTGGCGATGCAGCCTAAAGTCATCCTGTTCGACGAACCGACGTCGGCGCTTGACCCGGAAATGGTCCAGGAAGTACTTAATGTGATCCGCGCGCTGGCCGAAGAAGGCCGCACCATGCTGCTGGTCACCCACGAAATGGGCTTCGCCCGCCAGGTATCCAGCGAAGTGGTGTTTTTGCACCAGGGCCTGGTCGAAGAGCAAGGATCGCCACAGCAGGTATTTGAAAACCCGCTTTCGGCGCGCTGCAAACAATTCATGTCCAGCAACCGCTAACGGAGCAACATGCATGCAGACCTATAAGAAATTCCTTCTGGCCGCGGCCGTCTCGATGGCATTCAGCGCCACGGCCATGGCAGAAACCTTGAAGATGGGGATCGAAGCGGCCTACCCGCCGTTCAACAATAAAGACGCCAGCGGTAACGTTGTCGGCTTCGACAAGGACATCGGCGACGCCCTGTGCGCCAAGATGAAAGTCGAGAAGTGCGAAGTGTATGTGTCCGACTGGGACGGCATCATCCCTGCCCTGAACGCCAAGAAGTTCGACTTCCTGGTGTCTTCGCTGTCGATCACCGACGAGCGCAAGCAGGCGGTGGACTTCACCGACCCGTACTATTCCAACAAGCTGCAGTTCATTGCGCCCAAAGCCACTGCGGATTTCAAGACCGACGCCACTTACCTCAAAGGCAAGGTGATCGGTGCACAGCGCGCAACGCTGGCCGGTACCTATCTGGAAGACAAGCTGCCGGACACCGAAGCCAAGCTCTACGACACGCAGGAAAACGCCTACCTCGACCTGACCTCCGGTCGCCTCGACGGCATCCTGGCTGACAAGTACGTGCAGTACGAATGGCTCAAGAGCAAAGACGGTTCGGCCTATGAATTCAAAGGCGACCCGGTGGTAGAAAGCGACAAGATTGGTATCGCCGTACGCAAAGGCGACCCGCTGCGCGAGCGCCTGAACAAAGCCCTGGCAGAGATCAAGGCAGACGGCACCTACAAGAAGATCAACGACAAGTACTTCCCGTTCAGCATCGAATGATCTGAACGGCCTGCCCGGCGCGCTCCTGCGAGCGCGCTGGCTTTTAGCAATGCCTGCCGCGATATGAAAACACCATGAATTTCGATCTCTACGGATTCGGCCCGGCCCTTGCCGCCGGCGCGCTGATGACCGTCAAACTGGCGCTCACGGCCCTGTGCCTGGGGCTGGTGCTCGGCCTTGCCGGCGCCTTGGCCAAGACCTCCCCGTACAAGCCACTGCAATGGCTGGGCGGTGCGTATTCGACCATCGTTCGCGGTATTCCCGAATTACTGTGGGTGCTGCTGATTTACTTTGGCACCGTCAACCTGATGCGTGCGCTCGGTGAGTTCTTCGGCAACCCCGACCTGTCGCTGAGTGCCTTCGCCGCCGGCGTCATCGCCCTGGGCCTGTGCTTCGGCGCCTATGCAACGGAAGTGTTCCGCGGCGCGATCCTCGCCATTCCCAAGGGCCACCGCGAAGCCGGTGTGGCGTTGGGGCTGTCGAAGTTTCGGATTTTCACCCGGCTGATCATGCCGCAGATGTGGCGCATCGCCCTGCCGGGCCTGGGTAACCTGTTCATGATCCTGATGAAAGACACCGCGCTGGTGTCGGTGATCGGTCTGGAAGAAATCATGCGCCACGCGCAGATCGGCGTGACCGTGACCAAGCAACCCTTCACCTTCTTCATGGTCGCCGCCTTCATGTACCTGGGCCTGACAGTACTGGCGATGACCAGCATGCACTTCCTGGAAAAACGCGCCGCCCGCGGCTTTGCAAGGAGCACCCAATGAGCGGCGACTACAGCTGGCTATCGCACTTTGACCTGGGCCTGAACTGGGCAGTGATCATCAAGTGGCTGCCGAAGTTGGCCCAGGGCGCAACCCTGACCCTGGAGCTGGTGGCAATCGCCGTGATCGCCGGCCTGCTGCTGGCGATCCCTCTGGGCATCGCCCGCTCTTCGCGCCGCTGGTACGTGAGCGCCCTGCCCTACGGCTACATTTTCTTCTTCCGTGGCACGCCGCTGCTGGTGCAGTTGTTCCTGGTGTATTACGGCCTGGCGCAATTCGACGCCGTGCGCAACAGCTTCATGTGGCCGTACCTGCGAGACCCGTTCTGGTGCGCCACCGCCACCATGACCCTGCACACCGCCGCCTACATTGCCGAGATCCTGCGCGGTGCGATCCAGGCCATTCCGCCGGGCGAGATCGAAGCGGCGCGGGCCCTGGGCATGTCAAAGCCCAAGACGCTGTTCTACATCATCCTGCCACGCGCCTCGCGCATCGGCCTGCCGGCCTACAGCAACGAAGTGATCCTGATGCTCAAGGCCAGCGCCTTGGCCAGTACCGTGACCCTGCTGGAACTGACCGGCATGGCGCGCACCATCATTGCCCGCACTTACCTGCCGGTGGAGATTTTCTTCGCCGCAGGGTTGTTCTACCTGCTGATGGCCTACGTGCTGGTGCGCGGCTTCAAACTGCTGGAAAAATGGCTGCGCGTCGATGCATGCCAAGGACGTTGAGGCACGCTTCCAGGCACTGGATGCGTTCCTGACCGAACACCAAGGGCTGTGGCGACCACGGCCCTTTACTCAGTTGCAGTTGCCCTGGGAAACCGAGCATCCCGAGTTATCCCAGTGGCTGCGCAAGCGTTCGCTGGCCGAAGCTGAAGCCAGTCACAACCAACCCCACGACCTGCCCGCGCCCACACCTTTTCCACAGCTGGCCGCTCACGCGCTGCGCCTCGCTACTGTGGATAAGTTACCCACGCACACCCTTGAGCCCGCTCGCCATCGTTTGAATGTCGACGTGCCAGGGCGCAAATGGCAACAGATCGAAGCCTTCGGCGCCGCGCTGACCTTTACCCAAACGCCTGCCCACTGGCTGGACTGGTGCGCCGGCAAAGGCCACCTAGGCCGCCGCCTGCTGCAACCCGGCCAACAGCTGACCTGCCTGGAATACGACCCCGCCCTGATCGCCTCCGGCCAAGCCTTGAGTGATCGCCACGGCCTGCCCGCAACCCATCATCTGCAAGACGTGATGGCGGATGTCGCGATCCAGCCCGAACACACGCCGGTCGCCCTGCATGCCTGCGGCGACCTGCATGTGCGCCTGCTACAACTGGCCAGCGCCGCCGGCTGCAAACAACTGGCCCTGGCGCCCTGCTGCTACAACCGCATCACCGCCGACCGTTATCAAGCCCTCTCCGCCGCCGGGCGCGCCTCACTGCTGCAACTGTCGATTGAGGACCTGGGCCTGCCACTGAGCGAAACCGTCACCGCCGGCAACCGTGTACGCCAACAACGGGACACCTCCATGGCCCGCCGCCTGGGCTTTGACCAACTGCAACGGCAACTGCGTGGCTGCGACGACTACCTGCCAACACCTTCCCTGCCCGCCAGTTGGCTGGATAAACCCTTTGCCGACTATTGCCAGGAACTGGCAAGCCTCAAGGGCTTATCCACAGGCGAGCAGAACTGGCCAGCCCTGGAAGCCCACGGCTGGCAACGCCTGGCAGAGGTGCGCAACCTTGAGTTAGTGAGAGGCTTGTTTCGACGCCCATTGGAACTGTGGTTGGTATTGGACCGGGCACTGTTCATGGTGGAACAGGGCTACAACGTCGAGGTCGGCAGCTTCTGCGAACCATCGTTGACCCCTCGCAACCTGATGGTGCTGGCCGAGCGCGAATAAAGGGCAAAAAATCCTACAAACGCCCTGTGGATAACTCTGTTGATGAATACTTTGCAGAGGCCCTAGATATCGGCACTTCACACCCAAAGCTGGCCTGGTTATTTTTTGTTCACAAAATAAAGTGCACACAAAACAGGCAGTTGCCGCGTGCTGAGAACTGCTGCACAAAATGGCTGTTTCGTGACACCCGTTACCA
The DNA here is from genome assembly GCF_049897065.1 of Pseudomonas sp. DWP2-2. Lineage (NCBI taxonomy): Bacteria > Pseudomonadati > Pseudomonadota > Gammaproteobacteria > Pseudomonadales > Pseudomonadaceae > Pseudomonas > Pseudomonas sp. DWP2-2. Next base: position 230,405 of record NZ_JAFCVN010000003.1, on the reverse strand, counting down.
ACCGATTGTGCATAAGCATCTGGCGCCACGCGAATAACGGGCGCTTTATGCGGTCTGTTTTGGCGCCTTCAGCCACAGGCAAACCTCGTTGATATCATCACTGGCCAGCCGTTTCGCCACGTTATCCAGTGGGTCGGATGAGTAGGCCAACGCCTCATTGATGGCCATATCGCGATGAACTTCCAACGGCTCTTTGCCCAAGCGATGCTTGAACGCCTCGACCATGTCCAGGCTGAAGGGGTTGCTCTCATCCACCTGGTTAATCACCACCTGCACAACCGGCGGGCGCTCGCCCTCAAGGTGCGGAGCGAGCAGCAGGTCCAGATGATCCAGGGTCCCAAGGCAAGCAGCGTCCGCCTGCACGATGACCAGCACCACATCGGCAACGCTCAACGCTTGATGGAAATAGACGTTATTACCCGCGGGCGTATCGATGATCACCGTGTGCCGCTCGCTGAGCCCCAGGCACCCAAGACGCTGCGCCAGCCAACCGGGCTCCTGCTTGAGCCAGCGCTCGAGGCTTTCCTGCTGCTGGATATCGATATCGCCGAACGTCATCACCTGGCAACCGGCAAAGCCCAACTGCTGCAAGGGCGCCCATTGCCCATGCTCCAGACTGGTGCGGCCGATTCCGGGCAAGGTGGAACTGACCCCAAAGTGATGATGCAAGGCATTCTGCGGGTCCAGGTCCAGCGCCACCACCGACTCGCCCAGGCGCTGCAACCCACTGCTCAAGGCCGTGACCAGCGTGCTGCGGCCCACACCGCCATTGATAGACACCAACGCCACTATTTTAGGGCGCAGCTCCGGGGCATTGAGGGGCTGTTGGTAAATACTTTCGTCAGGAACACTGCCGAAAAAGTGCATTCTTGCATTGATGCCGTCGGCATCATGGGTAACGTCTTTGCCAAACAACGCCAGAATTTCTTTGCTTAGGCTCATAGCCTGCTCCTCACGACGCAGCTTAAAGACGTGAAGGTCAGCAAGTGCGGGCACTTGCCGCAGGTCTTTTTATAGGCGCCCTTGTTGGGGGCATTCTGTGACAAAGGGTTTGAAGTGTCATTATTTTGCTGTTTTTATGCTCGGGTTTTTAGATGGACGGTAGATAGTCAATTTAATGGCTTTTTCAGCGTGTGTTTTCCACAGGCTTGCAACCTGTGAAAACGTGCCCAAGACAGCCTGATCGCAAGAAACCTCAGACTTTGCAAAAATAGTCAGAATTCAGGGGTTTACAGAACCTTTCCAATCGCTATAATCGTCGCCCTAACACGCCGGTATAGCTCAGTTGGTAGAGCAACTGACTTGTAATCAGTAGGTCCCGGGTTCGACTCCTGGTGCCGGCACCATACAAGGTTCCAAAGAAAGCTTTCAAAATCTCTGGAACCCCCGAAAAACCCGCCTTCTGGCGGGTTTTTTCGTTTTGACATTCCGTCGGATTCCGCCAAAATCTTATGGATACCAGCCGAAAACCACCTCGATTTTCACGGGCAATCGTCCGCCCTGCCCGCCCATCCTTCATCAGCAGGCCTGCACACAAATCAGCGACGAACTGGGGCATGGTCGTCTCGACGTGGTATCGGCTTATAACGATGATCGAGCACGAGCAAAACATTCGACATGGCGCTGTTCCTGGCGGATCTTCTCACCGGGTCGCATGCCATTCGCGAACGTCACCTACGCCAAGCAAAGACCATTCAAGCGGAGATCTCTAATCGCTTGCACGAAGATAATCCATGGACCTGGCAGCGAAAGCATCTCGCATGGTTTCTAAACCGTCACGTGAACCAGCATGCTGAATCGACGCGCTATTACTGGCTACTGACCGCGCATTTGCTCACTCTTCGCTTAGGAAAATTCAACCTATAGATGAAGGTCAAAAACCGGTCAGAAGCAGGCTGATGGTGTAAGTGGCTCAATTGACGTGTGAGGTTGTTTGGCTACTCGCTCGAAGTCATTGAACGAGTAGGGCTGTGTAAAAAATCAGACATCCACTGGCCACGTTCCGCGCCGCACCATTTCCCGCACCCGATCAGCACCATTGGCGCGTACCAGCAATTCCATACGGGCTTTTTCGATGTCCTCGGCACTCCATTGCTCGGTGGCCATGGTGGCTTTTTCGTGAGACCAGCCATTGTCGTAGTGACGGACCACATACTGCTGTTGGTATGCCCACATCTCGGTGCCCGGAATCGGGGTCACGATAAACGGGTTGGCGTAGGCCATGCCTGCGCCCATAAGGCTGACGGCATAATCAATGGTATTACCGATTTGCCCCAGGCTTTCGATGAACGGCTGTTCGGCAGCCGAGGCCGGCGGGTTGACGAAGCCGAGCATGAAGCCGCCCGTCACCTGAATTCCGCACTCGGTAAACATCTGGATGATCTCAAAGGTTGCCTGCTGAATCGCGTTGAAACGCGACTTGTTGGAGTTCACCAGGCTCTCTTCGTTGGCGCTCTCCACCGCAAGGTAAATGTTGTAGCAACCGTTGTCGGCGATTGAACGGATAAACGTCTTCGCCGTGAGACCGCCGCGAATGGCAGCGATGACGTTGCGGTAGTGCGGGCTTTTGAGTTCCTGCTCATCAAGTTCCGTCAGAAATCGCTCGCCCTTGTGCAGCAGCACCAGATTGAACAGGCTCAGCCCACCTTCCTCGACCCACGGCAAATGGTGTTTCTTCAACAGCTTGCCGACCTCCATAGCGTACAGCGGGTCATGCATCAAGTGATCGTCTTCGATCAACACTTCGGTCACGCCTTGTTTGACCAAATCCGCCAGATGCAGGTCGAACCAGTCCAGCCCCAATGCCCGCCAGGGGCCGTTGATTTTGGGGATATAGCAGAAGTTGCAATTGACGTTGCAGCCTATGGTGGAAAAGATCTGCGCCCAGGCGCCGGTCTTGCGCACCCGCGCACCGGAGGAATGATAGGGCTGCAAGTAGTTGTTCATGTTCAGGAAACTGAAATCCGGCAACGGCATGACGCCCAGCCGCTCATCCAGATCCTGCCGGGCCGGGACAATGCTCAAGTAGCTGGATTTGCGCGTCGGTCGAACTAGTTGGCCACTGTAGCTGCGATAGGCAATGCCCGGCACCGCGTCGACATTGCCGCCTTCATGGGTGACCGCGTCGAGCAGCAGCGTGAAGGCGCGATCCGCTTCGTTGATCAGGGTGAAATCGAAAGGCGAGTCCAGCAAGGCATTCTGCCAGTCACCGCTGGAATGGGCACCGCCCGTCACCAGCAGCAAATTTGGATCGATGGATTTCACCAGGTCGGCCAGCGCCCGGGCGTTGCCCCATTGCACGGTGTAGTTGCACTGGATGCCGACGATGTCCGGTTGTGCATCTTCGATGATCTTGCGCATTTGCACATCGGTGAGGCCATAGCGGACCAAATGGCCCTGATCGACGTTCACCAGAGTGTTTTCCTGGGACCAGCCGGCGAATGGCGCGTCGACGATCTGCACCTCGTAGCCGGCGCGCTTGGCCACCGTGGCGATGCGCAACAGGCCAATGGGCGTGCCGGCGCGTTTCATTACTTCGAACGTGTCGATGCCGATGTCGGCAAATGCGCTGCCCAGCGGTACCGGCTCAATCAGCCGCGTGTAAGGCGGCACGAACAGCAACACACGTGGCGCTTCGCCATTTGCGCGGCGGCGAATGCCGCTGCGGCTGGACTTCAATGACGGTAGTCCCAGATGCTGGAGGGCAGGACGAGTGGGCGCCACGCTGAATCGTGGCAGGTCGCGTTCAATTCTTGTGGCGCCTTCAGAGGCAATCAGGTCCATCTCAAAGCTCCTTTACAACAGTGATGTCGGCGTTGGGCTGGCCTGTTTTCGAGGTGGCGATAACAGCGCCAACGATAATCAGCAGTGTGGGAATAATCAGGATCGGGCTGGCATGGCTTTGCCCTATGGCCACCAGCAGCAGGGTCGAGATCAGGGGGGCCAGATAGGAGAGAGCGCCGAGCATCGCCAGGCTGCCGTGCTTGGTGGCGTGGTCCCAGGCGAAAAACGCCAGGCCCACCGGCCCCAGGCCAAGGCCGACGATGGCCGCCCATTGCCCGGCGCTTGGAATGACCGCGGTTTCAAACGCCAGATGGCAGACCAGGCCGGCCACTGCGACGAGGCCACAGATGCCACCAATGATGCTGCTTGGCACGTCACTGAAACGGCGGTTGATCACCGAATAGGACGACCAGACCAGCGCGCAGGCGAAGGCGGCCAGGTAGCCGGCTACCGGCATGGCGGCGGCTTCATCCGAGGCGCGCTGTTGCATGATGAACGCCGTACCGGCCAACCCCAGCAGCGCGCCGAGTAACTGGCGTTTGCGCAGCCGTTCCCCCGCGCTGAAGGCCGAGAGCAGCACAATCAACAGTGGCCACAGGTAGGCGATCAGGCTCGCCTCGGCAACCGGGGCAGCCTTGAGGGCGAAAAAATACAGCGCGTGGTAGGCGAATATCCCTAGAAAACCGACCGCCCATACCGACCAGGGCTGACGCCAGCTGCGAAACCCCGCCATGCCGTTGCGGCCAAGGATGCACAGGCTCGCTACAAACGCGACGGCAAAACTCAGGGTCAGCAGTTGGAAGGGTGGAATGCCTTCGGTGAGGCTGGTCAGCAACGCCAGGCATGACCACAGAAACACCGCGATCACGCCGATGGCGGTGGCCGAGGCTGCGGCTCTGACAGACACCTGTGTTTTGGCAGTGTGCGTCACTTCGGTCATCTACGCCCCGTCTGATTTATCCTTGTCGGTGGGGCAATCATAGAAAGGTCCGGCCGGGCGGGTATTGATGAGCACTGCTGAAGATTTGTTCAGGCCTGCCGGATTCACCTTACCCGCGAACTTCGTCGCACCGTGGCCGGGGTCAGGTCGCGGTTCTTTTTCAGGGCGTGGGTGAGTGCACTTTGATCGGCATAACCGACGCGGTGGGCGATCTCGGTGATCGACAGCGCGGTTTCGCACAGCAAGTCGATGGCACGGTTGAGACGCAAGGTGGCGATATGCGCAAAAGGCGTGCTATTCAAATGCCGAGCGAACAGCACGTAGAGTTGCCGCTCGCTGGTGCCTGCCACCCGTGCAATCTCGGTGGCGCTAAGCCGGCTGTCCAGATGGCTTTCAATGTAAGCGAGTGCCCGTGCCAGGGTGAACTGACCATGCTCAGGGATGATTCCGGGCGGCAGCGTCAGCGAAGACAGCAGCAAAGTACTCCAGGACTCTGCCACCTGAGGTGAACTGGTCAGCAAGGGCGCGCTGCGGCTGGCGTATTCGAGTAAATGGCGGATTTCCGGGCCTACTGGGAAAAAGCGTTTGTCGGCCTGGAGTCTGGTCGACAGGTCGAGATTCTTGGGCCCGCCGAACGTCGTGGCCGGCACGTCGAGTACCAGAAAGATATTGGCCTTTTGCGCCAGAAACGCATGGCGAGCACCGGCAGGAATTACCACGCCCTGACTCCAGTCGACCTTGCCGGCCCGACCGTCGACTTCGATGTCCATGGAGCCGGACTGCGGCAGCACGAGCTGATGAAAGTCGTGATCGTGCAATTCGACTTGGCCCGAATACGAACGAAGGGCCAGTGAAACCGCTGGGTTATCGTGACTGCCCATAGCGCCTCTCCGTTGGCTCAGGTTCACATCATGCCTGAGTCAGAGAACCCGGTGCCACTCCCGCGAGCGCTCAGGGGAGATGCGACGAGTCATCGGCAAGAACTCGTGCGGGACGCGGGCTGATTTCATCGCGGGCAAGCCCGGCGCCCACAGCGCAAAGCCCTGGCCAGGATAGGCCAGGGCTTTTTACGAATGACAACCCATGCGCCCATAGCGATATGGCACTTAGCCACTTTTCCAATTGACACCCCCTCCCCACTCCGTTAAAAACCCCGCCTTGCTTGCGTTTTTATCGAGACATGGATGTTGTCCAAACCCCCGCTGTTCAAATACCGCCGCTATTGGCTGGCGGTCATCATCGTGTTGCTGGCGATTCTTGATCCTTTCGGCCTGGCCAGTTCCAGCGACAAGGCGTCGGCGCAGTGGCTCAATCGTATGTTCGCCAGTCACTACCCGAGCCTTGGGCAGCAGCGGGTGGCGGTGGTGTTGATCGATGATGCCTACCTGATGCGCAATAACAGTTCGTGGCCCATGCCCTATGGCGAGCAGAGCAAGTTGTTCAAGCGCTTGCTGGCGTACAAGCCCCAGGCGGTGTTTGTGGATTTGCTTTATAGCCACGACCACTCGTTTGGCGACCCGACGCGGGGCAGCCAGTTGCTGGCGAATGTGTTTGAGCGTTATCAACGCCAACGCATCCCATTGTGGCTGGCCAATACTGGGTTGACTCGGGCAGAGGCGGGCCAGGCGAATACGCTGGCGCCGTTCATGCAGGTGAGCCAGCCGGCGCTGGTTGTATGGGAAGGGGTGGATGACAAGTATCCACTGGCGATGCGCACACATGCAGGGCTGATGGAAACTCCCGCCCTGTCGCTGTATCGAGTGTTCTGTGCCACGCAGCACTGCAAGCAGCCGCCGGTGGATGTGCAAGCCGCTGCGCAGCGCCAGCCCATCGCGGTGCAGTGGGGGCTGAAGCTGGCGCCCGAGCAGGCACGTATTGCCGATATCCGCCACTGCGCGCCGGCACGGCATTTTTTGCTGGATGGGGTGGCGCAGTTATTTCAGGCGGTGTTCTGGAAGCTCGACGACTCGGCCCAGGCGCGCTGCCCTTATACGCTGACGTTGTCGGCCAGTGACCTGGAGGTCAGCGACCCCGATGACCAGGCACTGGTCGCCGACTTACTGCGCGACCGCCTGGTGTTGGTGGGCGCCAATATCGCTTCCACCGGGGACTTGGTGGAGTCGCCGGTACACGGCCAACTCCCTGGCGTTTACCTGCACGCCATGGCGCTGGACAACCTGATCAATGCGGGCATGGACTACGACCATGAACCGGCCAATTTCCCCCACCTGCCGTTCAATTGGCTGGACCTGCTGGAGCTCGGGCTGCTGGCGTTGATCGCCGTGCTCAAGGCGCTGCACGCACGTCGCCTGGCGGGCCATCGCCCCTGGAGCCGGTGGCGGCGCCAGGAAATCTGGTTTTTTACCTCGCCGTGCCCGTCGTGGCTGTTGGTGATGTCGATGTTGGCGGGGGTCAGTGTGTTGCTGAGCCTCAATGACATCACCCCGGTCAACGTACTGGGCATTGTGTTGCTGTCGTTGGTGCTGTTCAGCGAGCGGATCGAAGCCTTCTTCGACCGCGATCGCTGAGTGCACCGCTCTGCTATCTGACTCAAGGAAACCAAGGATGAACAGAAGCCTCATCGTCTTGCTCGCCGCCCTCTTCACCCAGGGCGCCTGGGCAGAAACCCACAGTATCAAGGCGTTCCTCGCCGACCCAGTGACAGTGCTGGACGAGCAGGGCAAGCAACAACGTGAGCTGGCGAAAAAGGACGCGCCCACCCAGCCCCTGCCGGTGTTGCAGTACAACCAGGCACTGGATCTGGTGCAGGTAGAACTGGCAGGCCAGAAGGTGTGGCTGGACACCATGGATTTGCGCATCGAGCCCCCGCTGAACGTCGTCGACCTGCCCTGCCAGGGCCTGACCAAAAGCCAGGCCAAGGACAGCCGCAACAACTCCACCATCGGTTTTGGTGCCGGCTGCAATCAATAAAAAGGAGCGTTGCGGTGAAGGGATATCTAGTAGCAGCCAGCCTGTTGGCCAGTTCGGTGCTCAGCGGTTGCGCCACCTTGAAAGGCGCAGACCAGGCGTTTATGAACCTGGTGGGGCCCTCGACCCAGTCCCGGGTTCAGGGCCATTACGTGGATAACAGCGACGTACGCCAGTATTACAAGCTCGACCCACAGCGCCAGAGCCAGCAGCGTTTGAGCTACGACGGGCGTGCGGTACCGGCCGCTGAAGCGCGCCAGCAGAACCTGGTGGATATCCCGATGCTGCAAGGCTACTTGCAGGGCATCGTCACGCGCTTGTCCAAGGGCTGGCCGGGGGAGTTGCCGCCGCTGCAGGTGAAGATCACCGACAGCTATGGCTTCGGGCCGTCGGCAGACCCCTACGGCAACCTGTTCGTGCCGCTGGGCATGCTGGACAACGTCGCCAGCGAAGACGAAATCGCCGCGATGCTGGGCCATGAAATGAGCCACGTATTGCTGCATCACCATGACCGCATGGCCGCTTTCCAGCAGCAGAAAGACATGTTTACCACCGTCGCCTCCACGGTCGCCTTGGCCACCATGGCTGCCGATACGGGCGTGGACCGCAGCTCCGGTACGATGAAACTGTTCAGTAAAGACCCAGCCGGCACCCAGAAGACCATCGGCAACACCGTGCTGTATACCGCCCTGGCCAATACCTTTTCCGATCAGGTATGGAGCACCGCCTGGGGCCGCAGCCAGGAAGACCAGGCCGACTTGCTGGGCACCGACTTGATGATCCGTGCCGGTTACGCGCCGCGAGCCGCCACCCATAGTCTGGAGCGCCTCAACGACTTCCAGGGCAAGCAGAAGCCCTTGCTCACGGGGTTCCTCACGGCGCGCAAGAATGCCATGCAGGATTCGCTGCAGCAGTTCAATCTCAACCAGTTCACCAAAGAGCTGGACGTGCTGGTCAAGGATGGCTTGACCACCGGCATCACCGCGACCAGCCAATACTTCAACCGCTCACATATGTCGGCGATGGACCGCGACACCGAGCTGCGCCAGTACTTGCAACGCGAGTATCGCCAGGAACGCCGCGCCCGGGTCAACCCGCAAAGCTGGTCGAAAATGAAGAATACGCCCCAGGTGGCGAAGGCTTTGCAGGGCTATAAAGACGCGTACTTCGCAATTGATGCCCTGGAAAAAAACAAGGTGCCGCAGGCTGACGCTTTCATCCGCAAGGCCCTGGCCTCGCCGGTAAAAGACCAGCCGAGCATTCGGCGCACCGCCTATACCGTGCGCCTGGCCCAGGGCAAAAACAGCGAAGCGGTGAAAGAGTTGCAGGCGATCAAGGACTGGTCCCTGGCAGGACCTTCCACCTATGACTTGATGATCAGCTACCACCTCAAGCGCGGTGACGGGCAATCGGCCCTGGCGATGATCGACAAGGCGGAACGCAACCTGGGCTCGGAGGAACTGTTTATTACCGAGAAGCTGTTGGCCAACCAGCAACTGCAGAATGCGCAGCAGGTGCAAAGCGTGCTGCGCAAATGCGAGCAGTACCCGACGCGCAAAGAGAACTGCAAAAAGCTCGCACCGGTCAAAGCCTGACGCCCCCGCGAGCGGACAATAAAAAACCCCGAACCAGTCGGGGTTTTTTATCGCCTGGCATCAGGCACGACATTTGATCAATTAGAAAACGTTGATCGGGTAGTCGGCGAACAGACGGATTTCGTTACCGCCTACGTTGTAGTTGCTGGCGTTGTTGGAAACGCGCAACCACGAGGCACGGGCACGCAGGCTCAGGTCTTTGGCTGGGCCGCTCTGTACCACGTACTTGAACTGGTTCCAGATTTCACGCTCGGTGCCATCGCCACGGCCAGTGCCGTCGTCGATGTTGGTGCCGCGCACGTAGGCAATGTTGTAGGTCAGGCCCGGTACGCCGAAGGTGGCGAAGTCGATGCCATAACCTGCTTGCCAGGAGCGCTCGTCCTTGCCGTTGAAGTCGGACCAGTAGGAGTTGGCCAGCAGGATGGTATTGCCGCCGTCGCCAATGCCGCCAGCGTTGCGGTAGCCACCGTACAGGTAGCCGGTGTCACCGGTGCTGCGCTGGTGAGCGAGGGTGAAGCTGTGCGCGCCAACGGCCCAGGTAGCGCCCAGGCTCCAGATCTTGTTGTCGCGAGCGTCCGCATCACCTTGGTTTTCCAGGGCGAAGCTGCGGTCCAGCTTGGTTTTGTAACCGTTGAAGTCAAACGTCAGCGACTGTTGTTCTGGCAGGGCCAGCACGTAGTTGACGTTGACGTATTGCTTCTTCAGCACGTCCTGCATGTCGGAGGCGTACAAAGCAGCCGACAGGCTTTCGGTGAATTTGTAGCTACCACCGATGTAGTTGATGCTCTTCAAACGGCCGCTGTCGCTGCCCTCGGCGCTCTTGCGAGCTTCCTTGGTGAAGTGACCAGCATCCAGTTGCAGGCCGGCGATCTCTTTGGAAACGATCGAGGTGCCCTCGTAGGTTTCCGACAGCAGACGCGAGTTGTCGTATTGCAGGACCGGCACGGCCGGCATCTGCTGACCGTATTTGATCACGGTGTTGGAGATACGCGCCTTGACGGCTGCGCCGCCTTTGGCCAGGTCGTTGGCGGCTTCTCCGCTGTCACCTTGCTTGAAGAAGTCGATACCGCCAGCGCCGCTGCGACCTTTACCACCATCCAGGCGGATAGCGTATTGGCCAATCACATCCACACCCACACCGACGGTGCCTTGGGTGAAGCCGGACTCGAACTTGCCGATGAAGCCTTGGCCCCATTCAGCTTTGTCCTGCTTGCCGTTTTTGTAGTCACGGCTGATGTAGGCGTTACGTGCTGCGATGTTCAGGTGGCTGTCTTCAACGAAACCCTTGGATTGCTCCTGGTCGTTTGCCATTGCTGTCGATGCGCTCAAAATCCCCAGAGCGATCAGACTCATCCGTTGCTTCAACATTTTCTTATATTCCTTATTACGGGTTGAGTACGCGCTGTGACACCAGGCTCCTGTTGCTTTTCTGGTGTCGACCTTGCCAGCAAAAAGAAGGCCCGCGGACGACTGAACTGCCGCGGGCCTTTTTTATTGGATTTAGTCATGGTGGTTAGCCACAGGCGTTGGGCGCAATCCTATGCGGGCGTTGAACTATGTGTCAATTTCGTGAATCGTCTGTATTTAGGCGATATTCGTCTAAGCGGCGGGCTAAAGCGGCGGGATGAAAGCGTTGAAAACACCTTGATCAGCCTTTGGAAACACATTAAGTAACAAATCCGCATGCAATGCGTTAGGGAATAGATAACGCGCGCAAATGCAAAGCATTACCATTCGCGCACAATTTTCCTGCCACGTCATTTGGATACACTCTCATGCCTGCCCCTCGCCTGACGCCCCTCTCCCTTGGGCTCTCTGTCCTGCTGTCTGCTGGTTTTGCCGGTGCGGCCACGGTCTTGCCCGAAACCTCGATCAGCGTGGAAGCAGACGAAGACGACCCACGGGTCAAAGAGACCAGCACCGCCACACGCACCGCGACGGCTGTTCGCTACGTGCCCCAGGCGATCGACTCAGTCAAAACCGAAAGCCTGCGCTCCTATGGCACCAACGAGCTGGGCCAGGCATTGAGCGGTATCCCCAACGTCAGCAGCGGCGCCGATACACGCTTCGACAGCGTGCGCATACGTGGTTTCGACGCCAGCAATGACTTCTATCTGGATGGCATTCGCGACGACAGCCAGTACGTACGTGACCTGCATAACATCGAGCGTATCGAAGTGCTCAAGGGACCGGCCGCCGTGCTTTACGGGCGAGGCGGCCAGGGCGGGATCGTCAACCGGGTGAGCAAACTGCCAAGCCCAGGGCAAAAGTCCAGCATCGAAGCCCAAGGCGGCAGCAACGATTTGCGCAGCCTGTATGCCGACCTGAGTACCGACCCCACCGATAACATCAGCCTGCGCCTGAACATGGGCAACCAGGACAACAACAGCTTTCGCGATGGCGTCAGCGGCAACCGCCAGTTGTTCGCGCCGTCGATGAGCTGGCAGCTCACTCCAGAGCTGAACTGGCTGGTGCAATACGAATACAGCCGCTACAACCGCACCCCAGACCGTGGCATTCCTGGTGTCAACGGGCGCCCGGCGGATGTGAGCCGCAGCACCACTTACTTTGATCACGGCGATTACATCGACGATAAGTCCCAGTCCCTGCGTTCCAGACTCGCCTACGAGCTCAACGCCGACTGGCAACTGCGCCACACCCTCGGCGTGTTCAAGCTCGACAGCGATTTCGACAATACCTACCAGACCGGCTATGACCCGAAAACCAACACCGTCAGCCGCCAACACTGGCAGCAGGACCTGACCACCCGCAACGTGTTCAACAACGTGGAGCTGGAGGGCGGTTTCGACACCTTTGGCCTGGAACACCGCCTGCTCACCGGTATTGAGCTGGGCAGCCAGCGCCGTGATCCGAAGCTGTACTCCGCTCGCGATGGCAAGACGGTGCCGAGCCTGGACCTCAACCAACCCAATCGCCGCCTGAGCCACACCGGGAGCATGCGACTGTCGAGTAACAACCACACCGAAGTCGAAAGCCGCGCCCTCTACATACAGGACCAACTGCGCCTGAATGACCAGTGGCAACTGCTGGGCGGGCTGCGTTACGACCGCTTCGAAGTGGACACCACCAACAAGCTGCTCGACATCCAACAGAACGTGAAAAGCCACAGCACCAGCCCGCGCGTCGGCCTGGTGTGGACGCCCCTGGAGCACCACTCGTTCTACGCCTCGTGGAGCAAGACTTTCACCCCAGCAGGCGGCGGCCTGATCGGCATCACGCCGAACGCCACCGGCAACGTCAACGACCTGAGCCCGGAGTTGACCAAGCAAAAAGAAATCGGCGTGAAGAGCGACTGGTTCGATGAGCGCCTGAGCACCACCCTGGCTGTGTACGAGCTGGAACTCTACAACCGCCGCACCAGCGACCCGCTGGACCGTACCATTACCCTGCTCACCGGCGAACAGCGCTCACGCGGCGTGGAGCTGACCGCCACCGGCAAGATCGTCGACAACTGGTATGTGCGCGGCGGCGTAGGCCTGCAAGATGCCAAGGTCGAGAAGGACAACAACGGGTTTGAGGGCAAACGGATCAGCGACGTGGCCAAGCGCAACGCCAGCCTGTTCATCACCTGGAAGCCGGAGATGGGCTGGTACGCGGAAACCGGTTTGACCCTGGTGGGCGATCGTTACGCCGACAACCTCAACACCGTGGTGTTGCCTGGTTATGGTCGCTGGGACGCGCTGGCCGGGTTCCGTCAGAAAGAATGGGACGTGCGGGCAGCATTGAACAATATCGCTGATAAAAACTACTACGCCTCGGCGACCAGTGCGGCGCAGATTCAACCAGGCGAGCCGCGAAGCCTGGTGGTCACCGGTACCTACAGCTTCTGACACGCCTCATGGGAACCAAAGCCTGCTCCCACACTGGTTAGGCATTGCCCACAACATCAGCGCCTGGCACAGATCCCTGTGGGAGCGGGCTTGCCCGCGAAAGCGGTGTGCCAGTCACTGAATGTTTAACTGAACCACCGCCATCGCAGGCAAGCCAGCTCCCACAGTTGGTTTCAGGTGTTCTTTAGTTGCTCATTACCTCGCACAACGCCTGCACTTCATCCTCCGTGAACAACCCCAACGGGTAGCGCTCACTCATCACACTGCGCAAGTCAGACGCTTGTCTGGCCTGTCGCGAGCCGTTCGCCTTCAACCAAAGGGCCAACGCATGGATGGCGTCTGCGTCGACCCGCAAAGGGTGGAACGTACGCGTGTTCATCAGGTGGACATCGGCATTCATTTCAGCGCTCTCTCCTGCTGCGTGAGCGGCTAACTTACTCAAGGTTTGTGACAGAACTGCACGGTCATCCCCCTTGGGCCACTGTAACCACAGCGATACAAGAGCTATGCCAATGTGCCCTGTTCACCGGCATGCAGACATGAAAAAGCCCGCGACCGGGCTGGGTCGCGGGCTTGTGGGGAACACTGCAAACGCGCGTTGCTCGTACGCCATCAAGGCGCTGTTACAACTGCACTCACTTTCGCTGCGGAGCTGGCTGCTGTTGGGTCAGGCAATGGATATTGCCCCCGCCCAGTAACAATTCGCGGCCCGGCACCATCACCACTTCATGTTGTGGGAACAGGTTCTGCAGGATTTGCTTGGCCTGATCGTCCAACGGGTCATCGAAACTCGGCGCGATGATGCCGCCATTGACGATCAGGAAGTTGACGTAGGAACCGGCCAACCGCACGGTCGGATTACGCTCCTGGCTACCGTCAACCAGGTCTACCCCGGCGCATTCCTCCTCAGTGGCATACAGCGGACCCGGGATCGGCATTTTATGCACGATGAACGAGCGGCCCTGGGCATCGGTGCTGCGTTGCAGCACGTCCATGGCTGCGTGGCAGCGTGGGTAGTTCGGGTCTTGCGGGTCATCGGTCCAGGCCAACAGCACTTCGCCCGGGCGCACGTAGCAGCAGAAGTTATCCACATGGCCGTCGGTTTCGTCGTTGAACAGGCCATCCGGCAACCAGATGATCTTGTCTACCGCCAGGTTATCGCTGAGCACCGCCTCAATGGCCGCACGATCAAGGTGCGGGTTGCGGTTGCGGTTCAACAGGCATTCTTCGGTGGTGATCAGGGTGCCTTCGCCGTCGACATGAATCGAACCGCCTTCAAGCACAAAGCCTTCAGTGCGGTAACGCGGTGCGCGCTCCATCTCGAGGATCTTGCCTCCCACCTGGGAATCGCGGTTCCACGGTGCATACAGGCCGCCGTCAAAACCACCCCAGGCGTTGAAGTCCCAGTTCACACCCCGTACTTCTCCACTGCCGTTGATCACGAAAGTGGGGCCGGTGTCGCGAACCCAGGCGTCGTCATTGGACATTTCCACCAGGCGGATATTGGGTACGTCCAGGCGGGCACGGGCGTTTTCGTACTGGCTGGCGGAGACCGCGACGGTCACCGGCTCAAAACGTGCGATGGCCTTGGCCACCGTCACATGGGCCGCCTGAGCAGGCTTACCGCCCAGGCGCCAGTTGTCTGGGCGCTCGGGCCAGATCATCCAGGTCTGGGTCTGGGGCGCCCATTCGGCAGGCATGTGAAAGCCATCGGCGCGAGGTGTGCTGTGCAAGGTGGTCATGGCGATCAGGGCTCCGAATGGGGTCAAGGGCAACTTTATAATGGATAAAAATCGGCTTTAACAGACTAAAAACATGATAGATGCTCGGGTCTGCAAAAAATAGCCGATAACAATCGATAAATCACAGTTGCTCATCCAGCACTTTCGACAGCATGTCCACAAAGAAGTCCACACTGCGTCTGGACGTCACCATCGGCGGCTTGATTTTGAGGATATTCAGATAATCACCGGTAGGCTGCATGAAAATCCCCAGTTCCCGCAGCCGGTCACACAACAAGGCGGTTTCTGCAGTCGCAGGTTCGAGGGTCTGGCGATCGCGCACCAGTTCAAGGCCCAGATAGAAGCCCGAACCGTGCACGGCACCGACGAGCGGATGGCGATCGATCAATTCCTCCAACCGTGCCTTGAAATGCCCACCTACCAGTTGGGCGTTTTCCCACAGCTTTTCCTCTTCCATCACATCCAGCACCGCCATGCCGATCCGGCAACTGACCGGACTGCCTCCTGATGAGGAGAAGAAGTAACCCTCGGCTTCCAGCGCCTCGGCAATTTCTCGGCGGGTGATCACTGCACCCAACGGCTGGCCGTTGCCCATGCCTTTGGCCATGGTGATGATGTCAGGCACCACACCTTGCTGTTCAAACCCCCAGAAGAAATGCCCCATGCGGCCGTAACCCACCTGCACTTCATCGGCGATGCACACGCCTCCCTGGGCACGGACCAGGCCATACACCTGTTGCAGGTAACCCGGTGGCAGGGAGATGCCGCCGGCATTGCCGTACACCGGCTCACAGATGAACCCGGCTAATTGACGCTGGCTCGCGGCGATTTTCGCCAGGTTATGCTCCACGCTTCGTACATAGTCCGGCGCGCTGTCCGGCCCGCGGAATTCACCGCGGTAGGTATTGGGCGCGGTCACCGGGTGTACCCAATCCGGGCGGCTGCTCAAGGCCTGGGGGTTATCGGCAATCGACGTGGACACGGCATCCGCCGCCACCGACCAGCCGTGATAGGCCTCCAGCACACTGAGCATGTCGCGCCCGCCGCTGTAGGCCCAGGCCAAACGAATCGCCAGGTCATTGGCCTCGGTGCCGCTGTTGACCAGGAACACCCGGTCCATGCCCTCCGGCGCCAACGCCAGCAGGCGCTCGGAGAACTCGGCAACCGCCGCGTAGTGAAACCGCGAGTTGGTGTTGAGCAACGACCACTGCCGAGCCGCCACTTCAGCCATGCGCGGGTGGCCATGGCCCAGCACGGCCACGTTGTTGAGCATGTCGAGGTACGATCGGCCCTGCATATCGATCAGGTGGTTACGCCAGCCGCGCTCGATACGCGGTGGGTCGGCGTAGTAGTGCTTCTGGGAGCGGGCAAAGCTGGCATCACGCCGGGCCAGCAGGGCTTCTGGGTCCAGTTCCGGCTCCGCATCACAGGCCAGGCCCAATAGAGCTGCGGGTGACGGGCACAACGCCTGCCACACCAACGCCCGGGAAGGTGTGCAGAACAGCGGTGGCTCAAGGTCGGCGCGGCACAACTGCACAGTCAACGGCGCATGAACCTCGCCCAGCACCTGCCCTTTGACCAAGGTTGCGCCCGGCTTGAGTGATGTGCGCACGCCCCACAAGCGCAGGCTCAGGCCGCTGTCGTGCAAACACAGCAAGCCGTCGGTACCTTCGCGCAGCATTCCCGCAAAGGGTGCTTCCAGCACCGTGCCGTGGGGCAGATGTAGTTCGACATGCAGGGGGAAGGTCTCGGGCTCTAGCGCACTGTCGGGGCGGGTGCGCGACAAGCGGTATTGCCCATAACGACTGGCCGCCAGCCCATGCACCGTCGCTGCTTGATCCAGCAAGCGCCGATCGATGCCGGGAGTCTCCCAATTGCCAGCCTCGAAATGCGGGCTGAGTACGCCCAGGTCGATCAGCGCAAACTCGCGGCCCACCAAGCCTGGCAATAAAGGCGCGAAGTCTTGGTTGGCGACGGGCGGTAATGTTTTGCCGACGCTGCGCAGAATAGCCGCTTGCATGAGTTCGAAGGGCACCGACGTGGCGATATGGAAGATTTCCCACTCGTGTTCGGCGTTTTTCTTTAGATAAACGTTGTCCGGGTCCAGGCGTTGCTGCTGCTCACTGCTGAGCACCAACACCGCCGCGCGAGCGACGATCAACGGCCACAACACCTCCAGCTCTTCGCGCTGCAACGGCGTGACCGCGTGGCAGGCCTGGATCGCCGGCAAGAGAGCAAACGGATCACCGTCGGCATGGTGCAACAGCGCCGCGCAGGTCACCGAGAGATCGGCAATTCGCCAGGTGTGCACCAGATCGCCGAAATCGATCACGCCTTGTATGCGCCAGTGCCGCTGGGCATCACGCTGCCACATCACGTTGTCGTCGGTGATGTCCATGTGCACCGCTTGCCAAGGCAGGTGTGCCGCCAACGGCTGGACATGCGCCTCGACCTGCCTGGCTACCTGCTCCAAAGCAGCACGCTGCGGCAGGTCGGGCAAGGTTGCCAGCAGGTGGGTGATCAATGCTTGCGCGTGGCGCGGGTCCCATTGCAGGGTGCGCTCCAGGCCAGGGTGCTCGAAACCTGCCAGCGCGAGGCTCATCTGCCCGCACAGCTCACCAAAGCCTTCGATCACGGTGCGGCTCAGGTGGGGTAAATGCGTCAGGGGCTGGCCGTCGATGTAGTCCAGTAGCCGCAGGTGCAGGGTTTGGTCATCGACGTTGACCGTCAGCAACTCCTCACCCGCCAAGGTCTGGATGACCTTGGGAACACGCAGGCCGGCATGCGCGCCCAGGCTGTTGAGCGCTGCGTGTTGGGCTTGAAGTTCAACCGCGGCGTAGTCACCCCGGCAGATTTTCAAAACGAAGCGGCCCCGCGTGCTGTCAATTCGATAGTTGAGGTCTTGCTGACTGCCCAATGAGTGTAATTTGCCCGCCATACCATAGTGCCGCTCGAGCAGGCATGCTGCTTGCTCGGGGGTTACTTGTGGGCAAGGCAAGCTGGCACGGTGGGTCAACGTGGCTAACGACATTGTGACGACCTTTGTTTTTTCAGGCGTCTATATCGCCATTGTTCAGGGGCACAAGGCAACCCCCCAGTAATACAGCGCTTGCACCACCCGGCTCGCACCACTCAAGCTATGCTTCATCCGCATAATGTCTATCTAAGGAAAGGGCCCTCCGATATGCGCATTCTCGTTACTGGCGGCGCTGGCTTTATCGGCTCAGCCCTGATCCGCCACCTGATCCAGCACACCGAGCACGAGGTGCTCAACCTGGACAAGCTGACTTACGCCGGCAACCTCGAGTCGCTGACCAGCATCGCGTCCAACAGCCGCTATGAGTTTGTCCAGGCCGATATCATCGACCAGGCCACCGTCAGCGCCTTGCTCGCACGCTTCGAACCCGATGCGATCATGCACTTGGCGGCCGAGTCCCATGTCGACCGCTCCATTGACGGCCCGTCGGATTTTATCCAGACCAACATCGTTGGCACCTACAGCCTGCTGGAAGCCACGCGAGCCTATTGGCAGAAGCTGGCAGAGCCGGCAAAAAGCGCATTCCGTTTCCACCACATCTCCACTGATGAGGTGTATGGCGACCTGCACGGCGTGGACGACCTCTTCACCGAGACCACGCCTTACGCACCGAGCTCGCCGTATTCCGCGAGCAAGGCAGCGTCCGACCACCTGGTACGCGCCTGGCAGCGCACCTATGGCCTGCCGGTGCTGTTGACCAACTGCTCGAACAATTACGGGCCGTTCCATTTCCCCGAAAAATTGATCCCGCTGGTGATTCTCAACGCCCTGGCGGGCAAGCCACTGCCGGTGTATGGCGATGGTCTGCAGGTGCGTGACTGGCTGTTCGTCGAGGATCATGCCCGTGCGCTGCTCACAGTGGTCACCACTGGGGTTGTGGGCGAAACCTACAATATCGGCGGCCACAACGAACAGAAGAACATCGACGTGGTACGTGGCATCTGCGCCCTGCTGGAAGAACTGGCGCCGCAACGCCCAGCCGGTGTGGAGAAATTCACTGACCTGATCACCTTCGTCAAGGATCGCCCAGGCCACGACCAACGCTACGCCATCGACGCCAGCAAGATCGAACGCGAACTGGGCTGGGTCCCGGAAGAAACCTTCGAGACCGGCCTGCGCAAAACCGTACAGTGGTACCTCGATAATCTGGAATGGTGCAGCAGGGTCCAGGACGGCAGTTATCAGGGAGAACGATTGGGCAACACCGACTTGAAGGATCTAATCGCATGATGAAGGGAATTGTATTGGCTGGCGGCTCCGGCACTCGCCTACACCCCATTACGTTGGGAGTGTCCAAACAGCTGTTGCCGGTGTATGACAAGCCGATGATCTACTACCCGATATCCGTGCTGATGCTCGCAGGCATCAAGGACATTCTGGTGATCTCCACTCCGGTAGACCTACCGCAGTACCGAAACCTGCTGGGAGACGGCAGCCAGTTTGGCGTGCGTTTCACGTATGCCGAACAGCCTTCCCCGGACGGGCTGGCTCAAGCATTTATCATTGGCGAAGAGTTCATCGGTGATGACGCGGTGTGCCTGATTCTGGGGGACAACATCTTCCACGGCCAGCATTTTGGCGATCAGTTACGCACCGCAGCCGAGCGCTCCTCGGGCGCTACTGTTTTCGGCTATTGGGTGAAAGACCCGGAGCGCTTCGGTGTGATTGATTTCGATAAAGAGGGCCGCGCCCTTTCCATCGAAGAAAAACCGGCAAAGCCCAAGTCACCGTATGCCGTGACCGGCCTGTACTTCTACGACAACGACGTGATCAAGATCGCCAAGGCGGTCAAGCCTTCGCCACGCGGCGAGCTGGAGATCACCGACGTCAACAATGCCTACCTTCAGCGTGGCGATCTTCACGTTGAACGCTTCGGCCGTGGGTTCGCCTGGCTCGACACCGGCACCCATGACAGCCTGCTGGAAGCCTCGACCTACGTTCAGACCATCGAGCACCGCCAGGGCTTGAAAGTGGCATGCCTGGAAGAGATCGCCTATGAAAATGGCTGGATCGATCGTGATTATCTGCTGGAGCGCGCCAAGTACTTTGGCAAGACCGGCTACGGCCAATACCTCTACTCGCTTGCCGGAGAGACCCAGTGAATGTAGTTGAAACCACACTACCCGGCGTACTGATCCTCGAGCCAAAGGTATTCGGCGACGAACGCGGTTTCTTCTACGAAAGCTTCAATGCGCGCGCCTTTGAAGCAGCCACCGGGCTCAAGCGTAATTTCGTACAGGACAATCACTCACGCTCGCAAAAAGGCGTGCTGCGAGGTTTGCACTATCAGCTTGAACACACTCAAGGCAAGCTGGTACGTGTTACCTACGGTGAAGTGTTGGACGTAGCGGTCGACATCCGTCGCAGCTCACCCAACTTTGGCCAGTGGGTGGGTGTCCGCTTGTCGGCACAGAACCATCGCCAACTCTGGGTGCCGGAAGGCTTCGCCCATGGTTTCGTGGTGTTGAGTGAGTACGCAGAGTTCCTGTACAAAACCACCGACTACTACCAGCCAAGCGCCGAGCGCAGCATTCTCTGGAATGACCCGACGCTGGCCATCGACTGGGAGCTGGCCGAACCGCCGCAACTCTCCGCCAAGGATCAGGTCGGCAAACTGCTGATGGAAGCTGACTTGTTCCCATGAAAATCCTCATCACCGGCCAACACGGCCAAGTCTCCCAGGAGCTGCAACAGCGGCTCAAGGGCCTGGGCGAACTCCTCATCCTGGGCCGCGACCAGCTTGACCTGGCAGACGCAGACCTTATCCGCCAGCAAGTACGCACCCATCGCCCTGACCTGATCATCAACGCGGCGGCCCACACCGCCGTCGATCTGGCCGAGAGCGAGCCGGACGCTGCGTTCGCCATCAATGCCATCGCCCCCGGCATCCTCGCCGAAGAGGCCAAGGCGTTGGGTATCCCGCTGATTCACTACTCGACCGACTACGTGTTCGACGGCACCAAACCTGCCCCGTACACCGAAAGCGACACGCCGAACCCATTGGGTGTGTACGGCCAGAGCAAGCTGGCGGGCGAGCAGGCGATTGCGGCTGCAGGCGGCGAGTACCTGATCTTGCGCACCAGTTGGGTCTATTCGAGCCACGGCAAGAACTTCCTGCTGACCATGCAGCGCCTCCTGCAGGAAAAACCGCAGATGCGCATCGTGGCCGACCAGATCGGTGCGCCGACCTGGGCCGGGACTATCGCCAACAGCACCCGCGTGCTGATCGAGCAGTGGCAGGCCGGTAAGGCAGGGGATTGGGGTGTTTACCACCTCACTGCCCAGGGTGAGACTTCATGGTTCGGCTTTGCCCAAGCCATTGGCGAGCAACTGCGCGCCGAGGGCAAGGCCTGCGCCGAGCTGGAGCCGATCCCTTCCAGCGCCTACCCGACCCCCGCCAAGCGCCCGCTGAACTCGCGCCTGGACTGCACCCGCCTGCAACAGCAATGGCACGTCAGCCAGCCCCAGTGGCAAGACGCATTGCGCGAGTGTCTTGCACAGCAGCACTAGGCATAATGCGCCTGTACCCACAGGCGCGACTTCCATGACCCCACCCCTTCCGCGAAGACCCCGCTGGCGCAGCCTCGCCCTGCTGGCTCTGTGCCTGGCACCGCTGTTGTGGCCGCTGGAGCATTTGGCCGAGCGCTATTACCGCAGCGAGCTGGCCGGGCAAAACCGCCAGACCCTCGACCTCTACGTCGCCAACTTGCTGGGCACCCTGCATCGCTACGAAATACTGCCGCAGATCCTCGGGGACTTACCGGCCCTGCGCACTGCATTGGGCGCGCCCCACGTCAGCACCCACCTGGTCAATGCCAACCAGTTGCTCAAGGACGTCGCCGCCCAGGCCGGGGTAGAGGTGATGTATCTGATGGACACCACCGGCAAGACCCTCGCCGCGTCCAACTGGGACAAGCAAGACAGCTTTGTGGGGCGCAACTTTTCCTTCCGTCCGTATTTCAGCGAAGCCATGGCCGGGCGCCTCGGACGGTTCTTCGGCCTGGGCACCACCTCGGCCAAGCGCGGCTACTTCTTCGCCGCCGCGGTGCGTGACGGCGATACCGTCATCGGCGTGCTGGTGGTGAAAGTCGACCTGGACCACACCGAAAGTCTGTGGGGCAATACCCCGGAACAATTGCTGGTCACCGACCACAACGGCGTGGTGATCCTCACTTCGCGACCGCAATGGCGATTCCGCGCCACGCGGCCACTGACCGCCGAAGAACGCCAGGCCATCATTGCTATCCAGCCCTACCCCACCCGCGACCCGCAGCCGTTGAGCCTCAGCAGCAGCGCTTGGCTGCGCCAGTCCACGGCTATCGCCGAGACCGGCTGGAACGTGGAAATCCTCGCGCCGCGCTCGCTGATCAACCGCCCGGTGCGCACGGTCGTCGCCGTGGGCGGTGCCACGTTGTTGGTGCTGATGCTGTTGCTGGGGTTGCTGATGCAGCGCCGCCGGCACTATCTGGAACGCATCGCCTTCGAAGCCAAGGCCCGCCGCGAGTTGGAAATGCGCGTGGCCGAGCGTACCAGCGACCTGGAGGGCCTTAACCGGCGCCTTAAACAGGAAGTGCTGGAGCGCGAGCATGCCCAGCAAGAACTGGTGCGCGCCCAGGATGATCTGGTTCAGGCCGGTAAACTCTCGGCGCTGGGCACCATGTCGGCGAGTATCAGCCATGAACTGAATCAGCCACTGGCGGCGATTCGCAGCTATGCCGAAAACGCCGAGATCCTGCTCGACCATGAGCGCACCAACGATGCCCGCGGCAACCTCAAGCTGATCAGTGAATTGACCGGGCGCATGGCCTCGATCATCGCCCACTTGCGTGCCTTCGCCCGCCGTGACCGTCACGCGCCGGAGAGCGTGGCCCTGCAACCGGCACTGGATGACGCCCTGGCATTACTGGCCAAGCGTCGGCGTTCGATGGAGGTGGAGTTGATTCGCGACTTGCCAGAGGCGACCTTGTGGGTGCAGGCCGGTGAAACCCGTCTGCGCCAGGTGCTGGGTAACTTGCTGGCCAATGCTCTGGACGCCCTCACCGAAAAAGGCCCGCCACGCAGACTCTGGCTGAGTGCCGAAACCACGCCCCTGGGCGTCAACCTGTACATTCGCGACAATGGCCCGGGCTTTTGCATGGAAGCCCTGGGCCGCGCCAGCGAGCCGTTCTACACCACCAAGACGCGCACCCAGGGCCTGGGCCTGGGCCTGGCGATCTGCGACACCCTGATGCGCGCCTTCGGCGGCGAACTGTTGTTCGCCAACCACAAGGAGGGCGGCGCGCTGTTAACCTTGAAATTGCGCGCCGGCTCGCCGGGCGTCAGTCTGCAACCGTCCGAGGACCGCAGTGTATGAGTATCGACAACTCGATTCAGGTGGTATTGATCGACGACGATCCACACCTGCGTCAGGCCCTGTGCCAGACCCTGGACCTGGCCGGCCTGAAAGTCCTGCCCCTGGGAGAAGCCAACGGGCTCACCGCACGCCTGTCCCGCGACTGGCCGGGCGTGGTAGTCAGCGACATTCGCATGCCCGGCATGGACGGCCTGGAACTGCTGGCTGAACTGCACGGCCAGGACCCCGACCTGCCGGTGCTGCTGATCACCGGCCACGGCGACGTACCGCTGGCGGTGCAAGCCATGCGTGCCGGCGCCTATGACTTCCTGGAAAAACCCTTCGCCAGCGACGCGCTGCTCGACAGCGTGCGCCGTGCCCTGGCCCTGCGCCGGCTGGTGCTGGACAACCGCAGCCTGCGCCTGGCTCTCAGCGACCGCCAGCAACTCAGTACGCGCCTGGTAGGGCACTCGCCACAGATGTTGCGCCTGCGCGAGCAAATCGGTGCACTGGCCGCGACCAAGGCCGATGTGCTGATCCTCGGCGAAACCGGAGCAGGCAAGGAGGTCGTCGCCCGCGCCCTGCACGACCTCTCAAGCCGACGCAGCGGCCCGTTTGTGGCGATCAACGCCGGGGCGCTGGCGGAATCGGTGGTGGAAAGCGAACTGTTCGGCCATGAACCCGGCGCGTTTACCGGCGCGCAAAAGCGCCGCATCGGCAAGTTCGAGTTTGCCAATGGCGGCACGCTGTTTCTGGATGAAATTGAAAGCATGAGCCTGGATGTACAGGTCAAGTTGCTGCGCCTTTTACAGGAGCGCGTCGTGGAACGCCTGGGTGGCAATCAGTTGATCCCGCTGGATATCCGCATTATCGCCGCCACCAAGGAAGACCTGCGCCAGGCCGCCGACCAGGGCCGTTTCCGTGCCGACTTGTATTACCGCCTCAATGTGGCGCCGCTGCGCATTCCCCCGCTACGGGAACGGGGTGAAGATGCGCTGATGCTGTTCCAGCACTTCGCCGACGAGGCCAGCAGCCGCCACGGCCTGCCCTTGCACGAACTGCAACCGGGCCAGCGCGCGCTGTTGCTGCGCCACAGCTGGCCAGGCAATGTGCGGGAACTGCAAAACGCCGCGGAGCGTTTCGCCCTCGGCCTGGAGTTGGCCCTGGATAACACCCAGGACCACCCCGCGGCCGGTGTGCTGACCTCCACACCCGGAGGCCTGAGCGAGCAAGTCGAACAGTTCGAAAAAAGCCTGATCGCCGCCGAACTGACCCGCCCCCACAGCTCTGTGCGCAGCCTCGCCGAAGCCCTGGGCGTACCGCGCAAAACCTTGCACGACAAACTGCGCAAACACGGCCTGAACTTCGCCGACAGTGCCGGCCAGAGCGCCGATGACGAATGACATCGTCCACCTACAAAGAGGCCGCCATGAGCCGTGATAGCCGTTACCTGGAATCCATCCTCCACCACGACATCCCACTCACCCGGGAAATGGGCCTCAGGGTGCTCGACTGGCAACACGACCAACTGCAACTGCACCTGCCCTTGCAAGCCAATATCAACCACAAGAGCACCATGTTCGGCGGCAGCCTCTACTGCGGCGCGGTGCTGGCGGGTTGGGGTTGGCTGCACCTGAAGCTGCGTGAAGCCGGGATTGAAGACGGGCACATCGTGATTCAGGAAGGTCAGATCAGCTACCCGCTGCCGGTGACCCAGGACGCGACAGCCATTTGCGCGGCGCCGGATGAAAAGATTTGGAAGCGCTTCGTGGCGACCTACCAGCGCTATGGGCGGGCGCGGTTGGCGCTGGAGACGTGGATTGTGAATGAGGGCAGTGCAGAGCGTGCCGTCGTCTTTACCGGCCAATACGTCCTGCATCGCTAGCAGCCATGACACAAAACAACTGTGGGAGCGGGCTTGCCTGCGATAGCGGTGGATCAGCCAATACCTGTATGACTGACACTGCGCCATCGCGGGCAAGCCCGCTCCCACATTTTGCTCTGCAGTGGCCTTAAGATCTGGCCAGGGTCAACAGCCGCTCACGCCACGCCGCCTTGGCCGGCAACGCCAGAAAGAACGGGTTCAGCAACGACTCCCGCGCCGGGTAACTGAACGGCTTGCCATTCAACTCCAACACTTCGCCCCCAGCCCCTTCCAATACACCCTGGGCCGCTGCGGTATCCCACTGCGAGGTCGGCGCCAGGCGCGGATAACAATCGGCACTGCCCTCGGCTAATAAGCAAAACTTCAAGGAGCTGCCGATATTCGCCAGTTTCAACTCGCCCAAGCCTTCACTGAGGCCATTGAGCAGGCGCTCCTGCTCAGGGCTGGTATGACGACGGCTGGCCACCACCGTAAAAGCCTCACCCGAAGCCGGGGCCTGGCGTACTTGAATCTGCTTGGGCGCTGCATTGACGTCCGACCGCCAAGCCCCCAGGCCCGCGCCGCCGAAGTAGCAACGGCCAGTGGTCGGTATCGACACCACGCCGAACACCACGCGGCCCTGTTCGATCAATGCAATATTGACGGTGAACTCTTCACTCCCAGAAATGAATTCCTTGGTGCCATCCAGAGGGTCCACCAACCACCAGCGCTGCCAGCCGGCACGCACGCTCTGATCGATATCGGCGTCCTCTTCAGACAGCACTGGAATGCTTGGGTCCAGCGCGGTGAGGCCTGCGAGAATCAGATGGTGGGCAGCCAGGTCGGCAGCCGTCACGGGAGAATCATCCGCTTTGGACGTCACGGCTACCTCGGCACGCCAGTACGGCAGGATGGCTTCACCCGCCTGCCGAGCCAATTCAATGACCGGTGCGATAAACGGGTGGCCTAAAAACAGTTCGCTCATGCGGTGAACGCTCCACGCTGGGTCAACAGGTCTCTTACCAGATACAGCGCAGCCAGGGCGCGACCTTCGCTGAACTGCTCGTTTTGCGCCAGCGCCGACAGCTCACGCAGGTTGACCCGGTCTACCCGCATTGGTTCGGGCTCATCACCTTCAAGACGCTCTTCGTAGAGATCGGTAGCCAACACCACCTGGATCTTCTGGCTCATATAGCCGGGCGACAATGACAGCTCGGTGATGTGCTCCAACTGCCGTGCACCGTAGCCGGCCTCTTCCTTGAGTTCGCGGTCTGCCGCTGCAAGCACGTCTTCGCCGGGCTCGATCAGGCCTTTGGGCAACGACAATTCATATTCGTCAGTGCCGCCGCAGTATTCTTCCACCAGCACTGCATGATCTTCATCGATCATCGCCACAATCATCACAGCGCCGTAGCCCGTGCCACGCCCGACAAGACGCTCATAGGTCCGCTCAACGCCATTGGAAAAGCGTAATTGCACTTCCTCCACGCGGAACAAACGGCTACTGGCGACTATTTCGCGGGCGAGGACAGTGGGTTTCTGGCGCATAAACGGCTCCTTGGCGTGATCGGGTTACTATACCGTGGCTTTTCCGATTGTCTGTGTCGGATATTTTTACTTACATGAGACCCCACCATGCCCTCTCTGCCCTGGCACGCCATCGACACCGTCCTGCTGGACATGGACGGCACCCTGCTCGACCTGCATTACGACAACCACTTCTGGATGGAACACCTGCCGCAACGCTATGCCGAACTGCACGGCGTAAGCCGAGCCATGGCCGAGATGGAGTTGCAGCCACTGTTCGAGCGTAACGCCGGACAGTTGCAATGGTATTGCCTGGATTTCTGGAGCGCCGAGCTCAAGATCCCGGTGCGCGAACTCAAGTTGGAAACCGCCCACCTGATTGCCCTGCGTCCGGATGCCGATACCTTCCTGGCGGCGATCAAACAGGCCGGCAAGCGCGTGATCATGATCACCAACGCTCATCGTGATTCGCTGTCATTGAAGTTGGAGCGCATTGAACTGGCGCCGTATTTCGAGCGATTGATCAGCTCTCACGACTACGGTTTCCCCAAGGAAAACCCGCAATTCTGGGAGGCCTTACAAGCGGATATCCACTTTGACCCGGCCCGTAGCCTGTTTATAGATGACACTTTGCCGATCCTGCGCAGTGCCCGGGATTTCGGCGTGGGACATTTACTGGCAGTGAAAGAACCTGATAGCAAAAAAGGCTCAAAGGACACCGCAGAATTTGCGGCCGTCGGGGATTATCGAGAACTCATCGCCGGGCTTATGTAGGAGCGAGCTTGCTCGCGAAAAACGTCAACGATAACGCGTGCTTCCTGGATAAACGCGGTGCCTGTGAGTTTTTCGCGAGCAAGCTCGCTCCTACAAAAGGGCGAGCTTGCTCATTTTATCCTGCGTATTACTCAGGGATGCGCAGTGTCTGGCCCGGGTAGATCTTGTCCGGGTGCGACAACAGTGGCTTGTTAGCCTCGAAGATCTTGTTGTACTGGTTGGCATTACCGTACACCGCCAGGGAAATCGCGCTGAGGGTATCGCCCTTTTTCACTACGACGAAACGAGCAGCGGCAACCGCAGGACCACTGACAGTAATCTGGTCATCCACACTTGCCACGCCGGCAATGTTGCCCAGCGCCAACAGGATCTTTTCTTTCTCTTCCTGCGTGGCCACTTCACCGGTCACCGTGACCTTGTCGCCATCCACCGTGGTCTGCACGTTTGGATTACCCAGGCCCACCTTGCTCACATGCTCCTTCAACTGCTCACTGGCGTTCGCATTACCCGGCGTCAACAGGTCGACAATCTTTTCGCCGGCTTCTTTGATAAAGCTAAAAATACTCATGGTGCGCTCTCCTTGGGATTTAATTTCCAGATGCCCAAGACTAGACCAGTCCTGCCGACTTGGGTTCCAGACTGGCTAAAGACTCAAAAGTATCGCAATCACCCCTGCCTGGAATAAGCCCGACGAAAACGCGGGTGAACCTTGATCGACGCCCTCTATCAATAGATCAATACAGGCGATTAGACGCGCCCCTTTGTCGCGCCTAGTCTAATCACTGATCAATCCGCCGGTGGTACTGCCCCATGAACGCCAAGCGCCCTCACTGCGCGGCGCCCGCTCTCGAATCGACCGCGCCCGTCGCCAGCCAGAGCTATCACTATTGCAATCTTGAACACACTGAAGTCGCCAGCACTGCGCTGGCCGAAGAAGTGGCGTTGGCAATTGCCTATAACGATATCAGCCAGGCGGTGATGCTGGTGACGCCTACGGACCTGGAAGACTTCATTGTAGGTTTCAGCCTCGGCAGCGGCATTATCACCGACGTTAACGACATTTATGACCTGAAAATCAGCGGTTCAGGCGCAGCCCAGTACGCCCAGGTACAGGTTTCCAGCCGTGCGTTCTGGAACCTCAAGCAGCAACGCCGCCAATTGGCGGGCACCAGCGGCTGCGGCCTGTGTGGCGTGGAAGCGGTAGAGCAAGCATTGCCCGACCTCCAGGTACTGCCCGGCGCGCCCTTGCCGCCGGCGCAGTGGCTCGACGGCCTGCGCCAGCGTATCAGTGCATTCCAACCCCTGGGCCAGCACAGCGGCGCCGTGCATGCGGCGGTTTTTATGAACAGCCAGGGCGAATTGCTGATGGGTCGCGAAGACATCGGCCGGCATAACGCCCTGGATAAATTGATTGGCGCGTTGATCCGCCAAAAGATTCCGACCGACGGCGGCCTGGCGATTGTTACCAGCCGCTGCAGCCTCGAATTGATTCAGAAAGTCTTGCGCGCGGGCATCCAGACCCTGGTCAGCCTGTCGTCGCCCACCGGCCTGGCCCTGCAATGGGCACGCCGGCACAACCTCAACCTCATCCACCTGCCGCAAAAAAGCGCGCCACGGGTCTATAGCCCTGCGATGGAGCACCAGCCATGAGCCTTCACCACCAAGCCGACCAGACCCCAACCCCACGCTACAAGCCCTATAAAGGCCCAGCCGGTGGCTGGGGCGCCCTGATCAGTGTGGCGCAAGCCTGGCTGACCAGTGACAACGCCCTCAAAAACCTGCGCATGATGCTCAAGACCAATCAGAACGGCGGCTTCGACTGCCCGGGCTGCGCCTGGGGCGACTCGCCGGAAAGCGGCATGGTCAAGTTCTGCGAAAACGGCGCCAAGGCGGTCAACTGGGAAGCCACCAAGCGCCGTGTCGATGCGGCCTTCTTCGCCAAGCACAGCGTCACGGCGTTGCTGGAGCAAAGTGACTACTGGCTGGAGTATCAGGGCCGCCTGACGGAGCCAATGCGCTATGACGCCGAGAGCGATCGCTACCTGCCCATCAGTTGGGATGCAGCGTTCGATCTGATCGGCAAGCACCTCAACGCGCTGCCCAGCCCGAACATGGCCGAGTTCTACACCTCGGGCCGCGCCAGCAACGAAGCCGCCTACCTGTACCAGTTGTTCGTACGCGCCTTTGGCACCAACAACTTCCCGGACTGCTCGAACATGTGCCACGAAGCCAGCGGCGTAGCCCTGGCGCAGAGTGTCGGCGTGGGCAAAGGCACTGTGACCTTTGATGACTTCGAACATGCCGATGCCATTTTCGTCTGGGGCCAGAACCCCGGCACCAACCACCCACGCATGCTCGAGCCGCTGCGCGAAGCGGTGAAACGCGGCGCTCAGGTGGTGTGTATCAACCCCCTGAAAGAGCGCGGCCTGGAGCGCTTCCAGCACCCGCAACATCCGCTGGAAATGCTCACCAACGGCGACAAGCCGACCAACACCGCCTACTTCCGCCCGGCGCTGGGTGGCGATATGGCTATCTTGCGTGGCATGGCCAAGTTCCTGCTGCTGTGGGAACGCCAAGCCCTGGCCGAAGGCAAGGAAGCGGTGTTCGACCACGACTTCCTCAATGAGCACACTGCCAACGTCCTGGAATACCTGGGTCAGATCGACGACACCTCGTGGGAGGAGATCGTCGAGCAGTCCGGCCTGACCCTGGTGGAGATTGAGCAAGCGGCACGCATGTACGCCAAAGGCAAGAATGTAATCATGTGCTGGGCGATGGGGATTACCCAGCACCGCCACTCGGTGCCGACCATCCAGGAAATCGCCAACCTGATGCTGCTGCGCGGCAATATCGGCCGCCCAGGTGCCGGGCTGTGCCCGGTGCGTGGCCACAGTAACGTACAGGGCGACCGCACCATGGGCATCAACGAACGCCCACCGGTGGCGTTTCTGGACGCGCTGGAGCGTCGTTTCCAGTTCCAGGTGCCTCGCGACAATGGCCATAACGTGGTGGAAGCGATTCACGCCATGCTTGAAGGCCGCTCCAAAGTCTTTATCGGCCTGGGCGGCAACTTTGCCCAAGCCACGCCAGACAGCACGCGTACCTTTGAAGCGCTGCGAAATTGCGACCTGACCGTGCAGATCAGCACCAAGCTCAACCGCAGCCACCTGATGCACGGTAAAGATGCGTTGATCCTGCCGTGCCTGGGCCGCACCGACATAGACATCCAGGCCGACGGCCCGCAAGCGGTGACGGTGGAAGACTCGTTCAGCATGGTCCACGGCTCCAACGGCCAACTGCAACCGCTGTCGAAACTGATGAAGTCCGAGCCGGCGATCCTGGCGGGCATTGCTGCCGCCACCCTGGGCAGCAAGCCCGTGGATTGGAACTGGCTGGTGGCCGACTACGGGCGCATCCGCGACCTGATCGCCGACACCATCCCAGGCTTCAAGGACTTCAACGAGAAAATCAAACATCCAGGCGGCTTCTATCTGGGCAACTCCGCCGGCGCACGCCGCTGGAACACTCCATCAGGTCGCGCCAACTTCCGCCCGAACATCTTGCCCAAAGACCTGATCCACGAACGCACCCACGCCACGGGCCGAGTGCCGGACCT
The DNA here is from genome assembly GCF_049897065.1 of Pseudomonas sp. DWP2-2. Classification (NCBI taxonomy): domain Bacteria; kingdom Pseudomonadati; phylum Pseudomonadota; class Gammaproteobacteria; order Pseudomonadales; family Pseudomonadaceae; genus Pseudomonas; species Pseudomonas sp. DWP2-2. The sequence goes on along the minus strand of NZ_JAFCVN010000003.1, from coordinate 199,416 downwards.
TATCATGCAGTCAATGCGCTCCCATGATCAGTACAACACCACCATCTACGGCCTGGACGACCGTTATCGCGGGGTCAAAGGCCAGCGTGACGTGCTGTTCGTCAACGAAGCCGACATCATCCGCCTGGGCTTCAAGCCGGGGCAGAAGGCAGACATCGTGTCGCTGTGGGAAGACGGCCGTGAGCGCCGCGTGAAGGGCTTTACGCTGCTGGCATTTGATATTCCGGCGGGGCAGGCGGCGGCTTACTACCCCGAAGTGAACCCATTGGTGCCATTGGAAAGCACTGGCGATGGTAGCCATACGCCAACGTCCAAGTTTGTTGCGATTCGCTTGGAAGCGGCGAGTGACAATGGGTTGATCATGGCGCGCTCGGCCTGACTTGATCCGAGATATGTGTTTCTTGAACTACCGCTTTCGCGGGCAAGCCCGCTCCCACACTGGGATGGGTTCACCATTGAGACTGTGTGGACCGATCGAATGTGGGAGCGGGCTTGCCCGCGAGAGGCCAGCACAAGCACCACACATTCTGCAGGCACAAAAAAAGGCCGCTTTTGCATAAAAGCGGCCCTTCCGAAGTAGCTAAAGACCCGTAAAAACGACTTAAGTTCCCCATACAAAACAGCAACTTAGCAAATTGTATACAACCTCTGCCGCCGGTCGGATTTCGATTGTCAGCGCCTCGATACAACCTCAGGATCGCGCCGTCATCCCTTGAGGTTTCCCTGAATGAAGTTCTCCTCGATTCTCTTGTTGTCCCTTGGCCTGGTCAGTGGCGCAGCCATGGCAGGCGGCACCACCGAAGCCGGTGTAGGCGGCGCATTGGGTGGGGTACTAGGTTCTGTTGTCGGCCAGCAGTTGGGCGGCAACACCGGTTCGACCATTGGCGCGGCCCTGGGCGGCGCAGGCGGTAGTGCAGTCGGCGCCGACAAACGTAGCCGTGGCGAAGCCGCCATTGGTGGCGCACTGGGCGCAGCCGGCGGTAACGTCGTAGGGCGCAGCGTTGGCGGCAGCACCGGTGCACTGATCGGCTCCGCAGCCGGCGGTGGCGCGGGCGGCGCGCTAGGCAACTACATGGGTAACGAAAGTGATCGCGACAGCCGCCATTACCGCGATCGCGACCGTGATGATCGTCGCTACTACCGCGATGGCCACCCAGGTCGCGGCCATGCCTATGGGCATCGCAAGAACAAGCATCGTTATCGCGACTGATAAACCCGCGCTCTGACGAACACATCCGATGTGGGAGCCGGGCTTGCCCGCGATAGCAGTGAATCAGGTTTAGACGTACTGCCTGATACTGCGCCATCGCGGGCAAGCCCGGCTCCCACATTTGGTCTGTATTGCTTGTAGGTGCGTCAAACCAGCAGCCGCTGCATCGCTTCGCGCAACATTCCCGGAATCGGCACTGGCTGGTTCGAGGCTCGGTCCACAAACACATGGACAAAGCGCCCCGCCGCACACGCCTCCTCCTCGCCCGCCTTGAATACCGCCAGCTCATACTGCACCGAGCTATTGCCCAGCTTGCCCACCCGCAGGCCGACCTCAATGCACTCGGGAAAAGCGATCGAGGCGAAGTAATCGCAGGCCGAACTCACCACAAACCCCACCACCTCACCGTCATGAATATCCAACCCGCCCTGTTCGATCAGGTAGGTATTAACGGCTGTATCGAAGAAGCTGTAGTAAGTGACGTTATTCACATGGCCGTAGGCATCGTTGTCGTGCCAACGCGTGGTGATCGGTTGGAAGTGGCGGTAATCGTCGCGCACAGGCGTTGAGTCAGGCATCGGCAAGTCTCATCAAAGTTGATCCAATTGAGCTGGGCCCAGTCGCGCACCTCGGCGTAGGGGTAGTCTTCCAGCGCAGCAAAACCGGGAATGCCTCGCGCCTTCAACTTGGTAAACAACGGTACGCTGATACCGCCAAGGAAACGCGTCAAACGCTCCGCATTCGGCAAGTGCCCCGTGTGCTCATGATGCCTGTGGATAAAATCACCGCACAGCCCCATGAAGTTTTTATCCACAAGCGGCGGCAGGCTCGGCGGCGCCGGCAGATGGGCGACCTGGCCGTGGCATACCGAACAATGCCCGCAACGCCGGGGCGCATTATCATCACCAAAGTAGTGCGCCAGACGTTGCCCCAGGCAGTGGTCGGTGGCGAACAGGTCGAGCATGGCGTGAATCCGCGCGACCTCCGTCACCTCATGCTGCTTGAAGCCTGTGTATAACTCGGCGCTTAACGCGTGGGGGCCGAAATGGGTGTCGAGCAAACTGTAGACCTCAGTCATCTGCTTGCTTTCGAGCTCGATCAGGCCCTGCTCCTGAAAATAATCCAGTGCCTTCACCACCCGACTACGCTCGGCATTGTGCTGTTGATAAAGCGCATCGAAATCGACCGTCGCCCAGGTTTTAGCGCGCTTGCACACCTGGATGATCGCCGCGACAAACTGCTGCCGCTCGCCGGTAAAACGCGCCAGCAAGGCCTCGGGCTCGATCAGGTATTTGAAACGGTATTCCGCATAAAACGCATAGCGCGGCGCGATCACGCCCTTGAGCTCCAACTGCACCAGGAGCGTCTTGAGCGGCAACTCGCGAATATTGCTGTGGTCCGACAGCGACCTGAGCAGGAACTCCCACTGCCCTTCACTACGCGCGGCCTGCAATTCCTCCAGTACGCGCAAAATGCCGTCCTGCTCCGGCGTATCACCGTACACGAAGTTTTCCAGCACATTGAGGCTGTCGCGGTTGGCCAACACCAGGCAATCCGACGGCTGCCCGTCACGCCCTGCGCGGCCGATTTCCTGGCTGTAGTTCTCGATTGACTTGGGCAGGTCGAAGTGCACGACATTGCGGATGTCACTCTTGTCGATGCCCATGCCAAACGCGATAGTTGCGACAATGCAATTGGAACGCCCGCCCATGAAACGCTGCTGGATACCTTCGCGTTTTTCATGGGGCAGCCCCGCGTGATAAGCCTCGGCCTGAATACCGTGGCGGTTCAGATGCTCGGAAATCTGTTCGGCGGTTTTCTGCAAGGTGACGTAGACAATACTCGGCTGGTTGGCCCGCGCTTTCATCCATTCCAGCAGCCTGCGGCGTTTGTCGTGGCCGCTGACCGGTTCCACCAGCAGGTTGAGGTTGGGGCGATAGAAGCCCGTGGTCACTACATCTTCGGCAGCAATGGCGAACTTGGCCTGCATGTCGGCGATCACCTGGGGCGTGGCCGTGGCCGTCAGCAACAGCGCCTGAGGGATGTTGAACTGGCGCTGGTAGTCCGGCAGCTTCAAATAATCCGGGCGGAAGTTGTGGCCCCATTCGGAGATACAGTGCGCCTCGTCTACCACCAGCAACGAGATCTGCACGCTGTTCAGGAAATTACGGAAACGCTCGTTCTTCAAACGCTCCACGGAAATCATCAGAATCTTGAGCTCGCCCGATCGCGCACGGGCCATTACATCATTGGCCTCATCACGGCTCTGGGCCGAGTCGATACTGCCCGCCGAAATGCCATGGCGCTGCAGGAAACCCAACTGGTCCTGCATCAACGCCAGCAACGGCGACACCACCAGCGTCAGGTGCGGCAGCAACACGGCCGACAGCTGGTAACACAAGGATTTGCCCGACCCCGTAGGGAAAATGGCGGCGGCAGATCGCCCAGCCAGCACGGCGCTGACCGTCTCTTCCTGGCCCAAGCGAAAGTGTGGGTAACCAAAGACCTGCTGGAGGGTGTCGTGCATAAGGCTGTCACTCCATTGACCGCTGAGTTGGCTCAAAAACATAGCCCGGGATTCTCAGCGAATCGAGAAAGGTCGCGAGGAAAAAAGAGACAGGATGATACACAGAGGGAAGGATGGCTCAGGGCCGAAGTGGGACTTTTCCGAGAAAGTAACAAGACGCAGCAGATACAAATGTGGGAGCTGGCTAGCCCTCTCCCACATTTTAAAACCGTGCTACTGCTGAATCAGCGGTTTTGCACCCGCTCGATCGCCGTGTCATACACCGGGTTGGCCTTTTGCTCCTTGGCCAACTGGTAATGACGCAGCGCATCCGGGAACTGCTCGGCCGCTTCGTAGATGCGTGCAATGTTGTAGTAAGCACCGGCGCGCACAGTCGCGGCATTGGTACCGGTGGCCAGGGCGATAGCCTTGCGGTTGGCCCAGATCGACTCCGCGGTATTGCCGGCTTTCTGATACGCCAGGCCCAGGTTGCCGTAAGCCTTGCCGAAGCTGTTATCCAGCTCGATGGCTTGACGGAAGAAGTCGATGGCCTGGTCCAGGTTACCGGCCTGGTAGGCCGCTTCGCCCTTGAGGTTCAGCTTCTTCGCATCGGCCTGTGCCGACGTGCTCGCCGTCACGGCAGTGACGGCCACACTGTCGTCCAGCAACGGCTTGACCTCGTTGAGTACATCTTCGGCGCCAACTCTCACGCCGGTGAAGGTGTTGATGTCCTGGAAGTCGCCACTGCCGGTCATGCGGAACACAGTCCACAGGTTGCCCGTGCGGTTCTGCGGCACATAGTAGGTGCGTACCAGGGATTGCCCCATGTACACGAACACCTTGGCCTCACTGTTGGACAACTCGCTGGAGGTGGGAGAGCCGCTGTTGGAATAGTCGTGCACGGCATAGACGTAGCTTTCGCCGTAATGCTTTTTCTGCAGGGTGATGGTCTCCGGGCCATAGCTATCGGTGTCATCCACGTCCAGTTCGGCGTCGGTGCCCTTTTTATTGTTGAAGAAGATGTTATTGCCGGGGAAGATCATATGGGAGTCGAGGTCGCGCGGAGCCTTGCCCCAGGTCAACACCACACGCAGGCCGTCGAGATTTTCCATCACCGGGCTGATGGCATAGGTCATGCCTTTGCACGGGCACTTCACCACCAGGTTGGAATAGCCAGGCTTCTTGATGATCAGCAGGTTGCTGGCATCGTCAGCCACTTCACTGGTCAGCGTCACCTGGCCTTGCGCGTTGGTACGGCCCACCACGTTCTGCGCGCCATTACGTTGCAGCAGCACCTCGGCATCGGCGATTTTCTGGTCCTTGACCACCGCGCTCAGCACTTCAATCGGCAACTGCTCGGCCTGGGCAGAAAACGCCACCGCACACAAAGACATCGCCGAGGCGACACGAAGCAAACCCATGCTTAACTCCCTTTAAGTAGTGGGCGGAATCGCCCTACAAGATTTTGCGGTGAAACATACGCTGAAATGAGCTCGCTGGCAGATTTTTATACAAGTTGTGACGGGCGTTTTATCCCGCCTACCGAGCTACGCATTGCGCTACATTCAAGCCTTGCTTTCCAAGAGGACGCAGCAATGAGCGAACTGACGTTTGAGCAAAAACAGGATCACTATCACAAGATCCGGCGTTCCAATTACTTGGCCAGCCTGCGCCTGGAAGGGTTCGATACCCAACCGACCGACGTCGACAAACCCCTGCCGACACGCGAAGCCGTCCTTGCCAAGTACCGCAACACCTCTAGCTGATGCTCGACAAATACGGGGTGGGCCAGGCCCCATACTGCTACCCCGGTAGCAGCACTCTGCGCAACCGCCTCCATTTGCTCGATGAGGCACGCCTGCACCAGGCCGAGCGGGAATTATCCGAAATCGCCGTAGGCAACCTTCCACTCTTTCCGTCGCCCTACGACCTTGATCGCCTGTTACCCGCTTCTCATCGACACTCAAGCATCAGCCATAGACATCCAATCCGCCGCCCACCAGCGTATCCGCGCCGCCAGCGACTGATTGGAAACTTTCTCTTGCCTGACCTTCGAACACGCTGACCTCAAAGACATTACCCACATCATTAATGCGCTGTACCTGCTCGTTCAGGACGGCCGTGATTTGTTGGAAGCCGCGCAACACGTTCAGCTGCAACCTGAACAAGCGCAAGTCTAAGCAACACCTGTGTAGGAGCGAACTTGCTCGCGAAAATCGCCAACGATGACGCGGTAAATCAGAAAAAACGCGGCGCCCTTGAGTTTTTCGCGAGCAAGCTCGCTCCTACAACTGATCAGCTTTACCCATTACATCGTTGCAAGCCATAAATGCCGGAGGCTTTTGTAAGACACCGCCAAACGTCACGCCATCCGTTTCCCAAACTGCTTCAAATACCCGTTCAACCCTCTATACCAGTTACGCGTAGCCGACTGAACATAACCTCCTATCAACTGTCTCGGAAAAAACCGTGAACATCGAAAGGACTCAATATATCGGCCACTATGGCATCACTTTCACGGTAGTTCGACTCACCGTGATGCCAAACAATCGACAAGAGCTAGCCACACTTTGCTTGCTGGAAGCAAAAGCTTCAGTGATAGAGGTCCGCTTGCGGCTTCAGAAGTTGTACGAAAGGATGCTCGCCCGAGATCTATCCTGCGTCATGACAGTGGGCGTCTCAAAGCCACTGACCAGGAAGCAGGCAGATAGCTTGAACAATCGGAACAACCTCATAAAAGAAATCATTTCTGGCGCAGTTACAGCCCCTGTCGGGATCATATCCAGCAAAGCAGAATCGATAGTCGAGAACGCTACCAGCGATTTGATTTCTCGCAGGATCCGTAACTTTCACAGCGCAGACATCGTCATTGGCCTGGATGCTCAGGTCAGCGGTGGCATAGGCCCGCAGCGCTCAAGTGTCTCAATGCATGTGCACTCCAGATGAACTTTAGTCAATGGCTTTACCTACAAACAGCGCTATTGTTCGCTCTCCATCTGCTGCTGTATTACAAAATCACTGACGGCACGTTAAGAACGCGTTTCGCCGTTACCTTCATCGTAACGGGACTGCTTCTGTTGTTCTGGCTACCCTACATCGCCATTGTCCTGAACATTCAACTTCTTCCCCTGGCCTTGTTCTTGATAGGCTTGGCTCTCTTCGCCACGCGAAACAAATACCGCCTGCAACGTGACAGGCCCCCTCACCCACGCCTGCGTGCCCCCACCATGAACCTGGCCCCCAACTTCCCAGAAGACCCTGCCATGCAGCAACTTGTGCAATTGCTGCATGAAGAAATCGGCTTGCCAACACACAAGACCATTGGCTTGCACACCTCACTGAACTTCGACCTCGGGTGCGATGGTGCTGAGGCCAAGCAATTCATGGAGGCGCTGGAGCAGGATTTTGGTGTCGACCTGAGCGACTACGACGCTTATCGTTACTTCCAGCCGCCGGTGTTCGACGTGTTCCTGAAGCGTCGCGCCAAAGGCCGTGGTGACAAGATTCCGCTGACCATCGGCATGCTCTACCTGGCGATCAAGACCCACCGCTGGGACACGCAGACGCTGGAAAACCTGAGCTGAATCCAATGAAGGATTTTTTGTAGGAGCGAGCTTGCTCGCGAAAAACTCACAGGCGCCGCGTTCATTCAGCAAGCACGCGTTATCGTTGACGTTTTTCGCGAGCAAGCTCGCTCCTACAGTATTAGGGCAAGCCTGCTCCCACACTGGATCTGCGCTAATCTGGCGAGCCGTATAAATAACAAGGACCTTACATGGACGTAACAATGGGCCTGCTGGCCGCCCTGCTCTGGGGCGGCACGGACTTTCTGGTGGGCTTCAACGCCCGAGCCGTTGGCGTAAAACGCGCGGTGTATTTCGGCCAAGCCCTCGGTTTTTTGATCATGACCCTCCTGCTGGTCATTTTCCCAGCCTTCCTTTTCAAAGCCCTTGATGCAACTTTAAGCGTTTGGCTCCTGGGCGTCGCCGCCGCTCTGCTGACGGTGTCCGGCGCCCTTGCGCTATCCAAAGCCTTTGCCATGGGCAAAGCAGCCATCGTCGCGCCGCTGGTGACGTCCTATGGCGTGGTGACCACCCTGCTGTCCTGGGCCAGCGGTGAACACATCAGCCTGATACAACTGGGCTGCATCGCCCTGTGCGTGATCGGCGTTTTGCTGTCCAGCATTCACAAGGACAACGGCACGCTTCACAACAACCCGCGCCTGTCCATTGCCTACGCCATGTTCGCCGCAACCTTGTATGGCACCAGTTTCTGGCTGCAAGGTCGCTACACACTGCCAGCGCTGGGGCCAATCACCATGTTGTGGCTGGGTTACCTGGTGGGCTTGTGCGTGCTGGTGGTGATGGTGCTGAAGATCAAGGATGGCTTGAAGATCCCGCCACTGAAAAACTGCGCGACTTTGACCGGTGCGAGCTTGATGAACCTCGGCGGTTTTTCGGCGTTTTCGTGGGGCGCAATGGCCGGCTCGGTGTCGGTGGTGACGGTGATCAGTACGCTCTCTGGAGGGATCGCGGCGATCCTGGGGTTCGTATTTTTCAAAGAGCGCTTGTCAGCGGTGCAGGTGGCAGGCGTTGTACTGGTGCTGGTCGGTGCAGTGGTACTGCACATCGCCGACTAATCGTTCGCCCATAAAAAAGCCGCCTAAGAGGCGGCTTTTTTACAACGGCGAATCTTACAACTTAGGACCCGCCGCCTTGATCGCATCGCTGACTTCAAACTTCTTGAAGTTTTCGATGAACAGGCCAGCCAGAGCTTTCGCTGCTTCGTCGTAGGCAGCCTTGTCAGCCCAGGTGTTGCGTGGGTTCAACAGGCCGGTTTCAACGCCCGGTACGGCCAATGGCACGTCGAGGTTGATGGTGTCCAGGTGTTCGGTTTGCGCACCGATCAACGCACCGCTCTGGATCGCTGCAATCACGCCGCGAGTGGTCGGGATGTTGAAGCGTTTGCCGACGCCGTAGCCGCCGCCGGTCCAGCCGGTGTTGACCAGGTAGACCTTTGAGCCGAAACCACGGATACGCTTGATCAGAAGCTCTGCGTATTCGCCAGCCGGGCGTGGGAAGAACGGCGCGCCGAAGCAGGTGGAGAAGGTCGACTTGATGCCGCTGCCCGAACCCATTTCGGTCGAGCCCACCAGAGCGGTGTAGCCGGACAGGAAGTGGTAGGCCGCTTGTTCTTCGCTGAGGATCGACACAGGCGGCAGTACGCCGGTCAGGTCGCAGGTCAGGAAGATCACCGCGTTTGGCTCGCCGCCCAGGTTCTTCTCGGAACGCTTGGCAACGTGCTCCAGCGGGTAGGCGGCACGGCTGTTCTGGGTCAGGCTGACGTCGGCGTAGTCGGCGTGCTTGGCCTCGTCGATCACGACGTTTTCCAGCACAGCGCCGTGCTTGATAGCTTTCCAGATAACCGGCTCGTTCTTCTCGGACAGGTCGATGCACTTGGCATAGCAACCGCCTTCGATATTGAACACCACGCCTTCGCCCCAGCCGTGCTCGTCGTCACCGATCAGGTAACGGCTTTCGTCGGCGGACAGGGTGGTCTTGCCAGTGCCGGACAGGCCGAAGAACAGGGTCACATCGCCTGCTTCGCCAATGTTGGCGGCGCAGTGCATCGGCAGCACGTCGGCAGCCGGCAGCAGGAAGTTCTGCACCGAGAACATGGCTTTTTTCATTTCACCGGCGTAACGCATGCCGGCAATCAGTACTTTTTTCTGAGCGAAGTTGAGGATCACGCAACCGTCGGAGTTGGTACCGTCACGCTCTGGTACGCACTCGAAGTTGGCCACGTTGAGCACTTGCCACTCTTCACGACCGGCCGGGTTGTACTGGGCCGGGTTGATGAACAGGCAACGACCGAACAGGTTCTGCCAGGCAGTCTGGGTGGTCATTTTCACGGCCAGGTAGTGGTCTTCTGCAGCCCCTACGTGAACATGGGAAACGAAATGCTCTTGCGCGTTATTGAACGCCTCGACGCGAGCCCACAGGGCATCGAACTTGTCGGCCGGGAACTTGCGGTTGATCGGGCCCCAGGCGATGGCGTCCTGGGTGGAAGGCTCTTCAACGATGAAACGGTCAACCGGCGAACGACCGGTGCGGTGACCGGTTTCTACGACCAGCGCGCCAGTATCGGCAAGCACGCCTTCACCGCGCTGCAGGGCTTCTTTGACCAGATCGTCAACACTCAGATCGGTGTATACGGCGTTATTGGCTTGCGTCATGAGGTTCCCCGTCGGCCTATGGCCGAGTGCTCCAAACGTTTTGTAGTAGAAAGTTGCGCACTACTACCGCGAAAAAAGTGGGCCGGATTATGCCAGAAAAGCCCAAAAAGAGTAGGGCCCTCCCGTCAGAACACCTCTAATCCGGCGTTTGTCAGGTGATTTACCTGTGCTTAAACGTTTTAGTGGCGGGTGTCGGAAGGGGTGTCGCTGCCTGCGCCGGCGAACAATTGCGCTACATCAGCCGCGTCGAACAGGTAGCGCTGGTTGCAGAACTGGCAGTCGATCTCGATATGGCCGCCATGTTCCACCACCAGATTTTGCGCATCTTCCAGGCCCAGGCTGACCAGCGCGTTACCGGAACGCTCGCGCGAGCAACTGCAGTGAAAATGCAGGCCCTGTGCGTCGAACAGGCGCACGGCCTCTTCGTGGTAGAGGCGGTGCAGGATGGTTTCGTTGTCCAGGCCCAGCAGTTCTTCGGCCTTCAAGGTGTCGGCCAAGGCGATGATATGCCGCCAGCTTTCGGCACGATCATCCTCATCCTTGATGCGATCGGCCGGCAGTTGTTGCACCAGCAAACCACGGGCGCGCTTGCCGTCGGCGTTAAGCCAGAACTTGGTGCCCACTTGCTGGGACATAACGAAGTAGTTGGTGAAGCATTCCGACAGGGTCTGGCCGTCGAGGTCGACAATACCCTGGTACCGCTGGCCTTCAGTCGGGTCGACAGTCAGTGCCAGGACGCCGTTGGGCATCAGGTCGGCCAAGGTGGCATCTGCGGCAATCTGGTCAGCCTCGTAACGGGCCAGGCCACGGATCTCGCGCTCGCTCGAGCACTCGATCATCAACATGGGCACTGGCCCTTCGGAACGAGCCTGCAAGATCAGCAAACCGTCGAACTTCATGGTGCCCACCAGCAGCGCCGCGGCGGCCATCAACTCGCCGAGCAATTGCGCGACCGGCTCCGGATAGGCATGTTTGGCAAGGACTTCGGCATAGCTGAGCTCCAACGAAACCATCTCGCCGCGGGCATCGCTCTCATCGAAGATGAAGCGTTGGGTGAAGTCGGTATCCGGTAGATCAGTCATAGGTCTGGGTATCTGAAGTGATGACAAAATGATTACAAGGTTTATAAAATTAAACGCTTTAGCACCATCTTGGTGCGACTTCTCCTGAATTCAAGGAGCTGAATAGAGCGATGAGGGACAGTTTATGAACAATCCGGGTTTGTTCCAAGCCAACTGGAACCTCCGGCGATGGGCTCTTTGCAATCTACTCGCTATCGGACTGCTGTGTTTTTGGCTGTGGCCCACGGGCCAGATGCTCTGTGTGATTTTCGACGAGTGGCTGTTTCATCTGCTCAATGGCCCATTGGCCACGAACTCGACCTGGCTACATGTGTGGGCCGTGGCCAGCCTGCGGCCGTTTGATGCAGTGGTCGGCGTGATTTTGCTGGCGCTGTTGATCCGCGGCGACTGGGTGTTCAAGGCCGTACAGGTGCGCCAGGCGTTTTTTGGCTTCCTCGGCATTCTGCTGCTATTGCTTTTTATCCGCATGCTGTTCTCCAAACTCGCGGCGCACATGGGCTGGCAGCACAGTAGCCCGTCGATGGTCATCAGCGGCGCGATTCAAATGAGCGACTTTTTCCCAGGGCTGGAGAAAACCTGGGAATTGAAGGACCGCTCGAGCCAGAGCTTCCCCGGCGACCATGCTTCGGTGCTATTGATCTGGGCGATGTTCATGAGCGTGTTCGCCCGGCGCATCGGCCAGGTGCTGGTGATCTGGGGCCTGGCGCTGCTGTTCATGATGCCGCGGCTGGTAGCCGGCGCGCACTGGGGCCAGGACGATTATATCGGTGGCGTACTGCTGGCGCTGTTGGCGCTGGGGTGGGGGTATTACACGCCGTTTGCGGCGAAGGTGTCGGGCGCTTTGTTGCGAATGACGGCGCCGCTTTTCGGGCTACTGAGCAAGTTGCCCGTTATTGGGCGGTTGAGTGTCATGCGCACAACTCCGTAACCCCCCAGGGCTAAAAGTGGGAGCGGGCTTGCTCGCGAACGCGGGGTGTCAATCAATGCATCTGTGCCTGACCCACCGTATTCGCGGGCAAGCCCGCTTCCACATTTGATCGAGTTTGCATGGGCGACTCGTGCAATCAATCGTCATTGCCGCTGCCGCGAAACTTGAACAGATCGCGGCGCTGCTTCTTGCTCGGCTTGCCGTCAGTGGTCAGGCCTGAAGCCCCTGCCTTGCGCATGGCCGCAGCGTTTTCGCGCTTGGCGATGCTGGCTTCGGTCTCGGCATACAGTGCCTGCGCTTCAGGCGCGCCCCGGCGGACGATGGAAAGCGCCTGTACTACGATGGTTTTTTCATCAAAGCCTGTACGAATCTGAAACTCGTCGCCGACGCGCGGCTCCTTTCCCGGCTTGCAGCGCTCGCCGCGATGATGCACCTTGCCGCTCTCGATAGCGGCCTTGGCCAGAGCGCGGGTCTTGTAGAACCGCGCTGCCCACAACCACTTGTCCAGCCGGACCTTCTCTTCCTCTTCCTGCTTTTGAGCCACTTGAATTCCTCGCTCTGAAAAATGTCGCAACTTTACCGTTGAAACCCTTCGACGCATAAACCCCAAGGCTCACCTAAGATACGCCAGGTAGCACCCTGTTTTCGCGAGGATACGCCGTGACCGACTTTCCCCTCTCACTCACCTCGCCCAACCAGCGGTGCGTGGGTTGCCAGCAAAGCGAGCCTCTGGGGTTCGATTTCGCGTTCGCCTACCAGCCTATCGTAGACCTGCGTGACCATTCGATCTTCGCCAACGAAGCCTTGGTGCGCGGTCCCCAGGGAGAAGGCGCGCTGTCGGTGCTGGCTCAGGTCAACGAAACCAATCGCTACCGCTTCGACCAGCGCTGCCGGACCAAGGCCATCGCCGGTGCCGCAGCCCTGGGCATGCAGACTCACCTTTCCATCAACTTCATGCCCAATGCTGTATATCGTCCGGAACTGTGTATCCGCAGCACTCTGGAGGCCGCCCGGGCGCACAATTTCCCGCTGGACCGGCTGATTTTCGAGACCCTGGAAAGCGAGCACGTAGATAACTATCGCCATTTGACGAATATTCTGCGTGAATACCGCGAATTCGGCTTCAAGACCGCCATCGACGATTTCGGCGCGGGCTATTCGGGGCTGAACCTGCTGGCCGATTTCCAACCTGACTTGATCAAGCTCGACATGGCGCTGATTCGCGATGTCGACCAGGATCGTGTCCGTCAGGTGATCGTCCGGGGGATTGTCACAATCTGTGAGCAGTTGGGGGTTACTGTCATCGCCGAGGGCATCGAAAGTGCCGGCGAGCGCGACTTCCTGTCCGACTGCGGAATATTTCTGATGCAGGGCTTCTGGTTCGCCAAGCCTGCATTCAAAGCGTTGGCTGAGGTATCTCCTCAAGCCTGGGCGAATTGACCGGTTAACCATATTGAAGACATTTGACCATTTGACCGTTGTGGGTCTGCGTGAGTGGGTGGCACTTCCCGACTTGGGAGTGGCGGGCCTGCGGGCGAAGATCGACACCGGTGCCAGTACCTCAAGCCTGCACGCCACCGATATCGAGCCCTTTGAGCGCGACGGTGAAAAGTGGGTGCGTTTTACCGCGCACCTGGGCAGCGTGGTGCAACTACGTCACCGCCGCTGTGAAGCGCCCCTGGTGACGATGAAAACCATCAAGAGCTCCAACGGCCATGCACAGGTGCGCTACGTGATCAGCACTACCCTGGCCCTGGGTGATCGGGTATGGCGGGTGGAGTTCACCCTCGCCTGTCGCAAAGCCATGCGTTACCGCCTGCTGCTGGGCTCCAAGGCGCTGATTGACGGCCAGTTGGTGGTCAATCCAGGCCTCAAGTACGTTCAAGACAAGCCGGTGTTCCCGGTCTCCACTATTTCTGCCCCAGGTGCTGCATGAAGATTGCTGTGCTGTCGCGAAACCCGCGTCTGTATTCCACCCGTCGCCTGGTCGAGGCCGGCACTGAACGTGGCCATGAAATGGTGGTGATCGACACGTTGCGTGCCTACATGAACATTGCCAGCCACAAGCCGCAGATCCACTACCGGGGCAAACCCCTGGAAGGCTTTGATGCGGTAATCCCGCGTATCGGCGCTTCGGTGACGTTCTATGGCTGCGCGGTATTGCGCCAGTTTGAAATGATGGGGGTGTTTCCGCTGAATGAATCCGTGGCCATTGCGCGCTCGCGGGACAAGCTGCGCTCCCTGCAACTGCTGTCGCGCCGGGGTATCGGTTTGCCGGTCACCGGTTTTGCCCACTCTCCGGACGACATTCCCGACCTGATCGAGATGGTCAATGGCGCACCGCTGGTGATCAAGGTACTGGAAGGCACCCAGGGCATCGGGGTGGTGCTGTGTGAAACAGCAACGGCGGCGGAGTCGGTGATTGAGGCGTTCATGGGCCTCAAGCAGAACATCATGGTGCAGGAGTACATCAAGGAAGCGGGCGGCGCGGACATTCGCTGCTTCGTGGTGGGCGACAAGGTGATCGCAGCCATGAAGCGCCAGGCCAAGCCCGGTGAGTTCCGCTCCAACCTGCACCGTGGCGGCAGCGCCAGCCTGATCAAGATCACCCCGGAAGAGCGCATGACCGCGCTACGGGCGGCCAAGGTGATGGGGCTGAGCGTGGCGGGTGTGGACATCCTGCGCTCCAACCATGGCCCCCTGGTGATGGAAGTAAACTCATCGCCTGGCCTGGAAGGGATCGAAACCACCACCGGTAAGGATGTGGCGGGGATCATCATTCAGCATCTGGAAAAGAATGGCGGGCCGAATATGACTCGGACCAAGGGAAAGGGCTGAATACCCACACCTGCCACACGCCGCAAACCACTGTGGGAGCTGGCTTGCCTACGATGACGCCGGTACATTCAACATCGTCGTTGAATGAACTACCGCTATCGCAGGCAAGCCAGCTCCCACATTTGCATTCATATTGCTTGTTAGACAGCGTCTCGAGGCAGCATCAACCCCAGCGGCAGCCGCACCCGCGCTTCCAACCCGCCGCCTTCACGGTTGCGCAACTCGACATTGCCGCCATGCATCGACGCAATCCGCCGCACAATCGCCAACCCCAACCCGGTGCCCTTGCCTCCTCGGGCGCGGTCACCACGGGTGAAGGGGTTGAAGATACCCTCCAGCTCAGCCGGGTCGATTCCTGTGCCACGGTCCATCACGCTCAGCACCACGTAAGGCGCGGCACTGTCGCCAGAAACGTACGCCGCCACTTCCACATCGGAACCGGCATGGTGCAAGGCGTTGCCAATCAAGTTGTTCAGCAGGCGCTTCATCGACACCCGGCGTAATGCGAACGGCTGGATCGGCTCCAGGCGCGTGCGCACCTGCTCACCATTCTGGTTATAGGGCGCAACCACCTCACGCACGAGGTCGGTGAGGTCGACCTCCTCGACCACTTCATCCCGCCCGTCACGGATGAACGCCAGGAACTGGTCCAGAATAGCGTCCATGTCCTCGATGTCGCGCACCATGTCATCGGTGAGGTCGGTATGGTCCCCCATCAACTCCAGGGACAACCGTAATCGCGTCAGTGGCGTGCGCAAGTCATGGGACACCCCCGCCAGCATCAACTCGCGTTCGCGCCCGGCCTGTTCGACATCTTCTGCCATCTGGTTGAAGGCGCCGTACACCTCGGTCATCTCACTGGGCGTGTCGCTGACCGGCAAGCGCACACTGCGCCCCTGGCCCAGTTGGCGAGCGGCAAACACCAGGCGCTTGAGGGGTTGGTTGAGCTGGCGGACGAAAATCCACGCGGACGCCGTTGAAAGCAAGCCAATGGCCAGGAACCAGCCCAACACGTTCCAGATTTTTTGCCCCCTCAGCGGGTGCGGATAAAGCGGAACCTTGATCCAGGCATCCCCCAGGCTTGGCGCTCGCACCCACAGCGCAGGCGAAACATGCATACGCAGCCGCACCTCGGTGTCGGCACCCAACTCGGCCTGCATCTGGCGCTGGTAGATCTCGCTGTAAGGCCAATGCTGCTCGCCTTCAGGCACACCTGCGCCGTCAACCCGCGTCAGCGTCGACGCCTTGGCTACTTTTTCGCGGTTCTCAGGGTCTACCGCCCAATAACCACGCAACGTCAGGGCGACACCATGGCTGTACTGCCGGTCCACCAGCACGTCTTCGTTCATCAACAGATAAACCAGCGTGAGCGCCTTGGAAAACAGAACGACAATAAGCACCAGCCAGAGGGTGCGGGAGAAGAAACTTTGTGGGAACCACAGCGGGGTTTTCATAGATGAAAGCTGCACACCTTGCAGGAACGAGCGGCGCTCGCAGAATTGCAGACGCCGGGCATCCCGTCGACCCTCATGGAGTCAAACGCCAGGATACCCGCCCCTGCAAATCATCGGTCACTTGGTTGCGGTGCCATCCGGCACAAACACATAACCCACACCCCACACCGTCTGGATATACCGCGGCTTGGACGGGTCTGGCTCGATCATCCGGCGCAATCGGGAAATCTGCACGTCGATGGAGCGCTCGAGGGCGTCCCATTCCCGGCCACGGGCCAGGTTCATCAGCTTGTCACGGGTCAGCGGCTGGCGAGCGTTCATCACCAGGGCCTTGAGCACTGCGAATTCGCCGGTGGTGAGCATGTGCACTTCTTCACCGCGCTTGAGCTCACGGGTGGCCAGCGACAATTCGTAATCGCCAAAGGTGACGCTTTCGTCTTCGCTGCCCGGTGCACCCGGTACCGCCGGTGCCTGGCGACGCAACACGGCCTTGACCCGCGCCATCAGCTCATCGGGGTTGAACGGCTTGGCCAGATAGTCATCAGCGCCCAGCTCCAGCCCCTTGATGCGGCTCAGTTCATCGCCCTTGGCGGTGAGCATGATGATCGGGATCTGATTGTTCGCACCGCGCAGGCGCTTGCAGGCGGTGAGGCCGTCTTCACCGGGCAACATCAGGTCGAGTACGACCAGGTTGAAAACTTCACGCCCTAACAGACGATCCATCTGTTCGGTGTTCGGCACCGCGCGGGCACGATAGCCCTTGGAGTTGAAAAAACGCTCCAGCAGGCTGCTCAGCCCCGGATCGTCATCAACGATGAGAATTTTTTCGCCTTCAGCAGTTTGTGCGGTGCTGCTCATTGGATGCTCCTCTTATCTCGGCGCGCATTATGGCGTAGCTGCCGTTATACGCACCGTGTGCATTGTTAGCAGATTTTTCATCTACTGCCAGCGAACCCGCGCCCTACAAGCTGCGGCGCAGTAGCCCCCAAGGGCGGAACGCTGGTTATAATGCGGCGCCTCCGTGCAGGGCAACGTCAGATCGTTACCGTTTGCTGCCGGGCTTTTTTTACCCGCTTGTCGTGACTTTTTCGATTTCGAGGGTCAATAGCCAGCCTCTTGACCCAGGCAGCGGCGCCAGTCGGGCCGCTCAACCAGCCTCGCCGAGCCTTGTTTTTACGGGCCGGCGCGCTGATTTTAAGAATTTCAGGTGGTTTTATGGACAGCATCAACAGCCGCATCGCCGAGGAACTCGGCGTACGCCCACAACAGGTCGAAGCGGCCGTCGCTCTACTGGATGAAGGCTCCACGGTGCCCTTCATCGCCCGTTACCGAAAAGAAGTAACCGGCAGCCTCGACGACACCCAGCTGCGGCACCTGGAAGAGCGCCTGCGCTACCTGCGAGAACTCGACGAACGGCGTATCAGCATCCTCGCCAGCATCGAGGAACAGGGCAAGTTGACCCCGCAACTGGAACGCGACATCAAACTCGCGGACACCAAGACCCGCCTCGAAGACCTTTACCTGCCGTACAAACAGAAACGTCGTACAAAGGGCCAGATCGCCCTGGAAGCCGGCCTGGGTGATTTGGCCGATGGCTTGTTCAACGACCCATCGTTGACCCCGGAAACCGAAGCCGCGCGCTTCATCGACGCGGAAAAAGGCGTCGCCGACGTCAAGGCCGCCCTCGAAGGCGCCAAGTACATCCTGATGGAGCGCTTCGCCGAAAACGCCAGCCTCCTGGAAAAACTGCGTACCTACCTCAAGCAGGAAGCCATCCTCAGCGCCCGCGTCATCGCCGGCAAAGAGGAAGAAGGCGCCAAGTTCCGCGACTACTTCGAACACGACGAGCCGCTCAAAAGCATGCCGTCCCACCGCGCCCTGGCGATTTTCCGCGGCCGTAACGAAGGCATTCTCAGCTCCGCGCTGAAAGTCGGTGACGAGCTGCCGGGCACCATGCACCCGTGCGAAGGCATGATCGGTCAACAATTCGGCATCCAGAACCAGAACCGCCCCGCAGACAAGTGGCTGGGCGAAGTGGTGCGCTGGACCTGGAAGGTCAAGCTCTACACCCACCTGGAAACCGACCTGCTGGGCGAATTGCGCGACGGCGCCGAAACCGAAGCGATCAACGTGTTCGCCCATAACCTGCACGACCTGCTGTTGGCCGCACCGGCTGGCCCGCGTGCCACCCTGGGCCTCGACCCGGGCCTGCGCACCGGTTGCAAGGTCGCGGTGGTCGACGCCACCGGCAAGTTGCTGGACCACGCTACCGTGTACCCACACGTACCGCACAACAAGTGGGACCAGACCCTGGCGATCCTGGCCGCCTTGTGCGCCAAGCACGCGGTGGACCTGATCGCCATCGGCAACGGCACCGCCAGCCGCGAAACCGACAAGCTGGCCGCCGAGCTGATCAAAAAATACCCAGCCATGAAGATGACCAAGGTCATGGTCTCCGAAGCAGGCGCTTCGGTGTACTCGGCGTCGGAGCTGGCCTCCAAGGAATTCCCGGACCTCGACGTGTCGATCCGTGGCGCAGTGTCCATCGCTCGTCGCCTGCAAGACCCGCTGGCCGAACTGGTGAAGATCGACCCTAAATCCATCGGCGTCGGCCAGTACCAGCACGACGTGTCGCAACTGAAGCTGGCACGCGGCCTGGATGCGGTGGTGGAAGACTGCGTAAACGCCGTGGGCGTAGACGTGAACACCGCTTCGGTGGCACTGCTGGCGCGAATCTCGGGCCTTAACGCGACCCTGGCGCAGAACATCGTCAGCCATCGCGACGAAAATGGCGCGTTCAAAACCCGTGCTGCGCTGAAAAAAGTCGCACGCCTGGGTGAAAAAACCTTTGAACAAGCGGCCGGCTTCCTGCGCGTCATGAACGGCGATAACCCCCTGGACGCCTCGGCAGTTCACCCGGAGGCCTACCCGCTGGTGCAACGCATTGCCGCCGAAACCGACCGCGATATCCGTTCGTTGATTGGTGATGCCGCGTTCCTCAAGCGCCTGGACCCGAAGAAGTACACCGACGAAACCTTCGGTGTGCCGACCATCACCGATATCCTGCAAGAACTGGAGAAACCGGGTCGCGACCCGCGCCCGGAGTTCAAGACCGCCGAGTTCCAGGACGGTGTCGAAGACCTCAAGGACCTGCAACCGGGCATGATCCTAGAAGGCGTGGTGACCAACGTGACCAACTTCGGCGCGTTCGTGGACATCGGCGTGCATCAGGACGGTTTGGTGCATATCTCCGCGCTTTCGGAGAAGTTCATCAAGGACCCACGTGAAGCGGTGAAAGCCGGTGACGTGGTCAAGGTCAAGGTCATGGAAGTCGACATCCCACGCAAACGCGTCGGCCTGTCGATGCGCATGAGCGATACCCCCGGCGAGAAAATCGATGGTGCCCGTGGCGCTCGCCCCGGTTCGGCGCCGCGCCAGTCGCAGAACAACGCCCCGCGCAAGGAAACCACCACCGCCGCGCCAAGCAACAACGCCATGGCGTCGCTGTTTGCCAACGCTAAACAGTTGAAGAAGCGCTGATGGAAATTCCGGCCGGTTTGACCCAGAGCGCATTCAGCGAACTGATCGGCTGCCGCCTGCAACGCCTGGAAGAGGGCGTTGCCGAGGTGGCCCTGACCCTGGAGCCGCACCTGCGCAACCGCGCGGGCAAGCTCCATGGCGGGGCGATTTTCAGCCTGGTGGATATAACCATGGGCCTGGCCTGTTCCAGCGCCCATGGTTTCGACCAGCAGAGCGCCACCATCGAATGCAAGATCAACTATATTCGCGCTGTGGAAGACGGTGAGGTGCTGTGCACCAGCCGGGTGATCCACGCCGGTCGCCGCACCCTGGTGGTCGAGGCCGACGTGTATCAGAGCGAAAGACTTGTCGCAAAAGCACAGGGCACGTTCGCTGTCCTATAGCTCCCCACCCCCGATTTGAGTTAATTTCGGCGCTGCGATAACAGCGTCGGAATTTTCTCGCTGCGCTGTAGCCCAATTCATGGAGTGAAGTCGGCAGATTCAGAGCGGGTCAAATCGACTCAAAACCAGGCGATCACGCCAGTTTCAACTTCACCCTTGTAGACCGTCCTGCCCACCCCCATATTGGGGCGACTGACGCGTGAAGGAATCCAACTTGAGCGAACTTCTCAACCGCCGCCTGGCCCTGCTCGGCAAGCGCGAACACCTCTCCCTGCTAGAGCAATGCTTGCACGGCATCGAGCGCGAATGCCTGCGCGTCACCAACGAAGGTCGACTGGCGCAAACGCCGCACCCCGAAGCCCTGGGCGCCGCGCTGACCAATGAACAGATCACCACCGACTACTCGGAATCGCTGCTGGAGTTCATCACCCCTGCCCTGCCGAACCCGGCCGATACTCTGAGCAGCCTGGACAAGATCCATCGCTTTGCCTACACCAAGCTGGGCAGCGAATACCTGTGGAGCCCCTCGATGCCGTGCCCGTTGCCGGCCGAGGAAGATATTCCGATTGCCTACTACGGCACCTCCAACATCGGCCAGCTCAAGTACGTGTACCGCAAGGGCCTGGCCCTGCGTTACGGCAAGACCATGCAGTGCATCGCCGGCATCCACTACAATTTTTCCCTGCCGGAAGCGTTGTGGCCGTTGCTCAAGGAAACAGAAGGGTTTGTCGGCACCGACCGTGACTATCAATCCACGGCCTACATCGCGCTGATCCGTAATTTCCGTCGTTACAGCTGGCTGTTGATGTACCTGTTCGGTGCCTCGCCAGCCCTGGATGCCGGCTTCCTGCGCGGACGCTCGCATCAGCTTGAAGTCCTCGACGCCGACACGCTGTACCTGCCCTACGCCACCAGCCTGCGCATGAGCGACCTGGGGTACCAGAGCAACGCCCAGGCCGGCCTGACGCCGTGCTACAACGATTTGGCCAGCTACACCGACAGCCTGCGCGAAGCGGTGGCAACACCCTACGCGCCCTATGTAGAAGTCGGCACGCACAAGGATGGCGAGTGGGTGCAGCTCAATACCAACATCCTGCAAATCGAAAACGAGTACTACTCCAACATCCGTCCCAAGCGCGTGACCTACACCGGCGAGCGGCCGATCCAGGCGTTGATGGCGCGCGGCATCCAGTACATCGAAGTACGCTGCCTGGACATCAACCCGTTCCTGCCGATGGGTATCGACCTGCCAGAGTCGCGGTTCCTCGACGCATTCCTGCTGTACTGCGCGCTGAACGACAGCCCACTGTTCGCCAACAACGAGTGCGGCAACGCCACCTCCAACTTCCTCAGCGTGGTCAAGGAAGGCCGCCGTCCGGGCCTGCAATTGCAGCGTGACGGCCAGCCGGTGGACATGAAGGAGTGGGCGGCCGAGTTGCTGGAGAAGATTGCCCCGCTGGCCGCCCTGCTCGATCAGAGCCATGACATCACCGAGCACAGCGAGGCATTGGACGCCCAGTTGGCCAAGGTCAAGGACCCATCCCTGACGCCGTCGGCTCAGGTATTGGCAGCCATGGCTGAGCGCAAGGAAAGCTTTGCGCAGTTCTCCCTGCATCAAAGCGAAGTCCATGCCGAATACTTCCGCAAAGAACCTTTGGCGCCTGAGGAACAAGCGCACTTTGAAGAACTGGCCCGTGCGTCGCTGGCGCAACAGGCAGAGCTGGAGCAGAACGAAGTAGGCGATTTCGATGTGTTTGTCGGTTCGTACCAGGCAAGCATCCTCGCCATCAGCAACTAACCTAAGGCTCGCTCCCCCTGTGGGAGCTGGCTTGCCTGCGATAGCGGTGGGTCAGCAACCCACCTGTTGACTGATACACCGCTATCGCAGGCAAGCCAGCTCCCACATTATTCTGCCAGCCTGAAAACAGGCTTCGCCATTTACTCTCATAAGCTAATTCGAAAAAGTTATTTATTTTCGAATTCTTAGATCATTTAGTCTCCTCTCACGCCGACCCTCGGCCGCCTGATTGAGGAGCTTCCCTTTGAAACTGCTGACCCCTCTGCGCCTGTTGGCCGCATTGTCCCTGGCCGGTGCCAGCCTGTTTGCCCAGGCGGCGGACGTGACCATTGCGTATCAGACCACCGTGGACCCGGCCAAAGTCGCCCAAGCCGACGGCGCCTATGAAAAAGCCACCAACGCCAAGATCGACTGGCGCAAATTCGACAATGGCGCCGACATCATCGCCGCCATCGCGTCCGGCGACGTGCAGATCGGCTACCTCGGTTCCAGCCCGCTCACCGCCGCGATAACCCGTAAAGTCCCGGTGCAAACCTTCCTCGTCGCCACCCAGATCGGCGGCGCCGAAGCCCTGGTGGCGCGTAACGGTTCGGGGATCAACAGCCCTCAGGACCTGGTCGGCAAAAAAATCGCCGTGCCCTTCGTTTCCACCGGCCACTACAGCCTGCTCGCCGCCCTTAAACACTGGAACATCGACCCGGCCAAAGTCACCATTCTCAACCTCGCCCCGCCGGCCATCATTGCCGCCTGGAAGCGCGGTGATATCGACGCCACCTATGTCTGGGACCCAGCCCTGGGCGTGGCCAAGGAAACCGGCAAGGTGCTGATCACCTCCGGGGAGCTGGCCAAGTTCGGCGCGCCGACGTTCGATGCCTGGATCGTGCGCAAGGACTTCGCCGAGAAGCACCCAGAGATCGTCACCGCCTTCGCCAAGGTCACTCTGGATGCCTACGCCGCCTACCGCAAAGACCCACAAGCCTGGCTCGCCGATTCCGGCAACGTCGACAAACTGGTGAAACTCTCCGGCGCCAAGGCCAGCGACATCCCCTTGCTGCTGCAAGGCAACGTCTACCCGTTGGCCGCCGACCAAGTCACCCTGCTGGGCGCACCGACCACCAAGGCCGTCACCGACACCGCTGCGTTCCTCAAGGAGCAAGGCAAGGTCGAGGCCGTGCTGCCCGACTACGCCCCTTATGTCAGCGCCAAGTTCATTACCAACTGACCCAGGAGTTCACTGCGATGGCCTTGCTACAACTGGAGCGCATCAGCGCACAGTACCCAGGCGCCCCGGAACCGGTACTGTCCGATATTTCACTGGAGCTTGGGCCCCAGCAATTGCTGGTCGCCCTGGGCCCGTCCGGCAGCGGCAAGACCTCGTTGTTGAACCTGATTGCCGGCTTCGTCGAACCGTCTGCCGGGCGTATCACCCTCGATGGCGTGCCGGTCAAAGGCCCCAGCGCCGAGCGCGGCGTGGTGTTCCAGGACGATGCCCTGCTGCCCTGGCAGGACGTGCTGGCCAATGTGGCTTTCGGCCTGGAACTGGCCGGCGTGCCCAAGGCGCAGCGCGACGTGCGGGCGCGTGAAATGCTCGCGCTGGTGGACCTGGCCGGTTTCGACAACCGCCGCATCTGGCAACTCTCCGGTGGCCAGAAGCAACGCGTCGGCCTGGCGCGTGCGCTGGCGGCCGACCCGCGTGTACTGCTGATGGACGAACCCTTCGGCGCCCTGGATGCCTTCACCCGTGAACAGATGCAGGAGTTGCTGCTGCAAGTGTGGCGGCGCACGGCCAAGCCGGTATTCCTGATTACCCACGACATCGAAGAAGCGGTGTTTCTGGCCACCGACTTGATCTTGCTGGCGCCCAACCCCGGCCAGATCGTCGAACGCTTGCAGCTGGATTTCGGCCAACGTTACGCCGCCGGCGAATCAGCCCGCGCAATCAAGTCCGACCCGCGCTTTATCGAAACCCGTGAACATGTGCTGGGCAAAGTGTTCTCCCAACGGCAGGTGTACGCATGAGCAGCTACGAACTTCCCGCCACGGCCACCGAGCCTGCGACACATCCCGTGATCCCGCTGCGCCGTCGCCTGAGCACGCGCTGGATCAGCCTGCTGACCCTGGCGGCCTTGCTGGCCCTGTGGTGGGCGGTGACCGCCACCGGTTTGATCGAACCTTTGTTCCTGCCGCCACCGTCCGCCGTGTTGCAAAAAGGCTGGCTGCTGGCAACCACCGGCTACATGGATTCCACTTTGTGGCAGCACCTGGGCGCGAGCCTCAGTCGCATCGGCCTGGGCCTGGGCTTTGCAGTACTGACCGCCGTGCCGGTGGGGATCGCCATCGGTGCCAACCGTATCGCCCGTGGCATTCTCGATCCGCTGATCGAGTTCTACCGGCCGATTCCGCCCCTGGCCTACCTGCCGTTGATCGTGATCTGGTGCGGCATTGGCGAGCTGTCCAAGGTGCTGCTGATCTACCTCGCTATCTTCGCCCCGATTGCCATCGCCACCGCCACTGGGGTGCGCACCGTCGACCCGGCCAAATTGCGCGCGGCGCAGTCATTGGGCGCCACCCGCGCGCAACTGATTCGCCATGTGATCCTGCCCAGCGCCCTGCCCGATATCCTCACCGGTGTGCGCATCGGCCTGGGCGTGGGCTGGTCGACCTTGGTGGCGGCCGAGTTGATTGCCGCCACCAGCGGCCTGGGGTTCATGGTGCAGTCGGCGGCGCAGTTTCTGGTCACTGATGTGGTGGTGCTGGGCATCCTGGTCATCGCCCTGATCGCCTTCGCCATGGAAATGGGCCTGCGCGCCCTGCAGCGTAAATTAGTGCCCTGGCATGGCCAGGCACACTGAGTGAAGAACCCACAATGAGCAGCCTGACCGTTACCCCATTAAGCTCCGCCCTGGGCGCCCAGATCGGCGGCGTCGATATCACCCAGCCGCTGAATCCCGAACAGCGCGACGCCATTGAACAGGCGTTGCTCGACTATTCGGTGCTGTTCTTCCGTGACCAGCCGATCACCCCTGCGCAACAGGCACGGTTCGCGGCAAACTTTGGCGACCTGCACATCCACCCGATCTACCCCAACGTGCCGGAACAGCCCGAAGTGCTGATCCTCGACACCGCCGTCACGGATGTGCGTGATAACGCGGTGTGGCATACCGACGTGACGTTCCTGCCCACGCCTGCTCTGGGCGCAGTGCTCAGCGCCAAGCTGTTGCCCGCGTTCGGCGGCGATACCTTGTGGGCCAGTGGGATTGCGGCTTATGAAGCACTGTCTGAACCGCTAAAGCGCTTGCTCGATGGCCTCACCGCCACACACGACTTCACCAAGTCGTTCCCGCTGGAGCGCTTTGGCAACACCGCCGAGGACCTGGTGCGCTGGGAGGCAACCCGCAAGAAAAACCCGCCGCTATCGCACCCAGTCGTGCGCACGCATCCGGTGAGTGGACGTAAATCGCTGTTCGTCAGCGACGGCTTCACCACCCGAATAAATGAACTGGAACCGGCCGAAAGCGAGGCCATTCTCAAGCTGCTGTTCGCCCACGCCACCCGCCCGGAATTCACCATCCGCTGGCGCTGGCAGGAAAATGATGTGGCGTTCTGGGATAACCGCGTCACCCAGCATTACGCTGTGGATGACTACCGGCCGCAGCGGCGGGTGATGCACCGGGCGACGATTCTTGGGGATGTGCCGTTCTGACGCTTGGCGACAGATCGTTCCCACGCTCTGCGTGGGAACGCCTCCTGTGACGCTCTGCGTCACGACTTTAAAGCGGACGCCGAGCGTCCGGGGCAGCATTCCCACGCAGAGCGTGGGAACGATCACCCAGTGGTATAAGGTTATTCAGCGGTGGATGGCTTTTCCCACAGGTTGATCCCACCTTCCTGCGCAAACCGATCAATCTCCGCCAGTTCTTCTGCACTGAAGCTCAAGTTCTTCAACGCCCCGACGTTCTCGATAATCTGCTCCGGCCGGCTTGCGCCGATCAGCGCACTGGTTACCCGTGGATCACGTAACGTCCACGCCAGCGCCAACTGGGCCAGGCTCTGGCCACGGCGCTTGGCGATTTCGTTCAGGCCGCGTACATGGGCGATGTTGGCTTCGGACAGGTGCTGGGCCTGCAACGAGCCACCACCCGGACGATTGACCCGCGCATCGGCCGGTACCCCGTTGAGGTATTTATCGGTCAACAAACCCTGGGCCAGCGGCGTGAAGGCGATCACCCCGGCGCCGAGTTCTTCAGTGGTGTCCAGCAGGTCTTTTTCCACCCAACGGTTGAGCAGGTTGTAGGCCGGCTGGTGGATCAACAACGGCACTTTCCACTCGTTGAGCAACGCTGCGATTTCGCGGGTTTTAACCCCGGAGTAAGACGAGATACCGATGTACAACGCCTTGCCTTGCTGCACGGCGGTGGCCAGGGCGCTGGCGGTCTCTTCCAGGGGCGTGTCGGGGTCGAAACGGTGCGAGTAGAAAATATCCACATAATCGACGCCAAGGCGTTGCAGGCTCTGGTCCAGGCTCGCCAATACGTATTTACGCGAACCGCCACCCTGGCCGTAAGGACCGGGCCACATGTCCCAACCGGCTTTGCTGGAAATGATCAATTCGTCGCGGTAGTGCTTGAAGTCTTCACGCAGCAACCGGCCGAAGTTGATCTCGGCGCTGCCGTAAGGCGGGCCGTAGTTGTTGGCCAGGTCGAAGTGGTTGATACCCAGGTCGAACGCCGTGCGCAGCAATGCGCGCTGGGTGTCGATCGGGGTGCTGTCACCAAAGTTGTGCCACAACCCCAGGGACAGGGCTGGTAGCACCAATCCACTGCGGCCTACGCGGCGATAAGGAATAGATTCATAGCGGTTTTCGGCAGCAATGTACGTCATCGAATCCTCTCTTGATCTAGGGCAAATAAGGCCCGGGAATAGGCATATTCCCGGGCCTTTTAAGCAGCTGAATCGCTTAAGTCTGCCTCTTCCTTTTACAGCAAAGACCTACTTGAGAGGAACGCTATCAGCGCACCATGTGCAAGAACTGCAGATGGCGCTCGTACTGGTCGAGGATGTCATTGATGATCTGCTCCTTGGTGTAGCCCACCAGGTCATAGTCCTGGCTGCCCTCACTCAAGTGCACTTCGGCCCGATAGTAGCGGCGGTTGTTGATCTCTTTCTTGCCAATGCCGCCCAAGGCGAACGACGGTGTGAAATAGCCACGCATCTGCACCTGGTAGATGAACGGACGTTCTTCGCCATGGCCGATTTCGAGGCTGACGCTGTCGTTGGACGGGTCGGGCTGGGTCACCACCGTAAGGCCCTTCTCGACAAACACTGCGGTCACTTCTTCAATCGCCGGGCGCACCGTGGTGTCGAGGAAACGGTATACCTCATCGCGGGATGGGAAATGCACCGCCTGGCTCAAACGCTGGCGCCAGCCGCCTCGGCCTTTGCGCGAAGCGGAGATCGGTGCCAGGGAATGCAACTGCGCGATCTGCTTTTGCGACTCCAGGTAGAACGCCTTGTGCAGCCCCCACATCATCAGCAGCAGGATCAGCGAGAAGGGCAGCGAGGTCAGTACCACCGCAGACTTGAGCGAGTCGATACTGCCGGCGAACAGCAAGGCACTGGTGACCAGGGCGGTCATCGCGCCCCAGAACACACGCAGCCACTTCGGCCCGTCTTCATCCGCGTTGCCGCCTTTGGACGAGAGGGTGGACAGCACCACAGTGCCGGAGTCAGCCGAGGTCACGAAGAACACAAAGCTGATGAACACCGTGACCGCGATCACCGTCTTGCTCCACGGGTAGGTTTCCAGCAGCAGGTAGAGGCTCATCGATGGGTCATCTATCGCCGACTGGCCCAGTGCAGCCATGCCATGGTTGAGCACCTGGTCGATGGCGCTGTTACCGAAGATCGACATCCACGCCAGGGTGAAGCCCAGTGGAATCAGCAGCACGCCAAACACGAACTCGCGGATGGTACGACCACGGGAAATGCGCGCGATAAACAGGCCCACGAACGGCGACCATGCGATCCACCAGGCCCAGTAGAACACCGTCCAGCCGCCCAGCCAGTCGCTCGGCTTGTTGTAGGCGTACACATCAAAACTCTTGGTGGGCAGCGCCCCCAGATAGTCACCGATGTTCTGGATCAAGGTGTTGAGCAGGTGCTGGGTAGGCCCGGCGAACAACACGAACAGCAGCAGCGCACAGGCCAGCAGCATGTTGATGTCGGACATCACCCGCACGCCCTTGTCGACGCCGGCCACGGCCACGATGATCGCCGCGCCCATCATCAGGGTGATCAGGCCCACCTGGATCCACTGGGTATGGGCAATGCCAAACAGGTAGTCCAGGCCAGAGTTGAGGTGCAGTACGCCAAAGCCCATGTCGGCGCCCAGGCCGAACACCGTGGCAATGATGCCAAAGCCATCCACGGCGTAACCGATAGGGCCATTGATGCGCTTGCCGATCAGCGGGTACAGCGCCGAGCGCAACGCCAGCGGCAGGTTATGCCGGTAGGCGAAATACGCCAGGGCCATGCCGACAAACGCGAACACGCCCCAGCCATGCAGGCCCCAGTGCAGGAACAACACCTGCATGGCCTGGCGCGCCGCATCGGCGTTCATTGCTTCGCCCTGGGGCGGCTGCACCAAGTGCGTCAACGGCTCCGAGACGCAAAAGAAAAACAGCGTGATGCTGATCCCGGCGGCGAACAACATGCCGGCCCAGGACAGGTAACTGAATTCGGGCTCGTCGTGGTCGGCACCGAGTTTTATCTTGCCGTAGCCCGATAGCGCGGTGACCACCACGAAGACCAGATACAGCGTCATCGCCAGCATGTAGTACCAGCCGACCGTGTTGGCCGCCCAGTTTTGCGCCGCCAGCAGCCAGGCACCGGCCTGTTGCGGGATAGCGATGACCGTGATGCCGAACAGCAGGATGACGGTGGCGGCAAAGTAGAAAACGGGCGCATTCATGCGCACCATGCCGCTGGAAGGGGTGGACGATGCACTCATGAACGATGCACCTCAAGGTTGCGGGATATGGCTGTAAAAAACGGACTCAGCAAAGGTAAGCCTCCTGTTGTGAGCGGGCAGCGAACCACCGGTTTAACTTGAACGAACGTTCAAGTTAAACATGAATAGGCGGTCTTGGACTAATCGCAGGGCTGAGTGGTAGGTGTTTCCTACACTAGCTCAGGGATTGGTATGACGCGTGGAGGAGACGAATCGTTCAGCAACCCGACGGTGAAATACATACGAAATGTGGGAGCTGGCTTGCCTGCGATAGCGCTGGGTCAGCCACCCATCTGTTGACTGATACACCGCTATCGCAGGCAAGCCAGCTCCCACACTGACCGGCGTTTGACTCAGGTATTACTTCTGCGCCCCATCATCATGCTGCAAGTTCGCCTGGGTGATATTCGCCCCGGCCGGCACGCTGCGGGTCAGCCACACATTGCCGCCGATGGTCGAACCCTGGCCAATGGTGATCCGCCCCAGGATCGTCGCCCCGGCGTAAATCACCACATCATCTTCAACAATAGGGTGACGCGGGTGGCCTTTCTGCAATTGCCCATCTTCATCCGCCGGAAAGCGTTTGGCGCCCAATGTCACGGCCTGGTAGATGCGCACGCGCTCGCCGATGATCGCGGTCTCGCCAATCACCACGCCTGTGCCGTGGTCGATAAAGAAACTCGGGCCGATCTGTGCGCCGGGGTGGATATCAATACCGGTGGCCGAGTGGGCGATTTCCGCACTGATCCGCGCCAGCAGCGGCAGGCCGGCGCGGTACAGGTGGTGGGCCAGGCGATGATGGATCACCGCCAGGATGCCCGGGTAGCACAACAGCACCTCATCCACACTGCGTGCGGCCGGGTCGCCGTGGTAGGCGGCCAGTACGTCGGTGTCCAGCAGGCTGCGCAAGGATGGCAACGCCAGCGCGAAATCCTGGATCAGGCGAATGGCGTGGGCGTTGACTTCGCTGTCGTCCTCACCGCTCTGGCGCGCGGCATAGCGCAACTCCAGGCGCGCCTGGGCGAG
Source organism: Pseudomonas sp. DWP2-2 (assembly GCF_049897065.1). Taxonomy (NCBI): domain Bacteria; kingdom Pseudomonadati; phylum Pseudomonadota; class Gammaproteobacteria; order Pseudomonadales; family Pseudomonadaceae; genus Pseudomonas; species Pseudomonas sp. DWP2-2. The sequence continues at coordinate 169,407 of NZ_JAFCVN010000003.1, read as the reverse complement.
CAAGGCGTTGAGCGCGACGTCGAGGGTATGGCCCACGTAGAAGTCTTCGCTTTCTTCGCGCAAGTCCGCAGGGCCCAGGCGCATCGGAAACAGGGCGCCGCACAAGGCCTCAAGAATCTGTGCCACCGCCTCGCGGGACGGCAACTCGCGGCCACCATGCTCGCCACTCAAGCGCCCATTGCGCGTTCGCCACTGGTCGCGGGCGCCGCGCAGCTGGCTGACGATGGTCTGCAATTGCCAATGACTGGAACGCTCACTCACGGTATTCACTCCTGACGAAATGGCCATCACTTTACGGTATGCACCCAGGCAGCTCTTAAGAACCAATGGTGTGGAGCTAAGAACCTTTAGTCATAAGCGATTGGCGGTTGCCCGATGAAAAGTGCCTGCCTATAGTCCCCCAATCACTCAGCCACCGTGCGTAACCATGATCAAACAACAGCTCGACCGTTTTAACCGTCTGGAACTACTGGGCAGTGCCACGGCCCTGGAAAAACTCGAGCGGCTGTCGGCTTGGCTGGGCAGGGACATCTACGTCAAACGTGATGACACCACGCCGCTGGCCATGGGCGGCAACAAGCTGCGCAAACTCGAATACCTGGCCGCCGACGCCATCGCCCAGGGCGCCGACACCCTGGTCACCGCCGGCGCGATCCAGTCCAACCATGTGCGCCAGACCGCCGCGCTCGCCGCCAGGCTTGGCCTGGGCTGTGTTGCCCTGCTGGAAAACCCTACCGGCACCGACGACCCCAACTACCTGGGCAACGGCAATCGCCTGCTGCTGGAGCTGTTCGACGCCAAAGTGGAGCTGGTGGAAAACCTCGACAACGCCGACGACCAACTCAACGCCCTCGCCGACCGCCTGCGCAGTAACGGCAAGAAGCCGTACCTGGTGCCTATTGGCGGTTCCAATGCACTCGGCGCGCTGGGCTACGTGCGCGCCGGGCTGGAGTTGGCCGCGCAAATTGAAGACAGCGGCATTCAATTCGCCGCCGTGGTGCTCGCCTCTGGCAGTGCGGGTACCCACAGCGGCCTGGCCCTGGCCTTGAGCGAAGCACTGCCGCAGCTGCCAGTGATCGGCATCACGGTGTCGCGCTCCGAGCAAGCGCAATTCCCGAAAGTGCAGGGCCTGGCCGAACGCACTGCCGAGTTGCTCGGTGTGGCTATCCCCGACGCCTTCAAGGTCACCCTGTGGGACGAGTATTTCGGGCCGCGGTATGGCGAGCCAAACGCTGGCACCCTCTCGGCGATCAAACTTTTGGCCAGCCAGGAAGGTCTGTTGCTGGACCCGGTGTATACCGGCAAGGCCATGGCCGGTTTGCTCGACGGCATCGGGCGCCAGCGCTTTGAAGAGGGGCCGATCATTTTCCTGCATACCGGTGGCGCGCCGGCATTGTTTGCCTATGACTCAGTATTCAACTGATTGAATACTGTCGATGTGGGAGGTGTACATATTTCTAAAAAGAATATGAAATTGTATTTTTATTATTTTCAAGACTTAAAAACCCACCTTATCATCGCGCCGAAGGCGAAGACGCGCTTCGCGCTTTAGGGCAGGATACGACTACCGCGTCACCTGCTTCGCTCACCATAAAAAACACAGGGGCTCTCCATGACTATTTCTGCATTTCGTCGCACGCTGTTGGTTGGCACTTTGGGCCTCGCGCTTGGCGCTGGCTGGTTGGGCCAGGCGGTTGCCGGCGAGCAATTGAACACCATCAAGAAGGCCGGCGAGATCAAGATCGGCCTGGAAGGCACCTACCCGCCGTTCAGCTTTGTCGATGAAAGCGGCAAACTCAGCGGTTTCGAAGTGGAACTGTCCGAGGCGCTGGCCAAGGAGCTGGGCGTCAAGGTCAAGCTGCAAGCCACCCCTTGGGACGGCATCCTCGCCGCGCTGGAATCCAAGCGCCTGGACGCCGTGGTCAACCAGGTGACCATCTCCGAAGAGCGCAAGAAAAAGTATGACTTCTCCAAGCCTTACACCGTGTCCGGCATCCAGGCGCTGGTGCTGAAAAAGAACGTCGACTCGATCAAGAAAGCCGACGACCTGGCCGGCAAGAAAGTCGGTGTGGGCCTGGGCACCAACTACGAACAATGGCTCAAGGACAACCAACCAAAAGCCATTATCAAGACCTACAACGACGACCCGACCAAGTTCCAGGACCTGCGCATCGGCCGTATCGACGCCATCCTGATCGACCGCCTGGCCGCCCTGGAATACGCCAAGAAAGCCCCCGACACCGCCGCTGCCGGCGACGCCTTCTCCCGTCAGGAATCCGGTATCGCCCTGCGCAAAGGTGAGCCCGAGCTGCTCGATGCGGTGAACAAGGCTCTGGACAAACTGCGCGCCGACGGCACGTTGAAGACGCTGTCCGAGAAGTACTTCAACGCTGACGTCACGCAATAATGGAAGCAGGTTTCCAACTCGCGCTGGACTCCGCGCCCTTTCTGCTCAAGGGCGCGTACTACACGGTAATCCTCAGCCTGGGCGGGATGTTTTTCGGCCTGCTGCTGGGCTTCGGCCTGGCCTTGATGCGCCTCTCGCGCTTCAAGCTCTTGAGCTGGACCGCCCGGGTCTACGTGTCGTTCTTTCGCGGCACGCCGTTGCTGGTGCAGCTGTTCCTGATCTACTACGGCTTGCCGCAAGTGGGCATCGAGCTGGACCCGATCCCGGCCGCCATGATCGGCTTTTCGCTGAACATGGCTGCCTATGCGTGTGAAATCCTGCGGGCCGCCATCGCCTCCATCGAGCGTGGCCAGTGGGAAGCTGCTGCCAGTATCGGTATGACCCGTGCGCAGACGTTGCGCAGGGCCATCCTGCCCCAGGCGATGCGCACGGCGTTGCCGCCTTTGGGTAACAGCTTTATTTCACTGGTCAAGGACACGGCGCTGGCCGCCACCATCCAGGTGCCCGAGCTGTTCCGCCAGGCCCAACTGGTGTCGGCACGTACCTTCGAAATTTTCACCATGTATCTGTCCGCGGCCCTGATCTACTGGATCCTGGCGAGCATCCTGGCGCATCTGCAAAATCGTCTGGAAGACCGGGTCAACCGGCATGACTTGGAGTCTTGAAGCATGATCGTGGTTGAAAAACTGACCAAGCAATTCAACGGCCAGGTGGTGCTCAACGGCATCGACCTGGAGGTCAAGGAAGGCGAAGTGGTCGCCATCATCGGCCCCAGCGGTTCGGGCAAGACCACCTTCCTGCGCTGCCTGAACTTCCTCGAAGAACCCACCAGCGGCCGTATCAAGGTGGGTGACATCGAGATCGACAGCAGCAGGCCGCTCAACCAGCAACAGGGCCTGGTGCGGCGCCTGCGCCAGCATGTGGGATTTGTGTTCCAGAACTTCAACCTGTTCCCCCACCGCACCGCGCTGGAAAACGTCATCGAAGGCCCGATTGTGGTCAAGAAGATGCCACGGGAAGCGGCGGCCGAACTGGGGCGCAAGCTGTTGGCCAGGGTCGGCCTGGCGGGCAAGGAAGCGTCGTACCCGCGGCGCCTGTCCGGCGGCCAGCAACAGCGTGTGGCGATTGCCCGCGCATTGGCCATGGAGCCGGAGGTGATCCTGTTCGACGAACCCACCTCGGCCCTCGACCCGGAACTGGTGGGCGAAGTCCTGGCGACCATTCGCAGCCTGGCCGAAGAAAACCGCACCATGGTCATCGTCACCCACGAGATGAGCTTTGCCCGTGATGTGGCCAACCGGGTGATCTTTTTCGACAAGGGCGTGATCGTCGAACAGGGCGAAGCCAAGGCGCTGTTTGCCAACCCCAGGGAAGAACGTACCAAGCAGTTCCTGAGCAAATTCCTCGCCCACTGACGTTCTGTGTGGGAGCTGGCTTGCCTGCGATGCAAGCGCCTCGGTGTAGCAGTCAAAATGGGGAGATGCTGTCGCAGGCAAGCCAGCTCCCACATAAGCCAGGCCCTACAGGGAGTCGCCATTCCAACCCGTAAAAGACCCTGCCGCCTGCCTCTTGAAATCCCCCTCCCCGTCAGACCCGTCTGAATCTCGCCAAACCCGCCGTTTAGCCCTTTGCCTCCATTGACGCTCCTTGGCCAACCCTCTTATCTAGCGCCTTGAGGATTGGATCCTATCCCGGCTACTGACTGAATCGTGCCTTTCGAACCCCCTTGCGCCTGTGCGTCCAGGTTTCGGAACGATTGCTGCTGGCTGCATCAAGGAGATTACTTATGACACACACTCAAACCCCGGCCACGCTCAGTGCCCCAAGGCTTCCCCAGGCTATTGGAAACGGCATCAGCGCCCTGGCCTCCGCCCACTTGCAGGTCGATATTTCACCCTACCCGAGCATGGAAGAAGGCGACCTGATCGAACTGTTCTGGAACAACTGCTTCGCCGCCTCGCGCAAGGTGACGGCCTGCAGGATCGGCACGTGTACCCACTTATGCGTACCGCAGAGCTTTGTGCAGGACGGACCGGCACGCGTCCATTACCAGGTCTTGCAGATCGGCCATGGCCCGATGCGCTCGGCGGTGACGCTGGTGCGGGTCAAAACCAGCTATCCGGGCGGTCAGCCTTCGCCGCGCCTGAACCCTGAAGGCGACACTGAAAACCAGAATCTGGCGCCGGTGAACTTGCCCGAGACGATTCGCCGCCACGGCGTCAACAGCAGCCAGGTAAGGCGCGGCATTCCGCTGACCATCGAGCCTTACCTGAACATGAGCACGGGCGATGCCATTACGTTGCGCTGGGGCGATGTACGCTTGGACCTGCCCCGCATCCAAGCCAACAGCGTCGGCCTGGCGGTGCGGGTGTGGGTGCCGCCCCACGTGATTGTCGAAGCCGGCGACGACTGCCGGTTGGAAGTCACCTACTGCATTCTCGACCGCGTGGGTAACAACTCCCGCTGGGCGCCCGCCCGCACGCTGCGCATCGCCGCCTGCACACCGCCCCGCCCTGCCTCGCCCGCACCGGGCTATCAACCGCGTCGCTTCGGTTCACCCTGTGAACCGGGGTGACAGCCCTTCTATGCATATTCCTAAAAGTTAGTTTATTTAAACAATTAACACGCTTAGGGTATATGCACCGGACCACCGGACATTCCTGATTTTTCTGTTTATTTCATTGAATGCGAGGTCGGTATGGTCAGAATTACCCCGGTGCGCAACGCCAGGGCATTGCGTGCAGCCAAGGAGCGGCGCTGATGTCTAACTTGGCTCTAACACCCCCCCAGAGTGATCTGGACGTAGCCCCCCTGCTGTTGCCCGCCACGGTGTTGCGCAACGACGCCCAAGCACTGAGTGCAGCCCACGAACTGGCCCAGGCTGCACGCCTGCACGCCGCCCAGCGCGACCAGCAACGCAAACTGCCCTGGGCGCAGATCGAACAGTTCACCCGCAGCGGCTTGGGCAGTATTTCCATTCCCCGGGAATACGGCGGCCCACAGGTGTCGTTTGTGACCCTGGCCGAAGTCTTCGCGATCATCAGCGCAGCCGACCCGGCACTCGGGCAGATCCCGCAGAACCATTTCGGCATCTTGTACGTATTGCAGGGCACCGCGACCGAGCGTCAGAAAAAGCAGCTGTTCCAGAGCGTGCTCGACGGCTGGCGCATCGGCAACGGCGGCCCGGAACGCGGCACCAAAAATACCCTGGAGCTCAAGGCACGCATTACGGCCGAAGGTGATGGGTACGTGGTCAGCGGCCAGAAGTTCTACTCCACCGGCGCACTGTTTGCTCACTGGGTCGCCATAAAAGCGTTGAACGATGACGGCAAGCAAGTCATGGCCTTCGTGCGGCGCGGCAGCGAGGGGCTGCGCATCGTCGATGACTGGTCGGGCTTTGGCCAACGCACCACCGCCAGCGGTACCGTCTTGCTTGATCGCGTGGCCGTGGAGCCGGGCCTGGTCATCGACAACTGGCGCCTGGGCGAAAGCCCGAATATTCAGGGGGCCGTGTCGCAACTGATCCAGGCCGCCATCGACGCTGGCATCGCCCGAGGCGCCCTCGACGATGCCATTGCCTTCGTGCGTGAACGCTCACGCCCGTGGATCGACGCCAAGGTCGAACGGGCCAGCGACGACCTGTATGTGATCGCTGATATCGGCAAGCTGAAGATCGAACTGCACGCCGCCGAAGCCCTGCTGCGCAAGGCCGGCCAGGTGCTTGACCAGGTCAGCGCCGCGCCGATCACCGCGCAGTCCGCCGCCCACGCCTCGATTGCCGTGGCCGAGGCCAAGGTGCTGACCACCGAAGTGGCGTTACAAGTCACCGAGAAGCTCTTTGAACTGGCCGGCAGCCGCGCCACCCTGGCCGAATTCAACCTTGACCGTCACTGGCGCAACGCCCGGGTGCACACCCTGCACGACCCGGTGCGCTGGAAGTACCACGCCATCGGCGCCTATCGGCTCAACGGCACCTTGCCGGCTCGTCATTCGTGGATTTAACCAACCAGAACACTTTTTCCACGAGCTTCTGGAGAAACTCATGACCCTTTCTCACCCCGTCGCGGTCATCACCAGCGACGAACAAGCGCTTATTGTCGCCAGCGATCTTGCTGAAGACTTGCGCCGCAACAGCGCCCAACGCGACCGCGAACGCCGCCTGCCATTGCCCGAACTGGACGTGTTTTCCCGCTCTGGCCTGTGGGGCATCAGCGTGCCCAAGGCCTACGGTGGCGCGGGCGTGTCCAACGTCACCCTGGCCAAGGTCATCGCACTGATCGCCCAGGCCGATGGCTCGTTGGGCCAGATTCCGCAAAACCATTTCTATGCCCTCGAAGTACTGCGCGTGAACGGCAGCCCCGAACAGCAGCAACGCCTGTACGCCGAGGTGTTGGCCGGCCAACGCTTTGGCAACGCCTTGGCGGAGCTGGGCACCAAGACCGCCCACGACCGCATTACCAGCCTCACCCGCGACGGCGACGGTTTTCGCATCAACGGGCGCAAGTTCTACGCCACCGGCGCGATCTACGCCCAGCGCATCCCCACTTCGGTGGTGGATGCAAATGGCGTGCAGCAACTGGCCTTCGTACCGCGTGACAGCGAGGGACTGACGGTGATCGACGACTGGAGCGGCTTCGGCCAGCGCACTACCGGCAGCGGCTCGGTAGTGTTCGACAACGTGTGGGTCGCGGCGCAAGACGTGGTGCCGTTCCAGAGCGCTTTCGAACGCCCGACCACCGTCGGCCCGCTGGCGCAGATCCTCCACGCAGCCATCGACACCGGCATCGCCCGCGCGGCCTTTGAGGACGCCTTGCATTTTGTGCGCACCAAGACCCGCCCATGGATCGACGCCGACAACGACAAGGCCACCGAAGACCCGCTGACACTCAAGAGCTTCGGCCACCTGAGCAGCCGGCTGCACGCCGCCGAAGCCTTGCTGGAACGCTCGGGTGAATTCCTCGACCGCGCCCAGGCCGACAGCAATGCCCAGACCGTCGCCGCAGCCTCCATCGCCGTTGCCGAAGTACGCGCTCTGAGCACCGAGATCTCCCTGGCGGCCGGCAGCACCCTGTTCGAACTGGCTGGCAGCCAGGCGACCCTGGCCGAACACGGCCTGGACCGCCACTGGCGCAACGCCCGGGTGCACACCCTGCACGACCCGGTGCGCTGGAAATACCATGCGGTTGGCAACTACTACCTCAACGATGAAAACCCGCCGCTGCGGGGGACCATCTGATGAGCAAAAAAAAGATCCTGCTCAATGCTTTCAACATGAACTGCATCGGGCACATCAATCACGGTTTGTGGGCTCATCCACGAGACAACTCGACCGAGTACAAGACCCTCGAATACTGGACTGAACTGGCGAAGATCCTTGAACGCGGGTTGTTCGACGGTTTGTTCATCGCTGATATCGTCGGCGTGTATGACGTCTATCAGGACTCCATTGACGTGCCGCTCCAGGAGTCGATCCAGCTACCGGTCAACGACCCGCTGCTGCTGGTGTCGGCCATGGCCGCCGTCACCCAGCACCTTGGCTTCGGCCTTACCGCCAACCTCACCTATGAGCCGCCGTACCTGTTCGCACGGCGCATGTCGACGCTGGATCACCTGAGCCGTGGCCGGGTGGGTTGGAACATTGTCACCGGCTACCTCGACAGCGCCGCCAAGGCCATGGGCCTTACCGAACAGGTCGAGCATGACCGGCGCTACGACCAGGCCGATGAATACCTGCAGGTGTTGTACAAGCTCTGGGAAGGCAGCTGGGAAGACGACTCGGTGCGCAACGATCGCCAAGCGCGGGTGTATGCGCAACCGGGCAAGGTGCACAAGGTAGAGCACCACGGCGAGTTCTATCAGGTGGAGGGTTACCACCTGTGCGAGCCCTCGCCGCAGCGCACGCCGGTGCTGTTCCAGGCCGGCAGTTCCGAGCGCGGCTTGCTGTTCGCCGGGCGGCATGCCGAGTGCGTGTTTATCAGCGGGCAGAACAAGGCCGCGACCAAGCGCCAGGTGGACAAGGTGCGCGCCAGCGCAGTGGAGGCTGGGCGCAACCCGGACGACATCAAGGTGTTCATGGGCCTGAACGTCATCGTTGGCGCCACTGAAGCGTTGGCCTGGAACAAGCACGCCGAGTACCTCAGCTACGCCAGCGCGGAAGCCGGCGTGGCGCACTTCTCGGCCTCGACCGGGATTGATTTTGCCCAGTACGCGTTGGACGAACCGATCCAGTATGTCAAAAGCAACGCGATCCAGTCGGCCACCCAGAACCTGCAGAACAACGACTGGACCCGGCGCAAATTGCTTGAACAGCACGCCTTGGGCGGGCGCTATATCACCCTGGTGGGCTCGCCTGAACAGGTGGCCGATGAGCTGGAATCCTGGATCAGTGAAACCGGGCTGGATGGTTTCAACCTGACGCGCATTGTGACGCCGGAGAGCTATGTGGATTTCATTGAGCTGGTGATACCGGAGCTACAACGACGGGGCTCGTACAAGACGGAATATGCGCAGGGAACGCTGCGGGAAAAAGTCTTCCACGACACGGCTCGCTTACCCAACCAACACACCGGCTCTACCTACCGCCACATTGTTTGATCGTTCCCACGCTCCGCGTGGGAATGCCTCTTGGACGCTCTGCGTTCGCTTGTGGGACGCGGAGCGTCCCTGGCGGCATTACCACGCGGAGCGTGGGAACGATCTCGCTACCTAAGACCTTATGACTGGAAAACCACTATGAAAAAGACATTCCTAAACCACCCAGTCAAAGCACTGGCCCTGGCCTTCGGCTTATTCAGCTCGGCGGTATTTGCCGCCGACGCCCCGCTGAAAATCGGCACCACCGCTGCCTTCGCCATTCCGCTGGAAGCCGCCGTAGAAGAGGCCGGCAAGCAGGGCCTGAAGGTCGAACTGGTGGAGTTCACCGACTGGATCGCGCCCAACGTCAGCCTCGCCGCCGGCGATATCGACGTGAACTACTTTCAGCACATCCCCTTCCTTGAAAACGCCAAGGCCGCCGCCGGGTTTGACCTGGTGCCGTATGCGCCAGGCATCATCAATAACGTCGGGCTGTATTCGAAAAAGTACAAAAACTTCAACGAACTGCCCGCAGGCGCCAGCGTGGCGATTGCCAACGACCCGATCAACAGCGGTCGCGGCCTGCAACTGCTGGCCAAGGCCGGGCTGATCACCCTCAAGCCGGGCGTGGGCTACAAAGCCACCGAAGAAGACATCGTCGCCAACCCGAAAAACATCAAGATCCTGCAAGTGGAAGCGGTGCAACTGGTGCGCGCCTATGACGACGCTGATCTGGTGCAGGGCTACCCGGCGTACATCCGCCTGTCCAAGACCTTCGATGCCGAGTCGGCACTGTTGTTCGACGGCCTCGATCATCCGGAATACGTGATTCAGTTCGTCATCCAGCCCAAGAGCAAAACCGACCCACGGGTGATCAAGTTCGTCGATATCTACCAGCACTCGCCAGTGGTGCGTGCGGCTTTGGACAAGTCCCTCGGCAAGCTCTACCAGGTCGGCTGGGAAGCTAAACCATGAGTGCCGCCAACGCCCGATTGCACGATCTGGTCCCTGCACCCAGCCACGCCGAACAGACTGAACTGCACCCGGACTTGAACCGCGCCCATGTGCGGTTCATCAACCTGGGCAAAACCTATGACGGCACGGTGCACGCGCTGCAGGGCATTGACCTGGCGATCCAGCGTGGCGAAGTGTTCGGCATCATCGGCCGCAGCGGGGCCGGCAAGTCATCGCTGATCCGCACCATAAACCGCCTGGAACAACCCAGCAGCGGGCGTGTGCTGATCGACCAGGTGGACATCGGCAGCTTCGATGAAGACCATCTGGTGGCGCTGCGGCGACGCATCGGCATGATCTTCCAGCACTTCAACCTGATGTCAGCCAAGACCGTGTGGCAGAACGTCGAGTTGCCGCTCAAGGTCGCCGGTGTACCCCAGGCACAACGCGCACGAAAGGTGCATGAACTGCTGGAGCTGGTAGGCCTGCAAGACAAACACAAGGCGTACCCGGCGCAGCTGTCCGGCGGGCAGAAACAGCGCGTCGGCATCGCCCGCGCGCTGGTGCACGACCCCGAGATTCTGCTGTGCGACGAAGCCACCTCGGCCCTCGACCCGGAAACCACCCAGTCGATCCTCGGCCTGCTGCGCGAGATCAACCAGCGCCTGGGCCTGACCATCGTGCTGATTACCCATGAGATGGCGGTGATCCGCGACATCTGCGACCGCGTGGTGGTGCTGGAGCACGGGCGTATCGTCGAGCAAGGCCCGGTGTGGCAGGTGTTTGGCGATCCGCAACATGAGGTCAGCAAGACCCTGCTCGCACCGCTGCAACACGGCTTGCCGCCAGAGTTGCAAAGCCGCCTGCAACCCACGCCAGCCTCGGCCGACGCCGCACTGGTACTGCGCCTGCAGTTCACCGGCAGCGACACCCTGGAGCCAGACCTCGCGGCACTGTTCAGTGCCCTCGGCGGCCGTGTGCGTTTACTGCAAGGCGGCGTGGAACGCATCCAGGGGCATGCCTTGGGGCAACTGCTGCTGGCGGTGAATGGATCGCCGCACAACGCCGAAGAACTGCGCAAACGCGCGGCCAATTGGGCACAACAGGTGGAGGTGCTGGGCTATGTGGTTTGATCGTTTAGTGCAGGGCGCCATCGACACCTTGTTGATGGTGGGGGTGTCATCGCTGATCGCGCTGCTGGTGGGCATTCCGCTGGCGGTCTTCCTGGTCACCAGCGACAAGGGCGGCATCTACCAGGCACCGGCCCTTAACCGCGTGCTGGGAGCGTTCGTGAATCTGTTCCGCTCCATTCCGTTTCTGATCCTGATGGTGGCGCTGATCCCGTTCACGCGCCTGATCGTCGGCACCACCTATGGCGTCTGGGCGGCAGTGGTACCGCTAACCATCGCCGCCACACCGTTCTTTGCACGCATCGCCGAAGTCAGCCTGCGCGAGGTCGACCATGGCCTGATCGAAGCCGCGCAGGCCATGGGTTGCCGCCGCTGGCACATCATCTGGCATGTGCTGTTGCCAGAGGCGTTACCCGGCATCGTCGGCGGCTTCACCATCACCCTGGTGACCATGATCAACTCATCGGCCATGGCCGGGGCGATCGGCGCCGGTGGCCTGGGCGATATTGCCTACCGCTATGGCTACCAGCGCTTCGATACGCAGATCATGCTCACGGTGATTGTGCTGCTGGTGGTGCTAGTGGCGGTGATCCAGCTGAGCGGGGACCGATTGGCGCGGGTATTGAACAAGCGCTGACGTCACGGGCACTCATCCAATTGGGCAACGCTGGCACGGGGCACGAAGGTGATGGTTTTTTCCTTGGCCTGCCAGGGCCGCACGATGTAGCTGCCATCCGAGTCGGCCATCACTCGCAGTTTTACGCTGCGCTTGGGGTTGTCGGCGTCTACCAGCGCGCCGGGGACCTTGGCCTCTGCCGCCCAGGTCATCAAGGTACAAACACGCCCTCCCGAGGCGGAGCCTTGCAGCGGCAGGCCACCCAACTTGGCCCCGCTCGCCGGGATCAGCCCGAGCAAAACGATGAGCGCAAAGGCCACCAATGAGGCGAACGCCACCGGGTTTTTCTGGACGCGCATGCGCACCACCAAGCAGGCGGCGCTCCCCTGGATCAGGAACAGCACGGCCATTTCGGCGGCCATGAACGGCGCAAAGAACACGGCGCTGTCGGAGTACTCGCTGAAGGCGCGGGAGACCGGCACCGTCACCATCAAAATGACCATCATTTGAACGACCCCGGCGCCAGCACTGGCCAGCCAGAACTCGCCGGTCAGCTCACGCAGGGCAACATCGGCGGGACGCGCACGAATGATGATGCCGACATAAGCTACTACCGCCGCCATGATCGCCACGATCCAACTGAGCGTGAGCAACAACCCACTTTCGGCGTTCACGGACAGGTACACGGCGGACATCCAGAACACAAACATCACCAACAGGCTGGCCGCCCAATGTCCCAGTAACCTCCTGTGCTGGGCCGTCTCTTGCGGCGACTGCGGGCTGAGATTGAGTTGATCACTCAGGCGCACACCGGTGCCGTTCAGGCGCGTGAACAAGATGAACGTGGGCACCAGGATCGATGCACCCATCATGCCGATCACAAATACCAACATGGCGAACATAGCCGGCAAGGCAGTGAACGCCGACGCCGACAGGATACTCAGCGGCACCTTTTCCACCTGGATGTACTGGTACAGGTACAGGCCCGCCACCGAGAGAACCCCCACCGTCAGCGGCCAGGCACGCTCATTGAGCCACAACAGGCCATTGCTCAATCTCGTGGCGTATTGGTCGACCTTGTTCGGCGCGGTGTTGTCGCCAACGGGTGAACGTTTTTCCTCTTCCATGGATGTGTAGCCCTCTGCAAATGAGGGCCGAATCTTACCCACCATTTCCCGTGGCGGTCTGTCGGATGCGCGCACTGCGACCGCCATGAAGTGCCCTACAGCGGATACACGGTTTTCAACTCAAGAGTGGGCCGGGGTATAGTCCCGCTACCTCAGCCGCAGCCGTGCGCCATGCCATGAAACTTGCTCCCGACGACCTCAACCAGATCACCTCCACCACCCTGGGCCATTACAACAAGGTGGCCGAAGACTTCCGTGAAGGCACCCGCGATCACGATGTGAGCCAGAACATCGACGCGCTGCTGCGGCATATCCAGGGCACGCCGCCATTCACTGTGCTGGATTTCGGCTGTGGGCCAGGGCGGGATTTGCAGACGTTTACGCGCATGGGGCATATCGCCGTTGGCCTGGATGGCTCCGAGCGTTTTGCGCAGATGGCCCGCGAAGACAGCGGCTGTGAGGTGCTGCAGCAGGACTTTCTCAAGCTGGACCTGCCCGCCGAACGCTTCGATGGGGTGTTTGCCAATGCTGTGCTGTTTCATATTCCCAAGCAGGAGTTGCCCCGAGTGCTCAAAGAGCTGCACGGCGCGTTGAAGCCTGGGGGCGTGCTGTTCAGCTCCAACCCTCGGGGTGAGAACCAAGAGGGCTGGAATGGGCCGCGGTATGGCTCTTATCACGACCTGCAGGCGTGGCAGGCCTTGCTGACCGCGGCAGGGTTTGAAGAGTTGGAGCATTACTACCGGCCGGCCGGGTTGCCGCGGGAACAGCAGCCTTGGTTGGCGAGTGTGTGGCGTAAACTTTAGTACTGCATCGCCTGTACCTGCCTCATCGCAGGCAAGCCAGCTCCCACCTTTGGAATGCATTCCCCTGTGGGAGCGGGCTTGCCCGCGATGGCGCCGTAACGGGCAGCGTTATTTCACCTGATACACCACCGGCTCCTCCCCCTCCACAAGCACCGTCACACTGCGCCCGGCATACCCCTGTTTTTCCACCGCCGAGAAATTCGCCACCAGCCGCGTCCCATCGGCGAAGGTGGTTTGCTGCAGCTGTTTGTCCACCGTCAGCCAACGGAAACCAGTCATTTCCTGGGTCGCCAAGCGCTGGTGCAACGGCCGGAAGAAGCGGTCCTGGCGCTGAATAATCGGCAGCCGCGCCTTGAGCGTCGCAGCACTGAGGTGGTACAGCGGCGGCACGTTGTAGAGCAGTTGGGTCAGTTCATTGTCGCCCTGCACATTGCTCAGTTTGAGGCTGTCGAACAGCCAATGATGGGTGGTGATCACCGAGCCGTGGAACACCGCCTGATACAACGGCAGGCGCATCGTCGGTTCGAAATACAGCGTGCGAAACGGCTCCTTCAACGGCACCGATTTGAAGAACACCGCCGGTTGCTCCGTGGGGTACCAGTTGCCTACGAAGTACGGCGACTGCGGGTCATGGGTCATCTCGCGGTCACCCCAGCCGATCACCGGGGTCTGCATGCCGTGGGCAAACAGGATGCCCTGGGCGGTGATCGCGTTACCGTCTTCGGAGCCTGTGACCAGCTTCGGCACGGTGTTGATCCAGCGGGAGGCGTCGATATTGCCTTCGGCGTTTTGTGCCTGGGTCATGCTGGCGTTGCTGCGATAGCTGTCGAACAGCATGCTGGTGGCGTAAGCATCGAGAAACCAGGCATTGAAGCCAGCCTTGGCGTGTACCGCCTTCACCCGCGCCTCCAGCAGCGGCCGGACACACCGCGGGTCGGTGTAATGGCCGGACTTCTGGAAACCGGTTTTCAGCTTGCCGTCTTTCAACACGATCGCGCAGTCGCGATAGGCCTTGGCGCCCAAGTGGGCAGTGGTCCAATCGGGGTTTTCGGTGGCGGACAGGGCCGTTTCATAGGAGTCGTAAGGCGCCATCAGAAAACCGGCTTCCACCCCCGCGCGAATCGCTTCGGGATGCCAGAGACCACCCTCCCAACCTTCGCCCAAGGTCAGCAGAAGACGCTGCAGCCCGGCGTCGCGCAGGGTTTGAATCGTGCTACTGCCCCAGGTTTGCGGGCTGTCACTCAAGGCCCCCGCAAAGTCCACGGCCAGTTCACTGCGCAGCTCACCATAGCGGGCGGCAAGGCGGGTCATGTCGGGCTCTTCCACCTGCCAGGCCTGCCGGGCCTTGGTGTTGATCGCCGCGTTGAGACCGCGCAGCAGCACGGTTTGCTCATAGCGATTCAAGGGAGTGGACTGCGCCAGCAGCTGTGCGCTCTCTTTGTCCATCAGCGTCTTGAGTTCATGGCTGCGCAGCCGTTTGATCAATGTTGGCCAATCACGCACATCGCCCAGAGCCAGCAGGCCGTTGTCCCAGAGGTACACATGGCTGGCGCCCAGCAGCTTCTGGGCTTCGGGTGTTTGCCGCAGCTTGTCCGCCAACGGTTCATAGCGGCCCTGCTCCACCAGCCACTGGCGGTAGCGCTTGGCGCCAGCCAATGGGTCGGCATCGCCCAGGTACAGCCGCAGCGTCATCGGCGCATCAGGCGCCAGCGAGGTGAATTCATGGGCCGCGGAGAGGGCCAGGCCGTTGCCGTCGGCTTGCCATTGCAGGCGGTTGTTGTAGGGGTTGGTCAACAGCCAGTTCAACGTGAAGCCACCGTGATCCACGCCCCACAGCGGCAGGCTCAGGTCCTGGGTGGTATTGAACTCACCCCGCTCCAGCAGAAACGTCTTCCAGATGGCATTGCCGGCAGGCACGTAATGCCCCTCGGCCAAGGGCCAGATCAACCCTCGCCCCATGGCCTCGGCAGGCTGGCGCAGCAGGGCCAGCTCACCGGGCTCGCGGGCGTTGATGGTCAAGGCCAGGTCGCGCTGTTGCAGGCGGGCGGTCAGGCGATAGGCGCCGTTGTCCCATTGCCAAGTGGCTTGATCAGGCGTGTTCTGCAATTGGCTGACGGCATGCGCGGCCACACCGCTGGATGCCTGCACCGAAGTCTGGCCTGCGGGTGTCACGCGCAGCGCCAGGGTGGCGGGGTCGAGTTCGACGCGCCACAAGGCGTTTTCCAGTACGGTGGCGGCGAAGGCAGGCGGTGCAAGGAGCAACGCGCAAAACAGCAAGGTGAAACGCAGGCACTGCATGAGGACCGACCTGGGTTTGAAATGAGGACCAGAGGGTACAGCATGCAGTAGCGAGCCAGCACGACATGGGGATTTTTCAGAAACTTCACACAGCCTCAACCAGAATGAAGTTCCAAATGTGGGAGCTGGCTTGCCTGCGAAAGCGACAGTTCAGTCACAGATGCTGCGACTGACGCACCGCCTTCGCGGGCAAGCCCGCTCCCACAGGGGATCTGCGCTTAACTGGCAGCCCCCTCTCTCAGTGTTAATCCTGTTGTGGCTGATGTTCCTGTTTCGGCTCGCGAATCTTGTACCAGGCCACATACAGCGCCGGCAGAAACAGCAACGTCAGTAACGTCGCAATGATGATCCCGCCGATCATCGCGTAGGCCATCGGCCCCCAGAACACCTCCCGCGCAATCGGGATCATGCCCAGGCTCGCCGCCGCAGCCGTCAGCAGAATCGGCCGGCGCCTGTGCTCTGTGGCTTCCACCACCGCATCCCACGGCGTGTAGCCGGCCTCTTCGTACTCGTGGATCTGTGTGACCAGAATCACCGAGTTGCGGATGATGATGCCGATCAGCGCCAGGATCCCCAGGATCGCCACAAAGCCCATGGGCGTGCCCGTGGGGATCAACGCCAGCACCACGCCGATCAGCCCCAGTGGCGCGACGCTGGCCACCAGGAACATCTTCTGCACGCTGTGCAACTGGATCATCAGGAAGGTGGCCATCAGGAACAGCATCAACGGCACCACCTTGGCGATAGGTCCCTGAGCCTTGCCACTTTCTTCCACAGTGCCACCGGTGGCGACTTTATAGCCCACCGGCAAGCCTTCGCTGAATTTCTCGATGGTCGGCGCCAATTGCTTGACCAGGTCGGTCGGCTGCATCTCATCGCGCACCGCGGCCTTGATGGTAATCGTCGGCTTGCGGTCACGACGCCACACCAGCGGCTGCTCCAGTTCGTAACGCACCGTGGCAAAGGCCAGCAATGGAATCGAGGTGCCATTGGGCGTAACGATCTGCAGGTTCTGCAAGGTTTCCGGCGTACCGCGCTCGGCATCCTCGGCGCGGCCGACCACGTTGATCAGGTAGATATCGTCGTGCACCTGGGTCACCGCCGCGCCGCTGACCACGCTGTTCATCAACTGCGCCACGTCTTCCGACGAAAGCCCCAGTTGTCGCGCCTTGTCCTGGGCGATGTCGACGCGCAGCACTTTGCCCGGCTCGTTCCAGTCGTAGATGATCTCGCCCAGGTGGGTGTTCTGATCCAGCAAGGTCGCCAGTTCAATGGCGTGCTTGCGCACTTGGTCGGTGTCTTTACCAGAGACGCGGTACTGGATCGGCCGCCCGACCGGCGGGCCCATTTCCAGCGGCTGCACGTAGCTGCCGATACCGACAAAATCATCGCGCAAGCGTTGTTGCAGGCGGGCGATCAGGGCGCCACGCTCTTCCAGGCCCTTGCTCACAATCACCAGTTGCGCGTAGTAGGGGTTTTCCAACTGCTGGTCCAGCGGCAGGTAGAAACGAATCGCGCCCTGGCCGATGTAGGTGCTCCAACGGGCGATATCCGGGTCGTCCTTGATGATCGCTTCGAGGCGGTCTACCGCCTTGCGCGTCTCGTTGATCGAGGCGTTTTGCGGCAGGTTCAGGTCGACGAGAATTTCCGGACGGTCCGACGACGGGAAGAACTGGTTCTGCACAAATTGCATGGAAAACACCGAGGCCACGAACAGCGCCACGGTGATACCAATCGCCCACCAACGGTTGCGCATGGCCCACAGCATGCCGCCATTGAAGGCCCGGCCAATGCGCCCTGGCTCGGCGTTGTGCGGTTTCACATTGGCGCTGAGGATATGCACGCCGATCACCGGCGCAAACAGCACCGCCACCACCCACGACACCAGCATCGCCACGGCAATCACCGCGAACAAGGTAAAGGTGTACTCGCCCGCCGAACTGGCGTTGAGGCCAATCGGCACGAAGCCGGCCACGGTCACCAGCGTGCCGGTGAGCATCGGGAAGGCCGTGGAGGTATAGGCGTATGTCGCCGCCTGTTCCTTGGTTTCGCCTTTTTCCAGGCGCGTGATCATCATCTCCACGGTGATCATCGCGTCATCCACCAGCAGGCCGAGGGCGATGATCAATGCGCCCAGCGACACGCGCTGCATGGTGATGCCGCTGTATTCCATGAACACGAACACCAGCGCCAGCACCAACGGAATCGAGCACGCCACCACCAACCCGGCGCGCATGCCGAGGCTGATAAAGCTCACCACCAGCACGATGATCACCGCCTCGAACAACGCGCTGGTAAACCCGCCGACGGCTTCTTCCACCACTTCGGCCTGGTCGGACACCTTGTGCACGCCGACGCCCACCGGCAGGTCGGCGGTCAGCTCGTCCATGCGCCCGTGCAGGGCCTTGCCGAACGACTGGATATTGCCGCCCTTCTGCATGGCGATGGCCAAGCCAATCGCCGGTTTGCCGTTGAAGCGGAACATCGGCCGCGCCGGGTCCACATAGCCACGGCTGATGTCGGCAATATCCGCCAGCCGGTAGAAACGGTCATTGAGGCGCAGGTTGACGTTGGCCAGGTCTTTCTCCGAGGCGAACTGCCCGGAGGTGCGCACCGAAATCCGCTCCGGCCCAGCCTCGATTACCCCGGCCGGCGTTACCGCATTCTGCGATTGCAGGCTTTGCACGACCTGGCGCTGATCAATCCCCAGGGCCGCGAGTTTGCGCGTGGAGAAATTCAGGTAGATCACTTCGTCCTGCTGGCCGATCATTTCGACCTTGCCCAGCCCCGGTACCGAACGGATTTCGGCGCGCACCTGCTCCACGTAATCACGCAGCTGACGCATCGACAGGCCATCGCCGGTAAAGGCGTACACCGAGCCGAACACGTCACCGAATTCATCGTTGAACGACGGCCCCTGCAAACCCTGGGGGAAGGTGCCGCGGATATCATCGATCTTCTTGCGAACCTGGTACCAGATCTCCGGGATGGCCTTGGCGCTGGTGGTGTCCTTGAGGAACACGAACACCGTGGACTCGCCCGGCCGGGTGTAGCTTTTCACGTAGTCGAGGGAGTCGAGTTCCTCGAGTTTTTTCTCGATGCGGTCGGTGACCTGCTTGAGGGTTTCTTCCTGGGTCGCGCCCGGCCAGCGGGTCTGGATCACCATGGTCTTGATGGTGAACGACGGGTCTTCTTCACGGCCCAGGTTCATGTACGAGAACACGCCCATCAGCAGCGCGACGAACATCAGGTACCAGACGAAGGACTGATGCTTGAGGGCCCAGTCGGATAAGTTGAAGCTCCCTTTCATCGCGGGCTGTCCTCGTCGATTTTGACTTTTTGCCCAGGTTTCAGGCTGTTCACGCCGGCGGTGACAATGTGCTCGCCGGGTTTGACGCTGCCATTGAGCAAGGCGCTGTGAGCATCACGGCTGATAACCGTGACCTCGCGGGGTTGCACGGTCTGGCTCTGGGTGTCGAGCAGCCAGATACGGGTCTTGCCGTCGACTTCCTGCAAGGCGCTCAGTGGCAGTTCGATACGCGGGGCGATGGCGGTGCTCAAAGTCACGCTGATTGCCGTGCCCAGGCGGAACGCCGGCGGGGTTTCGGCCAGGCTCAGGCGTGCGCGACGGGTGCGCGTGGCGCTTTGGGCCTGAGGCTCGATCTCACGCACCACGGCAGTGGTGTGCACGCTGGGGTCCAGTTGGCCAGCGACCAGGAACACCACATCGGCAGGCAAGCGTTCAGCCAGGCCGGCGGGCAGGTCGATCACCGCTTCCTTGATGTCCGGACGGGCCAGGGTCACCACTTGCTGGCCGGCGCTGACTACTTGGCCGGCCTCGGCATTCCAGGCGGTGACGATGCCGGCATGGTCGGTGCGCAGTTCTGCGTAGTTGAGCTGATCCTTGGCCTGGTTGACCGAAGCACGGGCCTGGTCGAGGGTCGCCTGGGTGGTTTTCAGGTCGGTCTGGGCCACATCCAGCTGGGCCTGGGCGCCGACGCCACGGTTGAACAGCTCCTGTTGCCGCCGAGCGTTGGCCTGGGCGTTGATGAACTGCGCCTGTACGCGCGCCAGGTCGCCCTGGGCAGCGCGCAATTGGTTCTGCTGGTCGGTGGGGTCAAGCACGGCGAGCAGGGCGCCCTTCTCCACTTCGGCGCCGACATCCACAGCGCGACGGGCGATGCGGCCCGGCACACGGAAACCCAGGTTGCTTTCATAGCGGGCCTGGATGGTGCCGGCGAAACGGCCCAGGTTTTCCTGGTCTTCAGCCTTCACTTCCATGGACAGCACCGGGCGTATGGGTTCGGGCGGCGCCTCTTCCTTGGAGCAGGCCATCAGCAACAGGCTGGCGGCGACAATGAGCGTCAATTGCTTCATGGCTGCGCTCCGGGTTGGGCGATCTCGACGACCATGCCGGGGTGCAGTAATTGCCCACCGGCTATCACGACTTTTTCACCGCCTTTGAGGCCCTCGCCGATGATCACTTTGCCGGTGAGGTAGCGCGCCACGGTGACCTTGTGCAACTGCGCCTTGCCTTCGCCGTCCACCAGCCACACGGCTGGCTCGTTGAGGTCTTTGGTCAGCGCTGACCAAGGCAGCTCGATGCTCGCCTTGGCCGGGCCATTGGCGGTGGCGCTGACCACCGACCCCAGTTCCATGCCCTTGGGCAGGCTTTGCAGGGCGATCTTCACTTGGACGGTGCCGGTATTGGCGGCCACGGCGGGCGTGACTTCGCGGACTTTGCCCACGGCCTTGATGCTCGGGTTGTCCAGCAGGCTCACCGTAATCGGCGCGTCGGGCGGCGGCTCCACCAGCAAGGACTCATACACGTTGAACACGGCGTCACGTTCGCCATCGCGGGCGAGGCTGAAGATCGGCACGGTGGCCTGTACCACTTGGCCGACTTCGGCCTGGCGCGCCGTGATGATCCCCGAGGCATCGGCGATCAACGCGGTGTAGCCCAATTGTTCGCGGGCATTGGCCAACTGCGCCTGGGCGGCGGCCAGGGCACTTTGGCTGCTGCGCAGCGCGGCCTGGGCGGCGTCATATTCGCTGCGGCTGGTATAGCCTTTGGGCAGGAGTTTTTCCTGGCGCACAAAGGCGGCGGCGGTCTGCTTGACCCGCGCCTGTTCGGCCACGACCTGGGCCTGGGCCGAATCGACGTTGGTTTGCAGGTCCTTGGGGTCGAGCTTGGCCAGGACTTGCCTGGCTGTGACGCGGTCGCCCACGTCGACCATGCGCTGGATGATCTTGCCGCCCACGCGAAAGGACAGATCGGTTTGCACCCGCGCCTGGATATCACCGGTCAGCGTCACCGCCGCGGCAAAATCCGCCGACTGCACGGTTTGCACGAACACCCGTGAATGCTGCTTGGGCTCGGCCTTGTCTTGGCCACAGCCACTGAGCAGCCCCAGGAGGCCAAGGCTGAAAATAAATGTCGAGGTGCGACCGCCCATGCAGGCTCCTTTTGCGTGATGCCGACGTTCAAGTGTGTATGCGACTGTGAGCTTAGATCAGGGTTCCTTATCTGCATGGAGGATCCCATACTCCAATGGTTCCCATGCTGACTAAATACACATGCTTAAAACCCTCGCGGTGGCCAATTACCGCTCGATCAACAAATTGGTGGTGCCCCTGGACCGGCTGAACCTGGTGACAGGGCCCAATGGCAGCGGCAAGTCCAACCTGTATCGCGCCCTGCGCCTGCTGGCCGAAACTGCCCAGGGTGGGGTGATCAATGCGCTGGCCCGCGAAGGCGGGCTGGATTCCACATTCTGGGCCGGGCCGGAAAACATCAGCCGGCGCATGCGCAATGGCGAAGTACCGGTGGAGGCCGTGGTCGCCCAAGGCGTCAAACGCTTGCGCCTGGGCTTTGCCGGGGAGGACTTCAGCTACGCCATCTCCCTGGGCATGCCCATCCCGGTTCCCGGCAGCGAGTTCAAACTGGACCCGGAGATTAAAAAGGAATGTATCTGGGCCGGCCCTCTCTATCGCCCGGCTAGCCTGCTGGTTCAGCGCTCGGGACCGATGGTACGCGCCCGTGATGGCCGCGCCTGGGACGTGCTGGCCCAACACACGCCCAACTATCACAGCCTGTTCGATCAGGTCGGCAGCCTGCGCGGTTCGCCGGAAGTGTTGCTGCTGCGCGAAAGCATCCGTGGCTGGCGCTTTTATGATCACTTTCGCAGCGATGTGGATGCGCCGGTACGCCAGCCGCAATTAGGCACGCGCACGCCGGTGCTGCATCACGACGGTCGGGATTTGGCGGCCGCGTTACAGACGATTCGCGAAGTGGGCGATGTCGAGGCGTTGCAGCACGCGGTCAGTGATGCCTTCCCCGGCGCACGGTTGCATATCGAACCGTTGCAGGGCGGACGCTTTGCCATTGAGTTCTATCAGGAAGGCTTACTGCGCCCGTTGTCGGCGGCGGAGCTGTCGGACGGCACCTTGCGTTACCTGCTGCTGATCGCAGCACTGCTGACCCCACGCCCGCCGACCATGATGGTGCTGAACGAGCCGGAGACCAGCCTGCATCCCGACCTGTTGCCGGCACTGGCGCGCTTGATTATCCAGGCGTCGAAGCAGTGCCAGGTGTGGGTGGTGAGCCATGCCAGCCGCTTGATTGCAGCGTTGCAGCAGGATGAGGGGTGTAACTCGATTGTGTTGGAGAAGGTGTTGGGGGAGACACGGATTGTGGGGCAAGGGATGCTGGATGGGCCGGCCTGGCACTGGCCGGAGTAGGAGCGAGCTTGCTCGCGAAAAACGTCAACGATAACGCAGCGCTATCTGGTAGCCCGCGTTGCCTGTGCGTTCTTCGCGAGCAAGCTCGCTCCTACAAGGACGGGGTGAACAATCAGCCCTGCCACTTACCGCCTTCGACAATCACACTCTCAGGCTTGGTGTCATCGCTCAGTTCTTTTCGCACATATTGGTCATAAAGCTTGAGCAGAAACTTCTCCTCCCCCAACTTCGCCAGCTCGGCATTCACCCAGTCGCGCAACTCGATATTGCCCTTCTTCACCGCCGGGGCAATCGGCGCTTCATCACCCAGCTTCTCTTCCAGCACGCGGTAACCCGGGTTCTGCTTGGCCCAGCTGAACAGCACCAGGTTGTCCTGGGCATAGGCATCACCACGCCCGGCCGACAGAGCTTGCAGCGACTCGGAGTTCTTCTCGAACTTGAGCAGCTTCCAGTCCGGATGGTTCTTGGTCAGCCAGATATCCGCCGTGGTGCCGGTGGTGACGATGGTCGTGCGGGTTGCCAGGTCAGCCAGGCTTTTGACGGCGCTGTCATTCGGCACCAGAGCCTGCACCGCGACTTTCAGGTTGGGGTTGGTGAAGTCCACCGCGTCCTTGCGTTCAGGCGTCACGGTCATGTTGGCGAGAATCAGGTCGACCTTGTCGCTTTGCAGGAAGGGAATGCGGCTGGCCGGTTCCACGGCGACAAATTCCACCTTGTTTTCGTCGCCCAACAGGTCCTTGGCGAATTGACGGCCGATGTCGGTATCGAAGCCGACATAACGACCCGCTTCGTCCACAAAACCGAATGGCGGCTTGTCGGTAAACACGCCGACAATCAGCTTGTCCCGCGCTTTGATTTTGTCGATGTAGCTCACAGCCGCGGGTTTTACCGGCTCTTCGGCCTTTTTATCGCAGCCGGCCAGCAAGGCGACGGCAAACAGTGGCAGCAGTAACTTTTTCATATCAGCTCCAGTTCCTTGATCTTTTTGGGCAGTGTTGAAACAAAGGAGAACTTCTCCAGGAACTGCTGCGCGCGTGCGGTCTGCGGGTTCGTAAAGAATGCCTCGGGGGTGTTGTGTTCGAGGATGCGACCGGCCTCCATGAACACCACGCGGTCGGCGACGGCGCGGGCGAAGGCCATTTCGTGGGTAACGATCAGCAGGGTCATGCCATCGCGGGCCAGGTCCTGGATCACTTCCAGCACTTCCTTGACCATCTCCGGGTCGAGGGCCGCGGTGACTTCGTCAAACAGCATGACCTGAGGGTTCATGCACAACGAGCGCACGATGGCGATGCGTTGCTGCTGGCCGCCGGAAAGCTGGCGTGGGAAGGCGTCGCGCTTGTCGGCAAGGCCCACGCGCTCCAGCAATTTTTCCGCCTGCTCACGGGCCTCCCGTGGGTCGCGCTTTTGCACTTTGAGCGGGCCGAGCAGGATGTTGTCGAGCACGCTCATGTGCGGGAACAGGTGGTAGCTCTGGAACACCATGCCAATGTCCTGGCGTACCTGGCGCCAGTCGGTGGTTTTATCCAGCAGCTCTTTGCCGGCGAACCGCAGACTGCCGCTGTGTGCCACTTCCAACCCGTTCAAACAACGCAGCAAGGTGCTTTTGCCACAGCCGCTGGGGCCGAGGATCACCACCACTTCGCCGCGTTGCACGCTCAGGTCGATACCCTTGAGCACCTGCGCCTCGCCGAAGAATTTGTTGAAACCCTGGAACTCGATCAATGCGCTCATGCTTGGGCCCAGCGCCGTTCCAGCACCTTGGAGGCGGCTGACAACGGGTAGCAGATAAAGAAGAAAAACAGGAACAGCGCACCGTAGATCAATACCGACTCATAGGTGCGCTCGATGATTTGCTGGCCGACCTTGATCACATCCACCACGCCGATCAGCACCGCCAGGGAGCTGGTCTTGATGATGCGCGTGTACACATTGATGGTCGGCGGCGTCATGCGCTTGAGGGCCTGGGGCAGCAGTACATAGCCGTACAACTGTGGGCCGGACAGGCCAATCGACAAGCCCGCTTCGCGCTGGCCACGGGGCAGCGAATGCAACGCGCCACGCACCACTTCGCCCACCTCGCTGGCGCCCCACAACGACAGCACCAGCACCGCGCACCAGAAACTGGGGATGCTCAGGCCGAAGAAGATCGGCACGCCAAAAAACAGCAGGTACAACCACACCAGTACCGGAATGGCGCGGAACAGTTCCAGGTAGACCCGCAGCACGCCGTTGATCGCTTTGTTATTCAAAGTGCGCAGCACGCCGTAGAGCACGCCGCCAACCGTACTGAAGGCGATGCTCAAAAACGAAATCGACAGGGTTTGCGCAGCGCCCTTGCCCAGTTGCGGCAACGACACCCACAGCAACTCAAGACCCGAACTGGCCATGTTGGAGCCTCCTTTCCAGGCGGCTGAGCAACAGCGACAACGGCAAGAACAACAGCACGCAAATCAGCGTCAGCACAGCGAGCATTTCGTAGGTCTTGTAGTAGAGGGCGATGTAGCTCTTGGTGGTGTAGAGAATTTCCGGCACCGCCACGGCGGAAACCACCGTGGTTTCCTTGAGCAGAAAGATGAAATTGGCGAACAGCGCCGGCAGGCTGAGGATGCCGGCCTGGGGCAGGATCACATGGCGCAACAGCTGCCAATCGGACAGGCCAATGGACTTGCCCGACTCGATTTGCGCCAGCGGCACCGCTTCCACACCAGCGCGCAGCACCTCGGTGAGATAGGCGCCGCCCAGAAAGGTCATGGTGATGATCGCCGCCCAGAACCCGGAAATATTGAAACCCAGGGCCGGCAGCGCGAAGTAGACGAAGAACAGTTGGATCAACAGCGGCGTGTTACGCGCCAGCTCCACATAGAGCGCCACCAGGCGCGACAGGTAAGGCGTGCGAAACACCAGCAGCGCAGCGTTGATCAGCGCCACCAGCAAGGACGTGGCAATGGCGATCAGGCCGACTTGCAGCGTCACACCCACAGCCTTGAGAAACGCCGGGAGGGTGCTGAGGATAAAAGCGAAATCGAAGGTCATGTGCAGTCCATATCGCCGCATGGGTAATGCCGCGAGCGCAGTCCGTGCTGACGTGGATAACGTCAGCTAGCGCGAACTTTAAAAGTATAAAAATCAAAATTTAAATACCAAAATAGCATATTGGTATCACCCAAAAACCTAACCCCTGCGGGAGCTGTCGATCATTCCCACGCTCTGCGTGGGAATGCAGCCCAGGACGCTCTGCGTCCGCTCTAAAGTCGTGACGCAGAGCGTCACAGGAGACGTTCCCACGCGGAGCGTGGGAACGAGCAATCGCACAGTTTTGACTGTATTTCAGATAAAAAAACGCCGACGCTGTAGTAGCCGTCGGCGTTGAAACCTTGAAGGGGGTTTTGGCTTACATCAGAACGCTGGCACCACCGCGCCGTTGTACTTCTTCTCGATGAAAGCTTTGACTTCCGGGCTGGTCAGGGCCTTGGCCAACTTCTGGATAGCATCGCTGTCCTTGTTGTCCGGGCGGGCCACCAGGAAGTTTACGTAAGGTGATTTGGCGTCTTCGATGATCAACGCGTCCTTGGCCGGGTTCAGGCCAGCTTCCAGGGCGTAGTTGGTGTTGATCAGGTCGAGGTCAACCTGGTCCAGCACCCGTGGCAGCAGGGCCGATTCCAGCTCTTTGAACTTCAGGTTCTTCGGGTTGCTGGCGATGTCTTTCGGCGTGGCCAGGGCGTTGGTCGGGTCTTTGAGGGTGATAACACCGGCCTTTTGCAGCAGCAACAGGGCGCGGCCGCTGTTGGAGCCTTCGTTCGGAATCGCCACGGTGGCGCCGTCTTTCAGATCTTCGATTTTCTTGATCTTTTTCGAGTAGCCGCCGAAGGGTTCAACGTGCACGCCCACCACGGTAATCAGATTGGTACCTTTACCCTTGTTGAAGTTTTCCAGGTACGGCAGGGTCTGGAAATAGTTGGCATCCAGGCGTTTCTCAGCGACTTGCACGTTTGGCTGTACGTAGTCGGTAAAGACTTTGATCTGCAGGTCCACACCTTCCTTGGCCAGGGTCGGCTTGATCAGCTCGAGGATTTCGGCGTGGGGAATCGGCGTAGCAGCCACCACCAGTTTCTCGCTGGCCTGGGCAAAACCAGCAGTCAGGGCAGCCGCCAGAGCGGTAAACAACAGAACCTTTTTCATGCAATGTCCTTCTAACGACCGTTTTTATGTGAGGTGCCAGCGAAGTGCTATCGCGGCGTGGAAAGGACAATACCTAGATTTTTTATTCCCGAACAATATCTTTTATTCACGTTGATATTCCATTTTGCTCATACAGGAATTTACGCACCGATTCCTGCTCGGCCGGGCTGGCGCTGGCCAAAATTCGTCGCACTTGCTCCAGCGGCGAACCCGCCGCTGGCAAGTTCAAATGCTCGGGCAAGATTTCATCGCCGCTGCTCACCAGCAAGGCAAAGTGAATGACGTTTTCCAGTTCGCGGGTATTACCCGGCCAAGTGTGGTGTTCCAGCACCTGCTGGGCGGCGTCGCTGATCAGTGGCACCGGCAGGTCCAGGCGCTGGCTGTAGATGCCGAGGAAATATTCGGCCAGGGACAAGATATCCCCCACCCGCTCGCGCAACGCCGGCAGGTCCAACCGGCCCTCACTCAAATAATGGAACAGACGCTCGTGAAACTTGCCCACGGCCACGGCCTGGGCCAGGTCGATGCTGGTGGCGGCCACCAAGCGCACATCCACCGGGCTGGGCTGGTGGGCACCCACACGCGTGACTTCGTGGTTTTCCAAAGCCGCGAGCAATTTCACCTGGATCGGCAGCGGCAAGTCGCCGATCTCATCCAGGTACAAGGTGCCGCCATTGGCCGAGCCGAACCAACCCGCGCGGCTACTGGCCGCGCCACTGTGGCTACCGGCGGCATAGCCAAACAACTCGGCATCGGCATAGGTGGGGCTGATTGCGCCACAATTGACCGAGACAAACAGGCCAGTACGGTCACTGCCACGGTGGATATGCCGTGCCAGCAGTTCTTTACCGCTACCGGTCTCGCCGCGAATCAGCACAGGCAAGGCACGTGGTGCGAGGCTTTCCAGCTCTTCGCGCAGTTGGCGTGAGCGTGGGTCGACAAACACCAGAGCTTTGGCGCGAATACTCAGCGGACTCTTTTCCGCGTCCGGGAAGGTCAGCAATGGCTGGCCGAAGGTTTCATGCAGACTCATGGCAGGCTCCCGCCCCAATCCACACAGGGACGGGGCGTTGAAAATATTAGGCGCTGCGCCGAGCGTGGTGCTCGAGGCGATGTTGCAGGCGATAGAGGTAAGCAAACCCTTGCTCCCAGCGCCGGTGGCCGGACTTCACATTGATATGCCCGGCGCCCGACAAGATGCCGGCTTCGGCGCCCCACTGACGCGCCAGTTCCAGAGCCCTGGGGGCGCTTACGGCACTGTCGTTGTCGGAGCTGACCACCTGGCTGGGAAATGGCAGCAGGTCAGTTGGAATAGGGGCGAAATTGCGCAGTGCAGGGGCACACGCAGGACGCTCGACATCCGCCGGTGCCACCAGCAATGCGCCGCGTACCTGCCGCAAGAAGCGCACGGGGGCAGTGGCGGCCCAGTGGGCCACGGTGATGCAACCCAGGCTATGAGCGATCAGGATGACCGGCGTGCTGTCGGCAGCGATGGCCTCGGCCAGTGCGGCGACCCAATCCTCGCGACGCGGCGTCAGCCAATCGGCCTGTTCCACCCGTGCGCTGTTGGGCAAGCTGTTTTGCCAATGGGTTTGCCAATGATCTTCTGGCGATCCTTGCCAGCCCGGCACGATCAGATAACGAATCGACTCGCTGTGCATGGGTGTGCCCTCCTGCAGCGTTTAACGTTGCTGGTCAGTATAGGGTGAGGCTCACGCACCAATAAGGAATAAAAAAGAATTTATTAATAACCAAAAGGAATTTACGCCCTTTTCAGAACTTGCTTTACCAAGCCCTTCATTAAAACCGGCCATTGCGCCCCTGCCACCGCGGCGCAATGACCGAGCCAACCTCAGCGAGAATGATGCATAGAGTGTTCCGAGCCGATAGCAACTCCGAACTTATGGTTCATCGCCATATAATAATCACGCACTTGTGTAAGTTTTTCCGCATACGCTTGCGGAAGTAAAATACGCGCTTCCAACAGTTCCGTCAGTTCCTCAACTTCTGAAAAAAAACCATATTCTTTTTGCGCCAATACATCACCAAACATTCTCGGCCCAGTGATCTCGAAAATTTTCTTTACATACTCGTTATAAATTTGCCGCTCTGCGGCTGTCGAGTTTTCCTTCAGAAAGGGACGATTAGCGTTCAACCATTCTTCGTTTGCCTTGTATCGCTCATACGCCGTCTCCAGAATCTCGTCAAATACAGGGTTGTCTGGGTGGCTGGCAAAATTACTGGTGTTGAACCCATTGAAGTCCGCAGGTTCGTAAGTAACCGGCACGTTCATCAAGATGTCATTGGGCGTGGCTTTCAATGTGACCTCGCCCACATTAAAGGTCAGTGCATCATCCGTATCCAGATAGATGCCACCGTACTTTTTCATTAGCACCGCGCGCATGACGTCCGATGAGGCCGCTAAATTCTGCCCGCGCCCTGAACGGAAAAACTGATACATCTCGCCGTATTGACCTGCATTCAGAGCCTGAAAACTTTCATCGGCCTTTAAATCATGAACTTCAAGCCCGCCCACTTTATGATCCAACGCTGAATGTATTTTCTGAAAAGTATCCGCGTCATTGGCATCAACGTGAACAATCGATTTATACCCGGGGCTTTTCCGGGAATTTTCCATAATATTATTGAGTAGATTTTCCGGCATTTCATTGCCGGCCCAAAAATAGTGGATCACTTTCGGCACATCTGTAGCGCCGGACGGCAGTACCGGCATTCTCGGTAGTTTCAGTACTTTGGTTGTCATCGAAGCAGGCGCATTTTTACTGGCCTCAATCGCTTCGGCTTGAGTGCCACCCAGCCACCGTCCTTGACCTTTACGCCAATAAAAGATGTCGTTCACCTGACCATTGGCCTGGAGCCCGCGCCAAAGACCCGCTTCGACGTCATACGTAACTTTGGTACCGTATTGACCGACATAAACCATATAGTCTTTCCCGATCATGCGCCTCACGTCATCCATGGGAACCCTGACCTCCTCAAGGATCACTGGAGGTGAGACGGGCCCCATCGGGTATCCGATATGCCCATTGACACGTTGTGGTGGCCTGAAGAATGGGCGCGCTTGTTCAGTCACTTGGGTGGGTGTGCGGGTTGCAGCATCAACCCCTGCTGCAACGCCACCGCCGGACACCCTCTCTGTCAGCGCTTTCGCCAGTGGTGCTCCCGCGTGAGTGGCCAACGGCGGTACGGCGTTCAACACGCCAAACACAATGCGGTCGGAAGCCGTTGCTTTTCCCTGGACGGCATCATCAATACCGATACCTGTCTGGGCAGCCCCGGCGGCCAGGAAGAAAACATCCAGCCCTATAGCGACTTCGGGCATCACCAGCGCCAGGGGCGTCATGAACATGGCGACCTTGGTAGCCTCTTCCACGACATGCAGCACCTGGTTCTTGGTGTAGTCCCCGTCACTGACAATCGCATTGTCGGCGTCCGAATAGGACCGTGCTTTTTGCCGAACCTTGACCGCTTCGAAAGGATCGCCGTGCATCTGCTCAACAGCGATGAAACGATCCGGCACCCAACCGTTGAGGCTCGCAAGGAAAGCATTGCCTGATGCCTGCGCATCGGACCAATTTCCCATCCCTTGCAGGGTCTGACGTACGCCGTCTGAAAACGTTCTGTCAGCTTGATCCTTGAGGGAAAAGTGCGTCAACAAGGACGCGCGCTTTACGGGGTCCGAGGCTTGCCCGGCCAGCCACGTTGTCATTTGCTGGGGATTATCGAAGCGATGTATTGGCGAGGAGTTGCCAGGGATGTAAAGCAACGTCAACTGGGTTTTCCGATCGGTCACACACATCAAGTCGGTCGACTCAAACCCATTGATGCTCAGCAGGCCGATGTCCAGATCCGGGTCCTTCACGGCAGGCCCTTCAAAATCCTGGACCGTCAGCTTGGACCAATCCTTTTGCGCAACAGGCCCCAACGCTCGCTGAGCGAGTGCCGTCTCGGCAGAGCCAAGGCTCCCTTCCAGGCGCTGCAGATTGATGGCTTTGACAAACGAGATTTTACTCAATGCCGTATAAGATTCGCTGTGCTTGTCCCAAAACCCATCAAGGGTCTTCTTATACAGTTGGGTCCGGTCTGTATCCCAGACTAATGCCTTGAAGTCATCCACCGGTATGGAAACGCGGGTGTCGTCGTTATAGGGGGCATCGCCCGGCGCACTGGGCTCCCGATAAATACCTTGTCGAGTGTTTGCTTCCTGCACCCAACCGTCAATCTGGTTGTAAATATATATCGCTGGCGAAAAGTACTTGCCAATCTTTACGAACCAGCTTTCATCTTTCTTAATTGTTACATCTTGCCTGTTTTTCAATGCCGCTTGTGTCAGGGTGATTTTTTCTACCACCTCTTTTTCATCCTCACTGTCATCTTTAAATGTCACCAGATAGGTTTTATCTGGATCAATATCCACACCCCACTGCTGCTTTATCTTTGCAGATAAAATAGTGGAAATTTCTTTTTCGGGCGTTACAAAGTCGGCGGTTTGCTTGCTGATATAAGATTCTAAACGAGTATTTTTTTTGAATGCCGAGTTGCTCCCACCTCCTGGCGTAGGGCTTGCTTCAGCGCCCTGCAGTAAACTCTGTTTTCTCTTATAGTCAGCCAGCGTGGGCAAAATACAGGCTGATGGATGTCTCAGGCCGGCCATACGATCGTTCGAAGATGCCATTACCGCAGGCTTTTCTTCAGGCTTTTCAACCGTTAAATGGGGATTAACGAACGTATTCACGACTTGGACAGGAACGCGTATAGACATGCAATTACTCCATTAATTAAATCACTCTATGCGCCGACCAGAATAAGCATGCAGCCGAAAATTGCACGCTCGGATACATGTAAATTCTTTTCCTGTGCAACATCTGTAAACATGCAATGCTTAGATAAAAAAAGGGCCGCACCCTGCCAAGGAAAGCGGCCCAAAAACTGTCGAGACTTTTTGAAACTAACGTGCAGTGATCACCGACAACTTGGTGATGCCCGCACGCTCAATCGACGCCATGGCTCGTGCCACTTCGCCGTAGTTCACTCCATCGTCAGCCTGCAGTTGCACCCGCACATCGGGGTCCTTGGCCTTCGCCGCCTGCAGGTTGAACTCCAGCAGATCCGACTGGATTTCGTCCTTGTTGATAAACAATTTGCCGGCGCCGTCAATGCTCACCACCAATGGATCCTTCTGCTCAACCGGTGCCACGGCCTGGGTCTTGGGCAGGTTGATCGGGATCGAGTTGGTCAACAGCGGCGCGGTGACGATAAACACCACCAGCAGCACCAGCATCACGTCCACCAGCGGCGTGACGTTGATCTCGCTCAGCACCTCATCACTGTCTTGCGTGGAGAAGGCCATGTCAGGACGCCTCCTTCACTTTCTGCGGGCTACCGGCGCCGGCCTTGGTCAGCGCCGGGTGCAGCAGCACGCGGAACGCGTTTTTCTGCGCCAGGCTGTAGAAGTCGTGGGCAAAGTCATCCAGGTCTGCCGCCGTCAGCTTCAGGCGGCGCAAAAAGTAGTTGTAGACCAGCACCGCAGGCACCGCGACGGCGATCCCCACGCCGGTCGCCACCAGTGCCGCGCCGATGGGCCCGGCCACGGTTTCCAGGCTGGCGGACCCGGCAGCACTGATCCCCTTCAGCGCTTCCATGATCCCCCACACGGTGCCAAACAGGCCGATAAACGGCGAGGTGCTGCCGATACTGGCGACTACAGCCAGACCGGTTTCCAGGGAGCGGCGCTCACGCACAATTTGCTGGCGCAGAGCGCGTTCGAGGCGGTCCTGGTGATTGATCGCCTGGCTCAAATCCGCAGCGTGGGTGGTATCGCCCACCTGGATCGCGGCATAACCGGCCTGGGCTACACGGGCGGCGGCGCCAGGCTGGGTTTCGGCGAGTTCGGCGGCCGAGTCGAGGCTCGATGCCGCCCAGAACTGTTTGTGAAACTTGCGATCCTGGGCCTTGAGGCGACCGAACTGCACGCCCTTGAGCAAGGCCAGGCCCCAAGTGGCGACCGAAAAGGCCACCAGCAGCCAGATCACCGTGCTTTCGATGGATTCAAGTGGAGATGCCAATGCCATGATGTTTTCCCTCTGCGCCGCTGAATAATTAATGAATCTTGAAATCGATGGGCACGCTCACCCAGCCGTTGAGGGCCACATCGCCCTGCTTGGCAGGCACGAAACTCCAGCGCTTCACCGCCGCCAATGCCGCGTCATCCAACTGCTGGCGACCACTGCTTTTTTGCACCTGGATCTCACCCGGTTTACCGCTGGCCAGCACCTGCACCCGCAGCAACACCGTGCCTTCCCAACCGCGACGCTGAGCCAGTGACGGGTATTCCGGCGCCGGGTTTTTCAGGTACGCGGCGTTGGCCGAAGCAGGCGTCACCGGCGCTGGCGCCGCAGGTGCGGGCGGTGCAGGTGGCGCTGGCGTCGGTGGTGCAGGTGGCTGCTCGACGGCCTTGGGGGCCGGCTTGGGCTCAGGTTTAGGCACGGGCTTGGGCTTGGGTTTCGCAATGGGTTTGGGCGGCGCCGGCTTGGCCGCCAACTCATCCACCAGCGGCGGCGGGGGCTCGACCACAGGCGGAGGCGGTGGTGGCGGTACAGGCGGTGGCGGCTCAACCACCGGCGGCGCCGGCTGGGAAAATTCGATGGTCATCGGTGGAATTTCCGGCGGCACAATCGGCAGCACCGGCGTGGGTTTCTGGCTCACCCAATAGATCACTGCACCGTGCAGCGCCAACACCAGCAACCCGAGCAAAACCCCTTCGCGGCGGCTGGAAAAACGCTTCGGGGTCTTCTGCAAGCGCAATTGCCCCAACGGCGCGCGATGCGGCCGGCCAAGGTCGACCAACTCACCACTCGGTGCCTGGCGCCACTGCGCCTCAGATGCACTGGCGGCGGTCTGGACTTTGCCCATTGATTCACTCCCTGCGGTTTTGAAAAACCGACGGGCCAGCGTGAAGGCCCGTCGAGGGCTGAATCATCGGTGCCAGACACTTATCTCTTAAAGTAATCTTTAAAGTTATATATAGAACAAAAACGCATAAATAAAACAGCCGATCACACCAAAGCCACGTGGTCCGTGGCCTGGCTTCAAGCCGTTGTTTTTCAATGCCTTTAAGGCATACAAAATATTCGTCAAAGGTATGGGCTCAGTGCGGGTTCCCACTGCACAACGCCAGTAACTCGTCCAACAAACTCTGGCCCGCTGCGCCCAAACCACTGCGGCCATACAGGGCCAACCGCACGCCATGAACAGGTGGCAAGCCACTCTCTGGGCCGAGTATGCGATGGCCCGGTTGTAACACCCGTTCTGGCAATAAACTGATGCCCAAGCCTGCCGCCACCGCCGAGCACACACTGGCCAGGCTGGCGCTGGAATAGCCGATGCGCCAACGCCAGCCGGCCCGTTCCAGATGGTGCAGCATGTCGTTGCGATACAGGCCACCTACGGGGAAAGCCACCAGCGGCAGCGGGTCGCGGCCCAGGGCCGGGGTGCTCAGGCTGTCGACCCAATACAAGGGCTCCGGCCACGACGCCACACAGTCGTCGCTGTCGCCCATCTGCTTGACCAGCAACACATCGAACTCACCGCCCCGGTACTGGCGCTGCAATTCGGGGCCCAGACCGCTGGTGACTTCCAGCCGCACCCGTGGGTACGCCACCACAAACGCCGAAAGCAGCGGCATCAGGCGCTCGGCGGCGAAATCCTCCGGCACGCCGAGGCGCAACACACCGTCGCTTTGCTGGTTGATCAGCACGTCGGCGGCTTCTTCGTGCAACGCGAGAATACGGCGCGCATACGCGAGCAGACGCTCACCCTCGGCGGTGGCCACTACCCGGCGCTGATCGCGGTCCAATAACTGACAGGCCACTGCGTCTTCCAGGCGGCGGATCTGCTGGCTGACGGTGGATTGAGTCAAATGCAGGCGCTCGGCCGCCCGGGTGAAATTGCCGCAGTCCACCACGGCGACAAAGCTGCGCAACAACACGGGATCGAACAACGTCATCACCATTGCGTTTGCCACTGATTGGCATGTTTATATTTAATTTCAGCATACCTTGCTGGCTGACCATACTTCACCTTTCATCGCACCCCGGGGCCTTGTATGACCAACGATCAACCACACCTGCAACGCGCTATCGCTTTGGCCCATGCCAACGTCGCCCAAGGTGGCCGCCCCTTCGGCGCGGTGCTGACGCGCAACGATGAGGTGTTGGTGGAAGCCGTGAATGAGATCCACCTGACCCAGGACCCCACCGCCCACGCCGAGCTGCTGGCAATTCGCGCAGCGAGCCGGCAGCTGGGTGCACGCCTGGAAGGGTGCGTGATCTACGCCAGCGGCCAGCCTTGCCCGATGTGCCTGAGCGCCATGTACCTGTGCGGTGTAGAACGCGTAGTGTTTGCCGCCAGCAACGAAATGGCCGAGCCTTACGGCCTGTCGACCGCAGCCATCAGCCAACAGGTTGGCTTGCCCATCGACGCGCAACGCCTGCCCATTCAGCACCTGCCCGATACCGCAATGACTGCGCTGTATCACCAGTGGAAAACCCTGCATGACCCTGAATAAATCCCTCGCCGGCTGGGGCCTGCTGGTGGTGCTCGGCCTGAACCTGCGCCCGATCCTCAGTTCCATCAGCCCACTGCTCGGCGAGATTCGCCAGGCCACCGGCCTGAGCTTTCAGAGCAGTGCCCTGCTCACCAGCCTGCCGGTGATCTGCATGGGGTTGGTGGCACTGGTGGGCGTGCGCGTGGAGGCTCGCTTGGGCGAGCGTCGCGGCATCGCCCTGGGCTTGTTGATGATTCTGCTGGCGTGCCTGGCGCGCTGGTTGATAGGCGAAGCCTCGGCACTGCTGGTTACCGCGCTGCTTGGCGGTGCGGGTGTTGCGCTGATCCAGGCGCTGGTGCCGGCAATGATCAAGCGTGAATTCCATCACCGTGTGCCCGTAGCGATGGGGGTGTACTCGGCGTCGCTGATGGCCGGCGGTGGGCTGGCGGCGCTGCTCAGCCCGGTGATAGCCACGCATTTCCAGCAATGGCAGGCAGGCCTGGGTGTGTGGTTATTGCCGGCGCTGGGGGCATTGCTGCTGTGGGCCTGGCTACCGCTGGGCGCCGCGCGCAATCCACTGCAGGCGCCTGCGTTCAAAGGGTTGCGCAACCGCCGCGCCTGGCTGCTGGCGCTGTATTTCGGCCTGGTCAATTGCGGCTACATGAGCATGGTCGCGTGGCTGCCGGCCTACTATCAGCAACTGGGCTGGGGCGTGCTGCCCAGCGGGTCGTTGCTGGCATTCATGACGATTTTTCAGGTGGCGGCCGCCCTGCTGATGCCGGTGCTGGCGCAACGCGGTATCGACCGCCGCCCATTGCTCAGCATCAGCCTGCTGGCCCAAACCATCGGCTACCTCGGCCTGATCATTGCGCCGCAGGAATATCCCCACCTGTGGGTGGCCTTGTGCGGCTTCGGGTTAGGGGCGTGCTTTGCCCTGAGCCTGCTGCTGACCCTCGACCACCATCGCGACCCACGCCAAGCCGGGCAACTGGCGGCGTTCGTGCAAGGCGTAGGCTTTTTGATCAATGCGATTTCGCCGTGGCTGACCGGCTGGCTGCGCGAGCTTACCGGCAACTTTGTCAGTGCATGGGTGGTGCTGACGGTGACGGTGGTGGCGATGCTGCTGGTGACGCGGGTGTTCAGCCCGGCCACCTATCGCACCGACCTAGAAGTCGTAGCGCCCAGTCACGCCTAGGGTGCGCGGCGTGCCCAGCAGGCCCTCGTAACCGCCGTTACCACCGGTCCACAGGGTGGTGTAGTAGGTTTTGTCGAAAGCGTTTTTCAGCCACAGCGACACATCCCACTGCCCCTGGTCATAGTCGCCGCGCAAACCGGTAGACAGGTTGACCACCGCATACGCCGGGATCTGCCCGTAGTCGGAATCTTCCACGGTGCCCACCGCCTTGGAACGGAACGCGTAGCTGGCGGTGACGTAGGGTTCGAAGCCGTTCGCCAGGTTCCACTTGTACTCGCCGTTGGCGTTGGCAATCCACTTGGACGCGCCCACCACTTGGTGGCCGCTCAAGTCGCAGGACGCCGGCGCACCGGGACGCAGGCTGGTTTCCGGCGGGCATGGCGCATCCTTGTAAGACAGGTACGTCACGTCATTGAAGGAACCGTTGATGTTCAGGGTCAGGCCCTTGATCGGCACCAGGGTGCTTTCCACCTCCACCCCCCGCGAGCGTACCGAGCCGGCGTTGGTCAGGTACTGAACGCGGTTGTCCTGGTCGTAGGCGTTGGTCTGGTAGCCGTTGACCTGGGTCCAGAACAGGTTGGCATTGAGCTGCAGGCGGCGGTCCCACAACGTGCTCTTGAAGCCTAGCTCGGCGTTGTTGGCGCGCTCGGTGCCGATCAGCAACGAGTCGGCACCGGCCGTCGGCGCAGACCCCACCGCCAGGTTCACACCGCCGGACTTCTCGCCATGGGACAGCGTCGCGTAGCCCAGCAGGTTTTCATTGAAGTGATAACTGAGGTTGAGCAGCCCCGACGGCGTAGCGCTGTATTGCGACAGGTCGCCCGAGTCATAGGCCCCGGTACGCCCACGCCGCGCCATGGCGGCGGCCCCGCTGACCGCCGCGCCACCGACGGGCGCATTGCGCGTGACCCAGGCGCTTTTTTCTTCGTAGGTGCCGCGTACACCGGCGGTGAAATCCAGGCGCTCGGTCAGGTGCCAGGTGCCTTGGGCGAACAGCGCGAAACTGTCGGTGCGGATATGCCCGTTGCCCACACTGCTCACATTGCTCAACGCACCGGCGGGCGTGCCGTTCCAGATATCGGCCTTGGGCCCGTAGTAGGCAAAGGATTTGTTATCCAGGTCGGAGCCGAAGTAGTAGGCGCCGAGCACGTAATCGAAGAAACCACCGCTGGGCGACGCCAAGCGGAATTCCTGGGACCACTGCTTATCTTCCACCGAAACCCCGGCGTTATACGACGCCGGTACGTTGAGGCCATCATCGTTGCGCGGGGTGAAATTCCACCAGCGGTAAGCACTCACCGAGGTCAGGGTGAAGTCGCTGGGCAGCGTCCAATTGGCTTCCAGCGAGGTACCGCCCTGGAACACCGTGACGTGCTGGTCGTTGTCCAGGTTGACCTTGCGATGGGTGCCGTCCACCAGGGTGGCGCCTGCCGCGTTGGCCCGGGATTGATACAGGTTGGTGCCATTGATGGTCGGCCCGGTGCTGTACAGCACGCGGGTGCCGGCGCTGGAGTCTTCTTCGTTGTAGTCGCCGATCCAGCGCAGGTTGAACGCTTCGTTGGGCTTGTACAGCAGTTGCCCGCGAAAGCCCTGGCGTGAACCGCCGTTCAGATCATGGCCATCGTGTTCATTCTTGATGTCGCCGTCGCTGCGGGTGCGATAGGCCGAGAAACGCCCTGCCAGGTCATCGGTCAGGGGGCCGGAAATCGTGCCCTTGGTCTGGAAATAACCGTCCTCGCCCAAGGAGGTTTCGATGCTGCGCTCCGGGGTAAAGCTCGGTGCGCGGGTGCTGATGTTGATGACCCCGGCAGTGGTGTTCTTGCCGAACAACGTGCCCTGGGGGCCGCGCAAAACTTCAAGCTGCTCAATGTCCATCAGGTCGAACACCGCCATGCCCGGGCGCCCGAGGTAGACATTGTCGATATACAGCCCCACGCTGCCTTCCAGGCCATCGCTGGCCGGGTTGTTGCCCAGGCCGCGGATCGACACGCTGGACTGGCGCGCATGCATATAGGCGACGTTGACGCTGGGCACCAGTTGCTGCAAATCCTGGATGCGGTACACCCGCTGGGTTTCCAGAGCCTGGCCGCCGACCACGCTCATGGGCGTCGGCACGGCCTGGGCACTTTCGGTACGCCGCCGGGCAGTCACCGTGACAGTTTCCAGTTGGCCACTGGCGCTTTCGCCCTTGCCGGCAGGCGCGGGTGTTTCAGCGGCCTGGGCCGGCGACCAACTGCTGCTACCGGCCACTAGAACAGCCAGGGGCAAGGACTTGAACAAACTCATAAGCGGCTCCAAAACCCCGGAATACTCGTCGCCTCATATTCCTAAAGGCTATTTATTTATGTTTTTACGAACATTTACTGCATAAGAGATAGCCTTTATAAGGAGTCGACGTAATGCATAGCCAATGCATTTCCCGGATATTTTTGATGTGAAAAATGCATATCGACTTGCGCCAGCTTCGCCACTTCATCGCCCTTGCTGAACAACGCAGTTTTGTCGCGGCAGCCTTGGCCGTGAACCTGTCGCAGTCGGCGTTCAGTCGCAGCATCCAGGCCCTGGAACACAGCGCCGGCTGCCAACTGGTGGACCGCGGCCGCAAGGACCTGGCGCCCACCAAGCAAGGCCAGGTGCTCCTCGAACATGCCCGGCGCCTGGTCAGCGGCGCACAACAACTGGCCAACGAAATCAGCCAGTTCAACGGCCTGGAAGCTGGCGAGCTGCGCTTCGGCTGCGGCCCGGCCCCGGCAGGTGGGTTGGTCCCCCGCGCCATCGGCAGTTTTATCGGGCGCTACCCCAAGGCCCGCGTGCAGTTCCAGGTGGACGACTGGCAAAGCCTGGGCAAGCGCCTGCTCAGCGAAGAGTTCGAATTCTTCGTCGCCGACACCCGCCACTTCGAAGCCAACCCCGACTACCACACCCACCGCCTGCGCCCACGTCGCTGGTACTTCTGCTGCCGCGCCGGCCACCCCCTGACCGCGCGCAACAGCGTCAGCGCCGCCGAGCTGATGAGCTACCCGCTGGCAGTAACCATCCGCCCGCCGAACCTGCGCAAAGTCATCGTCGACCTCAGCGGCCGGCCGGATTACCAGCCCAATGTGGAATGCGAAAACGGTTACAGCCTGATGGGCGTGGTGCTGCGCTCGGACGCCATCGGCATCGTCAGCGCCAACAGTGACGTGCTGCACATGGCCCGCGGCGAACTGGTGTGTTTGCAGATTGAGGGATTGGACGAAAACCTGGAGGAGCGCTACACCCGCTACGGAATCGTCAGCCGCGCAGGGTATCGGTTGTCGCCGCTGGCGCAGGCGATGATTGAGCAAATCAAGGAGATTGATGAGAGAGACGAGGATGCTTATGCGTTGGAAAATATTGCGGTCTGACCAAGCGGTGAACAGCGGCCCGCAACGTCAGTGAAGTCATCATTAGATAACAAAGATCACATACAAGAGAGTCTACCTTTTGACCCGCACGAGGAAGCGCGTTTGATGGACTGTATCTTTTGCAGCATTGCCCGCGGTACTGCACCCTCCCACCTCCTGTGGGAAGACCAGACCCACATGGCCTTTCTCTCCATATTTCCCAATACGCCGGGGTTCAGTGTGGTTATCCCTAAAACCCATCACGGCAGCTATGCGTTTGCCGAACCGGACACCGTGCTGTGTGACTTGATCATCGCAGCCAAGAAGACGGCGAAGCTTTTGGACAAAGCGCTAAAAGGTGTGGCTAGAACGGGCATGATTCTGGAGGGTTATGGCGTCGATCATCTGCACGCCAAATTATTCCCGATGCATGGGACCGGGGAAGATAGCGCCTTCAAAAAAATCAGTTCGACCCAGGACAAATATTTTGAGCGTTATGAAGGCTATGTCTCCTCCCATGACGCTTCCAGGGCAGATGATAAAGCGCTGGCAGGACTGGCCGCTCACATCAGGTCCTTCGCCGGGTAAGCCTGCTCCCACCATTTGATCGCGGGGTGGCAGGTAGATATGTATCTGCTGTCAGGCCGTCATCGCAGGCAAGCCAGCTCCCACAGGGAAATGCATTTCAACTGTGGGAGCTGGCTTGCCTGCGATGACGCCAGCAGCCACACCCATGCACTCAATGCATAGAACCCAGTCCCCAAATGCACTTGCCAGAGCGCCCCTCGAACGGCGAAAAAACCCACCTGTCCTCCGTTCGGTAAATTCCTATGTCTGACCCCAAACCCCTGCGCAACGTGCTCTACATCATGTGCGACCAACTGCGCCGCGACTACCTGTCCTGCTACGGCCATGCCCATCTGCACACGCCGAATATCGACCGCCTGGCCGCCGCTGGCGTGCGTTTCAGTCGGGCCTATACACAAGGCACCATCTGCGGCCCGTCGCGCATGTCGGCCTACACCGGGCGCTATGTCAGCAGCCATCAGGTGGCGTGGAATGCAGTGCCGCTGCCGCTCGAAGAGCTGACGATCGGCGACTACCTGCGCCCCCACGGCATCCGCACCGCCCTGGTGGGCAAGACCCACGCCACGCCGAATATTGAGGCCTTGCAGCGCCTGCAGATAGACCCCGACAGTGCCCAGGCCGAGCCACTCAATGAGGTCGGCTTCGACGCGTATCTGCGTCACGACGGCATCTACCCCGACAGCCCGCTGTTCGAGGATAAGCGCGAGTCCGCGCCCTACACCCAATACTTGCGTGATCACGGCTACCACGGCAGCAACCCTTGGCACGAATGGGCCAACGCCGCCGAAGGTGAGAACGGCGAAGTGCTCAGCGGCTGGCATATGCGCAACGCCGGCAAACCCGCACGGGTGGCCGAAGAACATTCGGAGACCGTCTACACCACCGACCGCGCCATCGACTTTATCGACGAACAAGGTGAACAGCCCTGGTGCCTGCACCTGTCGTATATCAAGCCGCACTGGCCCTACATCGCGCCGGCGCCGTATCACGCGCTGTACGGAACCGAGCATGTGCAAGCGCCGATTCAACCTGACCACACCAGCGATCACCCGGTGTACCAGGCATTTCGCCAACACCAGGAGAGCCAGAATTTCTCCCGTGACGAGGTGCGCCTCACGGTGATTCCGACCTACATGGGCCTGATCAAACAGATTGACGATCAACTCGGGCGGCTGTTCGACTTTCTGCAAAGCGCTGGCCGCTGGGACGACACGCTGATCGTGTTTACCAGCGACCACGGCGACTTCCTGGGCGATCATTTCCTCGGTGAAAAAGAATTCTTGCTGGAGCCTGCGGTGGGTGTACCGCTGATCGTGCGCGACCCACGTGCCAGCGCCGATGTCAGCCGCGGCACCGTGGATGAGCGTCTGGTGGAAACCATCGACGCCTTGCCCACCTTCCTCGACGCCTTGGGCTTGCCCGCCGCCGACCATCGCCTGGAAGGTCGCTCACTGATTCCATTGCTGCACGGCGCGCAACCCGCCTGGCGCCGCTACGCCATTGCCGAATACGACTACGCCTTCCAGGCCCCGGCTCGCGAGCGTCTGGAGCAACCCATCGACCGTTGCCGCATGACCATGGTGCGCAGCGAGCGCTGGAAGTACCTGGCGTACGACGGCTTTCGCCCGCAACTGTTCGACCTGGAAAACGACCCGCAAGAACTGTACGACCTGGGCAGCGATCCTGCCTATGCCGAGGTGCGCGAGACGCACCTGGGTTATCTGTTCGACTGGTTACGCGGGTTGAAACGGCGCACCACCATCAGCCACACGGAGGTTGAGGTGCGCGGGCAATGGTTTCGTTATGGTGAGCCAGAGGCAGAGAAAGTGGTGAAGATCGGAGTCTGGTAAACACCACAAATCCAAATGTGGAGCGGGCTTGCTCGCGAATGCGCAGCGTCAGTCGACGTATTCATCAACTGACCCACTGCATTCGCGAGCAAGCCCGCTCCCATATTTTTATCCTCACCCGGCTTAAAGACCTTTAGTGGTTTTGCTTGATTGCCCCTGCACCCCCACCGGCACATCGCCCTTGAGCGTAACCCGGCGCACGATGCGCTCCTGGGTGCCGTAGTCGTCCACCGCGTAATGCTGGGTGGCGCGGTTATCCCAGATCGCCACGTCACCGGTGTTCCAGCGCCAGCGCACGGTGTTTTCCAGGCGGGTGACATGGCCTTGCAGCAGGTTGAACAACTGCGCCGACTCTGCCTGGGAGTAGCCTTTCAGGCGTTTGACGAAGTGCCCCAACAGCAGGGTTTTCTCACCGCTGACCGGATGCACGCGCACCACCGGGTGTTCGGTTTCATACACCGTGGAAGTGAATACTTTGCGGTATTCCTCCAGCTTCTCCACCGCCACATCCGGCTTGCGTGCGGCGTAGTCGTATTCGTTGCTGTGCACCGCCCACAGGTGATCAGCCAGTGCGCGCAGTTCCACACTGAGGTCGTTGTAGGCAGCGGCTGTGTTGGCCCATACGGTGTCGCCGCCGGACACAGGCGCCAGCACCGAACGCAGGATCGAGGCCTTAGGGTAGGCATCGACGAACGTCACGTCGGTGTGCCAGGAATTGGCGCGCTGGCCACGGGTGCCATCCAACTCCATCAGGAACCGCGTGCCGTCTCGTACCGGTACGGTGGGGTGGGCGATCGGCTCGCCGAGCAGGTGAGCAAAGGCTTCCTGGCTCTGGTCATCGAGATGGGTCTGTTCGCGGAAGAAGATCACCTTGTACTGCACCAGCGCCTGCTGGATGGCCTCGACGGTGGCGACATCCAGCTCACCGGACAATTTGATGCCACGGATTTCGGCGCCGATCCGCCCGGCTACCGGGTGAATATCAAGTGGTTGGGCGATGGGTTGAACGGCTAATGCGGCGTTGCTCATTGTGATGACCCTCATGTGCCTGCGAAACGGTGGGG
This sequence comes from Pseudomonas sp. DWP2-2, assembly GCF_049897065.1. Classification (NCBI taxonomy): domain Bacteria; kingdom Pseudomonadati; phylum Pseudomonadota; class Gammaproteobacteria; order Pseudomonadales; family Pseudomonadaceae; genus Pseudomonas; species Pseudomonas sp. DWP2-2. The sequence goes on along the minus strand of NZ_JAFCVN010000003.1, from coordinate 125,948 downwards.
GGACGCTTCCAGCAACGCTCTATCCATATGCAATTTAGGTCTAGCAAATGAATGAATGCTTCGTTGACGGAATAAGAGCTTGCATTTAAAACCTGAGCTTGCTCGGTCGCAAATGCCTTCGACCTATTTTTAAAATGCCGGGAAAGCATATGGATCTTCGCCAACTGCGCTACTTCATCGCCCTCAACGAACACCGCAGTTTCGTGCGCGCCGCGGACGCCATGGGCATCACCCAACCAGCGTTCAGCCGCAGCATCCAGGGGCTGGAACAGGAGTTTGGTTGCGTGCTGGTAGACCGTGGCCACAAGGACTTGCGCCCCACGCCGGAAGGCCAGGTGGTGTTGCAGCACGCCCTAAGCCTGGTGCATGGCGCAGCGCTGCTGAGCAGTGAAGTGACGCGCATGACCAAGCTCGACGCCGGCGACCTGCGCTTCGGCTGCGGCCCGGCGCCAGCCGTGAAACTGGTGCCGGATGCGGTGGCGCGGTTTATCAACGCCCACCCGAAAATCCGTACCACGTTTCAGGTGGATAACTGGGAAACCCTCAGCCGCCGCCTGAGCCGTGAAGAGATCGAATTCTTTATCGCCGACATCCGCCAGTTCGAAGCCGACCCGAATTTCCAGACCCGCGCACTCACCCCCAAACGCGGGGTGTTTTTCTGCCGCCCTGGGCATCCCTTGCTGGCCAAGGACAGCCTGTCCACCAACGATATGTTCGACTACCCGCTGGCGGCGCCGCTGATCTCCCAAGGCATTCGCAAACTGCTGGCGAACCTGAGTGGGCGCATGGATTTTTCACCGAGCATCCAGACCGAGCACTTCCCGGCACTGGTGAGCATCGTGCTGCAAACCAATGCCATCGGCGTCGGCACTGAAGAAGCCTTTGCCGAGGACATTGCCAGGGGGGCGCTGGTGCTGCTGCACTGGCGCAACTTGCCGCAGCACATGGATACCCTGAGCGCACGCTGCGGGATCGTCAGCCGCACGGGGTCGCGGTTGTCGCCGGCGGCGAAGGCGATGATCGAGACATTGGTGGAGGTGGATAGCCAGCAGGTCAGTGTGGCGGTTTGAAGGGCCTCATCGCAGGCAAGCCAGCTCCCACATTGAGCGGTGAACACGTTCAAGTGTGGGAGCTGGCTTGCCTGCGATAGCGATAGCCCAGGCACCGACAAGCTCAGAGCCCCGCCGCCACCAACCCAGGCGCCACCCAATCACTCACCTGAAACGACTTGCGAATCAACTTCTCCCTGGACGCCAAGTCCACCGCATCCTGCAATTTTCCAAGGAACACCGGGTCGAGTGTGGAGGGGAAAACTTCGCTGAGTTTCTGGTCTTTCAAATCATTGGTGAGGATCACCGGCGGGTAACTGGCCAGCCCTGACACCAGTGCGATGTACGCCTGTTTGTTGTTGTCATCGGTCAACCACTGCACCGCTTGCTGCTGGGCCTTGAGCAGCTTGGCCACCGCATCGGGATGTTCATCGACAAACTTGGCGCTGCCCACCAGCACGGCCTGGATGCTGCCGGCATCGCCCAGGTCTTTGGTGGTCAGCGGTATCTCTGCCAAACCTTTGGCCTGCAACGCCGTCAGGGTGGAACCGCCCCAGGTGGCGTCAATCTGCTTGGCCGCCAGGGCGGCAGCGGCCGCGTTGAAGTCCAGGTTGATCACCTTCAGGTCCTTCTCGCTCAAGCCCTGACTGGCCAATGCGCTGTCGAACGACAACTGGCTGGCCGTGCCACGGAACACCGCCACGCGCTTGCCCTTGAGGTCTTGCAGGGTCTTGATGCCGGAGCCCGGCACCACGCCGAGGTAGTGTTTCACTCCCCGTGCAGAGGCGCTGAGCAGCCGCGTGTCCAGGCCATTGGAGCGGCCGATGATCGCTGCCAGGTCGCCCAGATAGGCCAGGTCCACCTGGCCGTTGGCGAACGCTTCATTGATCACCGGGCCGGCGCCCTTGAAGTAATTCCATTGGATCTTGATGCCTTGGTCGGCAAAGGCTTTTTCAAAGATCTGCTGTTCACGCAACACGTCGGTGATGCCACCGCCGCTGTGCTGGCTGCCGGCACTGAGGTCGGGCACCGCGATGCGGATTTCCTTGAGGTCGGCGGCATGCACCAACCCGGCCAGGGCGGTGCCGGCGAACAGGCTGATCAGACGTTTAAAGGGCAGTTTCATAAGCGCAGCTCCTGGTGGGCGACGGTCGCCTGGGGAGCAAAAAGTAGTCACAGACTGAACAAAACTTTAAATACTATAAATTCACAATTTAATAGCTTTTAGAAATATGCAAGTTAACCCGCAGCCTCCAGAGGCATATGCATAAACAGCATCGAAAATATTCTTCGAATGCATTGGATGCGTGGCGGCGTGAGGCTTTAAATGACTTTTCTTATCTCACAATCATCTTGATCATGGTTTTGTAAGATCGAAATCACATAACGCATTCGGAGGTCTTCCATGGCCCGAATTTCACTTCTTAGCCTGCCGCTGGCGGCCCCGCCCAAAGGCATCGCGCCGCGCTGGCCGCAGCTGGGCCAGCGTTTATTGCCGTGGCTGCTGCCGCTCACGCTGTTTGCCTTATGGTGGCTGGCCAGCCGCAATCATTGGATGAGCGAGCAGATTCTGCCCACTCCCGCCCTGGTGTGGAGCAGCGCGGTGGAATTGGCCGGCGGCGAGTTATGGAGCCATCTGGCCATCAGCTTGCAGCGCTTGTTCTGGGGCCTGCTGGCCGGTGTCAGTGGCGGCGCGATACTGGGCGCGTTCCTGGGTTTCAGTGCGCGCGCCGAGCGCTTGGTGTTCCCGACGTTCAGCGCGCTGGCGCAAGTGCCGACCCTCGCCTGGATCCCGCTGTTCATGGTGTTTTTCGGCATTGGCGAAACCCTCAAGCTGGTGGTGCTGGTCAAGGCCATCGTGGTGCCCGTGACCCTGCATACCCTGGTAGGCGTTCGCGACGCCCAGCCCAATCTGCGCGAAGCCGCCCGTGTACTGCGCCTGCCTCGCCACTTGCTGATCCGCCGTCTGGTCCTGCCCGCCGCACTGCCTGCGTTCATGGCCGGTGTACGCCTGGCCCTGGCGGCGGGCTGGACCTCCCTGCTGGCCGTGGAGCTGCTGGCCTCCAGCGAAGGCATCGGTTACCTGATGGTGTGGGCGCGCCAGTTGTTCATGCTCGATATCGTCTTCGTGTGCATCGTGGTCATTGGCGTGCTGGGTGTGGTGATGGACCGCGGCATCGGCTGGCTGGACCGCAAGTGGGTGCACTGGCCCCATCCGGCCACTGCGCAGATTCGACGCGGGCCACGCTACGAAGGCTGGCAGCGCTTGCAACCCTGGCTGTTGCCGCTGCTGCTATTGGCGTTATGGCAAGTAGCGACTCAGCAGGATTGGGTCGATCCAAACATTCTGGTCAGCCCCTGGGCGGTGCTGCAAACCAGCGTGGCGGGCGTGCTGGATGGCAGCCTGACTACGGCGCTGGGCAAAAGCCTTGGCCGGGCCCTGGGCGGGTTGCTGCTGGGCGGTAGCCTGGGCTTTGCCATGGGCCTGTGGCTGGGGCTGTCGCGGCGCAGTGAGCGGCTACTTGGCCCCACTTTGTCCGCGCTGCGCCAGATCGCGATTTTCGCCTGGGTGCCGCTGCTCACCGCCTGGTTCGGCCTGGGTGAACTGGCCAAGTGGGTGTTTATCGCCCTCGCCGCCTTCTTCCCGTTGTTTATTGCCACCCAGCGCAGCGTGCTCAACTTGTCGCCCCAGCTGCGCGAAGCCGCGCAGGTGCTGCGCCTGAACCTCTGGCAACGCTTGCGCCGCATGGTACTGCCGGGCGCCGCGTCGGGGATTTTCGCCGGCCTGCGCCTGAGCCTGATCTACGCCTGGATGGGCACCCTCGGCGCCGAATATTTCATGCCCTCAGATGGCGGCATCGGCAGCCTGATGATCGGCGCCCAACAGTTGCTGCGCATGGATTTGATCATGAGCGGCATGCTGCTGGTCGGCCTCACCGGCGCCGCTCTGAACCTGATCGGCCAACGCATCGAAACCCGTGCCACCCGCTGGAGACACGCATGAACGCACCGATTGTCAGCTTCAACCACGTGGGTAAGTCCTTCGACGTCGATGGCTTCGAACTGGAAGCCATCCATGAATTCAACCTGGAGGTGGCCGAAGGGGAATTTGTTGCGATTGTCGGCTCCAGTGGATGCGGGAAATCCACACTGCTGCGCTTGCTGGTGGGCTTGGATACGCAGTTTCGCGGCGAGATCCAGGTCGATGGCAAAGCCGTCAGCGGGATCGGCGGCGAGCGCGGCATTGTGTTCCAGGAGCACCGCCTGTTCCCGTGGCTGACCGTGGCGCAAAACATCGGCCTGGGCCTGGTCAACGAGCCCCTGAACGAGGCCGAGCGCAACCGGCGCATCAGCGACTTTATCGAACTGGTGGGCCTCACCGATTTCACTCGCGCCTACCCCCACCAACTCTCCGGCGGCATGGCGCAACGGGTGGCGATTGCCCGCGGCCTGGTGGCCAGCCCGCGCATCCTGTTGCTGGACGAACCCTTCGGCGCCCTGGATGCACTGACGCGCCAGCAGATGCAGGACGAACTGCTGGCGATTCGTGCCCGCGCCAGGATCACCACGGTACTGGTGACCCACGATGTGGAAGAGGCGATTTTCCTCGCCGATCGCGTGGTGGTGATGGAGCCGCGTCCGGGGCGAATCAAGCAGGTCGTCGAGATCGCCCTGCCTCATCCGCGCCAGCGCAGCAGTTTTGAATTCCACCAGCTACGCGAAGAGCTGTTGCACGAATTAACCAGCGACGACCATTACCAACCGCCGGTGCGCGAACAGATCCGCGACCTGCCATTGGCGTTCATTGCTTGCTGAAAGAGAGCTCAGTGCGCGGGTGTTCCTGGGGCTCCAGGCGATTGGCTCGCGCAAACGTGCCCAAATCATTGAAGCGCACCCCCATCTCGGCCATGACCTTGTGCGCCACCTTGGCGGTCATCTGGCGGATGTAGAACGGTTCTTTCACCACAAAGTGATGGATGCCGTGGGTGCTGCCGAAGTTGAAGCAGAACGCCTGCAACGGCCACAGCCACCAAGGGTTCAGCACTTGGGTTTGCTGCATCACATTGCCCAGTTCCACATCGCCGTAGTAATGCATGTTGGAGCTGACAAAGTGCAGGCAGAAGGTGCGCAACACGTTCGGGCCGATGATCACCACCGCAGCGATATCGATCACCTGCATCACCTGCAAGGTACCGGCTGACCACTGAATGGGCGCGCCCATCAAACTGGCAATCCCATTGGCGGCATGAAAGCCCAGGAAGACGTACCACGCGCCCCAATGCAGCAAGGCCAGCGGTGCGTACACCAGCAGCACGCGCTTGAGGATGCTGAACCTGTGCGGCCAGGTCTTGGCGCGCAACAGGCGGATCAAGGCCGACATCATGTTGTCCCCCACCATCAGCAACCGTGCGATGCCCCAGGGTTCGCCATTGGTGATCGCGCGCTCTTCCATGTCGGCTTCGGTGCCCGAGACCTTGTGATGGTTGAGGTGCAGGTGCCGGCGTATCCATGGGTTGATGGTGCTTGGCCGCGCCAGCCATACCAGGCCCATCATCAGGTTGTGGGGCACGCGTTGCTTGCGAAAGTACATGCTGTGGATCAGGTCGTGTTCCAGCTCGTGGGTGAGCGAGGCGAAGAAGGCATTGAGCAGCAGACACACCCACCAGGCCATATGACCGCTGATATAGAGCGCTGCCGAGCCGAACATGCCCAGCAGGGCAAAGGCCAGGATGCCTGCGCCCAGCGCGTCCTGATGCAACAACCAGGGGTGCCGCTGGCGCAAGCGCACGCCTTCGGCCATCACCACCTCGCGGATATGCGCCGAACGCTGTTGTGCGTTCAACGGCTGGGGGCTTGCAGAAGTACCGTCCATGCTTCCATTCTCTTGTGAAGTGATGCCTGCATCCTGCACCCAACCCTAGCGCAGGACGCTAGCCGCGCACGCCAATCTGTTGACCACAAGCGCCAATTGCCATGACCGAACCCACTTCCCTCGCCAGCTGGACCCGTGCCCTGCGCAAGCAGCTCGACGCCCTGGGCCTCGACAGCGCCGCGCTGTGCGCCGAGGCCGGGCTCGACCCGCAGCAGATGGACGACCCCAACGCCCGCTACCGGTTGTCGGCCACCACGCGCCTATGGGCGCTGGCGGTACAGGCCAGTGGCGACCCGGCGATTGGGCTGCGGGTGTCGCGGTTTGTCAGCCCCACCACCTTTCATGCGCTGGGTTACGCATTGGTGGCCAGCGGCAGCTTGCGCGAGGTGTTCGAGCGCATCGTGCGCTATCACCAGGTGGTCAGTGATGCCTTGGACCTGGAGCTGAGCCGCCACGGCGACGTCTACCGTTTTCGCCTGCTCCAACCCCCAGGCAGCCCTGCGCCCGCGCCGGAAGCGATTGATGCCTTTGCGGCGATCTACGTGCGCACGTGTCGCAACCGCCTGGGTCGCGACTATGCGCCGTTGGCCGTTTACCTGCGGCGCCCGGAACCCGCCGACCCCGAGCCGTGGCACAGGGTATTTCGCGCTCCGGTATGGTTTGCCGCCGACGAAGACCGCCTGGAATTCGCCGCCAGCGACTTCGACAGCCATCTGGACGACGCCAACCCGGAGCTGGCCGAACACAACGAAACCGTGCTCAAGCGCACCCTCGCCCAACTGCAACCGCTGACCTGGGAACGCAAGGTGCGCGCCGCCATCGAGGCGCAATTGCCAGACGGCGAGCCAAGCGCCGAACACATTGCTCAAGCGCTGCATTTGAGCCTGCGCAGCTTGCAGCGGCATCTGGCCGATGAAGGGTGTCGGTTTGACGCCTTGCTCAATGAGTGCCGGCAAAACCTGGCGTTATTGCACCTGCGCGACCCGCAGTGCTCATTGGCCGAGATCAGCCATTTGCTGGGGTTTGCCGATACCAGCAGTTTCAATCGTGCGTTCAAGCGCTGGACGGGGATGACGCCGGGGCAGTTTCGCGACGGGTTGCAGTAGGAAGGGCCTCATCGCAGGCAAACCAGCTCCCACAGGGGAATGGGGTTCACATCATGTGGGAGCTGGCTTGCCTGCGATGAGGCCAGTACAAACACCACAAATCCCTGAGTTTGATTACAAACCTGTCATCCAATTGTGCGGCTTTTGTCCGCGTCCGCTGGTTACCGTGACGGCCTGCTTTCTGGAGCCCTCACTATGTACCGCACTGCCTTGTTCCTGAGCCTCGCCGTGGCCACCGTCGCCCAGGCGGCGCCACAATTACCACGCCATGCCGAGCTGGATCTGCACACCGCTCGCCAACTGGCCGACGCCAGCCTGGCCCACTGCACCGCTGCGCTGACCGTACTCGACCGCGGTGGCAACCTGTTGCTGGGCCTGCGCGCTGACGGTGTCGGCCCGCACAACAGCCTCGCCAGCCAACGCAAGGCGTACACGGCGCTGTCGACAAAAACCCCGACCCGGCTGTTTGCCGAACGGGCGCGTAATAACCCCGAAGCCGCCAACCTCAACAGCTTGCCCGAGCTGCTGTTGCTCGGCGGTGGCGTGCCGCTGTTTGCCGACGCCGAACTGGTCGGTGCCCTAGGCATCGCCGGTGCCGGTGGCGCCGCGCAGGATGAAGCCTGCGCCGTACAGGCCGCCGAGCAACTGGGCCTGAAAATCACCCCTTGATTCCACTTCCCTCAAAAGGACTTCGCGATGAAAACCTTGAGCATGACCCTCGCCGCACTGAGCCTGAGCGGCCTGTGCAACCTGGCCCTGGCCGACGGCAACCCCCTGAGCGTGCACGTACTCAACCTGGAAAACGGCCTGCCAAGCGCCGGGGTCAATGTCACCCTTGAACAGCATGTGGGCGATAAGTGGCAGTCGCTGTCTGAAGGTGTGACCAACCAGCAAGGCCGCATCGCCGAGCTGTTCCCGGCCAACCGCAGCATGCAGCCGGGCGAGTACCGCGTGGTGTTCAAGACCGGCGATTACTACAAGAAGGCTAACCGCGAGACGTTTTTCCCTGAGGTACCGGTGATATTCCAGGTCAAGCAGGCCGACCAGCACTACCACATCCCGCTGTTGCTCAGCCCTTACGGTTTCTCTACCTATCGCGGTTCATAGGCCCGCGGCCAGCCGCAGCCCATTGAGGTCGCGTATCTCGATGGCACCGTAACTCAAGCCGATAATGCCCTGTTGCTCCAGCGCCTTGAGCAGACTGTTGATGGTCTGGCGCGACAGGCCCAGCATCGCCGCCAGATCCTCCTGGGGCAGTTGCAGCACGCGGCGCGCATGATCCACTTCGCCGTAGCCTTGGGCAATCATCAGCAACCGATGGGCCAGCCGCTCTGAGGCGGGCATCAGGCTTGTCTGTTCGATATTGATCAACGACAGCCGTAGTTTATGGCTCATCAACAGCGCCATCTCCCGCCAAAACAGCGGATGCTGCTCGAGAATGCCGAGCATCGCCGCCTGCGGCACCTGCAGCAGCCTGCAAGCACCCGTGGCCATGGCATCGTGGGTGCGCGGCAGGTTGTCGAACAGGCAGATCTCGCCGAACCAGTAGGGCGTTTCCACCAGGCTCAACACCGCTTCCTTGCCCTGAGCACTGACCGCACTGATGCGCACCGTGCCTTCCAGCACCGCATACACGCCGCACGGCGGGTCACCGCGCTTGAACAGGTACTGCCCCGCCGTCAGCACACGCAACCGCGCCGCCCCCAGCAGGCTATGCTGCAAGTCTGGCGGCAAATGGCTGAACCAATGACCGCGAGCCAATTGCGCGTGCCATGTCCCTGTGTCCATGCGAACTCCGAAGATTGTCGCCCAGTTGACAGTTAGGCACCGACTGACAGGGCATGATCAAACATCCTACAGGAGGAACAACAATGAAAAGCCTCGTCGACCACCTCAGTCAATACGCCGCGTACCACCGCGACCCACGCAACATCGCCAGCCACTTCATCGGTATTCCGTTGATTGTGGTGGCGGTGGCCGTGCTGCTGTCGCGCCCCGAATGGTCGGTGGGCGGGCTGTGGCTATCACCTGCGGTGCTGTTGGCGCTGTTTTCGGCGTGGTTTTATCTGCGCCTGGAACTGGCCCTGGGCGTGTTGATGACTATGCTGATGGGCTTGTCGGTGTGGGCCGGGCATGTGCTGGCGGCGCAAAGCACGGCGGTGTGGCTGAGCAGCGGCGTGGGGATGTTTGTGGTGGGCTGGGTGATTCAGTTCATCGGGCATTACTACGAAGGCAGGAAGCCTGCGTTTGTGGACGATGTGTCCGGGCTGATCGTGGGGCCGTTGTTTGTGGTGGCGGAGTTGGCGTTTTTGCTGGGGTTGCGGCAGGACCTCAAGCGCCAGATTGAAGAGCGCTCTGGGCCGGTGGCGCGGCGCGGTCTTGATCGGTCCCATGCTCTGCGTGGGAATGCAGGCCAGGACGCTCCGCGTCCAAAAGCGTGACGCAGAGCGTCACCAGAGGCGTTCCCACGCAGAGCGTGGGAACGATCACGTGAGGCTCAGGTTTTGGGTTTGAAGAACAGGGTCTCGCCCCGCGCCAGGCCGGTGAGGCTGTCATGGTCTTTCACCACTTCGGCCTCGATCAATTCACTCTGGCCTTCAACCTTCAAGGTCACGCGAGTGGTCGCGCCCAACGGCCGAATATCCCGCACTTGCGCCGCATGGTGATCTTCCAGTTCATGGCGTGACAGCGACACTTCGTGGGGGCGGAACAGCAGGTGCTTGTCTTCGCCCAAATGCAAGCGGTTGGAGTCACCCAGGAAGTGGTACACAAAATCGCTGGCCGGGTTTTCGTAGACGTCGCCCGGTGAACCGATCTGCTCGATCACGCCCTTGTTCATCACCACGATACGGTCGGCGACTTCCATGGCCTCCTCCTGGTCGTGGGTCACGAAGACCGAGGTCAGGTTGATGTCTTCGTGCAGGCGCGCCAGCCAGCGGCGCAGTTCTTTACGCACCTTGGCGTCGAGGGCGCCGAAGGGTTCGTCGAGCAGCAACACCTTGGGCTCCACCGCCAGGGCGCGGGCCAGGGCGATACGCTGGCGCTGGCCACCGGAGAGTTGTTCCGGGTAACGGTCCGACAACCAATCAAGCTGCACCATGTTCAGCAGCTCGTGAACCTTGCTGGCGATCTGGCTTTCGGTGGGGCGTTGGTTTTTCGGCTTCATGCGCAGGCCGAAAGCGACGTTGTCGAACACGGTCATGTGGCGGAACAGCGCGTAGTGCTGGAACACAAAGCCCACGTTGCGATCACGCACATCGTGGCCGGAGACGTCTTCGCCGTGGAACACAATACTGCCGGTATCCGGGGTTTCCAGGCCGGCAATGATGCGCAGCAGCGTGGTCTTGCCGCAGCCGGACGGGCCCAGCAACGCCACCAGCTCGCCACTCTGGATATCCAGGTTGATGCTGTCCAGGGCCTTGAAGGCATTGAAGTTCTTGCTGACATTACGGACTTCGATCGACATGACTTATTCCTCACCCGCGCTGTTGCGCAGGCGGTTGATTCGGTTCTCGCTCCACTGCTTGAGCAGCAGGATGAAGAGCGCCAGGATCAGCAACAGGCTGGCCACCGCAAACGCGGCAACGTGGTTGTATTCGTTGTAGAGAATCTCGACATGCAGCGGCAGCGTGTTGGTGACGCCGCGAATGTGGCCGGACACCACCGACACTGCGCCGAACTCACCCATGGCTCGCGCCGTACACAGCACCACGCCGTAGATCAGACCCCACTTGATGTTCGGCACGGTGACATGCCAGAACATCTGCCAGCCATTGGCGCCCAGCAGGCGTGCGGCTTCTTCTTCCTGGGTGCCCTGCTCCTGCATCAGCGGGATCAGCTCACGGGCCACGAACGGCACGGTGACGAAGATGGTCGCCAGCACGATGCCCGGCAGGGCGAACACGATCTGGATGTCGTGGTCTTGCAGCCACGGCCCGAAGAAGCCCTGGGCGCCGAACATCAACACGTACACCAGGCCTGCGATCACCGGCGACACCGAGAACGGCAGGTCGATCAGCGTGACCAGGATGCTCTTGCCACGGAACGAGTACTTGCTCACGCACCAGGCGGCGCTGACGCCGAACACCAGGTTGAGCGGCACCGAAATCACCACGGCGATCACCGTGAGTTTCAGCGCCGACAGCGCGTCGGGTTCAAGGATTGCGCTGAAGAACGTGCCGAGGCCGTTTTTCAAGCCCTGGGACACCACCACCAGCAACGGCAGCAGCAGGAACAGCGCGAATACCAGCCAGCCAAGGCCGATCAGGATACGTCGCGAGGTCGCGCTGCCACGGCGGGCGGCGTTGGCCGAGGACGCGGCAGAAATAGACGATTGGGACATGTTCCGCGCCTCCTTATGGACGTTCGATGCGCCGCTGCAACAGGTTGATCAGCAGCAGCAAGACGAAGGACACCACCAGCATCAGCACACCAATGGAGGTGGCGCCGCGGTAGTCGTATTGGTCGAGCTTGACCATGATCAGCAATGGCAGGATTTCGGTTTTCATCGGCATATTGCCGGCGATGAAGATCACCGAACCGTACTCACCCACGCCTCGGGCAAAGGCCAGGGCGAAGCCGGTCAGCCAGGCGGGCAGCAATGCCGGCACTAGGATGTAGCGGAACACTTGCAACGGCTTGGCGCCGAGGCAGGCGGCGGCCTCTTCGATTTCCCGGGGGATATCGGCCAGTACCGGCTGCACCGTGCGCACCACGAAGGGCAACGTGACGAAGGTCAGCGCCAGGGTGATACCCAGGGGGGTGTAGGCGATCTTGAAGCCCAGGTCGGTGGCAAACTGGCCGACCAGGCCGTTGGGCGCGTACAGCGCCGTCAGCGCGATACCGGCGACGGCGGTGGGCAGCGCGAACGGCAGGTCGATCATCGCGTCGATGACCTTGCGCCCGGGGAAGGTGTAGCGCACCAGCACCCAGGCCAGCAAAGTGCCAATCACACCGTTGATGAGTGCGGCGTACAGCGCGGTGCTGAAGCTCAGCTTCAAGGCCGCCAGTACACGAGGTGCGGAAATGATGTTCCAGAACTGATCCCAGGTGAGTTGAGCGGCGTGTACAAACATCGCCGCCAGCGGGATGAGCACGATCAGGCTGAGGTACACGACGGTGTAGCCCAGCGTCAGCCCGAAGCCGGGTATGACGGGGGAGATACGACGCGACATAAGAGTCCTTGGTTAGCGGAACGGATATGCGTACGGCCCACTGTGGCGAGGGAGCTTGCTCCCGCTGGGCTGCGAAGCGGCCCCAGAACCAGGCAACCACGATGTACCGTGAGTACCGGTTTTGGGAGTGCTTCGCACTCCAGCGGGAGCAAGCTCCCTCGCCACAACAAGCCCCGCGCAATAGTCGGTGTTGATTATTGCGCCGTGTAGATCTGGTCGAACACACCACCATCATTGAAGAATTTCGGTTGGGCAGTTTTCCAGCCGCCGAAGTCTTTGTCGATAGTCACCAGGTCCAGTTTCGGGAACTGCTGGGCGTATTTGGCGGCGACTTTTTCATCCCGTGGACGGTAGAAGTTCTTCGCCGCAATCTCCTGGCCCGCCGGGCTGTACAGGTGGTTGAGGTACGCCGTGGCGATCTCGGTGTTGCCCTTTTTCTCGGCGTTCTTGTCGACCACGGCCACAGGCGGTTCTGCCAGGATCGACAGGGACGGCACGACGATGTCGAACTTGTCGGCGCCGCCGTCTTCCTTCAAGGCCAGGAACGCCTCGTTTTCCCACGCCAGCAGCACGTCACCCTGGCCGTTGTTGACGAAGGTAATGGTAGAACCGCGTGCGCCGGTGTCCAGTATCGGCACGTGCTTGAACAGCTCTTTGACGTATTCCTGGGCCTTGGCTTCGCTGCCGCCTGCCTTGAGGCCGTAGGCCCAGGCGGCGAGGAAGTTCCAGCGTGCACCGCCGGAGGTTTTCGGGTTGGGCGTGATCACTGAAACGTCTTTCTTGATCAGGTCGCCCCAGTCCTTGATGCCCTTGGGATTGCCCTTGCGCACCAGGAACACAATGGTGGAGGTGTAGGGCGTGCTGGCGTCCGGCAGGCGGGTCTGCCAGTTCTCCGGCAGGGTCTTGCCCAGCTTGGCGACTTCATCAATGTCACCGGCCAGGGCCAGGGTCACTACGTCGGCGCGCAGGCCGTCAATCACTGCGCGTGCTTGCTTGCCCGAGCCACCGTGGGACTGCTGGATCTTCACGTTGTCGCCGGGGTGGGACTGTTTCCAGAAGCTGGTGAACTCAGCGTTGTAATCCTGGTACAGCTCACGGGTGGGGTCGTACGAGACGTTGAGCAACTCGTAGTCCTTGGCAACGGCGGAACCGGCAAACACGGCACTGGCCAATGCGGCCAAGGCATAACGGCGAATCGACGACATAGAAGCTCCTGAAATTCTTGAGTGTTGGCTTTTCTTGTAATTGCGGGTCTATCGCCGTTCTTGCTCAGCTCGGTTTGTTACCGGGGTTCTGCAGACGGAATTTTTCCTTGCGTTCGATCTGTACCACTTGGGCGTTGTGTACGGTGATTTCCACCGCGCCAAACCGCAGATCGCGCAGGGCGCTCTGGATTTCACGCAAAATGGCTGCTTCGTCCTGGCCGTCAACGCTACGTAGAGATGCGCTCATGGTCTCGCTCCTGAAAATGAGTAGTGCCTGGCAGTGGCGGCACTGCTTGCGGCGTGAGGGCGATAGTAGATAAGCGCGGATATTCTTAAAAATACTATTTAAGAATGTTTATATAACCAGAAAGAATTTTCTGATAGGGCATGGGGTTGCAAGGGTTTCGGCAGAAAAAACGCTCACACACAGGCGCCGCAGAACCCCTGTGGGAGCTGGCTTGCCTGCGAAAGCGGTGGTGCAGTTACAGATACAGTGACTGACACGCCGCCTTCGCGGGCAAGCCCGGCTCCCACATTGGCCGAGTCAGTCCTGACGAATCAGAGGGGCTCGGGTCCAGTCGATTTCATCAGCCGGCATCGGCCGTCCAAACCAGTACCCCTGGCCCATGTCGCATTCCTGATCCAGCAGGAACCGCGCCTGTTCCACCTGCTCGATCCCTTCGGCGTGCACCTGCATGCCCATGCTTTTGGCCAGGGCGATCACCACGCGCACAATCGCGGCGTCGTCTTCGTCCCACGGCAAGCCCGCCACAAAGCCCTGGTCGATCTTGAGCTTCTGCACCGGCAGGCGTTTGAGGCGCAACAACGAGGAATAGCCGGTGCCAAAGTCGTCGATCGCCAGACGCAGGCCCAGTTCGCGCAGGCGGTGCAGTTGCTCCAGTGCGACTTCCGGGTCGTCCATCACTGCGCTCTCGGTGACCTCCAGCTCCAGGAAGGCTGGGTCCAGCCCAGTGGCGTGCAGCACTTGGGCCACTTGCTCATACAGCTCGCGCCGGGCAAACAGGCGGCTGGAGACATTGATTGCGATAAAGCTCAGCGGCGCGCCGTCGGCCAGCCACTGGCACATTTGGCGGCAGGCCTGGTCCATCACCCACGCATCGATCTCGGCAATCAACCCGGTGCGCTCGGCGATGGGGATGAACTCGCCCGGGGGTACCAGGCCGCGCTCCGGGTGCTGCCAGCGCACCAGTGCTTCAACGCCGACCAAACGGCTATCATGCAGGTCGTGCACCGGCTGGTAATAGACGCGCAGCTCATGTTGGTCGAGGGCGCGACGCAGCTCGCCAGCGATTTCCACCCGATGCTGGGCGTGGGCGGTCAGTTCTTCGGTGTACAACGCGTAGCCTTCGCGCCCGGCGCTCTTGGCCTTGAACAACGCGGAATCGGCGTTGCGCAGCAGTTGCTCGGCGCTCAGGGCGTCACTGGGGAACAGGCTGATACCGATACTGGCGCTGATAAACAGCTGGTTGCCGTCAAAAATGAACGGATCCTTCATGGCGTTGAGCATGCGCTGCGCCAAGGCCGCCGCTTGCACCACCTGCGGGCAGCTTTCTGCCAGCACGGCAAATTCGTCGCCCCCCAGGCGCGCCAGGGTAACCCCCGGCCCAAACAGGCCGCTCAGGCGTTCGGCCACCAGTTTGAGCAACTGATCGCCAACGTTATGGCCGAGGCTGTCGTTGATGATCTTGAAGTGGTCCAGGTCCATCAACAGCAGAGCGCAGCCACGCTTATGCACCTGCGCGGAAGCCAGGGCCTGCTCGGCGCGATCGGTGAACAGCAGGCGGTTGGGCAGGTCGGTGAGCGGGTCGTGATGGGCCAGGTGCGCCAATTCGTGCTCGGAGTTCTTCATGGCGCTGATGTCCGAAAACACCGCCACGTAGTGGCTGACCTGGCCCTGGTCGTCGTGAATCACCCGGATGGTTTGCCACTGGGGGTAAACCTCGCCGCTTTTACGGCGGTTCCAGATTTCCCCGCTCCATTCGCCGGTGCTTTCCAGGGCCTGGAACATTTGCTGGTAGAAATGCGCCGAGTGGCGCCCGGACTTGAACAGGCTTGGCCGTTGGCCCATGACGTCTTCGCACTGGTAGCCGGTGATCTCCATGAAAGCGCGGTTAACGTGCACGATCAGCCCTTGGGTATCGGTGACCAGCACCCCTTCGCGGGTGCAATCGAACACCGCAGCGGCCTGGCGCAGGCGCTCGCGGTTCTCTTTCAGGGGTTGTTGCAACGCATGGGCACGGGCAAAACGCCGGCCTATCCAGTAGATGAGCAAGGCGCTGAGGCTGACCCACACATAACCACGCGCTTGCAGCCAACGTCCCAGCTCCAGGGGTTCATCGATAAAGTTGATTAATAGGTAATGGCTGAGCTGGAGCCAAAGGATGGAAACCAGCAGGTACACCAACCCCGCACGTAGGGCACCTCGGTATGAAAACAGCATATGCTTAGTAATCCTTACTAAATAACCAGAATCGCCCTACAAAGGATCAGGATTATAGAGTAGGAAACACTTTGTAAGTCTTATCTGAAACGGTGACTGGTTTTATCTGCAAAGGAAGTGATAATGCGGGTGCTGTTTTTTTCTTTATCTGAGGGCCATACAGCCTATGTGGTACAACGGTTTTCTTGATCTGTCCGCCTGGCAACTGGTGGCAGTCACGCTGTTGATGACCCACGTGACCATTATTGGGGTCACTGTCTATCTGCACCGTTATTCGGCCCATCGCTCGCTCGAGCTCAATGCCGGCCTTAAACACTTCTTCCGCTTCTGGCTGTGGCTGACCACGGCGCAGAACACCCGCGAATGGACCGCCATCCACCGCAAGCACCACGCCAAGTGCGAAACCGTCGATGACCCGCACAGCCCGGTGATCAAGGGCTTGTCCACCGTGCTGCGCAAAGGTGCCGAGCTGTACCGCGCCGAGGCGGAAAACCCCGAGACCCTGCGTATCTACGGCAAAAACTGCCCGGACGACTGGATCGAACGCAAGCTTTACACGCGCTACCCGCTGCTGGGCGTGGCGCTCATGGGCGTAATCGACCTGCTGCTGTTCGGCACCATCGGTATCACCATCTGGGCGATCCAGATGATGTGGATTCCGTTCTGGGCCGCAGGCGTGATCAATGGCCTGGGGCATGCCGTGGGCTATCGCAACTTCGAATGCCGTGACGCCGCCACCAACCTGGTGCCGTGGGGCATCATCGTCGGCGGCGAAGAGCTGCACAACAACCACCACACTTACCCCAACTCCGCCAAGCTGTCGGTGAAGAAGTGGGAGTTCGACCTGGGTTGGGCCTGGATAAAAGTGTTCAGCTTCCTGCGCCTGGCCAAGGTGCAGCGCGTGGCCCCCATCGCCCACCGCGTCGAAGGCAAGGGCAGCCTGGACATGGACACCGCCATGGCGATCCTCAACAACCGCTTCCAGATCATGGCCCAATACCGCAAGTTGGTGATTGGCCCGCTGGTCAAGCAGGAGCTGGAGAAGGTCGATCATTCGGTGCGCCACCAGTTCCACCGCGCCAAGCGCCTGCTGTCGCGGGAAACCAGCTTGCTGGAAGACCGCCACCACTTGCGCATCCAGAGCATGCTGGAACACAGCCATGCCCTCACGGTGATCTACGAGAAGCGCCTGGCGCTGCAGCAGATCTGGCTCAAGACCAGTTCCAACGGCCACGACATGCTGGCTGCGATCAAGGAATGGGTGCATGAAGCCGAGGCCAGTGGCATCCAATCCCTGCGCGATTTTGCCCACCAGTTGAAGACTTACTCGTTGCGTCCTACAGCGGCGTGAGGGCGCCGTGGGAGGGTTCGCCCTCCCACGCACTGGCTTTTTGGCGCCATTTTCCGGGCACCGTCAATGCATGCTGATCACGGAACTTCACCGCAATTCCCCTCTCTCAAAGAACACTTCGCCATCATGGTGACCCCTTGTAGTGACCGCTTTTGCACCCTGCGGCGCGCCCAGAGAGAGTTGTACCGATGGTTCACGAAAAGCCCAGCCTGCCCGATGTGCCCACCGCAGAGCCGCCGCGCCCGGCCGCGGCGGCGACCCTGTTGGCGCTTATGCATGCTCAAGGTGAAGTCGAGCGGCTGAGTGAGCGTGAGCAACTGCTCAGTTCCCTGCTGGTCAGCGTGAACGCCGTGCTGTGGGCCATCGATTGGGAAACACGCCGCGTGCTGTATGTAAGCCCGGCGTACGAGCGCCTGTTTGGCCGCTCCGCCGGCCTGCTGCTGGCCGACCACCGTGAATGGCGCAACAGCGTCCACCCCGAAGACCTCGACTACGCCGAACACAGCCTGGCCCGTGTGCTGGAACAGGGCGCCGTGGAGGACCGCGAGTACCGCATCATCACCGCTGACGGTCAGATCCGCTGGTTGAGTGACAAGTGCTACATCAACCAGCAGGTGGTGCCCGGTGAAGCGCTGATCGTGGTGGGCATCGCCGAAGACATCACCGAAAAGAAGCAACTTGAGCTGGAACTGCATCGCCTCGCCACCACCGACGTACTGACCCAAAGCAGCAACCGCCGACACTTCTTCGAACTCGCCAACCAGGCGTTCGAAAATGCCTGCGCGCAGGGCACGCCGCTGGCGTTCCTGTTGCTGGACATCGATGATTTCAAAGACATCAACGACACCTACGGCCACCTGGAAGGCGACCAGGTGCTGCGGCGCATCGCTGAGAGCGGACGCGGGGTATTGCGCCGTGGCGACCTGTTCGGACGCGTTGGCGGCGAAGAATTTGCTGCTGTGCTGCCGGGTTGCCCACCGGAGATGGCCCTGCAGGTGGCCGAACGGTTGGGCAAGGAAATCCAGGCGTTGGTGTTCAGCTACGAAGGGCATGAATTCAATGTGACCGTCAGCCAAGGCCTGGCCGGCCTGCGCGAAGATGACTCCACCCTCGACAGCCTGTTTGCGCGAGCGGATGCGGCGATGTACGAGGCCAAGCGCCAGGGCAAGAACCGCGTTATCGCCGGTTAACACCGACCCACTGTGGGAGCTGGCTTGCTGCCCGCCAGTTCTTCCAGCCCTTCATGCTCGGTAAGCCGCGCCATTTGCACCGCCAGGTTCACCACCAGGGCTTCGCGCGAATACACCCCGCCTTCAAGTGAATAGATCCCTGCGATCAACTGTCGCAACTCCAGCGGCAAGCGCCAA
The DNA here is from genome assembly GCF_049897065.1 of Pseudomonas sp. DWP2-2. NCBI lineage: Bacteria > Pseudomonadati > Pseudomonadota > Gammaproteobacteria > Pseudomonadales > Pseudomonadaceae > Pseudomonas > Pseudomonas sp. DWP2-2. The sequence continues at coordinate 107,362 of NZ_JAFCVN010000003.1, read as the reverse complement.
CGCGTGCGCAACGCCGAACCGTAGGCGGCGCCAAAGGCGTCGAGGGATTCGCCGATGGCTTCATCATCCAGGGCGCCGCCGCCCTGGCGCCAGTCTTCCAGGCAGCGCAACAAGGCCAGGTCGCCCAAGCGATGCAGGATGCAGGCGCTGTAGCAGCGCTGGTGGTCGAGCTCCAGCATGCGCGCCAGGCGCCGGGCGTAGTCGGCGCTGTCCTGGGACAATTGCCAGTGCCGCTCGGCGTAGGCCACCAGCCCAGGGTCGCCCAACACCACGTTGTGCTTGAGCGCCAGGCCCAGGATGAGGTTCATGCTCTGGCCGGGCACCAACTTATGCAGGGCCTCTGACAGGGTCTGCACTGGCGTGCCGTGGTAGCCGGCGCTGTTGGCGGCGGCGATCAGTACGGCGGTGATTTGCGGGTCGCTGTGCACCTGGTCTTCCAACTGCTTGAGGTCCAGGCCTTCGGGCCCCAGGCTGCGTTGCACGGCGGTTTTCACATCCACACGCAACGGCGCCCCATCGCAGACCTCCCGGCGCCGCTCGAGGAAGGCGGGCAAGGTCATGCCCGGCGCCAGGGGTGGGATTTCGCAGTACACGCTTTCGCCTTCGTTGAGCAGCAGGTCTTGCAAGCGCTGGGTCAGGCTTTCCATGTTCAGCGGGCGGGTCAGGTAGGCGGTGGGCGCCAGGGGCAAGGCTTCGCGCACGCTGGCGCTGTCGTTGCGACTGCTCAGCAAGATAAACGGCAGCGAACGGCGCTTCTGGCGCACGCTGCGCAGCAGGCTCAGGCCATCCACGCCCGGCAGTTCCCAATCCGCCAGGATCAGGTCATAGGTTTTTTCGCCCAACAGCGTGGCGGCGTGCTGCCCATCGGCGCACACATCCAGCCGTGCGTCACAGCGCACATTCAACAGCACTTGCTTGAGCAGGTCCCGCGACCAAGGGTCTGCTTCGGCGATTAACACTCGGGGTACAGCGGGTAAATCAACAGCAGTCATCCAGCACGCTCCATCGGCAATGCTTGCACCTTAGACAATGCAGGCGCGTGCGTACAATGAAGCAGGCACAAAAAAACCGCCGAAGCGGTTTTTTTGTACGGGCTGTAACCTGTGGCGAGGGAGCTTGCTCCCGCTGGACTGCGCAGCAGTCCCAAATCAAAGAGCGGGGCCGCTTCGCGCCCCAGCGGGAGCAAGCTCCCTCGCCACAGTGACTAAGGTTGGTCAGAGTTCGGAGAAACACTCTTCGATGATCGCCAGGCCTTTGTCCAACTGCTCGTCCGGCGAGGTCAGGGGCACCAGTACGCGCAATACGTTGCCGTAGGTACCGCAGGACAGCAGGATCAGGCCCTTGTCACGTGCCTTGGCTACCACGGAGGCAACGGCGGCAGCGTTTGGCTTGTGGGTGTCGCCGTCTTCAAACAGCTCGACCGCGATCATCGCGCCCAGGGCACGCACTTCGCCGATCACCGGGTACTTGGCCTGGATGGCCTTGAGACCAGTCACCAGGCGCTCGCCCACGGCCTTGCAGCGGTCCAGCAGGTGCTCTTCTTCGAACACTTCCATCACGGCCAGGGCTGCTGCGCAGGCAATCGGGCTACCGGCATAGGTGCCGCCCAGGCCGCCTGGAGCGATGGCGTCCATGTATTCGGCCTTGCCGCACACACCGGCCAGCGGGAAGCCGCCCGCGATGGATTTGGCGAAGGTGGTCAGGTCGGCGGCAACGCCCATCTGTTCCATGGCGAAGAAGGTACCGGTACGGCCGGCACCGGTTTGCACTTCGTCGGCGATCAACAGGATGCCGTGCTTGTCGCACAGTTCGCGCAGGCGCTTCATGAAGGCTTTCGGCGCGACGTAGAAACCGCCCTCGCCCTGTACCGGCTCGATGATGATGGCGGCGATATCACGCGGCTCGGCGTCGTTCTTGAAGATGCGCTCGATGCTGGCGATGGAGTCGTCGACGCTCACACCGTGCAGTTCGTTGGGGTACAGCGCACGGAACACGCCGCCCGGCATCAAGCCCATGCCGGCCGAGTAAGGCACGACCTTACCGGTGAGGCCCAGGGTCATCATGGTGCGGCCGTGGTAGGCGCCGGTGAAGGCGATCACACCGGCACGGCCGGTGGCGGCGCGGGCGATCTTCACGGCGTTCTCCACCGCTTCGGAACCGGTGGTGACCAGCAGGGTTTTCTTGGCGAAATCACCCGGCACCTTGGCGGCGACTTTTTCGCACACTTCTACGTAGGGCTCGTAGGCCAATACCTGGAAGCAGGTGTGGGTCAGCTTGTTGAGTTGCTCGGTCACGGCCGCGATGATTTTCGGGTGCACGTGGCCGGTGTTCAGCACGGCGATACCGCCGGCGAAGTCGATGAACTCGCGACCTTCAACGTCGGTCACGGTGGCGTTCTTCGCGGAGTCAGCGAAGATCGGGTGAATCTGGCCAACACCGCGCGGTACAGCGGCTTCGCGGCGTTTCATCAGGGATGCGTTGGTCTTGCTCATAAAGTCCTCATTCGCCGCTCATCGGGCGGCGTGGCTCAAGGATAGGTGGCGGGGAGGCAACTACGGCAGCATGCGATGATCGACTGCCACAGCTTTCCCGGCCACTGCGAATAACCATGTGAAACACGCAAAGGGGCAGCGCTCTCGTGCCCTCTGCGTTTACTGCAATCCCGTGCCTTAGATACCCAGGCAGAGGTATTTGATTTCCAGGTAGTCCTCGATCCCGTACTTGGAGCCTTCACGGCCCAGGCCGGAGGCCTTGATGCCGCCGAACGGCGCCACTTCGTTGGAGATCAACCCGGTGTTGACGCCGACCATACCGTATTCCAGGGCCTCGGCCACACGGAACACACGGCCCAGGTCGCGGGCGTAGAAGTAGGAAGCCAGGCCGAACTCGGTGTCGTTGGACATGGCGATCACTTCGGCTTCGTCTTTGAAGCGGAACAGTGGCGCCAGCGGGCCGAAGGTTTCTTCCTTGGCGACGGCGGCGTTTTTCGGCACGTCGACCAGGATGGTCGGTTCGAAGAAGTTGCCTTCCATCACCTTGCCACCGGCCAACAACTTGGCGCCTTTGCTCAGGGCATCAGCGATATGTTCCTGCACCTTGGCCACGGCTTTTTCGTCGATCAGCGGGCCGGTGGTGGTGCCGTCTTCCAGACCGTTACCGATCTTCAATTTGGTCACCGCCACCTTGAGCTTTTCAGCGAAGGCGTCGTACACCGAATCCTGGATGTACAGGCGGTTGGCGCAGACGCAGGTCTGGCCGTTGTTGCGGTACTTGGAGATGATCGCGCCTTCGACGGCCTTATCCAGGTCGGCGTCGTCGAACACGATGAACGGTGCGTTACCGCCCAGCTCCAGGGAGACTTTCTTGATGTCCTTGGCGCATTCGGCCATCAGCTGGCGACCAATTTCGGTCGAGCCGGTGAAGGACAATTTACGCACAATGGGGTTACTGGTCAGCTCGCCGCCGATGTCGCCAGCACTGCCGGTGACTACGCTGAGCACGCCTTTGGGGATACCGGCGCGGTGCGCCAGCTCAACCAGGGCCAGGGCCGAGAACGGGGTTTGCGAGGCCGGCTTGATCACCATGGTGCAACCGGCAGCCAGAGCCGGGCCGGCTTTGCGGGTGATCATCGCCGCAGGGAAGTTCCACGGGGTGATGGCTGCGGTCACGCCGATGGGCTGCTTGATCACGATCAGGCGCTTGTCGGGCTGGTGGCCGGGGATCACGTCGCCATAGATGCGCTTGGCTTCTTCGGCGAACCACTCGATAAAGGAAGCGGCGTAGACGATTTCGCCCTTGGCCTCGGCCAGCGGCTTGCCTTGTTCGAGGGTCATCAGGCGGCCGAGGTCGTCCTGGTTTTCGATCAGCAGTTCGAACCAGCGGCGCAGCTTGTTGGCGCGCTCCTTGGCGGTGAGTGCACGCCAGGCTGGCAGGGCCTTGTCGGCGGCTTCGATGGCGCGGCGGGTTTCCGCGGCGCCCATCTTCGGCACGGTGCCGAGAATCTCGCCCGTGGCCGGGTTGTTGACCTTGATGGTTTGACCATTGTCCGCATCGACCCAAGCGCCATCGATAAAGGCTTGCTGGCGGAACAACTGGGTGTCTTTAAGCTGCATGTCGGCTTTCCTTAACAGCACCGCGCGCACGCGGAGCGAATTAGAGTTGTTGAAAGGCGCCTTGTGGGCAATGTCGTTGTAGGAGCGAGCTTGCTCGCGAAAAATTCAAAGGCGCCGCGTAAAACCAGAAGCGCGACGTCATCGTTATCGATTTTCGCGAGCAAGCTCGCTCCTACACGACATCAACCTGGGCTGCCGTCAGGGAAATCAGTCCAGCACGCCAGCATAGGTGAAAAGCGCACGGGAGACAGAGCGTTTGAAATCTCAAACGAATCCTAGGATCAATGGGGGTACAGGGCAATAGTCTGTTCGAAAAAAAGAACGATTATGGCGCATCTGATTCATCTTTCGGATCAAGTGCCCACACGACAACAGCCCCGGAGCCTTGTGGGCGCCGGGGCTGCTGGGGGCTCTGCAGTTTAAGGTTGGAACGACTTGAGCACGGCCAACAGGCTGGTCAAGTTGTCGGCCACGCCGCCCTGGGCGACTTTCTCGGTGGCGGCGGCGCCAGCGGTGGTGTCGACGCTGTAGATCTGCATCACGCCCTGGTTGGTGGCCGCCTGAGCCAGGGTGTTTTGTTGCTGTTGGGCCGAGACCGAGTTCTGGAACAGGATTGCCGTGGCCTGGCCCATGGATTGGTAAATGGTGCTCATGGCCATCGCGGGTGATTCGGCAACCACCTTGACGTTGGTCTGAGTGACGGCATCGGTGATTTGCGGGCTGACTGTACTCATGGTTGAAACTCCTGGGTTGAGAAAGAACAACATCCGTTATTGCTCAGTGCTTACGGCTGGAACGACTTGAGCACGGTCAACAGGCTGGTGAGGTTATCCGACACGCCGCCCTGGGCGACTTTCTCGGTGGCCGCCGCACCTGCGGTGGTATCGACGCTGTAGATCTGCATCACGCCCTGGTTGGTGGCCGCCTGGGCCAGGGTGTTTTGCTGCTGCTGGGCCGACACCGCGTTCTGGAACAGAATCGCCGTGGCCTGCGCCATGGATTGATAAATAGTGCTCATCGCCATCGCAGGCGATTCGGCCACCACTTTGACGTTGGTCTGGGTGACCGCGTCGGTAATTTGCTCGTTGACTAATGGCATGATCAATTTCCTTATTTAGTACACGGTGCATTCCGTGTTCATCAATGAACGTTGCGAAACAGGCGCTGTGAAACGCAGGGTCAAGGTTTTGCAGTGGGACCCAACGCCGCTTCAATCTGGGCGATCAACCCTTGGATCAGTGCCTGCACTTCCTTGCGTTGCGCATCCTGGTCGGGAGCTGCGCCGTCCAACACCTGGCGTAGCGCCGCCTCACGTTGCTCGGCAGCGGTCTTGAGCGCTTGTTCGTTGGCCTTCGATTGCGCAAGCACTTCGGTAGCGCGCTTGAGGGTTTCGTCGACGGTGGCATGGGGCGTTCCGGCGAAGATCTGCGGGTTGCGCAGCATCGCTTCGAGCCGCTGGCGGTCATCGGCAGACAGGACCGAGGGTGTGGAAGGGGGTGCCATGTCGATCTCCTTGGGTTTTACGTCGCCTGCAAAAGGGCCGCTAAAGCCGCACCTCTCTGCCGTCTTCCCAGAAACCGGCAAAGAAAAAACGCGGCGACGCAGCACAGAACGTCGCGAGCTCTGCCGGTGTCATCGCTGAGGGTTGCCGATTGAAGATGGCCGGCGGTGGCGGAACCAGATTGGCCGCGTTGTAGAGGTTGCCGACCTCATAAGCGTTGGCCGCGAATTGTGAGCAAAAGGAACCGCTGCCTATCGCTATCGACTCATTGATCCGAGCCTGTAGGGTGTCGTTGGCCTTCCAGTTCTTGAATGCAGAAAGCATCGCGTTCCACGCGCTATAACTGCCGTCGATTTCATCGCCGAGCTTGTCGAAATAAAACTGCTTGGCCGCCAGCGCCGCCGCAAACCCCAGCTCAGTGTCACGGCAGGAAAACACCATGGCGGTGCGAGGGGGTTTTTCCAGGCTCACGTCAGTCAACGCCAGGCCAGTGCCGACGCTTTCGATCACCATGGTCTTGCTCACCGCAATTGCCGGGTGGACCACATTCAGATACGTCGTGTCCTGTGAGAACACCTTGGCTTTGACCAACTGACCGGCTTTGATGAAAGCCCGCGTCGTACTGTCATCTTCTTGCTTCACCGAAAAAATAAGATCTCCAACGTCCATGATGTCGCTCCTCACTCAAGAAAAGTTGCTTTCAAGTTGCTGTTGCACCGCCCCAGCAGAACGCCGAAGCGCTGTGCTCGGTTCAGGCCGCTGGCGCGGCCCGGTTGGCCAAGGTGTCGGCGTACTTGGCGATGCTCTGGTCGATCTTGTCGATGGCCACGCTGGCGGCTTCGGCTTCCATCGCACCGGCAGCGGCAGCCACGGCGGCAGCGGCGCCTACCAGCAGGTCGGTGGCCAAGGCGCCCAAGGCGTCTTCGGCAGCGGCCGGCAGGTTGTCCTTGACGATGTTCTCGGTCATTTGCTGGAGCAGCACGGCCTGGGCCGCCAACGCGATCTTGCTGACCCCATCGAAGTACCCCGCCGCCGCTTGCGCCACCAGCCCGGCCGCCTGGCTGATCATCATGTCGGCCGGCACCGCGATCTGCGCCGGCGCATAGGCAAAGTTCTGCGCGTTGGTGAACTGCACCGCCTGCACGATCTGGCTATTGAGCGCCGCCGTGCTGTCGGATGACGGCGTGCTCACCTGGTTGAGCAGGTGCTCGTTCATGCGCGCCATGATCGAGCGCGAGGCCGGTGCGGCGGGCGCCGACGCAGGTGGGTCGGCGGCGGGCGTTGCTTGGGAGGCGGCGGGTTTCTTTCTGCTGAACCACGACATAATCGATCTCCCGAGGGCTCAGCCCTTCTCGCCAATCTGCATGATCAGCGCCACGGCCTTGGAGATCACCGCGTTGGAAATCTGATTCATCGCCTGCTGGCTGTTGACCGCGTTCTGCAACGACAGGCCCGCCGCGCTGCTGGCCACCTGGTACAGGGACGCGATGGCCTGGGCTGGCGCCTCGGCCACCACCTTGACGTTGGTTTGAGTGACCGCGTCGGTGATCTGGCTGTTGACCTCTGTCATACATCTCTCCTTGATGGCATTCACCCAGGTTTGGGTGTGGATAGCGGCGGCGTGCTGCGCTCATACCACTAGAACGCCCCACGCCAACGTCTGTGAATCGCCTTCAGCGCAAGGCACTGCGCAGCAGTTGCACACGCTTGCGCACCAGCGGCAGCTTCACGTGCAGCTCGGCGGCGATTTGTGGGTAAGGCAGGTCATCGACAAAACGCATCTCGAACAAGCGCTGCTGCAACAGCGGTAACCGTGCGACGTGCGCCTCGATCTGCTCCAGGCGCTCATAGCATTCCACCCGCTCCAGCACCGAGGCGCAGGGCGCGGCGAGCGCGGCCAGGTGATCGTGTTCAAGGTCGACCGAATCATCGAACAACCGCCCCTCGCGCTTGCTGCGCCGCAAGCTGTCGAGAAACACATGATCGAGCACCAGAAACAGAAACCCCTCAGGGTCGCGAATGCGCTCCGGCGAACGCCGAAAAAACAACAGGGCCTTGATCGCCGTGGCCGCCAACCACTCCTGGCCCTGGTCCAGATTGCCCTTGGCCCGCCGCAACGCCCGGCGCCTGAGCTCGCCGTGCACAGCACGCCAACTCGCTTCGAACAAACGGTCATCGGCGGCCCATTGATCCTTGAACTGAACAGTCATCCCCATCGCCAGCACTCCTGTGCATCCTTGATGAAGGGCCAGTCTGCGAGGGCTCGACGGGGGCACGCTGTTACCTGGGGAACACCGCCACAACTAATTCAGCGCAAAAGCCTTGCGCCGCAAATGCTCGACATCGTTGATCACCATGCGCTCCAGATCGCCGCTGATCACCCCACTGCGCCGCCACACTTGCAGCTGCACATTCAGCTTGGGGCGGCTGGTGTTCAGCATCGACGCCAACACCCCTTGGCTTGCGGGCAACGACACACTGGGCAAGGCCAACGCCAGGTCGATCTCACCCAGGTTCGCCAACAAAAACCGCGCCAACCGCGACTCCAGCCGATGCAGACACACCAACTCCAGCAACTCGATGGCGTGCAGCAACCTCAGCATCATCAGCATCAACAAACGCCGCAGAAACACCGGCTCCTCAAACAACACAGCAAAATGCCGACTACCCAGCTGCAACAACCGCGTGGGCCCGCTGGCAAAGGTAGAAGACTCGCGCCCATGATCCTTGATCAACGCCGTCTCCCCCACCACCTGCCCGACCCCGGTACTGCCGATAATCTGCTCGCGCCCATCCGGCCCATGCACCACCGAATAAATCCGGCCCTCCACCACCAACGCAATGAATTCGAGGGTGTCATCCTTGAAATACAACAGCTCACGATCATCCAGCGTGCGCTCCACCATATGGGTGGCGACGTAGCGCAAGAGATGCTCCGGCATACCTCGAAACAAATCGGAGCGAGCCAGCAGGGTTTGTCTGAGCGGGAGATCGAGCATCACGGTTCCTTTGGAATGCATGCGTTCACCTGAGGAATTGCGGCGTGGAAGCGGGGTTAAAGCCACAAGAGCAAAGCAAACAAAGGGACGTGCGGCGCGGGGAGTTGTGAATGAGGGTGGCGATTAGCCATTTTTTGGCGGAAATGGACGACAGGGGGCGGGGGGAATGCCGGAATGGACGCATCAGGTCGACATGGGTATGATGTCGCCCGCACAAGCATCCGTAGCTCAGCTGGATAGAGTACTGCCCTCCGAAGGCAGGGGTCGTGGGTTCGAATCCCGCCGGGTGCACCAGATGTGGAATGAAAAAGCCTCAGGTTGAGAGATCTGGGGCTTTTTTGTGGGTGGTGATTTAGTGCTTATGCAACACCTCAAACCGCGCTGATGAGACCTCGTTCGGAAAGCGCTTATGCAGCACCAGCAACATCTCATCGGCCGACGAGGTGATTCCCTCCTTACGCGGCTTCACGACGGGTTGAAAATAAATCTGTCCCCTTTTTGATGGACAGCGGCATGTAACTTCGAAACTAGGGGGAGGATTCATAATGCACCAGAGCATCCAGCGAAAAGCAAAGATACCGCAAGACACAGGAGCAAACGAAAGTCTCCAGTCTAGCGGAGCTTAGGATTGGCAGAATAAGCTCAAGCTTTTCCGCTCATAGGAGAAGATGGGCGGATTAATTTAGATTACTCAGACGTCCAGTCGCCCTCCAAAGCTCATTCCACATTAAGTCTTCTATCGCGATGCCACAAATTTGCCACATTCGCCCTGCTAACCGGGGCGAAAACTCGCTAAGCCCAGCTATCACAACCCTTTGATTTCCCAGCTAATCCGCGCTAACGTATTGATTCTAAACGTCGACTTTTAGGACTCCGAAGGCAGGGGTCGTGGGTTCGAATCCCGCCGGGTGCACCAGATATGAAATGAAAAAGCCTCAGGTCGGGAGATCTGGGGCTTTTTTGTGCGTTTGGTGGGTGGTGAGAGAGTGTTGAGTCGCGTCGGGATAGTAGAGGTGAAAATAAATCCCCTTTTCCCCTCCCTTTTTCCCAAGCAGTTTTCCAGCTCTATGATCATTACGATTTCACCGTCTTGAGCGCCGGTCTCAAGCAAAGAAGAAACGCCTACACAGGAACCTCCGCCCTGATCAGCGTACCGCCTTCGGCCAGATTGCGGGCAGTAATGGTACCGCCATGGGCGTGGCAGATCGCACGGGCGATGGACAAGCCTAGCCCGCTCCCCCCCGAGTAACGTGCCCTGGAGCGCTCTGCACGCCAGAAGCGGTCGAACACGCTGTCCAGATGCTGGGCTTCGATACCTGGCCCTCGGTCACCGACTTCAATCACCACCGAACCGTGAACCCGGCGCGCCGTTACATTCAACTCGCCTCCCCCGGCCGCATAACGCAGCAAGTTATCGACCAGAATGTTGATCACCTGGCCCAGGCGATCACGATCGGCATGCATACGAAGCCCATCAGCAATACTGACCTGCGTCAGCACGCAAGCCTCATCCAACTGCGGCTGGAACCACGCCAACCGCTCCGCCACCAGAGCTACCAGAGAAAACTCGCTGCGCTCCAGCACCAGCCGGCCAGCACGAGCCATCGACAACAGGTGCAAATCATCCACCAGCTTTCTGAGTTGATCGAGCTGACGCTTGACCATGCCCAACTGCATGGCATCGCTGGGGAATACCTCATCGAGCATACCCTGCACACGCCCCATGGCGGCGTTCAAGGGTGTGCGCAGTTCGTGGGCAATGACCGCGCTGGATTCACGCACATCGCGCTCATAGCGCTCCAGTTGCGTGGTCATGCTGTTGAAGTCGCTGACCAGCCGTTGCAGCTCGTCGGGCGCGTCGCGGTGCACCGGCAGGCGAGTCAGGAAATCACCGCCGGCGACTCGCCGGGCGCCCTGGGCAATTGCCGAGAACTGGCTGGACAAGGGCCGCGAAAACCACAGGCCGAAGCCAATGATGATAGGGATCGCGGCCAGCACCAGGCCGATCAGTATCAGCCAGTCGCGATTGGCGATAGCCGGCTGGAAATAGTCCAGCGGATAGTACTGGGCAACCACTTGACGCAAGCGTGCCTCATTGAGCTCTGGCTCGGCGCGCAACGCCAGCAGCTCCTCACGCGGCCCAGGCGGCAGATGCTGCACAAAATACCAGTCCGACAGTGTGACGTTGATCCACATGCACACCGAGATCACCACCACCGCGCCGATCGCCAGCAGGCTCATGCGCAGGCCGATCCAGCGCCACATGGGTTTGTCGTTGACCCGCGGTTGCTCAAGCATGTGCGTTACCTGAATCGATAGCCAATGGAGCGCACCGTGACCAGAACGCCGGTGATGCCGTGGTTTTCCAGCTTGCGGCGCAGGTTGTGCACGTGGGTGTCGACGACGCGGGCCAGGGCTTCGCTTTCCGGTAGGCAGATTTCCAGCAACTCATCACGAGTGAAGGCCTTGGACGGCGTCTTGAGCAACGTCACCAGCAGCTTAAATTCCGTTGGGGTCAGGTCCAGCCATTGCGGTGGTGCTTCGCCCTGCTCAATGGCCGCGGTAAACGCAACAAGATCCACCCGCAGGTTTTCATGGCGCAGCAGGTGTTCGACCGGTTGGTTGCCGGTGGTGCGCCGCAACACCGCGTGCACCCGCGCCACCACTTCGCGCGGGCTGTAAGGCTTGACCACATAGTCGTCCGCGCCATAACGCAAGGCACCGAGTTTTTCCGGTTCGTCGCCCATGGCCGTGACCATGATGACCGGCGTGTCACTGCTACGGCGCACGGCGGATAACACCTCGGTGCCGCTCAAGCGCGGAAGCATCACGTCGAGCAGGATCAGGTCGGGCTGCCAGCTTTTGTACAGGTCCAGACCGCGCTGGCCGTCTTCGGCCAGGGCCACCTCATAGCCATCCCGGAGCAAGTAGGCTTCGAGAATGTTGGCGCTGTCGGCGTCGTCTTCGACGATGAGGATACGTTTTCCTGACACAAAGAAGCCTCTTGATGAAACCTTGATAATTTACGAACGGTTTATTGAAAGTGCGCTGCCAGTATTGCCCTACGCCCGCTTTCGCGAGCCGATCCTATGCCGACCACTGCATCGCTGTCCAAGCCTATCAACGGGCCTGAACAGCTCGATCAGAGGGAGGCGTTGTGTCGCGCGTCGGCGGGCGCACTGCTGTCTTCTTTTGCACATAGGGCTTGACCATGAACTTCACCACCTCCCCTACCCACAACGTTCTGTTGGGCGCCGTCACGCTGCTGTGCTGCGCGCTCGCGCCCCAGGCTCAGGCGACCGACGCCAGCCCGACAGCCGAAGAAACCACCGTTACCCTGGGCCTTGGCATGGGTGTCACGCCTCGCTACATGGGTGCTGACCGCTACCGTCCGCTCGTACTGCCGATGCTCAGCATCCAGCACGGAGCGTTGTTCGCCGACACCACTCGCGGCGTGGGCCTGCAATTTCAATCCGACAGTGGTTTTAGCGCCAGCGCAGCGATCAATTACGACCTGGGCCGCAAAGAGAAGGACAGCATCACCAGCCCGGGCGGCGACGAGCTCAGAGGTATGGGCGATATCAACGGCGCAACCGTCGCCGACTTTACCCTCAGCCAACAACTGCTTGACTGGCTGTCGGTCAACGGCGAAGCCGAACTGCGCATGGCCGGCGAGCACCGAGGCAACCGTTACCGCTTTGGCCTGGAAGGCATCTTGTTGCACACAGACCGCGACACCCTGAGCCTGGCCATCGACGCCCATGCCGGCGATAGCCGCTACAACCAGACGTTCTTCGGCGTCACCCAGGCTCAGAGCCAACGCTCGATCTACAGCAAGTACACCGCCGACGCCGGGATCTATGCCTACTCCGCTGCCTTGAACTGGCAGCACACCTTCGACGCGCACTGGTCAACGCTGGCCAGCCTGACGCTGACTCAATACGCTGACCAGGCCAGCGACAGCCCGCTGGTAAGGCGCGAAACCGCAGGCTTGGGCCTGTTTGCAATCAACTACACGTTCTGACAACAAGCCCCGGGTATGCAGGCTTCATCTGAACTATCCCTGGGGCAGATTCCAGTCCTGTGCGAATGGCTTTTCAGACCGCGCAAGGTTCTCCCCATCAGGGCGTACACACGATGATCCGTTTGAAGTACCTGTCCAAAAGAGCCGTGCTGCTCTATGCGCTATTGATGAGTATCGGCAGTCAAGCCTCCCCCACCCTGCATACCGAAGCGTTCGTGCATCCTGGCCTGCTCCAGACCCGGGAGGACTTCACGCGGATACGCGAGAAGCTGGCCAACTATAACCAGCCGTGGCTGGCCGGCTGGCAGAAGCTGATCGCCAACCCCCATGCCTCATTAGCCTGGCAGCCCAACCCGATGCCGGTGGTGTACCCCACTTCAGGCGGCCCGAATAACGACAGTGTTCTGTTCAACGACGCAGCCGCCGCGTATGCACTGGCCCTGCGCTGGCAGATCTCCAACAACCCGGCGTATGCCGACAAGGCCGTGAGTATTTTGAACCAGTGGGCCTTGACCCTCACCGCGATCAAAGACAAGCCCGGCAGAGCTTTGGTGGCAGGCTTGTACGGCTACCAACTGGCCAACGCGGCCGAACTGCTGCGCAGCTACCCAAAGTGGCGGGCGGAAGATTTCCAGCGTTTTCAAGGCATGATGCTCACTGTGTTCTACCCCATCAATCATGACTTCCTGGTGAACCACGACGGCGCCCGGCCTGATCATCATGGGGCCAGCTGGGACCTAGCCAACATGAACTCGATGCTGGCCATCGGCGTACTGACCGACCGCCGCGATCTCTACAACGAGGCCGTCGACTACTTCAAGCACGGCACCGGTAACGGCGCCATCGCCCACGCGGTGTGGAAGCTCTACGGCGATGGCCTTGGTCAAGTCCAGGAAAGCGGACGTGATCAGTCACACGCCATGCTCGACATAGCCCTGCTCGGCAGTTTCTGCCAAATGGCCTGGAGCCAGGGCAACGACCTGTTCGGCTACCAGAACAACCGCGTGCTGCAGGGCGCCGAGTATGTGGCCAAGTACAACCTTGGCCAGGAGGTGCCGTTTACCCCCATCCCCAACAGCAGCTTCAAACAGACCGTTATCTCGGCCGATCATCGCGGCGAAACCCGTCCGATATGGGAACTGCTCTACAACCACTACGCCGTGCGAAAGGGCCTCAGCGCACCGAATGTGCAGGCCATGGCAAATAACGTCCAAGTGGAAGGTGGTGGCGGGGATTATGGTGCTGACAGGGTTGGCTACGTCCAGCTGGGGTATGGGACGTTGCTGTATTCGTTGGGGGAATACGGTTTGTCGGAGATGCAGTTAATGCCTTAGAGGTATATCACCGAAGCTGCGCTGCGCATTACAAATGCGTCCTTTCTACCTGTCAAATTCGAGGAATGGCAAGAACGCATTGGTGTGTTGGAAATGTCAAAGGACGCCAGCACCATCGCCGCAGAAGTGTGGAGCCAGATATGAATGAAACACCCGAGGTCTTTAGACCCGGGGCTTTTTTGTGAGCCACTTGCACGCGCAACTCGATGTTGCTACGAGTGGCTAAGCGCCTACATCCCGATGGGTTGAGTATTACGAAAGCCTTGATGAATTCCCGGAATGCTGCTTTTCCAGGCTTGAAATTTCACCGCGCAACACCCCCTCCAACACCCCAAAAAACCCCTGAATATGCCCCTGCTTCAACGCCTGCGGCCGCGTAACCAAATAAACCTCCATCGCCGGCAGTTCTATCTCCTGAAAAACCTCACTCAACCCCGTCGCCAAAATACGCGGCAACACCGCCACCCCCATCCCCCGCTTCACCGATTCAAGCTGCACCGCAAACGAACTCACCCTGATCGGCGCACGGTCCACCCCCGCAGCTTTCGCAGCGCGCATTTGCGGCAGCAGATCCAGCGGCGGCAGCAAGGCGATACTGGCGGCGGTAGCTGGCGTTAGCGCAGGAAACCGTTGCAGGTATTCAGCAGTTGCGAATACGCCGTAAGCGAGTTTGCCGAGCCCTCGGTAGATCAGGGAAGGTTCGCCCAGGTGTGCGGTGCGTATGGCGATGTCGGCCACGCCTCGTACGATTTTGTGAAAGTCGGTGGTGACCTGTAGTTCTACGGAACAGCCTGGGTGCTGGGAGGTGAAGCGGCTGGCGGCCTCAAGCACGCTGGCGGAAAAGCCTTCGCCGGCGCTCACCAGCACGGTGCCGCTGAGGGTTGCTGGCGTGCCGTCGGCGGGGGCCTGGCGTCGCAGGCCGGATTCGGCGGCCAGGGCGACGTCTACCAGGGCTTGGCCTCGGGAGGTGAGCCGGCAGCCTTCCACGCCGCGTTCCACCAGTGGTTCGCCCAGGGCGGTTTCCAGTTGGGTGAGGCGGCGGGAGACGGTAGAGGCCGCGATACCCAGTAATTGGCCTGCCTGTAAAAAGCTGCCGCGCCGTGAGACTGCCAGCAGCAGTCGAAGATCGTCCCAATTTGCCTGCAATGCCATATCTCCGCGCTTCCCTGGTGTGCAGATGTGCAAAGCCATTATGCCGCAGGCACTGTTTTTACGGCGCGGGCTGACCGGTATATCTACTGGCCTTCTCAACAAATGGAATGGCATGTATGAACACGAACCCCAATCGCTTGCGCAGCGCCTTTGTGACCGGTGCCACCGGCTTGCTGGGCAATAACCTGGTACGGGAGCTGGTCGCACGGGGTTATGCGGTGAAGGCGCTGGTGCGCTCGGCGGCCAAGGGTGCGCTGCAGTTCGGCGGTGTGCCGGGCGTGGAGCAGGTGGTGGGGGACATGGCTGATGTGGATGCCTTTGCGGCGGCGTTGCAAGGCTGCGATACGGTGTTTCACTGCGCGGCGTTTTTTCGGGATAACTACAAGGGCGGCAGCCATTGGGAGGAACTGGAGAAGATCAATGTCGTCGGTACGCGTGCCCTGCTGCAACGGGCGTATGACGCCGGTGTGCGACGGTTTGTGCACACCTCGTCGATTGCCGTGCTCGACGGTGCCCCCGGTACGCCGATCGACGAGACGTGCCTGCGGGCCGAAGCCGATGCGGACGACTACTACCGCAGCAAGATCCTGGCTGAGCGGGAGGTGTTGAGGTTTCTTGAAAGCCATCCGCAGATGCACGCCTGCATGGTCTTGCCCGGTTGGATGTGGGGGCCGGGCGACCGTGGGCCGACGTCTTCGGGGCAGTTGGTCCGGGACGTGATCAACGGCAAGTTGCCGGGGCTGATTCCTGGCACCTTTTCGCTGGTCGATGCCCGCGATGTGGCCTGGGCGCACATTGCTGCCGCCCAGAGCGGGCGACGGGGCGAGCGTTATCTCGCGGCCGGTCGCAACTTGACCATGCGCCAGCTGATGCCGGTGCTGGGGCGTATTGCCGGGGTCAAGGTACCCTCGCGCCAACTGCCGCTGCCCGCGCTGTACCTGTTGGCAGCGGTGCAAGAGGCCTACGCCTACCTGACCGGCAAGCCCATCTTGCTGAGCATGGCGACGTTGCGGCTGTTGATACGCGAGGAGCACCGTACCCGCTTTGACCACCGTAAAAGTGAAGAAGAACTGGGGTTGAGCTTTCGCGTGCTGGAGCAGACCCTCACGGACACGGTGGCCTGGTCCCGGGCCTACGGCGGGTTGTAATAAAAAGCCCCAGGTCGACAGGCCTGGGGCTGGTTCGTGGCGACAGGTTCAATGCTGTTGCAACGCCTCTAGCCGCGCCGGCAAGTCCTCCTCGGGAAAGCGTTGGTACAGCGCCAGCAGTTTTTCATCCGCGGCCCTGGCTTCACCCGCTCGGCGCAGGTTCACAATTTCCTGCAGACCTGCTTCCAACGTAGGCAGCGCCCGTTTGCTGAGTTTCAGCGCTGGCTGATCCGCCAATGCGCTTTCGGCTTGAGCCGGAGCACTTTCAACGCGTGGCGCCATCGCCATCCGGGCCATTGGCGCGGGGGCGGAGAAGGCTTGCGGCGCTGGCTGGGCGGCTTCTTCGTGGTGCGGCGCAGAGAATGTCGCGGTGGAGATTTCAGGTGGCGGCACGGGGGAGCGCATGACCACGCCGATCATCAGTGCCAACCCGGCGACGGTGGCAAATGCCATTTGCCAGCGCGGGCGTTGGCAGGCTTGCAGCCAGCGTTGCCACAGGCTGGGTTGCGGCTGCGGGGCTTCGCGGCGGGCGGCGTTGAGGATGAAGGCGTCGAGGGACGCGGGCGGTTCGCCCGTGCTGTGTTGACGGTAGTGCTGAAGCAGCGCGTCGTCCGGGGTGTGTCGGGAGTCAGTCATACGGGTACCTCCTCGGCCAGCAGGCGCCGCAATTTTTGCAGGGCGTAGCGCAAGCGGCTTTTTACGGTTTCCAGCGGGGCGCCGGTGAGGGTGGCGATTTGCGGTACTTCGAGCTCGCCGTGCAGGCGCAGCAGAAACACTTCGCGCTGGTCTTCGGGCAACGCTTGCAGGGCCGCGTCGAGGCGCGCCTGGTCGCGGCTGAGGGTCAGTTGTTGCTCGGGGCCGTCGCTGTCATCGGCCTGGGCGTGGAGCTGTTCATCGTAGCTGTCGTGCAGGGGGTTGTGGATGCCGTGCTTGCGCCAGTGGTCGATCAGGCGGTTGCGGGCGATCTGGAACAACCAGGTGCGAAAACTCGCCCGGCCTTGTGGCTGGGTGGTGCTGCGGATCAGGCTGAGCCAGGTGTCCTGGTAGATTTCTTCGGCCAGTTCGGCTTTGTTGCACAGGGACACGAGGAAGCGGTACAGGCCCTGGCGGTGGCGCGTGTACAAGGTTTCGAAGGCGCCCGCGTCACCGGTTCGGTAGCGGGCCAGCAGCGATTCGTCGCTGGGTGAGTCGTCTGGAACGGCCATGTAATGGGCGAACTCCTTTTGGTCAGCCGAAGCAGGGTTACTGTAGGAGCGAGCTTGCTCGCGAAGAACGTCAACGATAACGGGTGCTTCCTGGATAAACGCGGTGCCTGTGAGTTTTTCGCGAGCAAGCTCGCTCCTACAAAAAGCTTTAGCAGCAAGCCACCTCCCACATTTGATCTCGGTTGTGAGCGAGGTCAGGGTTTGAGGCTTTGGGCCAACTCCACCAGTTGCACGAACTCGTTGCGCAGCCCGAACGGGTCATCGCCGCGGGCCGAGCGCGCCAGTTTGGCGGTGTCTTGCACACTCATGATGCCAGTGTAGCGGCCATCGCCCTTGAGCTGTTGAGCGAAGGCGGCCACGGCAGACGCGAAGCGCAGATCATCGCTGGCCGGGGTGGTTTGGTTGGCGATGGGGCGTTCGATCAACTGACTGTTACCGCCCGCAGCGAGTTTGTAGCGCACCCGAAGCATCGCAAGCTCTGCGGATTGGCCTGCGTCCGCAGGCGCAGCGGCATAGCGCAAAGGCTCCAACCAGCCCTTCTCGCCCTTGGGCACGATTTCATACAACGCCGTCACTGTGTGCCCTGCGCCAATCTCACCGGCATCGACCTTGTCGTTGTTGAAATCCTCACGCTTCAGGGCGCGGTTTTCATAGCCCAGCAGGCGGTATTCGCTGACCTGGGCCGGGTTGAATTCCACCTGCAGTTTCACATCCCGCGCCACCACGGCCAGGGTGAAACTGAGTTGCTCTACCAGCACCTTGCGTGCTTCGCGCAGGTTGTCGATGTAGGCGTAGTTACCGTCGCCCGCGTCGGCCAGTTGTTCCATCAGGTGTTCGTTGTAGTTGTCCACGCCAAAGCCGAGGGTGGTCAGCGATACGCCGCTTTTGCGCTGGGCCACGGCCATCTGCTTGAGGCTGTCGAAGTCGCTGATGCCCACGTTGAAGTCGCCGTCGGTGGCCAGCAGGATGCGGTTGATGCCCTGGTCGATAAAGCCTTCGCGGGCCATCTGGTAGGCCAACTCGATGCCCGACGCGCCTGCGGTGGAGCCGCCGGCGGTGAGTTGGTCGATGGCTTTGCGGATCTTGGCTTTTTCACTGCCCGAGGTGGGCTTGAGCACCACGCGGGATTCACCGGCATAGACCACCAGTGACACACGGTCCTGATCACGCAGTTGATCCACCAGTAACTTCAGCGTGCTTTTGACCAACGGCAAGCCTTCGCGGCGGTCCATGGAGCCGGACACGTCCACCAGGAAAACCAGATTGGCGGGCGCCAGTTCGGCCACGGTTTTATCGGAGGCCTTGATGCCAATGCGCAGCAGTTTTGTGCGCGGGTTCCACGGTGTGGCGGCCACTTCGGTGGTGACGCCAAAGGGTGAGCCGTCGGTGGGCAGTGCGTAGTCATAGGGAAAGTAATTGACCATTTCCTCCAACCGAACCGCGCCTTCGGGCGGCAGGCGGCCTTGGTTGAGGAAGCGCCTTACGTTGGCGTAGCTGCCGGTGTCGACATCCACGCTGAAGGTGGAGACGGGGGTTTCGGTAACGCGGTGCACAGGGTTGTCGGGCAGGTTGGCGTATTGCTCTCGGGGTTCGCTGCGGTCATTCATCATCGCCATTTCACGCACCGCCATCGGTGCCGGCATGGCCATGCGTTTGACCACTGCATTCTGGATCGGCGCGCTGTGCAGCTCGGCGAGAGGCGCCGGTTCAACCGGTTTGGAGACTTCGGGGGACGATGACAGCCCACACCCAGCCAGCGCCACCAGCAGGGTAACGGTGAAGCCTTGGGCAGCGGGACGCAGGTAAAGCAGAGGGCGGGACATGGGGCTGAACCTCGTGAATGAATGAGCCGTTCACAAGGTCAGACGCGAGGTAGGTTGGGTTCGGGTTAAACCCTCGAAATTCACCTCGATCAATGTGGGAGCTGGCTTGCCTGCGATAGCGGTGTGTCAGGCAGCCTTTCCAGCACTGGCCCACCGCTATCGCAGGCAAGCCAGCTCCCACAGTTGTATGGCGGTGTTCTCTTAGTCCGTGCCGTATTTCGGGTTACGCGGGCCGTACAAAATCCCGGTGCGCTGCCCCGCCGACAGCAACCGTGCGCTGGTGATACCGGCAATCGGATGCGCCGCATCGGTAGAGCTGTTGATCACCTGCTTGACCGCAGCCGTGATCAACATGCCCACCAGGCCGCCACCGTTGTTGTTGCCTTCTTCGCTCGACGCCCGCGCCGAACCGGTCCACAGGGTGGTGCCGGTGCGCAGGTCCACCAGTTTGGCCGAGGCCGTCACCGAGGTGTCGCTGGAGATCAGCATGTACTGGGTGCCGTACTCGCTGATGGTGATGTAAAGCGCCGCGTCCGCGCCAAAGATGTCATGCAGCTTGGCCGGTTGTACGGCCTGGATATCGTTGGCGGTGGTCAGGCCGTTCTGGCGGAAGGTTTCGTCCACCAGGGCAATCGGCAACACGTAGTAGCCGGCTTCGGCCAGCGGGTAGGTGACTTGCGACACCAGGCTGTAGGACGCCTGCACTTCCGGCGATTCGTTGATCGGCGGCAATACCAGGATCGACTTGGGCCGCGCCTGTTTGTACGCCGAATAATCAACCGTCTTGGGCGCGGCGCAACCGCCGAGCAACGCCAGGGCCAGCAAGGCGCCGGTGAGTTTTAACAGGCTCATTTGGTGGCGACTCCGGCTTTGGCGTTTTTCAACAGAAAGTCCATGTACGCAGCAGACTCAGGGAACAGCGCCTTCTCGGTGCGAAACTCCTGCACCATCTGGTCATCCTTGCCCATGTTCATGTACAGCATGCCCAGGTGCGCGTGGTAACCCGGCGGCGCCTTGCGGCCACTGGCGTTGATCTTCTGCAGATCGCGCTCCAGTGCTTCCACCTGCGCTTCCTTGGGCTCGCCCTTGAAGTACTCGTAAACCTGCGGCTGGTAGCTTTCCCATTGATACAGGGGCTGGGGCGCCGTTTGGCACCCGGCTACCGTCGCGATTGCTGCCAGCGTCAGCGCTAACTTCACTGCCTTGCTCATCCGTGTACTGCTCCTTGTGGTGTGGCTGATCAGTTACGCGGGTTCCAGGCGCCAGCGTTGATGCCGTCGACCAGGCGGTTGATCGCTTCGCGCATGGCCAGGTCCAGCACCTTGCCATTGAGGGTGGAGTCATAGCTGGCGGTGCCGCCGAAGCCGATCACTTCACGGTTGGACAGCGCGTACTCACCGGCGCCCTGGGTGGAATACACCACTTCGGAGGTATTGATGTTGACGATATTCAACGCAACTTTGGCGTAGGCCACTTGGGTCTTGCCACGGCCGAGGATGCCGAACAGCTGGCGGTCGCCGGTCTCTTTGCGGCCGAACTCGGTCACATCGCCAGTCACCACATAGTCAGCGCCCTTGAGCTTCTGCACGGTGCCTTTGATTTTGGCTTCCTGGGAGATCTCGCCCATGTTGTCGCGGTCCAGCACGCTGAAGCGGTTGGTCTGCTGCAAGTGGGTGATAAGGATGGTCTTGGCCTGGCCGCCGAGACGGTCAACGCCATCGGAGAAGATGCCGCGCATGTAGCTGGAGCGGTTATCGAACTTACCCACGGCAATCGGCACACGCACGCCGGAATAGGCCAGGTGGGCGCTGGCGACTTGCTCCACCGGCATCGCGCGGTTGCTCTCGGTGGCACAACCGGCCACGGTCAACAGCGCCGCGGCGGTGAGGCCCGACAGCAGGATTTTGGACAGTGTCTTCACAGGGTGCTCCTTGGGTGAGGAAATCAGCGTTGCTGGGTTTTCCAAGGAGAAAGGCAGCCTGAAAACGCACTGGCCTGGATTCTTCCCTGAAAGACGGTGATACAACGGCTGCGGCATTTTACGGGGTTGAGAGCGGTTCTCAAGTTGTTTCGGCCATAGGTGGGTGGCTTACCCTACTGCCGACCGCAATACTCAAAGCAACAAAGATCAAATGTGGGAGCTGGCTTGCCTGCGAAAGCGATAGTGCAGCAACAGATGCAGCGACTGACACACCGCCTTCGCGGGCAAGCCCGCTCCCACAGGGGAACTGCGTTTAACCCTGACTGGTATTAGTCCAAGCCCGCCCACCAACAGCAGCCTGCCTTCGCACAGCCCTACTTGAGCTCCTTCACCAGGTACTGCGCAGAAATCTGCGTAATCCCGGTCAACGCCCGGCGCAAAGCTTCCGGGTCCGTGCGGTAGGTTAACGGCGTATAGCCATAAACGTTCTGACCATTAAACGGCGTGACCGCTTCAAAGGTGCGCCAGATCATCTCATCGCCGCGATCCATCTGCGCTAACACGTTAAGGGTCGGATAAATCACACTGCTGAAACCCTGGGTCAGGCGAAAGCCCCACTCGGACACGGTCAGCTGAATCTGCGCATCAGCCGGCTCATCGTCGCCGACCACCTTGAGCGTCGACGTCTTACCCAACTCATCGACAAAGCCCTGCTTGAGCAACACGCCAACATCGAGTTTTTCCGCCTCCATCACCGTCAGAATAGCCACCGGCGTCGGCATCTCGGCCAACTGCCCAAGCTTCATGCCGCCGGCAAACCCGGCACCACTCAACGCCGCAGTACCCACCTTGGACGCCCCGCTGGCCATGCCAACACCCGCGCCAACCCCGGCACCCAGGGCCGCGCCCCAGGCCTGTTCGCGGCCGAAGTACACCATGTTCTTTTCCCACTTCACGGGCAGGACTTTGACGGTCTTGATCTGCGCGCGGTTTTCGGGAGTGAGGGGGTGGCTGACGCAGCCGCCGAGGATGAGGGTGGTGAGGAGAATGAGGAGGAGGTTTTTCACATTGGTCCTTTAATGTTTGGGGTGAGGCTTTCAGATTTGCATAGTCGTAGTGCGTTTGTTCGTGAGCAGTATGTCGGCAATGGGTGGCAAGACGTTAGTAGCTGCGTACACGCTCCGAAGCAGCGGCATTTTGATGCCTTGCGCGGGCTTGGTGGTGCGGCTTATAGTCCGGCCGTCGCTCAAAAAGCGACCGGGTTTGGCGACCCGAAGAACGAGCCCTCAATAATCCAGAGAGCTTAATGATGAATCGATACATTCCCCTAACCGGCCACGACTGCACCGTCCCAGCCCTGATCATCGACACCCAGGCACCTCTCGACGTCCTTCACGACGCCGCCGTGCACCGCATTCGGGCCGTCACCCAACTGCTGGAAAACCTGGCCTTCCGCGAACAACTCAGCAGCGATGCCGTAGTACTTTCAGACTTCGCCCATTTGCTGGCCATTCCGCTGCGCGATGGGTGTGATTTGCTGGATGTCATCAGTCGCAGGCTTAATGCCGATCCGTCCTGAGTGAAAATCGGGCGGCCTTTGTGTCGCCCGCTTTGCGCTCAATTCCCTTGGCCACTCTCTTTACGATTTTTCAACCAGGACTGTATCCAAACGCCTACCCCAGTAGGTATTGCATAGGCAAAAACACCGGGTAACATATCTACGATTTCAGCCCAACTAAAGTCCCATACACCAATCTTTGAATAATTAACCAGCGCCCCCATGAGCTTTGCGATAACCCCCACCAACAAAAACAATAAAAACAGATAAATCAACAATAACAAAAACGCCTGCCACCTTGATCTAGGCTTAATCACTTTCCCTTCCCATTTCCTTCCCTTTTCTCCCAGAGTCACCTCAACAAACTATAAACAAACAAAGAAAATGTTTCACATAACTTCTTAACACTCATATCTGCAGAGTCTATTTTCACTACAGCCCATTTATCATTTTTATCAAAACCGACGCATCGCCCCTGCATATCATCACCAAAAATCATAACACTTTCGAATTGCGCCGCAGTCTCATCATCAAAAATATCACTTGCCTCTAGGAGGCCGTTATAAAGCATAAATCCGGCTGTTTCAATTTCCCCACTTCCGAACTCCTGCAAAAACTCCAAGTAATCATCAGGAGCATTTTTCTGCCCTACCTTTATTGCATTAAGACTGACATCATCTACAGCAGCCAAGCCATCAAGCAAATGCTCTTCTTTCTTACTCTTCAAAAAAGTTTTAATATCCACCTTCACCCCCTACTTTTTATCTGAAAAAATCTCTCTGGGCACACCTCCAGCACGATGTATTCCACCCTGATGCTGATCCGGAAATCAGAAAAAGGGGACAGATTTTTTTTATAGATTTTTCAACCCTAATTCAAATAAATCTGCTCCCTTTTTTTTCCGCTCCCTTTTTTCACTTCTCTAGCAAGATCAAACAAACCGCCTCCTTTTGTTCTCAATTATCTTTTGGAAAATTTATCGAAAAAGCCGAAAGTAAAGTCTCAATAATTTTTCGATCTGCATCATTCTTCGCAAAACACTTAAGCACTGGGACAAGATGATAAAACAATAACTCGAGCCTGCTAGGATCTTTGGGCAATGCATCGTTAATGCATGCAACCATTAACTTAACTGGCATAATTGACGCGAAGGTTTCATATCCTCTAGCGCTAGAGAACGGAATTTTCTTAAAATAATAATCCGCTAAACGTTTCTGCTCTGGTTTTTTCCAAGATCTATGAGGAAGGAGTAATAAAGCTTCACCCCAATTATCTGAAGTAAGCGGGTACCGGCTCAATATCCAAGCTGCCGCCTGATCAGAAGTCATTTTCGCCAACTCTTTACAGAGTGATATCAATCTTGAATCCATACCAAACTATTTCCTTGGATTAAATGAGTTTTCCGGTAACCCAGAGTTAGCCTTTAGAGTAGCAGGTGGCTGATAATGACCGGAACTATTATCCCATCTTGTTATTTTTCCTCGCTCTGGACCGTCATTATTACCAAAGCGTATAGAGCCGGCATATTTAATTTCCCCCCCACGCTACCCCAGATGGGTTGAAAATTGCTCATTCACATTTGGGCGGCTTACCTTGATAGTCCCATCCGGCAATGTGACAAAATCGTAAGAACCTGAAGGGGTAATTTTCCCCCACCTTGCCCTTGCAACCAATACCGGCCTGATTCGTCCTGGATAAGAGTTCTCACGGGCCGTTGCGAACAAAAGAACAAAAGGAACAAAAGGGGACAGATTTATTTAATATGCTCTTCAACTCTAATTTAAATAAATCCGCCCCCTTTTCTCTTCCTTTTCTCTCGCCCCCTTTTCTCTCTTTTCTTTTCCCTTAAAACAACAGTTAAAAGACATAACATCCTTTTACGTTAGAAGTTTCGTATCTCCATGACTTTATTAGCCGATCCGCAGCGACAAAAACCGAATATCGGCAATCTCTAATCCAAGTTATGTAATACCGCCTGCCTCCGTTTTCATCAACAACCTTATCAAAGGTCTTATTTTTATTTACAGGCGACCAATATGAGTCGCCACATCCTCGAGTGCAGTCTTTGTAAAGGTGGGAATCGAAATGAGTACCTACCCATAGATTCATTCCATTTTCCCAATTGGAATGGGAAGGTGCGCAGCCAGCCAAGGCCGACAATAATACTACCAAAAGCCATTTATTAATTTTCACGCTTTTTCTGCGACTCAATTGCTGGGCGGTACTTATCGTACAGTGCTCCATAATTTACAAGCAGAGCAGGCGGCATGCTGCCCAAATTTTCAAAAAACGACATATCAGCTTGTTTGTGAGCTTTCAAGTTAATCATCCAACCATCGTGCAATGTAGCAAACCCATTAAACCCTGGAATTTGGTTTAATATATTGCTGACTGGAGTACCGTGACAAACAGCAGAACAAAGGGGACATATTTATTTAATATGCTTTTCAAGCCTCATTCAAATAAATCTGTACCCTTTTCTCCCTACGCCTTATAGCGCCTATTGTTTCAAATCAGCTATTAGTTTAGCTATCACTAACTCGAAAGCATTCTGCAAAGCGCTACGGAGAGCTTCAGGGTTTGTTGAGTACTCTTGAGGTGTATACGCCTGGACATTTCCATCACTGAACGCTGTGACAGTTTCGAAATTCCTCCAAACTACTGCGTCGCCGAGCTTCATGGTCGCTACAATGCCCACTGTTGGATAAAGCTCTGCACTGTAGTTTTTCAAGGCAAAGCCCCATTCGGACACGACGAATTCTATATGCGCATCGGCCCGGCCGCCCTCCGGTTCAACTTTGAATAAATGCTCAGCACTGATCCGTGCCTCCAACAGTTGTTTGAACAACTGCCCTGGATCTATTTCGTTACGCTGCAAGTTCAACAAAATTGCCTGCCGTGGACTTGAAGCTCCACCATCAGCCACTTTCGCGCCCGCTACCACACCCACGCCAGCCATAGCACTGGTAGCGACTTTGGACGAATCCGATGCCATTCCCACAGCCGCCCCGGCACCGGCACCTAAGCCGGCCCCCCAGGCTTGATCCATGCTGGTGTACTTGAACTGCTGCTCCGGGAATGAGGCAAGCAACACACTGACAGTTTTGATTTGCTGGCGGTTTTCAACGCTCAGATCTTTGGTTACACAGCCACTTAACACAAACAAACCAAAATAATAAATTATTAAATTTTTCATATTTATTAGCCAGACCTTTCAGTCCTCCCCCTCCACGGCTATAAAAACAAGAAATTCACTTTCAACAACATCCGAGGGGATAGACCTGTAAACAAAAATCTCATCTCCCAAATTCAAAATAAAAAGACGTTCTTCACAATCAAATGAAAAACCAACACCCACAACCCTATCCTCCACTGAGGATTTCACCAGAACAGCTGAGGACAGCGTTTTGTTTATAACATTACTAAAGCATGCATCGTCGGACATCGACGCAATTACTTGCGCGCCATACTCTTGCATATCGCACTCGGTTAATGGCTCCACGGACAGTCCTATCGAAACCCCATCACTATCGCAAAATAAACGGCCAGGAATGCTTCCTTCAAAATGTAAACTAATTTCTTGCGGAAAACCATGCGCCACCGAGCCTAACTTATGAATCAGTGCGTCCACCGACAAAAGCCTTTTGCCAATGGCAAGTATAAGCCACGCCTTCAACGAAGACTCTTTCATCATCTAACCTTCCCTTCCAGCGCACTTTTTACTGATGGATTTTGGTTGACGCCATCTTTCAAAATCGTCACAAACGTACCATTCGGCTTGGTCACCACGACATCATTGCCTTTTAACAAAAGGGGACAGATTTATTTAATGCGCCTTTAAACTCTAATTTAAATAAATCTGTCCCCTTTTCTGCTCAAATTCAATCAAATCATATAAAAAATCTGGAGCTCCCTCCGCCCCTAAAAATCCTGCGCACCACGATTGTAACTCTGATATATCAATAGCCTCGCAGAACAGACAGGTAATTACAAACCCTAAAAGTTCATCACTGTAACGCTCAGTTTTTTCTATAATCACTTTCCGCCCCCCATAGCTTCACCACCTATGGGTCCAGTTCTGCAGTGAATCAGCTCCGGAACGAGCTGCATCCGTCCGCTATCTTGGTGATGATGCCAAAAACAAAAGGGGACATCTGATACCGATGTCGCCTTAGAAATTAAATTTTGTCCGACACCACCTCCCATTAGATCCTTCGAAACTTCTTATTATTCGGGCGGCCGCTCAAATAACTGGTCTAAAAATTTTGAAAATGAGGAAGCGACAAATGATAGTTCTGAATCGCTACCTGGAACGGCTTCATGATGCCACATCATAACTTCTGGATCATCAGAAAGCCGATCTTTACGATAGTCAAAACAGAGCGCATCTCCGTTCCCTAATACTGAGAAAATAATTAGGCCTTGAACAAAATCTTCTGGCGGATGACGGTATTTCACCTCCATTGTCTCGAATGAGCCTTCGATTTCACCGAAAGGTAAAAACATACCAGCGCTGCTCGTAACATCTTCGCCGAGAAGACGATTGTAAAAATTGAAAACAGGTTTATTTAAAATAAACGCGCCATTAAATTTCGCTGAAACTTCTTTGTATTCCGCAGGAAAAACTATACCCGCCAATGCTTCAAAAGCTTCTATGTCAGCAGCATTACCTTGACCATAATAAGAATCAAAACTTACTCCAGCGATCATTTATTGCCCCTTACTCATCGATTCCCACCCGACGTGACGCGCACCATTATGAAAAACCTCGCAAAAAGGGGACAGATTTATTTAATAGATCCCAGCGCAAATTTAAATAAATCACCCCCCTTTTCTCGCGTCATTTAACGCAGCACACCTGATCATCAGAAAGATAATAAAGTCCCTCCAGCTTTCCGCAAATGGAAGGAAGACCGAAAACCGATTCCGAGGCATAAGAAATAGGCAGCTCGGATCTAATCGAACCGGCAAACTCTGAACTTTCCCACGCGGGAGTTACTATACCGCTCCAAAAATTTACGACGGCTCCCTTATCAGACAATACAACAGGCTTTAAGCATTCAATTGCGGAATTGGAGTTCCAATACAAATAGCCGCGATACACAGAGTGTCTTTCACCAAAAAAATCAGCTCGAACGATAATCTGAAAGTCTGAGCACGTTTCCTGCTCGGCGAGGGGGCGTACAGTTAACTCATCCTCCACGGTATCGTCCATCGGAAAAAACCAAACGCTGTAGCGATCAAGATCATCAATCGTTAGCTCATATACTTGTTTGTCCGACACAAATCGCCCCCCATGTAATTAAACACAACAAAAGGGGGCAGATTTAATCAATGGTCTTTGCACTACCACCACGAATTAAACAAATTCGCCGCCTTCCCCCAACTACCTGACTAACTAGGTAACGGTTTCTTGATCACCATTAACAGAATCAAACAGTACGCCGACAACACCAGCTGCCACAAGTCGCCGTTTCACTTCTTCACTTACTATGATCGCACCCAAATATTTTTTAAGTCTAAATATATGACTTGATCCGACCCTACCCGGGTCAACCACCAAATTGTAGAAAGCACGATAGTTGCCGGCCATATCTGGCCTAACAGCATCATCTACCTCAAACTTTTTATAGCGAGAGCGCTTTTCATCCACGCAATCGATTTGCGTTTCTATAATCATCAAAAAATAGCTCTGGCAAACCACTTTATTGTTTATCTTAACCGGCTCAAAAACGACATGCTGATAAAGTTCGTCTATCTCTGGCAAACCGGCGAGCGAATTTTTTGCCCTCTCGCTTAAAACAGGAACACTGGCGTATCCAGCGAGGGAATAATCAACTTCTTTACCGTCGAACCTTACATCGAGGGTATATGTGCCTGGCTCCGTAAAATTAACTGGAGGATCACTGAAATGCCAGTTATCTACATGATGTACATCTCCGAGCACCCACCTATCGCAGACAGTTACATCTTGTCGCATTAAGTAATATCTCATTTCAGTCCCTCGTAAGCCATTTATCAACTTCACTACCCACGATTACTGCTTCTGTCTTAATCTCTTCCAACATTTTTGTCACGAATCAACGAAAAAAGGGGACTGTCTAGTCCTGAAATAGGTTTACACATGCTTCAGGACTAAACAGCCTTTAAACTCTAGTCTAGATAAATCTGTCCTCTTTTCTTGTCCCTTTTCTTCAGTCCCCTTTTCTTCAACTTATTCATCATCCCAAAACTGCCCCGGCGGCGCATAGTTGCCATCTTCCAAGATGCTGCACCATCCAAAAAGCCTATAAAACATTTCAAGATCCAATATTTGGTAGATATCAATATCAACTTTTTTTAACGACACCCGACCGTGTGCATAGTGAGAGTATTGCCCACCTACCCCACCTATCGCTCTTTTTTCAAGTTCTGCACGATCCCACTCCAGAACGGTTCCTGCAGCTTCTGGCAAAGGGTCCAAAAATTCAATTTCAAACTCCGTTGCAATTTTGCAAATGCAAGGAATCAGCCTTTGCTCGAGCAGGCTGTGGGTTAACAAATTCTCGGGAAACTTAATGCTTAATTTCATTTCAGAGCATCCTTTGGAACAACAACATAACCTGAAAAATTCTTTTCAAAAGTAGTCGCGGGGCTAAAATACTGCTTACCATGAGGATCACGAATTGCTACGACAGAAATGCCATTTCTGGTCGTAATGCCGTCGACCACAACAAAATGGGAAAATCCGGTACCCGCTGCTTTATCCACCACTTGGACAATAACAGGCGTTCCGTTTGCTGTGTATCTTGCCAAATCAGCAACGTTACGGCTTGCATAAACTGCCGTGTTGACGCCCTCAGACTTCATCAAATTCGCAACGTCCTGAGGGAAAATCCCGTCTTTTCCGGGTGGAAGCTTTTCAATCAGATTTCCTATGTCTACTTTATGTCCCATGGTATCCAAAACCATGCCACATGAGTTGTGACCACATGTAGGTACGGGCCCTTGATTCACAACTAAACGATCACCGCTTCGGGGTAGCGAATCACCAAGAAGTGGATTTTTAGGACCTGCTCCTGAAGGTAAGCTCTTTGCTAGCTCTTCTACCAAATCCGCAGACTCAGCAACCTTTCCTTCCAAATACAGCTTTTTAGCCTTACCTAAAACTTTTTGTGCCGCATCCCCGGCGCCCGGGATGAGTCCAATACTCGCCATGGCATAGTCAAACGGATCCTCAGCCTCATAGAAGCCCTTTGCATCGCCGTAAACCGGAATGAAGTCTGAACCAAATTCAGCGAGCTGCTCAGCCAGGCGCTTTGTCTGAGCAAGCGCAATCGGGCTATCTACTTGCTTAATGCTTCGAAGCTCCGCCTCAATGGAATACGCCGCAAGCTCTTTATTCTGCTCAACTTGCTTAGCCTGCTCTTTAGCCTCAGGGCCAAATCTCGCAACCACAAGGCTTCGAGCAGCCTCCGAAGCTTCTCGCCGTAAAGAACGACAGGTAGCACCTGCACCATTCGCACTGCAGGCGGTGGTTAGCGCCAAATCTCGACTTTTATCTAGAGCATCCAGAGCGTCAGCACGCCCACACGCAGCACTATCTCCTCCCTGGCATTTCTTCTTGGCAGCCCAGCGCTCTTGGTTTTCTTCATGGTTGAGGTAGTTGTACTGTGTCGAACTGCCCGCCACCCATGCTCCAGTTTGCAAACTGTCACCGTCAGCATCACTGTCCACCGACGCCGCAAGCACACCAATCAACTGCGAGCTCATCACCAGCAAGCTCTTTCTCTTATCCTCCGGCATGCTGGCGTACTGTTTGGCGAGGCTGTCTACCAGGGCTTCGTTCACACCTGCTGCCAACGCACCAGTACGGAAATCGCCGCCGGCGGCTTCAGCTGCCAGCCCGCCCATCAACGCATGCAGCCCAATCTTGGTGATACCGCCGTCGGCGAACCGATTCTTGGAGACATCACCAATCATGTTGAAGCCATAGGCAGCAAATGCATTGGCAAGGCTGCTTTGCAATGCATCCCCGAGGCTGGCTTCTCCTCCCAGCGCTTTAGTCAGGATGGCCGATGTGCCGTTTTGCAGAACCTGATTCGCAGTAAATTGACCAACACCTTGCCAGGTACTCAATGGGCTCGCGGATGTCACTGCGCCCGAGTTAGGTAGCGCAGTAGTAGTGCCTGTCTGCGTGCTGGTCCAGTCGTCATAGAACCCTGCGGTCAGCCCCGCGGTAACACCCGAGACAACATAGCCCCGCATCGCATCGCTGGAGGTTACGTCCTTGACCACTGCGCCTAAATTGCCACGATTATTGATTGTGCTGATAGCACCATTGCTGGCCATGCCGGCAAGCACAACGCTGCCCGCAGCATTGGCCCAGCCTGCGGCAGATGTGGCTGTGGCAGCAGCCGTCGCCCCAGCCATCGAGGTACCCGTCCCAGCGGCGGCAATTGCGCCGCTTGCTGCCCCCATCGTGAAGTAGGTAACAATGATCGCTATGACAATTTGCGCGCCGGCGCCCAGGCCGGAATTACTGTATTTGAAGCTGTCGTGCAGCTCTTTGACCTCGCGCCAGTCAACATCGCCACGCTGCTCCATTTGCTTGATCCAGGCGAGGCTTGGGTCCGCCTGGACCATCGCGTCGATGGTCTGGCTTACCGTATTCTGGTTAACCTGCCTTACATCAATCTTCAAGCCGTCCACGGCCTTGATTGCCAGCTCGCCCTGCGCCACCAACTCACTCTGACGCAACGTCTCGTCGGTATTCCCCTTGCCCTTCGCGCTGGTCCACGCCAGGTCACTCTTGCTCTTCTCGTGGCTCTCCTGGTGCAGGTCTTTGACCGCCTCGAAGGTCACCGCGCCGCCACTGGTGATGGCCAGGTCCTTACCGCTCTCAAGCTTGGCCCGCTGATACAACTGATCACCGCCACTGACCAGCGACAGATCACCACCAGTCTTGATCTCAGTCCCCACATTCGTGACGTGGGTCACCTCATCACGCTTGGTCTTCTTCGCGCCCCAGCCCCCCTTCTCCTTCATGTCGTAAAGGCTGTAGGTGCTGTTCTGCGCCGCCAGCAGGTTCAACTTATCCCCGCTATACAGATAAGCCTCATTCCCCGCACTGATCCTGCTCGCCACAATCGTGGTATCACGCCCCGCCTGGCTGACGAAATCCCCACCCGCAGTCAGCACGCTTGCCACTTGAGTAGTCTGGTCGTCCGAAGTCTTGATGCGTTTTTTGCCGTCCTTTTCCTTGCCCTCGACGTTGTGCATGTCGCTGACCGAGGCGACGTTGAGGTCGCGGCCGGCGGCGATGTTGAGGTCTTTGCCGGCGGTGGCGGTGCTGCCAATGATGTTGACGTCTTGCCCGGCCTGCATGTTGAGGTTGCCGCCCGCCGTGACGCTGGCGGCGAGGTTTTTGACGTCGGTGGTGATGCTGGATTTCTCGCCGCCGTCGCGGGTTTCGTGTTTGACGCGGGTGTCGCTGGCGGCGATGAGGTTGAGGTCGCGGCCGGCGGTGAGGTTGGCGTCGTTGCCAGCGGTGAGAGCGCCTCGGTTGGTGAGGTCGCGGCCGGCGTCGATGGCGAGGTTTTCGCGGGCGACGATGGTGCCGGCGCTGGTGTCGGTGAGGGTGCGCATGCCGGCGCCGTCACGTACCTGGATGGCGGTGGTCTCGTTGGTGATGTCGCCTTTGAGCGCCGTGAGGCTGACTTGTTTGCCGCGGATTTCGCCGGCCATGGCGTTGCGGATGCTGTCTTGGGCGAGCAGGTTGAGGTTGTTGCCGGCTTCGACCAGACCGCCGGTGTAGATGCTGCCGCTGCTGATGGCGGAGAGGTTGTTGCTGGCGCGCAGGGTGCCGACGTTGATCAGGTCGCCGCCGGTGACCAGGTTGAGGTCGCGGCCCTGGATGAGGCTGTTGCCGCGCACGTTGCGCGAGTCGGCCTGGGCCAGGTACAGCACCGGTACGAGCACGGTCTGGCCGTCGATGACGCGGTTTTCCATCCACACGATGTCGTGGGTCAGGGCGCCGACTTGCTGGTCGGTGAGGGCCACGCCCAGGCTCAGGCGCAGGGCGTCTTTGCTGGCGAGGCCGTTGTCCATCAGGTAGCGGAACTGGTCGGCGTCGCTGTACAGGCCGCCGGCGAGGAAGCGCTGGCCGGTTTGCGCGAGCACGGCGTCGCGGATCAGGCGGGTTTCGTACTGACCGTCTCCGAGGCGGCGCCAGGCGTTGTCGGCGTTGAAGCCGAGCTTGCCGAGCAGGTAGTCGGAGCTGAGGAAGCCCGATACGGAAGTGAACTCGGGGTTGGTTTCGATCAGGTAGTGGCTGGCGGGGTCGGCGTTTTTGACGAACAGGCCGTACTCGCCCTTGGGCAGTTGGAAGGTGGGCGAGGTGGTGGGGTCGACCGGGGCAAACGCGGTGCCGGTGTAGTCCACGGGCACGAAGCCGCCACCAGGGGCCACGCCTACCACGGGCAATACGCTGCCGGGCGCCTGGGCGCTCGGGTCGTTGGCGTGTTTGCTCAGGTTGATGTTGATGCCGCCGACGGGGATGCCGGTCTGGTCGTCGCCGAGGGTGCCGGTCAACTGGGCCAGGGTGTTGTTGTGCAGCGTGCCGTTTTGCAGGGTGCGGGCGACGTTGAGGTTGACCGTGCCGCCCGCTTGCAGGGTGGCGTCGTAGCCGGGGCCGCTGTTGTTGGTCCAGGTGGTGACGTCACTTGCGTAGGCGAACGGCAGGCTATTGGGTGAGCGGCTTTTGAGTTCTTCGAAGCGCGCCTTGTCGAAATTCCCAGCCGCCGTGGCCGCATTGAACGCGGGCACATCAACATATTGCATGCGTTCAAACAAATCGTCGGAGACGTGACCTGGCGTGCCGATTACAAGCTTGCGCTGGCCCGTGCGCGTGGCGGCGCCCTGGTTGAGCAGGTCACCGGCAGTGATGCTCAGGTCGCCATTGGCGGCCATCAGGCTGTAGCGGTTCTGCACGTTGTCGCCTTGCAGCAGCATGTTTTTGCCCGCCACCAGGCGCGCCGCTACCGAGTCCTTGGTCGCCGCCTCGAGGTACGTTTCGTAGATGGTGATCTCGCCGCGTTCCCAGTTGTCGCTCTCGCCGCAGTGCTGGCCACAGATCCAACTCAAGCTGCCGGTGGTCAGCGTTTGCCCGAGTTCGAATTCGTCTTTGGCGTTTTCGATAAAGCCCGCATTGATGCCGATCGAGCCTTCGCTTTCCACGGTGCCGGAGCGGTTGCTGAACAGC
Organism: Pseudomonas sp. DWP2-2; assembly: GCF_049897065.1. Classification (NCBI taxonomy): domain Bacteria; kingdom Pseudomonadati; phylum Pseudomonadota; class Gammaproteobacteria; order Pseudomonadales; family Pseudomonadaceae; genus Pseudomonas; species Pseudomonas sp. DWP2-2. The sequence continues at coordinate 73,343 of NZ_JAFCVN010000003.1, read as the reverse complement.
ACGGCACGCCCGCCATCGCGGGCGGCGAAGCTCAGGTTGCCTTTGCTGTAGACATCGCCATAGCTGTTGCTGAAGCCATTGCTGCGCAAGGTCATGTCGCCGCCGCTGAACAGCAGCGTATCGGCGGCATTGGTGATGCCGTTGACTGCGGTGAGGTTCACTGCGCCCTGGGCACCGAGGGTGCCACGGTTGTTGATTTGCGCGGCGGCGATGTCCAGTTGCTGGCGGGCGGTGAGGAACCCGAGGTTGTCCAGGGTGCCGCCCAGGGTCAGGCGCGCATTGGTTGCGGCCAGGCGGCCGCCGTTCTGGCTGAGGTTGTTGGCGGCGACGGTGAGTGTTTGCAGGGCCGAGACGCGGCCGCTGTTGGTGATATCGCCGGTGGTGATGCTGATGTCACTGTCGCTGAGCAGTTCGCCGCCGTTGTCCAGGCTGGCCACGTTGAGGATCAAGCCCTTGGCGCTGGCCATGCGGTCACCGGCCTTGAGGGCCAGCCCTTGGTCGCTCTTGTAGGTGAGCACGTCGTTGAGTTGCACACGGCCCAGGCCGTCGACTTTACCGAATGCCCAGTCGGCGCTGCCCATGCCCTGGATATTGCCCTGGCTGCCTTCGAGGCTGGCGGTGTTGAGGTGGAACAGGCCGGTGCCGGCGTGTTGCAACATGCCGTTCTGGTTGTTGACGCTGGCGGCGTCAAGGCTGAAGGCCTGGCTGCCGAATTCGAGGGTGCCGTTCTGGTTGTTCAACGCACCGCTGAGGTTGAGCTTGCTGCTGGCGCCGCCCAGGGCACGCAGTTGGCCGTTGGCGCTGTTGTCCAGGTTGCCGCCGGTGAGGGTCAGGCCCTGGTTGGCTTCGATCAGGCCGCCCTGGTTGCTGAGGGTGCCACGTGAGGTCAGGTTGATCTGGTTGCCGCTGATCTGGCCGCCCGCGCTGTTGTCGAGGCTGGCGCCGCTGACGGTCACTTGTTCTTTACCGAACAGTTTGCCGCCACGGTTGGCCAGGGCTTCTACGGTCAGTTGCAGGTTACCGACCAGGCTGGCCATCAGGCCGCCGCTGGCGTTGTCGACGCTGTTGGCGGTGACGCTCAGGCTGTCGCCCTGCACGGTGCCGCCCTGGTTATCCAGGCGGGTGGTGTTCAGTTCGGTGAGGGCGCCGCCGCTGAGGATCAGGCCTTTGCGGTTGCTTACATCCTGGCCGCTGTAGCTCAGGCCTTCGGCGCCGGCCAGCAGTTGGCCGTTGTCGTTGTTCAGGTGCTGGGCGGCGATGTCCAGGCGCTTGCCGCGCAGGGTGCCGCCGTCGTTGTTGAGGGTGGTGAGCTGCTTGACCAGCACGCTGCGTTCGCCCGCGTCGATCTGGCCGCCGACGTTGGTGAGCAGGTCGCTGACCTTGAGCACCACGTCGCCGCCGTTGCTGACCAGCGCGCCTTTGTTGCTGTTGGTGAAGGTCTGCGCGGTGACGTCGACGGTCTGGCCCAGCAGGATGCCGGCGCTGTTGTCGAAGCGCTCGCCTTGCAGTTGCAGCAGGCCCTCGCTCTGGATGCGGCCCTGGGCGTTGAGCAACTGGCCCGGGCCTTTGAGCAGCAGGCTTACGCCCAGGGCACCACCGGCCAGCAGGCCGGCGTTGCGGTTGTCGAGGCCCGAGGCGCGCACGTCGAGGTGGTCACCCAACACGCGCCCGGCGCGGTTGTCGATGTCGCCGCCGGCCACGTCGAGCAGCAGTTGTTTGCCGACGATCGTGCCGCTCTGGTTATCCAGGTTCGCGGCGTGCAGTTCGATATCGCCCTGCCCGGCCTGCAAGCGGCCCTGGGCGTTGTTGAGCTGTTGCGCGGCGGTGAGGGTGAGCTTGCCGGTGTCGGCGCTCAGTACGCCGCCTGCGTTGCTGCTGAGGGTGCCGGCCGTAACGTTCAGATCGGTGCTGGCCTGGGCGAAACCCTGATTGTTGTTGAAGGTGTTGGAAACGGCGAGGTTGAGCGCGCCGCCGTCGGCCTGGATCAGGCCCTTGAGGCTGTTGTCGAGGTTGCTGGCAGTAACGGTCGCGGTCTTGGCCACCAGCACGCCGTTCTGGTTGTTCAGGTTGCCGGCGTTGACGGTCAGGTCGTTGGCGATGACTTGGCCGCCGCTGTTGTTCAGGTTGGCGCTGGTGAGCACCAGGCTGCCACCGGCCATTTCGATATGGCCCTGGCGGTTGTCCAGGGAGGCGCTGTTGAGCGTGGCGGCCTGGCCTTCGCCGAAGCGGATCAGGCCGCCTAGGTTGACGATGGCCGGCGAGCTGATCACCAGGGTTTGTTCGCCAAACAGACGTGCGCTGGCGCCCTGGTTGGTCAGTTTGGCGCTGCTGACCTCGACGGTCTTGGCCTGAATAATCGCGCCCTGGTTGGTCAGCGCTTGTGCGGCGGTAATCGCCAGGGCGCGGCTGGCCAGCAGGTTGCCGCTGGTGGTGACGGTTTGCGCGTTCACCACCAAGTCGCCCGTGGTGTTGCGGCTGTTGTCGGCGGCGACGCCGGCTTCGATGATGCCGGGGTTGTTCACGCTGGCCGCGTTGATCTCGATGCGCTGGTCGGCGGCGATGCTCTTGCGGTTGACCAAAGCCTGGGCGCTGGTGACCTGCACGTTGCCGTTGGCGTAGACCTTGTCGGTGAGGTCGATGTTTTGCGCGGTGATCTTGACGTTACCGGTGGCCGCCGCCTGCGCCATGCTCAGGCGCCCGTTGGCGTCGAGCTGAATATCGCCACCACTGGCGGCCAGGGTGCCGTCGAGCTTCACGCCCACACCGGCTTCGGTGCCCACCAGTTTGATCGCGCCGGCATACATGCCACCCAGGGCCGAGGAGTCGATCGCCAGCTCCGGCTTGGCGCTGCCGTCATCGGCGCGGGGGGTGGTTTTCAGGCTTTGCGCATCGACGTCGTTGCGCCCGGCGATCACGTTGAGTTCGCGGGCGTTGATTTGTGCGTTGATCTTGGCCGAGCGGGTGATGATGTCGAAGCGTTCGACGTTGCTGGCGTTCAAGCCCTGGCCGTCGATGGTCACGGCGCCGCCATCCACTTCATAGCGCTGCAATTGGCCGCTGGCGTCGAGCACCGGTTTGCCGGTGGTGAGGGTGACGTTGGGGGTGTTGATAAAGCCGCAACCGCTGCACGTCACGCCGTACGGGTTGGCGACGATGACCTTGGCCGACTGCCCCGCCACTTCGGTATAACCGCGCAACTGGCTGGGGCTGCCGCCGTTGACTTCGTTGAGGATGACGTTCGCCGCGCCGCCCTTGAGGTTGGGGTTGCCGACAATGATCCCGCCCAGTTGGGTGTTAGTCATGGTGCCGTTGGCGTTGTTGAGGATCACGCCGTTGGGGCCGACGTTGTAGTCCTTGAACTGGTTATGGGACAAGCCCGCGCCATTGGGGGTAGCGATGTTTACCACCGGCACGCCATTGCCCGCCGCGCCCACGGTGGTGCCCGGCGCACTGACCACAATGCCCTCGGCCTGGGCCAGCAGCGGCTGCCAGAACAGTGCGTTGGCAAGGATCAACGCCAGCCCGCGCTTGGGCAGGCCGAAGAACGCGTCCCGGCGCTTCAGGGCGGCAGAAGGTTGGCGGGCCAGGAAGGCGAATTGGCGAACATCCATTGTCAGGCTCTCATGCAGCGGGGCGTTGAATTACAGGAAAAAATCCATGCGGAAGTAGATCGGCGCTTCGCGCTCGGTCACCACACCGGGTCTTTCTAACGAATGAGCAAAGGTCACGCTGGTGCTGACGTGTTTGCCACGGGCGAACAGCTCCAGGGAGTTGCTGGACACCCGGCCATGAACGTTGTCGTTGTAGCGGTCGTTGCGGATCACGCCTTGGTCGTAGCCGACGCTGGCGCCGTATTCGGCGAAGGCCGGGCGCATCCAGTCGAGGGTCACCGGGCGTGCCCAGCGCACTTCGTTGCGCCAGTAGCCGCCGCTGTCGCCGGTCAGCAACTGGTCCTTGAAACCGCGCACCGAGGCCGAGCCGCCGAGGCTCATGCGCTGGGGCGAAAACAGAATGTCTTCGCTGCGTTGGCCGGTGGCCAAACTGCTGAAGCTGAACGACTCGCCCCACAGGCTGAACGGTTGCAGGTAGCTGACGGTGGCGGTGTATTTGCGGTAGCGCGAATTGGGCTGACGCCGACCGAGCGGGTCACGCTCGTCTTGAGACTGGGCGTCGAGCAGGCCAATGCCGCTTTGCATGCCCAGGTCCAGGTTGACGAAGGCACTGCCGATGCGCCGACCGTGGTTGACGCCCAGTTGCAGTTCGCTGAGGCGGTTGCTGCTGGCCTCGGTGCGTGTGTCGAGGATGTAGTTGTTGGTGCGCAGGTGCGCCAGGCCGACGTTGACCGAGGTCTTGCTCACATCGTCGCGATGGATCACCCGCTCGGCGCGCAGTTGGTGGTTCTGGTTGTCGCCGTCCTGCTTGAATTTGAAGCCGTCGGTCACGCCGTAGGTGCGGTAGTCGCTCTCGCTGTAGGTGTAGCTGAAGTTCCACCAGCCCCAGGGCAGGTTGTAGTAGAGCATGGTGTTTTTCGAGGTTTTCTGGTGGTCGCTGATGGCGTCATGGCCGCCGCGCAGCATCAGTTGGTCACCCAGGCCCAGTGGGCTGTCCCACTCAAGGCCAGCGCCCCATTGCTGTTCGCCGGTGCTTTTCTGCCCATCGTTGTTGCGCGACAGGCTGGCGCGCCAGGGCTTTTGCGCGGTGTTCTTGACCACCACGTCGCTGCCACCGACTTGCTTGCCAGGCGTCAGCTCCATCTGCGCTTGTTTGGACGGCAGGCGGTTGAGCTGGTCCACCAGTTGCTCGATTTCACGCAGGTTCAGTGCTTCGCCGACCTTGCCGGGAAACGCCATGGCCAGTTCGCGGTCGGTCACCGTGCTGCCTTCGGCGCTGCGCAACGCTTCGAGTTTGCCTTCCACCACCAGCACTTGCAGATGGCCGGTGGAGAGGTCTTGCTGCGGCAGGTAGGCACGGCTGGTGACGCGGCCTTTGCCGAGGTAGTAGTCGGTGATGGTTTTGAGCAGGTCGTTCAGCTGGGACACGCCCAGGCACTGGCCGATGTAGGGCTTGAGCAGGCGCTCGCGGTCGGGCGCCGGCAGGCTGTCGGCGCCTTTGAGTTCGATGGTTTTGATCGGGAAGCAACGGGTGTCGGCCGGGGTTGCCGGGGCTTGGGGCTTGTCCGCTTTGCCGGGCAGGTCCTGCAGCTCCTGGAGGCGCCGCTGTTGCTCTTCAAGCAAGCGGTTCTGCCGGTCGCGGATCAAGTCTTGATCGCCAGGCGTGGGGGCGGCGGATGCACTGTTCAGGCCCATGCAGGTGAGCAGGAGGGTGCAGAGCAATAACCGGGTCCATGGCAATAACGAAGACATGTTCGATCCATCGAAAATCAAGGGCCGCGAAACTAACATCGAACTTCCAGCCCGCCTAGAAACGGGCGACGTGGGGCCGTTCGACTGATTAGTTTTCTAACCTGTTGATTATTAATGATAATTTTTCATCAAAAGAGTTTAAGTCGGGCACTTGCAGTGATTATTCCGACAAGTGGCAACTGTTTTGATGGCGATTCGACGAATGACTTTCCGACTGCCATTACTTAGCCATCAGATGTTCGCCGAGTTAGGTTAGTACCGGAGAAGGGGGAAAAGTTCGCGGGGGTTTTGTGAATTGGATCCCATTTATCGGAATTCCAACAAGAGGAGTGAACCACTGCAAGCCATGGGTGGAAATACTACCTGTAGGAGCGGGCTTGCTCGCGAAGGCGGTGTGTCAGTCACTGCAACTGTTACTGCACTATCGCTTTCGCAGGCAAGCCAGCTCCCACATTGGGTCTTCATTGCTTTGGGCATTGCGTTCGCTTAGGTCTAGCCAATGCCCTTGTCTTTGTCGGGTACCAGGGTCAGGCCGGGGCGTTCGACGTCGCGGGAGACGTGGGACTTCACTTCTTCGACGCCGCCCTCTTCATCGTTGTGAATCACCAGCACGCCGGGGCGGCGCAGTTGTTCGAGGTCGCCGTCGCCCAAGTTGAAACTTTCACTCAGGTGCTGGTCGCTCAGCGCATTGGCCTCGGCGCGGCGCTGGGCGAATTTGCGCCCGCGATGCTGTTGATAACGTGCCCAGCTGATCAGGATCACCGCATTGAACAGCGCGATCCACAGGTAAACCTGCAAGGTGTTGAGCGCCGCAAAGATAGGCGCCTCGATGCGTGGGCCGCCGTGGGTTTCAAGCATGGCGCTGATGCCTCGCGCCAGCAGCCAGATCAACCCACCCCAGGCCAGCAGGGTCAGCAGCACATCGACGATCCACATCAGTGTGTTTTGGCGAGTTCTGACCAGTTTCATGATCACGCCTCCTCTTGTGCAGGTTTGATACCGCGGTCCGGGCTGACCCAGCGTGCGCGTTTCTGATGCTGGTTGAACAACACCTTGGGAAAGCTGACCAGGGTGGTGAGCAGGCTCACCAGCCAGAACACCATCGGGTACCACACGGTCCAGAACAGGGTTTTCCACAGGTCTTTTTCGTAGCGCCGGTCGATCAGGATGCTCACCGCAAACTGCAGCAGGCACACCATCGCCAGCACCAGGCCGGTGAACGCGGGCGGCACCAACGAGCTCACGGTGATCGCCGCCGGCAGCGTGACGAATTTACCCACGGCCCAGAAGATCACCGACAGCAGGAAGGTGAAGGCCCAACCGGTAGACAGGCAGTACTCGAACAGCAGCGGCCACAGGTAGCGGTGGCGCCATTGCCAGATGCCACGGATGTTCTTGAACAGCACTTCAGCGCCGCCCTGGGCCCAACGCAGGCGTTGTTTCCACAGGCCGCCGACGGTTTCGGGCATGAGGATCCAGCATAGGGCGCGCGGCTCGTAGAAGATCGCCCAGTGATCGAGTTGCAGCTTCCAACTGACATCGATGTCCTCGGTGATCATGTCGGTGCTCCAGTAGTCGATGCGGTCCAGTGCCTTCTTGCGAAACGCCACCACCACACCGGAGACCGTGAAGATCCGACCGAATACCCGCTGGGTACGCTTGATCAAACCGATGATCGAGGAGAACTCGCCCACCTGCACCCGGCCGATCAGGGTCGAGCGGGTACGAATGCGCGGGTTGCCGGTGACGGCCCCCAGGCGCGGGTTGTCGAGCATCGGCGCGACCATGTAGGCGGCCGCGTTTTTGTCGAGCAAGGCATCGCCGTCGATGCACACCAGGTATTCGCTGCGGGCGGCCACGGCGCCCATGCGCAGGGCCACGGCTTTGCCCTGGTTCTGCGCCAGGTGCAGCACGCGCAAGCGCGGGTGTTGCAACGCCAGGGCATCGAGAACTGCGGCGGTGTTGTCGCTGGAGCCGTCGTTGACCGCGATCACTTCGATGTTCGGGTACAACTGGCCGAGGGCCGCGCCAATGGTGTCAGCGACGTTATCGCCCTCGTTGTAGCAAGGGATGATGATCGAGATCAGCGGCTCGCCGGCCAGGGTCGGCGCCGGCGTGTCTTCTTTCCACGGCCAGTGGCGTTCCCAGTGCAGCCAGAAATACAGGCCACCGGCTATCCATAGTGCCGACATGAACAACGGGTAGAAGAACACGAAGTCCATCAGGAACTGCCCGGTCACCAGGAAGATCAGGCCCAGGGGCAAGCCCAGTACCAGTGCCAACACGAATAGAGCCAGGATTCTGTCAACCATGATCAAGGGTTCCATTGGTTGGAGAGGGCCGGACGAATAGTTTTCAAGTCCGGGGAGTTTTCCAGGAAGTTGTCCGGGTAGTAGCCGAAACTGGTGACGCCCTGGCGTTTGAGTACACCCATCCACTCTGCCAATTGCTCAGCGCTGATATCCGGTGCGGCCTGGGTGCGCCAGTCTTTGGCTTGCAATTCGAAGATGGTTTTTTCCATGGCGCCGGGGCGCGCCTTGACCGTGGCGATGAGTTTTTCCAGCCAGGCGTTGGAGGTCTTCACTTCCTGGCCTTCCATCAACGGCATCGCCATCGGCGCGGTCCAGTCGTAGGCCTGGAGGAAGTCATCAAGGTTCTGCGCGAACCAGGTTTCGCTGCCAGGGTTGAGCATCGGCTCGGCGAAGATATTGCGCGCGGTGAGTACCTGCGGCCCACGGATAGCGCGGACCTTGGCGGTGAGCTCATGGGTGAAGTCGATCAGGTAGCGGCTTTTGAAACTGGTCCAGCGCTGCATCACGGCCGGGTCGGCACGCAGGGCGGCGATGGTGTCCGGCAGGCCTTGGGCCGCATAGGCCTTGAGTGCTGCGGGGCTGGCGTCTTCGAAGTCGTTGAACACCGCATCATCGTGGTAAAGGATGCCGTCAATCGGCCCTACACGCGCCAGGTCTTGGTAGATCTCACCGATGACCTGCCGCACCTTGGGATCAAATGGCGACAGGCGTTTGTATTGATCCGGGTCGGGGCCGACCTGGCCGGTTTTCGGGTCCCAGCGGGTCACACGCGGCAGCTTGGGGTCCAGGGCAAAACTCAGCACCGGCATCCAGGCGTACACACTGGCATGGGCACGGGTGTGCAATTGCCAGGCAACCCGGTTGAACAGGTCAGCACGCATCGGCAGATGGCGGTTGGGGAAGTACAGCGAATGCACTAGGCCGTCGCCCTTGGGGTCGGCAAAGGCTTGCAGGAAGACGGTGCCAGCGCCCATGTCCACCACGCGCTGAACCAGCACGTCGAGGTTGCGCGCCTGTTGGGCCGGGTCGGGGTCGTACACGTTGTCCAGGTCTACGTGCAGCACGCGCATCGGCGCTTTGGTCTGCACGGCGACCATGCTGTTGGCAAAATGCTCGCCGTCCGGGTCTGAGGCCACCAGAAAGCGTGGGCTGTTCATCAGGTTGCCGAGGTCGTCGAGCCCGTCCTCCAGGGTCAGCGCCATCTCGTAGCCGTGCTCGCCGACCACCGCCAACGAGGTGCCATCGGCGGCCCCGTACGGCCACACCCATACACGCGGCGCCTTGCCGGTGACGGTTCGGATTTTGTTCGAAATCGCGGCGACGTCAGCCCGCATACGCGCCTGGAACTGCGCTTCGCTTTCGTAGCCGTTGGTTTTGGGGTCAAAACTTCGCGTGGTGGCGGCCGGTTCCAGGTTGCCCTGGGGGTTGGCCAGGATGCCCTTGTGATTGGCATCGGTGTGGGCGGCGATTTCCACCAGGCCAGACTGCGACACCTCGCGAATCTGCTGCCACGTCAGGAACTCTCCCCGTGGTCGTGGCGTACCGGCAAAATCCACCGGTTGGTTCAACGGCGTGTCGATCCAGGACCCCACCGGCGCCAACAATGCAGGCCAGTGGTAGGCACGCAGAATCGGCATCACGCGGGTGTAGAAGCTGGAATAACCGTCATCGAAGCTGAGCATCACCGCCTTGGGCGGCAATGCCGGGCCGCCACGCCTGGCCGCCAGAATCTGGTCGACGCTTACCGCCTGGTAGCCATTCTCCCGCAGCCACGCCAGTTGCTCGATCAAACGCTCGGTGCGCACCGCCACCACGGCTTGATCGGGGTCGCGATCTTCCACGTCGTGATAGGCAATGCCCAAAAAGTGGTTCTTCGGCCACGGCGCTTCGTTGGGCGCTATCGGCCGTTCGGCGGGTGGGGTGTAGGGCGCGGGTTGTTGGGCGCAGGCGGCGGCCAGCATTACACCCAGGACCAACAAGCAACGGCTGAGGACGGTCATGGTCAGGCTCTTTTAGAAACGGTAAGTGAGGTCGACGAGCAGGCGCAGATCGCGTTCGCGATCACCGTCATAAGGTCGGCTGATCAGGCTGAGGTTGGCGCCCATTTCCAGTACGTCATTCCAGCGATAGCGTTGGCCGTAGCCAATCAGGCCAATACCGCCGGTGGAGTAGTCACGCTGGCTGTAGGTACCCGCGCCGATTTGGAACTGCTGACTCCACTGGGTTTCATAGCGGTGATAGAGCACGTGATTGACGTTGATCATGGGCAACACCGTGAAGTCCGACTTCGGGTTGAAGTACACGGTGTCTTCCTTGCTGTTGCGGCTGGCGCCCACTTCCAGGCCCAGGTCCACTTGCACATGGGGCGAGCTGTAGAGGCCCTCGCGGCCGGTGAGCAAGGCTTCGAAGCGGTCGTTGCCGTCGCTGAAATGGGACGGGCTGAGGGTCAGTTTCCACTCGCGGCTTTCGTTGGCGCGCCAGCGGATAAAACCGCTGCCGCCGTTGGCTGTGACACCGTCATTCAGGGCCCGCAACGGCGTGGTGCTGAGCAAATAACCAAGGCTGCCGCCGTATTGCCAGTGGTCGTTGATGTCGCGGGCAATCGACACGCTGGCGCCTTGCTTGGAACCGTCGCCATAGGAATGGTTGGACACTTCGGCTTCGATGGTCATGTCACGGGTGCGACGCTCCACGCCCACGCGCTGCCAGCGATGTTGGCCAGTGCCCTCCTGGAAGTCGGCGGTGGCATAGCCGGCACCGGCGAACAGGCGCCAATCTTCGTCGATGGGAGGCGTGTAGATCACGCTTTCAATGCCCCAGTCTCGGCTGCCGGAGACGGCACCAGCGTCGTTGTTATTGCCGCCACCGTAGCTCTTGCCGGTGTAGGCCTCGACACGCAACTCGGCCATGTCGTGCACATCGCGCAGGCGGCTCAGGCGCTGCACCTGACGGTTGTCCGGGTTACGGGCGAGCACGTCGTCGGTGAGCGCGTCCATCTGCCGCCATTCTTGCAAGTCCATGGCGGTATAGGCTTGGGAGACTTCCAGGCCGATATCGCGGGGAGCCTGGGTTTCAGTTTCCTTGAGCGTGCCTTCGGCGCGACGCGGCCAGTCGCGGGCGCGGTACATGTCGGCCTGGGCCAGGCGCAGGCCCACATTGCCCGGTGCCTTGGCCACCAGGGCTTCCAGGCTGGCTTCGCTGCCGGGCAGGTCACCGCCATAGGTACCGGCCTGGGCGGATAATTGTTGGGCGTCCATCCAGTTGTCATTGGGGTTACCAATGGGCAAGCCCTTGAGCTCAACGCGGGGGTTTTGCTCCTTGGCCAGGTTGTTAGCGACCTGGCGAGCCTCTTCGACCTTGTCGCTTTCCAACAAGGCGTAGAACAGCGCCGTGCTGTCATCGACCCGATAGCTGGCATCGGTGTCGGGGGCGGTGAGTACCTGGCGGTACAACGGCTCGGCCTTTTCCGGCTGGCGCTGTTCCAGGTAAGAGCCGGCAACCCAACGCAACGCGTAGGTAGGCAGTTGCACGCCTTCGCCAGTGAGGGTCTGGTAATCGCGGATCACCTCGGCATGCCGTGCTCGCGCCTTGAGCGCGCCCAGGCGGTCAATGCGCCAGCGGATGACGTCGTCCTTGGCTGTGGCGTCCGGCGCCCAGCGACTGATCAGTTTGTCGTAGTCCTGCAGGGCACGGTCTGCGATGACGTAGCGTTCCTTCTCGCTGCGTGTGGCGAACTCAGCCATGCGCACACGCTCGGCGGCAAGGTCACCTTCGAGGCGGCGCTGGGTGACTGCGTCCACCAGCCCCGGGCGCTTGGCCGAGAGGCGCAGTGCCGGCTCCGGCAGCCGCGCCTTTTGCAGGGCAACGATGTATTCACGCGCCACTTCGGGTTTATCGCCCGCCCGGATAAAGGCTTGGTCGAATTCGAACAGCGCGTCGTAGTTCAGGCCGGCACGTGTCAGCGCATATCCCAGGGCCATGCGGCGATTGGGGTCATTGGGTTGCGCCGCCACCAGCGTGCGCAGGCGTTGTACCGCTTCGTTGGCTTTGCCGCCATCGGCCTGGGTGAGGGCCTGGCCCAGTTGCAGGTCGACGTTATTGGGTTCACGCAGCAGCGCCTGGCGATAGACCGCTTCGGCCTGAGCCCACTGCTTTTGATTGCGATAAGTGCGCGCCACCGTGGCGAGTGCCTGGGTGGTGAGGTTGCGATGCTTGCCTTGCGCCTCGTAAACCTTGAGCACTTCAGCATCTTGCCCGGCCCAGCCGGCGATCACCAGGTGGTCGCTGACCTGGCCTGGGGTCTGGCGTTCGGCGGAGAGTTGGCGAAGTTGGGTCAGCGCCGGCGTGAAGTGACCGTTGCGGGCCTGGATGATCAGAGCGTCGTAGGCAGGGTCGGCAAATGCAAGGCCTGGGACCAGCAATTGGCTGCACAGTGCGGCTCCGATAAGCAGACGCAACCGGCCTGAGGCACTGTAGGGGTGGTTTCGCAGCATGTCGTGAGCTTCCTTACACACGGAAAGCTCTAACGATAGATGGTCCTGAGCGAAACGCTTCAGGGTGTCGGCGTCTCGGGACCCGACCTAGCTTTCCTGTAGGAACTATCCCTTAGGGAAGTAGGGGGAAGCACAATTCAGAACAATTGTTCAGAATTGTACGACCGCGATTTTTTGCCCTCACACAAAACAAAAGTGGGAGCCGGGTTTGTGTGGGAGCCGGGCTTGCCCGCGATGCAGGCACCTCGGTCGTCCAGCCAGACCGGGGCGATGCTATCGCAGGCAAGCCAGCTCCCACACAAGCCAGCTCCCACATTTTTTTATCGCATTTCAGGTTTATTGGGCGCCGCTGACCGCACCGGCTTTGGACATCACAAAGCTGAGGAACTGCTCAACGGTCATCTTCTGGCCGTTGAAGGTCACCTCGTTGTTGGCGTAGTGCAGCTTGGAAACCACGTCGGTGCCCACCAGGGTCGCCAGTTGAGTACCGACCGCCATGCTGCTGACCATCTCAGCCGCCATCTGCGATTGCTGTTCGATGGCTTGCGGGTCGGTCACGCCGCCCACCTGGGCTTGCAGGGCCGCCACGTCGCTGATCATCGGCTTGGACAGGGTCAGGTTGGCATCCAGCAGCGAGACCATTTGCTTGCCCAGTTCAACCGGCGGCAGCTCCATGGACGTTGGCTTGGCCAGGTCCACCACCAGGTTGAACTTGCTTTCGCCACGGGTGGTTTTGAGCGACAGGTTTTCCACGGCCAGTTGCGGCTTGGCGGCCAGCACCTGGTTGACGTTGGCTTCCGCAAGGGCTTGCTCGGCTTCGGTCATTTGCAGCTCCGGCACCGGTTGACCGGCAGCAGCGGCAGCTTGCACCGGTTGCATCTTGTCCTGGTAGAGCTTGGTCAGCACCAGCATCGCCGGAATGTCGACGTTCTTCATGCTCACGGCCATGGCGGCCGAACCGACTGCTTTGCCCTGGTAGCCGATCTCGTCGATCTTGTAGTCGACGCGGCCAGCCAGGTTGTTGTCCTTGGTTTCGCTGGAGTCTTTCTGCTCGAAACCCTTGAGGGTCAGCACGGCTTTCTGCGGGCCGAAGGTGACCTTGGTGTCGGTCAGCTCCACGGTGTTCTGGCCGGTGTAGAAACCGAAGGTGGTTTTTTCCAGGTTGCTGGCGACGGTCAGGCCGGCCAGCTCCGCTTCGAACGGTGCGCCTTCGGCGTCCACTGCGGCAACCTTGAGGCTGTTCATGAAGCCTTCGGCCTTGACCTTCTGGCCTTCGGCGCTGCTGTCGAAGTTGAGGTTGGCGCCGGAGAAGCTCACCGAGGAAGTGGCGTCCTTGAACTCCAGGGGCAGCAATTCGATGTTGCCGCTGACCGAACGGCTATAGCCGATATTCGCCACGCCTTTGAGCGGCGACACGTCTTTGCTGGCGGCGAACCATTTTTCGGTGGTGGGGTTCTTTTCCAGTTCGTAGTGACTGGTGGCCATGACCGGCAACCACTTGAGGGTCACCAGGCGCGAGAACGGCAGCGGGCCGTGTTCGATATGGTCGACGAACAGCAATTCGGGGTTCGGGTTGTCTTCGCCGAACACGCTGCCTTGGCCCTTGAGGCGATAGTGCGCGGTGCTGCTGAACACGCCACGGTCCAGGGACACCAGCTCCAGGGTCACGCTGCCATCGACGCCGGCCATGGAGGTCTGCAGTTCTTTATTGGCGCTCTGGATAGCGGTTTGCAGGACCGGCTCCAGTTGTTTACCGGTGTACCAGGCACCGCCCGCACTGACGGCGCCGACGGCGACAACAAAACCCAAGAAAACAACGGCTGGCTTATTCATGAAGTGACCTGATCAAATCCTGTGAGAAGTGGGCTGTCTTCCTTGAACCCTGTAGGGGTTCCTGTAGGAGCGAGCGTGCTCGCGAACAACGCATGGGCACCGCGTTCATTCAGAATGCCCGCGTTATCGTTGGCGTCTTTCGCGAGCAAGCTCGCTCCTACAGTCGTGGCCCGTGTGGCCAAAGGCTGGGGAAGATTAGCACTGGCGGGCGTAAACGGCCCAACCTTTCAGAGGGATCAGTTCAGCAGGAGTTCAGGAGTACTCCTGTTCGACTTCATCCAGTTGGTGATCAAAACTCTTCAAGCGTGCGGTCCAGGTGTACACCAGCACCTCGAACTCGCGATGTATCACGGCATTGCCGGGGGTGTCGGCCTTGGGGTCGCAAAAGTCCAGCTGGTAGCGCTCGCGGGCCATTTGCGTGGCCACGTCGGACAATTCCCGCGCGTTATCCAGCCAGTGCCTACCGTCGGCAACCTGCCGATCCAGCAGCACACATTGTTTTTTCAGGATTTCGAGGCTTTTTTCCAGCGGCGTGCCGGTGAGGTCGCCCATGACTTCCTGGAACGTGCGCCCCGGCTGCCAGTAACTGCCCCAGAAATAGCGATCGAACACGGTTTCGACACGGCGCAGGGCGACCTTGGTGTCCCAGATCGCCACGCGGGTCTTGCCCTGTTCGAGGAGTTTTTTCTTCACGCGCTGGTTTTGATACGACGCCCAGGCCACCACGCCGATGGACAAGGTGCCGATCACCAGGCAGGCGCTGTCGAGGAACACCATGGCCTTGTCGAGTTGATGGGCGAGCATGACGCCGTAAAAATACGCGGCCGATAACAAAACCAGTGCGAAGAGCACGCACCAGAAAGCGGGAGCATAAGGGTTTTTCATTCTTGGAATCCCCATGAGCAAACGCGAGCTTTGTCGGGTGAGGCGCCAGCGGGCCTCACCCAAGAAAGCATAGCAATCACCTCACGGTTTGCCGGGTTTTTCCCCTTGCGTTCGTCCGCTTTCCCAACCGCCGCCCAGGGCCAGGAACAGGTCGATCTGGCTCATGGCAACCTGGGTGTTGGCCGCCGCCAGTTGCGCACGCATATCGGTGTAGGTGCGCGTGGCTTGCAGGTCGGCCAGGAAGGATTCGCGGCCGGCCTGGAAGAAGCGATGGGTCTGGCCGGCGGCTTCTCGCGCCGACTGTTCGGCGTCGGCCAGGGCGTCGCGGCGTTGCAACACGGCGGTGTATTGGGCCAGGCCGGTCTGGGTTTCGCGGATGGCGTTGAGCACCACGCCGTCGAAGTGGGCCAGGGCGCCCTGGGTCGCGGCTTCAGCTTCATGCACGCGGGCGCGAGCGCCGTTGGTCGGTACAGTCCAGCTGATCATCGGGCCAAAGCCCCAGCGGTTGGTGGCAGGCGTGCCGAGGTTTTCCAGCAGGCCGACGGTGCCGACCGTGGCGCCGATGCTGATATCCGGGTACAACGCGCCGGTCGCCACGCCAATACGCGCCGTGGCGGCGGCCAGCTGGCGTTCGGCCTGGCGCACATCAGGGCGACGCTTGAGCAGCGTGGCGCCATCGCCTACCGGCAGCAGTTGAGCAATATGTGGCAGCTCGGCACAGGTGCCCGTGCCGGCTGGCAGTTGGTCGACAGGTTTGGCCAGCAACATCGACAGCCGGAACAGCGCCGCCTGACGCGAGGCTTCATAACGCGGTATGTCGGCACGCAGGGATTTGTATTGGGTTTGCGAACGTGTCACCTGGGTCTCATCGCCACGCCCGGCATCTCGCAAGCGCTGGGTCAGTTTGGTGCTCTGGGCTTGCAGGTCGAGGGACTCGTTGGCAATCGCCAGTTCTTCGTTGGCCGCGCACACCTGGGTATAGGAGCGCACCACATCGGCCACCAGGGTGATGCGGGCGATATCCGCCGCGGCCTGGGTGGCATCGGCGCTGGCCTGGGCGCTTTCGATGCCGCGCTGCAAGGTGCCGAAGAGGTCGAATTGATAGGACGTGGTAATCCCGACGCTACCGATATTGCCTACCGGGACTTTGTCCGGCAGCAAGAAGGCCTCGCCAGATTCCTGCAAACGCTGGGCCTCGGCCTTGACGCCGGCACTCCAGCCGCCAGCGGATTCGGCCTGCTGCACCTGATAACGCGAGCGCTGCAAGTTGGCGGCGGCCACGCGCAGGTCGGTGTTGGAGGCCATGGCCTGGCGCACCAGTTCGTCCAGGCGCGGGTCTTTGTACAGCTTCCACCAATCGGCCGGCACCGGTGCCGAGACGACGTTGCTGCCCTCGCCCATGATCGGCCCTTGCAGGTCGCCACGGTTGACGGCGGCCTGTTCCGGCAGTTTGTAATCGGGCCCCACCACTTGGCAGGCCGACAGCAACAACCCCAGGGAAGCGGTTGCCAGAAGCCGCTTCATGGTTTGTCCCCGTCTTTGACCTTGTCGTCGATGATCGACACCGTCGCGGTGCGCCCGGCGATCATGCGAAAGTCCGCCGGCACGTCATCGAAGGCGATACGCACCGGGATCCGCTGGGCCAGGCGCACCCAGCTGAACGCCGGGTTGACGTTGGGCAACAGGTTGGAGCCGCTGCTGCGGTCGCGGTCTTCGATACCGGCGACGATGCTCTGCACGTGGCCATGCAGGCGCGCGTTGTCGCCGATCACACGGATGTCCACGCCCATGCCGACGTGGATGCCGTCGAGCTTGGTCTCTTCGAAATAGCCGTCGATGTGGAAGGAGTTGCTGTCTACCACCGACAGCACCGGGCGGCCGGCGGTGACGAACTCCTGGGTACGCGGTGCGCGGTCGTTGACGTAGCCGTCCACAGGGCTGCGGATCACCGAGCGGTCGAGGTTGAGTTGGGCGGAGTCCACCGTCACTTGCGCTTCGGCCAGTGCCGATTGGGCGCGGGCGACGCGGGACTGGCTCTCTTCCAGTTGCTCGCTGGGCACCAGGTTGCCCAGGCCACGGTTACGCTTGTACTCGCGCTGGGCCTGGGCCAGGGTTTCCTGGCGGTCGGCCACGGCGGCCTGGGCTTGGCGCAGGGCCAGCTTGAAGCGGTCCTGGTCGACGGCGAAGAGCACCTGGCCCTTGGTCACCAACTGGTTGTCGCGCACGTCAACGCGCTGGATCAGCCCGGAAACGTCCGGGGCGATCTGCACGATGTCGGCACGGATGTGGCCGTCACGGGTCCAGGGCGCAAACATGTAGTACATGACCATGCGCCACACAACGACGACCGCGAAACTCACGATCAACAACGTCAGGACGACACGGCCGATAGTCAAAAAAGGTTTTTTCATGTCATCAAATATCGACTGAGTGAGTCCACCGCGCCCAGCAACAGCGCGTAGAGCCCCACATTGAACAATGCCCGGTGCCAGACCAGGCGATAGAAGTGCATGCGCGTCAACAGCCCGTGCACCACCAGAAACAACACATAAGTAATGCCCATCAGCACCAGCAGCGTGGGCAGGAACACCCCGCTGATATCCAGGTCACCGATCATAAAGGCGCTCCATCAGGTAACGGCGCTTGCATCTCTGTACCGCCAATGAACTCCACACCGGGCAACAGCGCCAGACGCAGGCCGGCCAAGGCGTGCAGCAGATGCAGGCGCGTGTCGTCTTCGTCTTGCAGGCCCTGGCCATTGAGGGCGCGACGCGTGCGGTCCAGGGTCATCAGCAGACCGCTGGGCGCGGGCAAGCGTTCACCCGCCTTGAGGCAGGCCTTGAAGTAACCGCCCACGCCTTCCACCACCTGGTTGAGCAACACCCGTGGCACACCGAGGATGCGTGGCGAGTAGGCCAGCAGGTCGAGCAGGTTCAGCGCCACGCGCAGGTCGCGCAGAGCGATGCCAGTGTCCTGGCCGGTGAGGGCCAGGCGCGGCAGGTGTTGCATCAGGCGGTCGAGCATTTGTACGGCCATGTGCCGGTGCTCGGCCAGGGTGGCGGGCTCGGTGAGGCTGACGATGTCGCGCCAGCTGAAACGGGTGAGGCGCTTGGCCGCCAATTCAGCGCCGAAGGGTCGGGCGATCAACGTCCACACGAACGCGAACAGCAGGCCAACGGGCCCGGCCAGGTTGACGTTGGCGAAGTTGAGAAAGTCCGCGTCATAGGCGCCCTGGATGCTGATGAACGACGATGTGTTCACCAGCGTCAGCAACATGCCCAGGTAGAAGCGTGGCTGAACCGTAAGGGTGCCGATGCAGATAAACGGCACGGCGAAGGCCAGCACCAGCATGGGGAAGTCATGCAGGTTGGGCAGCACCAGAAACAGATACAAGCTGGCGAACAGCACCGACATGGCGGTCCAGAAAAAGAACCGGTAGATCTGCGGTGCCGGATCGTCCATCGAGGCGAAAAAGCTGCAGGCGACGGCGGCAAGGATCACGGCGCTGCCGCCGTCGGTCCAGCCCAGCAAAATCCACAGCACCGAGGCGACAATGATCGCGGTCACGGTGGAGAACGCCGAGTAGAACATCAGCCCACGGTCGAGGAACGGCGTGAGCCGCCCCAGGCGCCAGTGGCGGTAGACGGCGCGCCAGGTGTCCTGGCTTTCACACTGGATGGCGGCTTGCAGGCTACGACAGTCTTGCCACAGGTCGACCCATTCGCCCAGGCGGTACAGGGCGTTGGAGAACAGCAACGTATGACGGTCATCCAGCGCTTCGCCCTGGGGTTGAGCGGCGTCGATCTTGTCGCGCAGCAGGCGCCAGCTTTCCAGTGGCGCGGCTTCGGTGGTGCTTTGCAGCCAGGCGCTGGCATCTTCCAGCAGCGGCGTGAGCTGATCGAGAAACTCTGGCGCACGGTGCTCAATGGCGTACACCGCATCGTCCAAAGCGTCGATCACTGGCAGCAGGTGAATCATGCGCCCGCGCAGTTCCTTGGTGTTGCGTACCGTCTGCGGGCGTGCGCCTTCGTGGGGCAGCTGGCCGATCATCAATTCAAGGGTGTTGAAGGTGGCGACCATGCCGCCGCGCAGGTTGCTGACTTCTTGCGGGTCGACCTTGCGGCTGAGAAAGCGCTGGCTATAGACCTGCGCGTCGCTGAACCACTTGGCCACCGAGCCATCGAACACCGGCATCAGCCGCCGAGGCCAGAACATCGCGCCCACCACCGCTGCGACTGCGATGCCGAGGAAGATTTCTTCGGTACGCGCCTCCGCCACATCCCAGACCGCCAAGGGGTTATCCACCACCGGCAAGGCAATCAGCGGCAAGGTGTAGCCGGCCAGCATCAGGGCGTAGTTATTGGCGGTGCGCAGGTGCATGGACAGAAACAGCAAAGTGCCGGTCCACAACGCAATCACCACCACCAGAATGTAGGGTGACTGAACGAACATCGGCACAAACAGCACCGCCGCCGCCGCGCCCATCAAGGTGCCGATGGCGCGGTACAGGGCTTTGGAACTGGTAGGGCCGACAAACGGGCTGGAGACGATATACACCGTGGCCATCGCCCAGTACGGACGCGGCATTTGCATGAGCATGGCGATGTACAGCGCGATCATCGACGCAGCGAAGGTACGCACCCCGTAGAACCAGTCGCGGGCGGGCGGGAAGCCAGTAAAAAATCCGTTCAAGGCGTCACAGCCTCGGCCGCTTCGAAGGCGCGCAATACACGCAGTGCCGCTCGCAGATCGTCGGGGGCGATATCGGCCAACACGTCCTTGCGCAGGCGCACCAGTTGCGCCTCCACCGCCTGCACCAGCTCACGGCCACGCTCGGTAAGGCTCAAGGCCTTGGCGCGGCGGTCGTGGATATCTTCGGTGCGGCAGACGTAGCCGTCACCGCACAGTCGGTCGAGCAGGCGCACCAGTGATGGGCTTTCCATACCGGAAGCCTGGGCTACTTTGACCTGGTGCACACCGTCGCCCAAGCGACCGATCATCAACAACGGCACGGCGCAGGCTTCGGAGATGCCATAGCTGACCAGCGTGGTCTGGCAGATTTTGCGCCAATTACGGGCGCCCACCACCATGCTGCTGCTGAGGCTCATCTGGAGTTGTTCGAGGGATTGAGGCACTGGATAGTTCGCATACAGTTAGTTTGCTAACTATCAATATGGTCGATGCATGAAGCATCGTCAAGTTTTGAAACAATTTCGCAGATGAGTGGTGGGATGTGGCTTGAGTAAAGCGGGTTTTAGGGTAGGCATCAGCAAATCGCTGATATTCACCATACGACAAACAAAATGTGGGAGCTGGCTTGCCTGCGAAAGCGGTGGTTCAGTTGAATATTCAGTGACTGACACGCCGCCTTCGCGGGCAAGCCCGCTCCCACATTAGGTCAGCGTCAGCATTTTTTGCTCCATCGCCACACGCTCCAGACTTTTAAAATCTCCGACGCACCGATCAATCCAGCCATTGCCAGTACGTTGTAATGCGGGAAAACTCGAGCGCCAATCAACAGGAGCGAAACGGACGGAATAATGTGCACAAGTCGTAAGGGGGTTTGAAAAAAGACAAGCCACCTGACTGATTTTTTCTGAAGAAAAAACATGGCACAGGATGCGAAAATTGAGGCCTGTAAAACCAACCAACGCCCCCATAAACATGACAATTTGCACATCACTGTGCTCTCGCAAAACATCTGAGGCGCTTATCACATCACTCAGATACGGAATTCCTTTTTTTCAGACGCCTCATCTGGCGTGACTGGATGACCTCTTACTCGCCCATCAACCTCAAGCTCTCCTCCTCAATAAACCCAAACACCTCTTCCGCCACACTGTACTGAAACTGCTTACGCCGATGCTTGGAAAGCTTCCCACCGTTATCCAGGCACATCATCACCAGCTTCGACAGATCGCTGCCGCGCACGTCGTAGCGTTGGTTCACCGCTTTGATCACTTGGTCATAACGGTCGAGGAATTCGGTTTCTTCGCGCAGTTCCACTTCCAGTGCGCGGCGGGCCATTTGCAGGGTGAATTCGACGCAGCGGGTCGCATCCCAGTAGCGATAGATCGAGGGGTGGCCGATGAAGTCGAACGCCATGTGGTCGGCGTCCAGCCAGGTGACGTTCCAGAATTCCCGAGTCGGCTGGGAGAAGGTCTTGAGTGCCTCCAGATAGGCTTGTTCCTCGTGCTTCATGGCGACAGAGACCGGTAGCAGCAAGCCATTTTCCAGTGCGCCGTAGTGGCAGAGCGTCTGGTGAATCAGGAAGCGAGACAGGCGCCCATTCCCGTCCATGAACGGGTGCAGGAAGACGAAACCAAAAGCGGTGACCGCGGCCGCCACTAAAGGATCGACGTCTCGCACGGGCTGGTTGGCGAAGGCCATCAGCTCTTCCATCAATTCCTGGCAAAGCGCGGGAGCTGGCGGCACGTAGCTCACACCGGCTGCGCCGCGTAGCCCGTTGTGCAGATGGTTCTGTTCGTGGCGAAACGCGACGGCTTTTTCAAACGGATTGGAGATGGTGCTGTTTTGCAGCTCGACCAAGTAGTCCTCGGTGAGCAACCGGCCTTCGTGGGCCTGGCGCAGGAGTTGGACGAAGCGGCGGGATTTTTCTTCGCTGGGTTGTTCTTTTTCGATGGCAAATGAATCGCGGGTTTCGTGCAGGTATGCCCACTGGATGGCGCGGTCCATCATTTCGGGAGGGAGGGTGGCCATAAAGGATTTGGCACGAGCCAATACATCAAGCGCCAACAACGCTTCCAGCTCAGGCGTTCGCTCTACGGTGGCGCAATAATGCAAAGAGCCCAAACCGTTGAAATCCACTCGCCAACGACTGTTGCGAATGCTCGGGCCGGTTACATAGCGCTGGGGATCGAACAAGGGAACAACGCGACCACGAACAGGAAGGGTGTGATCCAGCATTTTCCCGGTAAAGCCTTCCCACAGAAAACAGGCTTTTCGGATAAACGCACCGTTAGGCGAGTCGGCCAGCGCGTCCAAAAACGGTTCTGGGCCGAGCTGTTCAAACACCTGGGCAAGTATCGCCAGGTTCACGCCTTCATGCTTAAGCGCAAATAACACATGCTCAAACAGCGCATGTTGGGCGGGCGCCACCGAATGGGGAACTGCCAGGCAGTCGCCGATCAAGGTAATCCTGGTCACCGGCTTGATCATCGCAGTCCTCAAGGGTGCGATAACCTTTAGATCCAGCGCCTCACACAGATGAGCGTATCCGACTGTTGGCATGGCGAGCTTTCCAGAAAAAATTCACTTAGGCGATTAAAGCCCAGTTTTTTTTACCGCTCACCATTTTTTTTTACATACTCGTCCTTATTTGGATATTTTTTTACACCCCTCGTCCACCCCGCAACATCAGATTCAACTCATCCACCACCACCGCCCAATCCGCATCATCCAGAATCTCTTCACGCAAAAATGCCTTCTGGGCGTCGCTCCAAAAAAACGCGTCCGCCAGTTTCAACTCCGGCTTGAGCGGCGAATGAGAGGCGACAAATTGCTCGATACTGACCGGGTCGTGCGGCAAGCCAAGCTGTTTGAACAAAGCCGGTAGGCTGTGCACTGGCGATTCCATGGAGGGTTCCTCATAAGTAGGTTGAAGTGAGTCTAGCGGCAGCCTTCAGGTTGCGGCGCCGGTGCGTTGCATAGCACGAACAACCGCGCCCTGGCGCCACCGCCGTCCTGGCGACTGAGTTCGTGCCAACTGGTGGGCAGCGGCGCGAATTCATCCGGGGCTTCGTTGCTGCTGATCAACCATACCCGTCGCGTTTGAGCAGGCAGTGCTGAGAGGCGGTCCAGATAGATGCGGCCACCGTCCTGGTCCACCAGCGTGCCGAAACCATAGGCGTTCGGTCGCGTCGAGGTACCGTCGGGTTTGGGGGGTGTGTAGAGCTGAAGTTGCGCGTCGGTCTGGTCGTAATACACGTAGCTGAGGTACCACATCATGTCGCTGAGGACGATGCGGTCGCCTTCCCGGTAGTTGCGATTGACGAACTCCACCGGCACGTTGAACTGGTCGTGTTCATCCACCTCGAAGTTGTTTTTTAACCCCAGCAGTTCTACGCCAACAAACAGTGCGAACAACGCCACGCCCAGCCAGGACAAACGGGACGGCAAACGGTCGATGGCAAGCGCCAGGACTATCGGCAGGCCTAACGCATACACCGTGAGGTAGCGCTCGATAAACACGGGCGAGATAAAGGACACGCCATAGACCAGCAGCACCGGTAGCAGGCAAAACAGTGCCGGTAGGCGCGCCGCGTTATTGCGCCAGGCCGTCGATACAACCACCACGGCCAGCAGCAGGGGTAACAGCCAGAACAGCGGCGGCCACAGGCCGAGACCGTCATCCTGCAACAGGAACTGCCAGACCATCGACGGTAGCGACAGCAGATTGACCGGCTCTTCCCAACCAATGTCGCCGCCGACTTTGAGCTGTTCGACGTGCTGCACCAGGTCCAGCAGGTTGGGCAGCCAGGGTAGATACAGCAACACTATCGCCACGTTGGCGACCCACCAGGCAGGTCGCGTGATCAAGCGCTGACCCGGCGCCTGCAACCCCAGGTACGCCCAATGCACCAGCACGCACAGCGCAGTGAAGTAGTGGGTATAGAAGCCGGCGCTCATCAGCAGCACATACACAGCCAAATAGCGCGCGCGTTCGGGCTGCCTCACCCAGTACACCAGCGCCAGCGTGGCGCCCAGTAGCCACACGCCCAGCAGCGAATACATACGCACTTCCTGGCTGTAGCGCACCGCAGTGGGCAGTAGAACCAGCAGGATCCCCGCCAGCACGGCTGCGCGTCGGGTGGACAGTTGCCGTGTCAGCCAGATGCCCAGGCCCACGACGGCCACGCCGGGGATCGCACTCAGGCTGCGAATTGAGCCGATGCTGTCGCCGAACACCTCGATCCAACCGCGCAGCAGCAAGAAGTACAGCGGCGGGTGCACATCATGGGCCGCGTGAAACCACAGGTCGGCCAGGGCGTATTCGCTGAGCAACAGGCTGGAGCCTTCGTCGCCCCAGATCGCCGCCGAGGTGAGGTGGTAAAACCGCAGGGCCATGGCCAGCGCCAGGATCGGTACCCACCATAAACGGCTGAGCCAGCCGGCGCCCTCCCAGCTCAAGCGATGAAAGGCAGGCAATGCCTCGACTTTTTCGTGTTGCTCTACCACAGACCGACGCATATCGACTCCGCTACTACTGCCCCTCTTACAGGACAAACACTGCGCATGCGCAAACACCGCCACTCTAGGCCAAAAGCCCTGGCCTCGCTGCTGGAATCGGACAAATCAGCAATTTGTGTAGGCCTTCACCGAAGCACTCGCCGGATCAGGCTATTATCGCCCCTTCTCCAAGGACTCAGGATCAAGGAAACGTTATGCGTATCGGTTTGCTGTCACCTCTGGCCCTGGCCCTGCTGGCCGGTTTTTCCCTACCGGCCCAGGCCAGTTCTGACGACTCGTGCTACCCCGACTGGCGGGTATCGCGTGACAGCTACGAGCCGTGCAGCAACCAGCCGTTTCTCAGCCCTGGCAACGACAGCCGAGTGAACCTGCGCCTGTTGCTGGCCGACAAAAAAGCAGCACCCCTGGCCCCCAATGCCTTGGGCGAAGACGATTTGGCGCAAGGGTTCGGCCCGGTGCCGTTTCCGGTGTACCGCCTGGTGCCGGCTCCGGCCACGAATGAGGAGCCTGACAACAAGGCTGACGATTCACGCACAGCCGAACTCGATACTTTGCTCCAGCCCCTGGGTATCAAGCGCGAGGAGTACAAGACCGCAGGCCAGGCCTTCCTCAATGGCGAAGGCAGCCGTTGCCGCAGCAATGACGATGACAGCGCCACGGCGTTTATCAGCCAGGTGATCAAGGCCCAGATGCCGCCCGCCGAGCGCGATGTGTTGGTCAAAGCACGCCTGCAATTACTGAGCACCTGTGACTGGAGCCGCCAGGTGGTGGACGCGCAGCTGACCCCGTCGGCCAATGCTCAGTTGTTTCGTACCTACTTGCAGGCCGCCGGCGATTTCTACAGCGGGCGCTTCGATTACGCCGAGCGCGGGTTCGCCGCCGCCGCCACCAGCGATGTGCCGTGGCTGAAGGAAACGGCGCTGTACATGACTGCGCGTACGTCGCTGAATCAGGCCCAGGCCGAAGCCTTCGACGAATACGGCATGCCGCAACGCGAGCATGTGGATAAGTCGGCCCTGAGCGATGCCGAGCAAGGCTTTCTCGGTTACCTGAAAACTTACCCACAGGGCGATTACGTCGCCTCCGCCCGTGGGCTCTTGCGCCGTGTGCACTGGCTGGCGAACGACGACGCCAAGCTTGCCGAAGACTTCACCTGGCAATTCACCGAGGCCACCGACGCCCAGCGCAATGTGAGCGTGGACGAACTGGTGGAAGAGGCCGACCTCAAGTTACTGATGGTCGGCAACAAAGCCGCGAACAGCCCGATGCTGCAAGTGGTCAGCGACCTGATGGCGATGCGGGCCCACACCCCGCCGCTGTTGAGCCGCGAAGACCTGGATAAGCAAAAGAGCACCTTCGCCACTGAGCCCGCGCTGTTTGACTTCCTGCAAGCCAGCTATGCCCTGTACGTCGAACACCAACCCGACACGGCCTTGAAGCACCTGCCTGCGGATGTGCCATCGAGCCTGGATTACTTCGCCTTCAGCCAACAGACCCTGCGCGCCCTCGCCCTGGAGGCCAAGCAGGACTGGAAAGGCGCCGAAGCCCTGTGGCTGCAACTGCTGCCGCTGGCCAAGCAACCGCTGCAACGTGACCAGCTGGAGCTGGCATTGGCCATGAACTACGAGCGCAGCGGCCAACTGGCCAAGGTGTTCGCCGCCGACTCACCGATCAGCGCCAAGCAAGTGCGCTACATCCTGCTGCGCAACGTCGCCGGCCCCGACCTGCTACGCCAGCAGATCGCCAACGCCAGCGACCCGATCGAGCGTCAGAGCGCGCAATTCGTGCTCCTCTACAAAGACCTGCTGCGCGGCCAGTACGCCAACTTCGCCGATGACCTCAAGCAGGCCTCGCTCTCTGACGACAAACTCGGCACCAGCCTGGGCTACACCTATACCAGCGGCCAGACCTTGAAGCTGTTCCAATGGAACGGCGACAAGGCCGAATCTGGGTACGCGTGCCCAAGCATCGCGCAAACCGCGGCGACCCTGCAGAACGAGGCCAAAAACCCGCACGCGTTGAACTGCTTCGGTGAATTCATCCTGCGCAACGGCCTGGACGGCATGCCGTTGGAACAACCCCGCGCCGCCGGCAGCCTGGGCAGTACCGCCTCGGACTTCAAGGGTGAAACCTTCTCGCGCCTGGACGGCTACAAACAGGTGATCGCCAACGCCAAGGCGCCGAAAACCGACAAGGCCTATGCGTTGTTCCGCGCCATCAACTGCTACGCGCCGGCCGGCTACAACAGCTGCGGCGGCGAAGACGTTGCGCCGGCAGTGCGCAAAGCATGGTTCCGCCAACTCAAGAGCGGTTTTGCCGATACCCAGTGGGGCAAATCGCTGCAGTACTACTGGTGAAATCGCTGTGGCTAGGCTTGCTGTTGCTGGCAAGCCCGGTTTTTGGCGCCGTTGACGCAGGCGACTACGACGCCTTCTGGCTGTGGAGTGGCGTCACGCCCCAGCCGGTCATCAAGCAGGCAAAAACCCTGTACATCCTGCAAGGCCAGATCAACTCCACTCGTCGCGCGCCCCAGCGCGGCGTGCAATTGATCGCCCAGGGCATGAGCGTGCCGCGTATTACTCAAGGCCACGTCTGGGTGGTGTACCGCGCCCACACCTTGCGCTGGCCGGAACGGGTCTACACCCAGGTGCTGGGCCAGGTGCAACGCTGGCGTGACGCCGGCAACCCGGTGATCGGCATCCAGATCGACTTCGACGCCCGCACCCAATATCTGCACGAATACGCCGATTTTCTGCGCGACCTGCGCCAGCGCCTGCCTGCCGACCTGCGGTTGAGCATCACCGGCCTGATGGACTGGAGCAGCAACGCCGACCCGGCCGCTATCGCCCAACTCAAGGGCGTGGTGGATGAAGTGGTGGTGCAGACGTATCAAGGGCGTCACAGCATCCCTGACTATGCCGCGTATTTGCCGCGGATGAATCGGCTGGGCGTGCCGTTCAAGATTGGCTTGATTCAGGGCGGGGAGTGGCAAGAGCCGGGGTATCTGGGGGCCGATGAGTGGTTTCGGGGGTATGTGGTGTTTTTGCAAAACCTTTGATTCTTCCAACCCTGCAAAAAGCCGGCCTCGAGCCGGTTTTTTGCAGGTGGCCTTAGAGGCTTGGATGATATAAGTTACCTTTATTGATTTAAAGGATGATATATCATGCAAGAAACAGCGAAGCCCTACCCGCACAAAGGGTACATCTCTGAGAGAAGCGCTGAGCTGATGAGAGGTATCGGGAACGGTATCGAAATAGCCCGCATTCGTCGCCGGTTGAAAATTTCCACCATATGCAGCCGCGCGGGCATTACGCGGCAGACGTATCAGCGGCTGAGGCAGGGCGAGGCCGGCGTATCCCTCGGCGTGCTGATGAATGTGCTTAGCGCGATGGACTTGGAAGAAGGTATGGCGAGCATTGCGTCACCAGAACTTGACCAGGTTGGGATTACCATGAGCCTCGCCCGTGAGCCTAAGCGCATTCGCACTGAAGGAGAACACGATGTCCTGGAAGCCGATTGGTAATGCCTTTGTTTTTTCAGCTCACTTAGTCGGTGACCCGGTCCCTGTTGGCGAAGTGGCCATGCATGGGAATGGATTCGTTTTTCGCTACGCCAACAGTTGGCTCGCGCGGCCCGACGCATTTGCGATTGACCCGCGTCGACGCGGTTGAAAGTGCCGTTTCCTATTACAGGATCGCAGACGTTTTGAAGAAGGTCAGCGACGATGCAACGTTTGATATGCGTGAGCTTTACAAGCGCATGGCCTTCAATGTGCTCATCGGCAATAGCGACGACCACCTGAAACAAACCGGGCTGCTGCTGACCAGCGCCTCGGGCTATTCCCTTGCGCCAGTATTTGACGTGTTGCCCCACCCTACCCAACTAGGCTTGCAGGCGCTCATCATCGGCAATGAAGGCCGGGTATCGTCTGTCAGTAATTTGCTGAGTACGCCTGAACGCTTTGGGTTGGCGGCGGATGAAGCAAGGTCCATCGTCACGGATATGTATGCCGTCGTGCGAGAAGCCTCCGGCTTTTTCGAAGCGGCAGGCTGTAGCGGTGCCGAGGTACGCATGCTTTCCAATGTGTGTACACGATTTGCAGCGGACCTGGTGTAGGGCGGCAACAGAGCGCACCCTTGAAGGGTGCGCGCCGCAGCAAATATCACCTAAACGCTAAGTTACCAATCGTAGGTCAGGCTCGACACCACCGTGCGTCCTTCCCCGTAGTAGCAATCCAGATCACTGGTGCACTGCGAGACGTAGGTCTTGTTGCTGAGGTTCTGCACGTTCATCGCCAGCTTCACGCCCTTGAGCTTGAGCGGCGAGGCGCCCAGGTCGTAGCTTAGGCTTGCATCGTAGACACTGTAGGACGGCACGTTGAAGGCGCCTTCGTAGTAGTCGCCCAGGCTTTGACGGGCGTAACGCACGCCAAGCCCTGCACCCAGCCCCGCCAAGGGCGTGTCGCCGAGCACGGTGTAGTTGACCCACATCGAGGCGGTGAGTGGGGAGATGCCGGCCGGGTGGCGACCTTGGCGGCCATCGTTGTCCTTGGTGTATTTGACGTCATTGCGCGCAGCCGAGGCGACCACGTCCCAGGCATCACTCAAGACGGCCTTGGCTTCCAGTTCAACACCTCGCGAGCGCAGGGCGCCGCTTTGGGTGCTGAAGGTGGTGTCCACCGGGTTGGTGGTCAGCACGTTTTCCTGATCCAGTTGATAAACAGAGGCCTGGATGAAGCTCTTCTGGCCCGGCGGCTGGAACTTCACGCCGACTTCGTACTGTTTGCCGGTGGAGGGTTCGAAGGGTTT
The DNA here is from genome assembly GCF_049897065.1 of Pseudomonas sp. DWP2-2. NCBI lineage: Bacteria > Pseudomonadati > Pseudomonadota > Gammaproteobacteria > Pseudomonadales > Pseudomonadaceae > Pseudomonas > Pseudomonas sp. DWP2-2. The sequence goes on along the minus strand of NZ_JAFCVN010000003.1, from coordinate 44,439 downwards.
TCGGTTCGCATCAGTGCCGGCCAGCGGCAGGAAGGATTCCGAATAGCTGACGAAGGGCGACACGCCGTTATCGAACAGGTACACCAGGCCCGCACGGCCGGTGAATGCCTGGTCTTTGCTGGCAAAGCGGGTGTCCTGTATCGGCTCCTTGTTCACCACATTCGCCCAGTCATAGCGGCCACCGAGTACCAGCACCCATTTATCCAGCTTGATCTGGTCCTGCAGATACAGGCCGGTCTGGGTAATGGTGCGGTCCCAGCGGTACGGTTGGCCGAAGTTCAAGGGCTGGCCGTACACCGGTTTGAACAGGTCGATGATCGGCGGGTTGCGGTCGTACAGGCCATGGAACTGCGAGTTGGAATGGTAGTAGTCCAGGCCAACGATGAAGGTGTGGGACAGTGCGCCCGTGTCGAATTCAGCCTGGGCGATGCTGTCCACGCCGAACACTTTGTTGGTCTGCGACCAGTCCACGCCGAAGCGTTGCAGGTAGCGTTGGTCCTGCACGCCGGTGTTGGGGTTGGCGACAAAGCGGTAGCCGTGCAAGGGCGCGGTGTAGCGGTCGTCGACCTCGGCGTAACGGGCGTTTTGCTTAAGGGTCCAGATGTCGTTGAGGCGATGGGAAACTTCGTAACCCAGCACGTATTGCTCGCGGTTGTACTGGTTGACGCCCGGCTCGCCGATAAACACATCGCGCTTGATCTTGCCGTTGGGGTTGTCCCACAGCGTGCCGGACGCCGGCAGGCCTTGGGCTTCGGGCACGCCTTTGTCTTTCTGGTACTGGGCGAACAGGGTCAGGCTGGTGTCGTCGTTGGGGCGCCAGGTGAGGCTGGGGGCGATGAACTGGCGCTTGTTTTCGACGTAGTTGATTTCGTCTTGCGCGTCATTCGCCAGGCCGGTCAGGCGGTAGAGAAACTGCCCCTCCTCGTCCAACGGGCCGCTCAGGTCGATGGCCGCGCTTTTGTGTTCGTAGGTGCCGGCTTCCAGTACCACTTGATGTATCGGCGTTTCGCTGGGGCGCTTGCTGACCATATTGACGATACCGCCCGGCTGGTTCTGGCCGTAAAGCACGGACGCCGGGCCTTTGAGCACTTCGATGCGTTCCAAGGAATACGGTTCGATCTGCAACGCGCCCCCGGTGCTGCCACCGCCATAAGGCAGGTGCAGACCGTCCAGGTACAGCGGCGTGGGCGAGAAGCCGCGTGACGTCGGCTCGTCGAACAGTTTGACTCGGTCGGCAAAGCCGCCGGCCGTCATGCCGGGGGTATAGAGCAACGCCTGGGTGACACTCTGGGCGCCACGTGCCTTGATCTCGGCGGCGGTGATCACGTTGATCGTCTGGGGAATTTCCACCAGCGCCGAGTCGGTCTTGCTGCCCGAGGCGCTGCGCTTGGCGACAATACCGTCCACCGGGCCCCAGGCGCTTTCCTGCTCCTGCCGGCCACTTATCTGGGTCGCGCCCAACTGCAAGGCTCCGTCGCCGGAAAGGGCCTGCAACGACCAACCGCCCTGGGATTGCACCGCCGCCAAACCGCTGCCCGCCAGCAAGCGCTGCAACCCCGAACCTACGCCGTAACGCCCTTTCAAGCCGGCGCTGCGCTTGCCGTCGGTGAGCGATGCGTCAACCGACAGCAAGATGCCTGAGGCACTGGCGAAACGGTTCAACGCCTGGTCGAGGCTGCCCGCGGGAATGTCATAGCTGCGCAGCGCTTCGGTGCTTTCTTCGGCTTGAACCATGCTCGGCAGTACAGGCGCCGTTGCCAGCAGGCCGGCAAACAGGCCACGACGCAGCGCGCGGGCCAAAGGTTGGATTGGGTGGTGCGACATGGCAGGACTCCCCGTGAGAACGCTTCTTGATTGGCTTTCAAGAGGTATCCCGAACGGGCCGCAGAAACCGACAAGCCCTGTACAAAGTATTTTCAGACCCGCGCCTTGATCGTTACCCAGTAACGGGTCACCGCCTGCACGTGCACGGGCAATGAACGCTCCAAGGCCGCCAGGATCGCGTCGGTGTCGTTCAGCGGGAACACGCCGGTCAACAGCAGGTTCGACACCGCCTGATCACAGCGCAACAGGCCCGGGCGGTAGCGACTCAGTTGCGCCACGAACTCACCCAACGGCTGACGTTCGGCAACCAGACGATGCTCGGTCCAACTGCTGGCATTGGCGCTCACTGCCGGCAACGCGGTGCTTTGGCGTGCGTTGAACCACAGGCTGTCCCCTGCCTGCATATGCACCGGCGTGCCCTGCAACGGCGTGACCCGCAGGCGACCTTCGTACAAATCCACACGGCTGCCGTCGGGCAATTCACGTACCGCAAAGCGCGTGCCCAACGCCTGTACATCACCGGCAGGCGTTTCGACGATCAGCGGGCGCGAGGCATCGTGGCCGCTGGTCAGCAAGACCTCGCCACGGATCAGCCGAATACGTCGTTCGGTAGCGCTGAAACGCAGGTCTACGGCGCTGTCACTGTTAAGGTCCAGTTGCGTGCCGTCGCTCAAGGTCATATGGCGAATTTCGCCCGTGGCGGTACGCAGCTCTGCAAAGGCCGCCTGCCAGGGCTCGCTGCGTTGCACCAGATAGCCGCTGCCACCGGCCACCAACAACAGGCCGAGCAATTTGAGCGCGGCGCGGCGCTGGGTATCCGGGGTGTCGCGCAATACGGCGCGAGCGCTGTCGGCGGGTACGCCGCCAAGGGTGTGTTGCAGCTGCTGCAAGCGCTGCCAGGCGCGGCGGTGTTCCGGGTCAGCGGCCTGCCAGCGGGCGAACGCCTGGCGCTGCTCGCCCTTGAGCTCGCCGCCCCATTGCAGCATCAACCACTCGCTGGCTTGCTCGACAATCGCAGGGGCGATGGGCGCGTCGCGCTTCATTCTTCGTACACCACCTGGTAGCAGGCGACGATGGCCCGGGTCATGTACTTCTGCACCGAGCTGACGGTGACGCCCAGGCGCTCGGCGATTTGCGCATAGCTCAAGCCTTCGAACTGCGACAGCAAAAACGCACGGCGCACATTGTCGGGCATGCGATCGAGCATGGCGTCGATCTGCATCAGGGTTTCGAGGATCAGCGCGCGGGTTTCCAGGGACGGCGACTCGGGCTCGGGCAGGTGCGCGATGCTTTCCAGGTACGCACGCTCGATGCGCAGGCGGCGCCATTGGTCGATCACCAGGTTGCGGGCGATCTGCGCCAAGTAGCTGCGGCTTTCTTTGTCACCCGGGAAGCGCCCGGCCACCAGCAGGCGCAGGAAGGTGTCCTGAGCCACATCGGCGGCCTGTTCCCGGTCGCCCAGACGCTTGCGCAACCAGCCTTGCAGCCAGCCATGATGGTCGCGGTACAGGATGTGAAGCTGTTGCTGGCCGTCAGTCGCGATGCCCATGAAAAGCTCAGAAGTGTTATTGAGAGCAATTATCATTACATCTTATTTGGCGACTGACAAAAACTCTTTCTCGCTCAGCGCACAGCGGTCTGCAACGGGTACACCGACTCCCACCCTCCTCCCAGCGCTTTGTACAGCCCGACCATGGCCAACGACACGCCGGTGGAGCTTTCCACCCACTGCTCCTGCGTCGCCAGCAATGCGCTTTGCACGGTGAGTACGTTGACGAAATCCGCCACGCCTTCGACGTACTGATGTTGCGCAGTGGTCAGTGCGATCTGGTTCTGGCGCACCGCTTCGGCCAGGCTGTCGCGACGCAGTTGGCTGGCGTTGTAGCGGGACAGTTGATCATCGATTTCATGCCAGGCGCGTAGCACGGTTTGCTGGTAGGCCAGCGCCGCTTCCTGTTGCTGGGCTTCACGCAAATCGACCATGCCTTGCAGGCGCCCGCCGTTGAACAGCGGTAGGCTCAATTGCGGGCCGAAGGCAAAGGCACGGGAACCCCAGGAGCCGAAATCCGAGAGTTGCATGGCTTGGGAGCCCAGGCTGCCAGACAGGGTGATACGTGGGTAAAAGTCGCCCTTGGCCACGCCGATGCTGGCAGTGGCGGCGTGCAAGCGAGCCTCTGCCTGACGGATGTCTGGGCGGCGCTCGGCGAGTTCCGATGGCAGGCCGATCGCGACCTGGCGCTGTGTTTGCGGCACAGGGGCGTCTTTGGACAGCTGCGCGTACAGCGCCTGGGGTGGCTCGCCCATCAGCAGGCTCAGGGCGTTGATCAACTGGTCCTGACGCTGCTGCAGATCCGGCAGGCGCGCTTCGATAGCCGCGACCTGGGCGGCGGCTTCGGCCACGTCCAAGTCGGTCGCCACGCCGTCGGCCAACCGCAATTGCGAGAGCTTGAGGCTGTGGCGCGCAACGTCGAGGTTTTGCTCGGTGACAGCGCGGGTGTTTTGGACGCCGCGCAGTTGGATGTAGTCCTGGGCGGTCTCGGCCAGTACCGACAACAACACGGCGCGACGGTCGTTTTCGGCGACTTCCAGGGTGGCGTCGGCGGCTTCGGTTTCGCGCTTGACCCGGCCCCAGAAGTCCAGTTCCCAAGAAGCGGAGAAGCCCATGTCCCATTGGTTGAAGGCTGCGCGGCCATTCTCGCCGGAAGGGTCGTTCAAACCTTTGCCGCTGTTGCGCTTGCGCTGGTAACCGCCGCCCGCATCGACATTCGGGTAGCGCTCGGCGGTGGTTACCTGACGTACCGCGCGGCTCTGTTGCAGGCGGCTGCTGGCCAACTTCAGGTCGAGGTTATCGCTGAGGGCGCGGCGTGTCAGGGCTGAGAGCTGCGCGTCGTGGAACACGTCCCACCAGCGCTCCTGCAAGGGATCGCTGACGGCACGGCTGGCAGCTTGTCGGCCCTGAGGTTCGCTCCATTGATTGATCTGCGGGCTCTCGGGCCGCTGGAAGTCGGGACCGACCGTGCAGGCACTCAGGCTGATCAGGCTCAAGGTGAGCCAGGCGAGGTGTTTCATTGCTGGGCCACCTCACGCTGTTGCGCGACCGGCCGGGTGTCGACGCTGGCTTCCACCGACATGCCGACGCGCAAACGCTCGGTCAGTGGCTGGTTCGGTTCCAGGACGATCTTCACCGGAATACGCTGCACCACCTTGGTGAAGTTGCCGGTGGCGTTGTCGGGCTTGACCGAGGCGAAGGTCACCCCGGTGGCAGGCGCCAGGCTTTCCAGATGGCCTTTGAGCAGTTCGCCGTCAAGGCTGTCGACGCTGACTTGCACCGCTTGCCCCGCGTGCATATGCGACAGTTGGGTCTCTTGGAAATTGGCCACCACGTAGGCTTCGGCCAGTGGCACCACCGCGAGGATCTTGCTGCCCGGTGTCACATAGGCGCCGACCCGCACCGCACGCTCACCGACCATGCCATCCACCGGTGCGACAATGCGCGTGTAAGACAGCTGATAACTGGCCATTTCCAGCGCGGCCTGGGCGCGTTTGAGCCCACCTTCGGCGGCGTCGCGCTGGGCGGTGAGGATTTCCACCTGCTTGCGTTCGGCGGCCAGCACGGCGGTGGATTTGGCCAGGCGCGCGGTAGCCTGGTCGATGCGGGTCTTGGCTTGCTGGGCGTTCTGCACGGTGCCCGCACCAACGCCAGCGAGGTGGTTGTAGCGATTCAGTTCATGCTCGGCAAACGCCACTTCTGCGCGATCTGCTGCCACGGTGGCCTGGGCCTGGGCGATCACCGAGCTTTGGCGCTCCAGGGTCGCGCTGGCGTTTTTCAGCTGGGCCTGAGCGACCAGGGTGTCGGCATCGGCGGCCTGGGCGGCGGCGCGAAAATCGCGGTCGTCGATCAACGCCAACAGTTGGCCAGCCTTGACGCGCTGGTTGTCTTCTACCAGCACTTCCTTGATGAAGCCTGCCACCCGCGGCGCCACCAGAGTGAAGTCGGCGGCGACAAAGGCGTCGTTGGTGGTCTGGTGCTTGCTGCCCAGTACGCCCGGCGCAACCAGGTAAACCAACACGCCGACGGCAAATACAGCAATAACGGAGACGGCAATTTTGTCTTTGCGTTTCATGGAAAGTCCTTGAGGTCAGGCCGGAGCGCGAGGCGGATAGATCCGCGTGGGCATCCAGAAAATCAGCAGGATCAACGCCACCGCGACACCGGCCATGACGACGTAAAGATCCGAAGAGGTCAGCACCACGGTCTGCTCGTGCAAGCGGTGGGCGAGGCCCGGCGCGTCAGCGTCGGCCAGGGGCGAATTGCCCAGGCGGTCCACCAACATGGTTGAATGGAAATGCCCGCGCTGGGTGGTCAATGTATCCAGCACCGCAGTGGCGATCACAGCGGCCAGGCCCTTGACGGTATTGAACCAGGCCGAGGCAAACGGCCCTTCGATGGGCTGGATACTGCCGGTGGACAGCATCAGCAGCGGCAACACGGCCATCGGCTGACCGAAAATCTGCAGCAGGTACCAGCCGTAAAAGTCGTCACGAATCCACGCCGAAGTCAGGTGAGAACTGCCGATGCAGCACAGCACCAACATGCTCAGGCCAATGCCCAGCACCCAGCGGCAATCGACCCAGCGCAGGTTGCACAGCGCCGCCACCAGCGGCAGCGCAATCAACTGCGGCAGCGCCATCAGCAGCATCACCGGCGCAGTTTGCAGCGGCCGGTAACCCTGGACCTGGGCGAGGAAACTCGACGGGATGATGATCACCGAGGTCAGCACCATCAGCACGCCGGCCAGCACGATCAGGGCGAAGGCCAGGTTGCGCAGGCCGAGCATCTGCAGGTTGAAGAAGGGCAGCGGCTGTGACCATTCGTTGAGCATGAACAGCACCAGCAACAATGTGCCGCCACACAGCAGGAAGGTAATCAGGCCCGATTCGAACCAGTCCAGGCGATTGCCCTGCAACAAGCCGATCACCAGCATGCAAATCGCCGGGAAGCCCAACAGCAAGCCACGCCAGTTGAACTGCTTGAAGCGCTCCAGGCGCAGCGGGTCTTGTGGCAAACCGTAGGCCACGGCCGCCATGGCCAGCAGGCACGGCGCGACGATCTGCCAGAACGCCCACTGCCAGCCGACGTATTCGGTCCACAACGCCGCCAGCGGCGTGCCCAGGCTGGGCCCGAAGGTGGCGGTCAGTGCGTAACCGGCCAACCCGTACAACTTGACGTTGGCCGGCAAAAAACGCAGCGCCACGGTCATCAGCATCGGCGGCAGCGCGCCACCGGCCAGGCCTTGCACGGTACGCAGCAGCAGCAGGCTTTCGTAGTTCGGCGCAAACGGGCAAAGGATGCCCAGCACGGTGAACAAACCGATAGCGCACAGGGTGAAGCGACGCAGGGAAAACGTCACCGAACACCACGGCGCGAAGGCCATGGCTGCCACGGAGGTGGCGGTGTAGGCGGCGACCAGCCACGTGCCTTCATCAAAGCCGATGTACAGCGCGCCACGGATATCGGCGAGAGCAACCTTGGTGACCATCTCGTTGAGACCGGAAACCAGTACCGCCAGCAATACGCCGAGCAAGCCGATGATGATGCGCGGGCCGAATACGGGTGGGCTCAGAGCCGTAGGTTTGGCTGCGGCCTGGAGGACGGGGGCAGCGAGGGACGTCATGAACAGGTGACTCGGAATGAGAAATACCTGAGCAGTTTAATCGGGCACTCTCATGACAAAAAGTTACTTGTTGGCAGGTTATAAGTGCGTCAGACGCAACTTTGAACATCAACACTGAACCCTGTGGGAGCTGGCTTGCCTGCGATAGCGCCAGTTCAGTAACAGATTCAGTGACTGACACCCCGCCTTCGCAGGCAAGCCAGCTCCCACATTCATCCGCGTTCGCTTTATACCGGCTGGGCTTCTAGCCAGGTGGCATGACAGCTCTCGCGCATGGTTTCGCGCAGCCACTTATGGGCCGGGTCTTTGTCGAAGCGTGGGTGCCAGGATTGCGCCAGGACCAGGGTTTGCAGTGGAATCGGCAAGGCAAATGCGCGCAGTGGCAGGTTCAGACGCTTGGCGCTCAGGAGGGCTTCCTTGGGTACCGGCAACAGCAGGTCGGAATCGGGCAGCATGAACATCGCACCGTGAAAGCCTGGGGCGATCATGGCCACACGGCGCTCCAGGCCTTGGGCATTCAACGCGGTATCGATGGGCCCACGGGCGATGCCGCGCCGGGAGATGCTGATGTGGGAGTAGCTGGCAAAGCGTGCCGCCGTGATTTCTTCGTCGAACAGCGGGTGATCTTGTCGTGCCAGGCCGACAAAGGTGGTGGAGAACAGGTTCTGCACCTTCACTTCCGGGCTGGCAGGCATGGTGTTGCTCACCCGCAAGTCCAACCGCCCTTCCCGCAGGGCTTCATCGTCAGTGTCGCCTTCGGGCACAAAGCGCAGCTCACACAACGGCGCCACACGCTCCATGGTGTCGAACAGTCGCCCGCCATACACGCCGATGAAAAAGTCATTGGCGCGCACGCTGAAGCGGCGGCGCAAGGTGCTCAAATCGACTTGGTCCGCCGAACGGAACAGCAACGCAGCCTGCTCCACCACATTGCGCACCTGGCCTTGCAGCTCGAGCGCCTTGGGCGTCGGCACCAGGCCACGGCCGGCACGCACCAGGATCGGGTCACCGACCGCTTCACGGATACGCGTGAGGGTGCGGCTCATGGCGGCCGGGCTGAGGTTCATCCGCCGCGCGGCGCCCACCACACTGCCCTCGTCGAGCAACGCGTCGAGGGCGACCAGCAGGTTCATGTCCGGTAATTGCATGCCAAGCACTCGTGATCCGTTGGGAGTGAACTGGGCGCAATCCTAGCAGGCTTTATCGGGTTAGAAAGGCGCATCACCCTGAATCGTGGTGCGGTACAACTTGCGGCGCAGGTGGCTTGGGCAACCAGCGGCCAAGTGGATCAGCGAGCGGTTGTCCCAGAACACCAGGTCGTGGGGCTGCCACTGATGACGGTAGATATTTTCCGGCAGCACGCTGTAGGCATAGAGCTGGGCCAGCAGGTCACGGCTTTCGTCATCGGGCAAGCCGACGATACGGGTGGTGAAGCCCTCGCTGACGAACAGCGCCTTACGGCCGTTTTCCGGGTGGGTGCGCACAACGGGGTGCACCACTTCGGCAACCTGGGCGAGCTGTTCGGGGGTAAGGGTTGGGCGCCAGTTGCCTTCGAATTTGGTCTCGCTGTAGCGCGCCGTGTAGGAATGCGCGGCGCTGCGGCCTTCGACCGCGTTGCGCAGGTGACCTGGCAAGTGCTCCCAGGCTTTGTGCATATCGGCGAACAGAGTGTCGCCGCCTTCAGATGGCAGTTCCTGGGCATGCAGCATCGAACCCAGGCTGGGCAGTTCTTTGTATGACAGGTCCGAATGCCAGAACTTGCCTGCATCCCCCAGGCCGATGGATTGGCCGTTCTCGATGATGTTGGAAACGATCAGGATCTCGGGGTGGTTGGCCAACAGGAACTGCTTGAGCACATGGATCTGCAACACGCCGAAACGGCGGCTGAAGGCGATCTGTTGTTCGGGGGTGATGCGTTGGTCGCGGAACACGATGACGTGGTAGTCCAAGTGTGCGCGATGGATGCGGGCGAAGTCCTGGTCGTTGACTGGGCGGGATAAGTCCAGGCCGATGATCTCGGCGCCGACACTGCCGGGGAAGGGGTGGATGTCGAAGGTTTGGAGGGCGGTGGTGGCAGACATTTGATTCATTCCCGGCGGACAGGGGAGTGAATTTATAGGCATAAGGATGGAAGCTTAAATACCGTTAGCGCATATGGATATGGCGTTTGGTTTGAGCTGTAGCGTGATGCTGACGGCCTCACCGGGGCGAGCCCCCTCCCACATTCTGATTGGTGAATATATTCCAATGTGGGAGCTGGCTTGCCTGCGATAAGGTCGGACAGGCGCTGAAGTTCAACGCTCGTGCAACGCCTCGGCCCGCGCCTTGATGATCGGCTTGAGCAGGTAGCTGAGGATGCTTTTCTTGCCGGTGATGATATCCACCGAAGCAACCATGCCGGGGATGATCAGCAGCGGCTTCTCATCCGTACCCAAGTGGCTGCGGTCAGTGCGCAAAGTGATCATGTAGTAGGTGGTCTTCTTGTCTTCATCAGTGATGGTGTCGGCACCGATGCGTTCGAGCTTGGCCTTCAGGCCACCGTACACCGTGTAGTCGTAAGCGGTGAACTTGACCACCGCTTCCTGCCCTGGGTGCAGGAAGGCGATGTCTTGCGGGCGGATCTTGGCTTCTACCAGCAGGGTGTCGTCCAGCGGCACGATTTCGACCATGTCACTGCCCGGCTGGATCACACCGCCAACGGTGTTGACCAGCAACTGCTTGACGATCCCGCGCACGGGCGAGGTGACCAGGGTGCGGCTGACCCGGTCTTCCAGCGCGCGGCCGGTGGACTCGGCCTTGTTCAGTTCAGTACGGGCTTCGTTGAGTTGGGTCAGGGCTTCGCTGCGGAATTTGCCGCGGGTTTCATCGATCTTGCGTTGCACTTCCTTGATCGCCGATTCAGCACGCGGGATCGCCAGGGTGGTGGCGTCCAACTGCCCGCGGGTTTCCATTTCGGCGCGCTTGAGGCGCAGCACTTCTACCGGCGACACCGCGCCCTGGGCCACCAGCGGCTCGGACATGTTGATTTCCTGGCGTTGCAGGGACAACTGGCTGCGGTATTGGCCCTGCTTGGAGGTGAACTCGCGCAGTTCCTGTTGGCGTTGCACGAGTTGCTCCTGCAAGCCGCCGACTTCGTCTTTCAACTGCTGGCGGCGGCTTTCATACAAGGAGCGCTCGTTGGCGGCCTGGCTCGGCGCGGCCTTGAGCACCTCGTCAGGGATGTTCAGCGGGCGGTCATCCACCTGGGCGCTCAAACGCTCGACACGCAGTTGCATGGCCAGGCGCAGGGCTTCGGTTTCCCCGGCGTTGGAGACAAACCGCGTGTCGTCGAGACGAATCAACGGCGCGCCGGCCTCTACGATCTGGCCTTCCTTGACGTACAGCTCGGCGACGATGCCGCCTTCAAGGTTCTGGATTTTCTGCAGCTTGGACGACGGAATCGCCTTGCCGTCGCCACGGGTCACTTCGTCGATCTGGGAGAAACCGGCCCACACCACCAGAAATACAAAGAACGCGATGATTGCCCAGATGGTCAGGCGGATGACCCGTGGCGCATCTTCGATCAGCGCCTTGTTGACCTCGGGCAGCGGCTGGCCCTGCAGCGAATCGGAGCCTTTGAAGTAGCGGCCGACCGCACTCTTGATGGAATTAAGCAACACTGATCTGCCCCTTCTTCAACGCTTCCATGACCACGGCTTTCGGGCCGTCCGCGAGAATCTGCCCACGGTCGACCACCAGCAGACGATCAACCAGGGAGAGCAGTGAGGCTCGGTGCGTGACCAGCACCACGGTTTTGTTTTGCACCACGGCTTGTAGGCGTTGCTTCAAGCGTTCTTCACCGGTGTTGTCCATGGCGCTGGTGGGTTCGTCCAGCAGCAGCATGGGCGGGTTGAGCAGCAGCGCACGGGCCAGGGCGACGTTCTGACGCTGGCCGCCGGACAGGTTCTGCCCACGCTCGCCGACTTGCAGCTCGTAGCCTTGGGGATGCAGGCGGGCAAATTCGTGCACGCCAGCCAGTTCGGCAGCTTGCAAAACCATTTCATCCTCGACGTAGCGCGCACCGCTGACCAGGTTGTCGCGCAGGGTGCCGGCCAGCAATTGAATGTCTTGGGCGACATAGCCGATGTTGTGGCGCAGCTCGCTCACGTCGATCTGGCGCACGTCCACGCCGTCCACCAGCAAGGAGCCGGAGTCGGGTTGGTAAAGGCCGACGATCAACTTGGCCAGGGAGCTTTTGCCCGAGCCGCTGCGGCCGATGATGCCGATTTTTTCCCCTGGCTTGATCACCAGGTTGATGTTTTTCAGCGCCAGGTTCTGCTGGTTCGGGTAAGTGAAGTTCAGGCCGCGGCACTCGATGGCGCCTTGCAGGGTGCGCCGGCTCATGGGGCGCTCTTCGAAGTTGCGCTCCTGGGGCAGCTCCATCATCTGGTCCACCGAGGTCATGGTGACCTTGGCTTGCTGATAGCGCGTCAGCAGGCCCGACAGCGAGGCCAACGGGCTCAAGGCACGACCACTGAGCATGTAGCAGGCAATCAGGCCGCCCATGCTGAGGTTGCCGTCGATGATCTGGTACACGCCGAACACGATCATGATCACGCCGGCCAGTTGCTGGATCAGCAGGGTCATGTTCATCGACAGGCCCGACAGCAACTTCACCCGCAGCTCAAGCCGGCTCAGGGTACCGATGGTCTGTTCCCAGCCGTACTGACGCTCGCTCTCGGCATTGTTGACCTTGACCGCATCAAGCCCGGCGAGGGTTTCGATCAGGCTCGACTGGCGCTCGGCGGCCAGCGCCATGGTGCGTTCCATGGTCGCGACCAGGGGCTTTTGCAAGGCGTAGCCGATGCCCAGGGCCAGTGGGAACGCCAGCACCGGAATCCACACCAGGTGCCCGCCGAGAATGGCGATGACCAGGAAGATCAGCAGCGTAAACGGCAGGTCGATCAGGCTGGTGAGGGTCAGCGACGCGAGGAAGTCGCGCAAGCTTTGAAACTCATGGATGTTCTGCGCGAAGCTGCCGACCCGCGCCGGACGGTATTTCATGGACATGCCGACGATGCGCTCGAACAGCGTGGCCGAGATGATCAGGTCGGTCTTTTTACCGGCCAGGTCCAGGCACAGGCTGCGCAGGCTTTTGAGGATCAGGTCGAACAGGTAGGCACCGCAGATGCCCACGGCCAGCACCCACAGGGTGGCGGTGGCCTGGTTCGGCACAACGCGGTCGTACACGTTCATCACGAACAGCGGCGCGGCCATGGCGATGATGTTGATCAGGAAGCTGGCGGCGATGGCGTCGGTGTAGAGCCAGCGTGAACGCATGAGGGTGTCACGGAACCACGAGCGTGCCCGCGGAATCAGGCTGCCGTGGTTGACGTCGAACTTGTGCTGCGGCTGTGCAAAGAAGACTTTGCCGATGTAGTCGTCGGCCAGTGCTTCGCGCTTGATCAGCACTTCACCGCCGTCGCTTTCGCTGAGCAGGATCCGCGCTTCATCTTCGCCCTCCCAGCCCACCAGCACGGTACTGCGACCGTCCTTGAGCAACAGCAGCGCCGGCAGTGCAATGGTCGGGATCTGTTCCAACTTGCGTTGCAGCAGCCGGCCTTGCAACCCGGCCCGCGCAGCGGCACGCGGCAGCAGTTCGGCACTCAAGCGTTGCGAAGGCAGCGGCAGGCCGGTGGTGAGCATGGCCGCACTGGCCGGTTTTTGATGCAGGGCGCAGAGCGCCAACAACCCGTCGAGTAACGGGTCGTCGTGCAGTGCGCGTGGATCATGACTGAGATGAACTCGACTGACTTCAGGTTCCACGCGGGGCACTCTCGACTAACAGATGGGGCTATTGGGGTGGCTCAATTCATCCCAGGCAGTTGGACTTTAGGTTTCACGTCGTTCTGCACGACGGAGGCCATTGGTGCAACCACTCCCTGGCTCTTGAGCAATTCGCCCATGGTCGCCTTGATTCGGTACTGAGTAAATAACTGAATGTTCTTGATTTCTTCCAGGCGGCGGGAAGCGGTGAACAATTCATTTTCGCTGTCGAGCAAATCCAACAGCGTACGTTGACCAAGGCTGAACTGTTGCTGGTAGGACGTGCGTACGCGGGTGCTGTGATCCACGTACTGCTGGGCGACCGGCAATTGCGCATTGGCGTTGTTCAGGGCGTTCCAGGCCAAGCCTAGTTCTTCATTGAGTTGGCGCAAGGCATTGTTACGGATGTCCAGCGCCTGGTTGGCCTGGTAGGACTTCGATTGCAGGTCGGCCTTGTTGCTACCACCGGCGAACAGGTTGAAGCGCATGCGCACCATGGCTTCCCAACCATTGCTGTGGTTGGGATCACCGGAGACGTTGTTGTCGGCGTTGGTACCCAATTCAGCGTCAAAACGCGGATAGAAGTTGGACTTGGCGGCGTCGTACTGCTTCTCGGCGGCAGAGATATCCGACTCGGCCGAACGCAGGATCGGGCTGTTGTCGAGCATCTGGCGACGCGCTTCATTCAGGTCTGCCGGCAGCATGGCCATGAATGGGGCCGGACGCTCGAGTTCGTCGGGCATCTGGCCGACGGCGCTGAGGTAGTTGACCTGCGCATCGGCCAGGTTGGTCTGCTCGGTGATCAAGTTGTTACGGGCCTGGGCCAGGCGCGCTTCGGCCTGGTCCTGGTCGGCACCGTTGCCGACGCCGCGCTCGGTGCGCAACTTGATCTGGTCGTAGATGCGTTCGTGGTTGCGCAGGTTATCTTCGGCCAGGCGTACGAACTCACGACGGGTCAATACTTCCAGGTAAACCTGGGCAACGGTCAGCGCGGTGCGCTCGGAAGTCCCGAGCAAAGAGTAAGCGCGGGAATTAACGTTGGCTTGTTGACGCCCGACTTCGCTGGAGGTGGCGAAACCGTCAAAAATCATTTGCTGCAGGCGCAGGCTGGATTCACCGCGGTTGAGCGTGTCCCAGTGATTGCCGCCAGGATTGTTGGCGCGGGTGGTGGCGTTGTCGGTTCCTTGGCGGCCGTAACCGGCGTTCAGGTCGACACGCGGCAGGTAGCCGCCTTGTGCGGCGCGCAATTGGTAATCGGCAGCGATGCGGCTGTTAACACCTGCCTGGATTTCCGGGTGTACATCCAATGCCTGTTGCATGGCTTGGGGCAGTGTCTGGGCTTGTACGAAACTGGCGGCGAGAACGAACGGTATTGCCTTGAACAGGTGCAGACGCATTTAAAATTCCCTAGGACTTCTTGTCTCAAATCACAGCGATTGGCACCGCTGCGTCGGATAATGGCTACCGTAATGACCGTACGTCGGAAAGTTCAAAAAGCGGAACTGCTTCACACACATGTAGGACGGTTCGCCGCATAAATATCAATGTGACATTACGGGGCCGATTGTTTAGGATGGCGGCCCTAAGGTCAATAGTTTGGCACTAACTAGATAGCTAAAAAATCTAGCCAATTATTTGACGTCAATGCATATATAGACTACGCCCTCCCAATTGGCAGCCCTAATAGCGCGCTGCGAAATGGAATTTGTCGAAACGGATCGCCGGAGAAAATTTTAATGAGCAGTGTTGTTGCCATCGTCAAAAGCATTGTTGGTCAAGTTTTCGTTATTTCTCCGGAAGGTGCTCGGCGCGTCCTCGTTGAAGGTGATCGCTTGTTCGCGGGCGACCAGATCGACACCGGTATGTCGGGCGCCGTGAGCCTGGAGCTGGCCGACGGTCGCATTCTGGACCTGGGCCGTGACACCCAGTGGAGCGCCGACCTGCCGGACTCCAGCCTCGACCTCGCCGCTGCCAGCGAGCAAGCCGCGCCATCGGTTGCCGAGCTGCAACAAGCCATCGCCGCTGGCGCCGACCCGACCACCGACCTGGAAGCCACTGCCGCCGGCGCAAACGCTGCCGGTAACGGCGCAGCCGGGGGTGGCCACAGCTTCGTGGTGCTGGACGCGACCGCCGGCCGTGTCGATCCGACCATCGGCTTCCCCACCGGTACGCTTGGACAGGGTACTTCGGCTCTCAACGCGCTGACCGGTGCCCCAGGCTCCGCTGACGCGGGCAACCTGGTGCTGCAGCCTTCGACCCTGTCCCTGAGCGCAACCCCCACCATCACCGAAGCCGGTGGTGTGCTGACCTACACCGCGACCGTGACGCGGCCATCCAGCAGCGACCTTACCGTCACCTTGTCCAATGGCGCGGTGATTACTATCCCGTCAGGCCAACTGACCGGTACAGTCAACGTACCCCTGGCGCCCAACGACACCCCGTACAACGACCCTAGCCAGATCAGCGTGGGCGTTACGGGCACCACCGGTGGCGGCAACCTGGTATTGACCATCGACCCTAACCCGGCCGTGACGCAGATCACCGACACCATCGACACCACCACGGTCACTCTAACGGCTGGTTCGACCGTGACCGAAGGCGGCCAGATCACCTACACCGCCACCTTGACCAACCCGGCGCAGACGCCGGTGAATGTCACCTTGAGCAATGGCTCGGTGATCACGATCAAGGCCGGTGAGTCGACAGGCAGCGTTGTCGTAGATGCGCCAGCTAACGACGTCTACAACAACGGCTCGACGGTCAGCACCACGATCACGGGCGCAACGGGCGGTAACTTCGAGAACCTGGTACCGAATACCACGCCAGCGGTCACCACCATTACCGATTCGATCGACACCACCACGGTCACCCTGACCGCGGGTTCGACCGTGACCGAAGGCGGCCAGATCACCTACACCGCCACCCTGACCAACCCAGCGCAGACCCCGGTGAACGTCACCTTGAGCAATGGCTCGGTGATCACCATCAAGGCGGGCGAATCGACGGGTACCGTTGTGGTCGATACGCCGGCCAACGACGTTTACAACAATGGCTCTACCGTCAGCACCACCATCACGGGCGCAACGGGCGGTAACTTCGAGAACCTGGTACCGAATACCACGCCAGCGGTCACCACCATTACCGATTCGATCGACACCACCACGGTCACCCTGACCGCTGGTTCGACCGTGACCGAAGGCGGTCAGATCACCTACACCGCCACCTTGACCAACCCGGCGCAGACGCCTGTGAATGTCACCTTGAGCAATGGCTCGGTGATCACCATCAAGGCCGGTGAGTCGACAGGCAGCGTTGTCGTTGATACGCCAGCTAATGACGTCTACGTCAACGGCAGCACCGTCAGTACGACGATTACGGGCGCGACTGGCGGCAATTTCGAGAGCCTGGTGCCGAGCACCACGCCAGCGGTTACCACCATTACCGATTCGATCGACACCACCACTGTGACGCTGACAGCCCCAACCGAGGCGAACGAAGGTGGTCAGGTGACGTATACCGCCACGCTTTCCAATAAAGCGGGCACTGATGTCACGTTGAAGTTGGACAACGGCTCAAGCATCACCATCAAAGCTGGCGAAACCGTTGGCACCGTGACCGTGCCCGCCCCTACCGATGACGTGTTCATCGACAAGAGCACCCAAACGGTCAAGATCACCGAAACCACCGGCGGCAACTTCGAAAAACTGGAAGTTGCAGGCAGCGGCGCAACCACCACGATCAACGACACCACCGACAAAGTCGATGTGGTCCTGACCGCTACCACCACCGTTGGCGAAGGCGGCAATATCGTCTACACCGCTAGCCTTGTGGATAAGAACGGCGCGCCGGTGACTAACATCACTAACCCGTTGACCGTCACTTTGGATAACGGTCAGACCATTACTATCGGTGTTAACCAATCCAGCGGCACCGTTACCACCGTGGCGCCAGACGATATTTATAAAGGCGATCAGACCGTCACCGCTGCTATCAAGGGTGTGACCGGCGGCGAGCATTTTGAAAATCTGGTTCCAGGTACTACCCCAGTTAACACGACCGTTACCGATACACCGGGCACCGATAACACCACTACCGTGACACTGACGGCTCCGACCGAGGCGAATGAGGGTGGCGAGATCACTTACACCGCCACGCTTTCCAACAAAGCGGGCACTGACGTCACGCTGAAGTTGGATAACGGCTCAAGCATCACCATCAAAGCTGGCGAAACCGTTGGCACCGTGACCGTCCCTGCGCCTACCGATGACGTGTTCATCGACAAGAGCACGCAGACCGTTCAGATCACCGAGGCCACTGGCGGCAACTTCGAAAAACTCGAAGTGGCAGGCAACGGCGCGACCACCACGATCAACGACACCATCGACAAGGTCGATGTAGTTCTGACGGCCACTACCACTGTCGGCGAAGGCGGCAACATCGTCTACACCGCCAGCCTTGTGGATAAAAACGGCGCACCGGTGACTAACATCACTAACCCGCTGACCGTGACCTTGGATAACGGCAAGACAATCACCATCGGTGTGAACCAGTCGAGTGGCTCTGTCACCACTATCGCGCCGGATGACGTTTATAAAGGCGACCAGACCGTCACTACCGCTATCAAAGGCGTCACTGGTGGCGAGCACTTTGAAAACTTGGTCCCTGGCACGACGGCAGTGAACACCACTGTCACCGACACCCCCGATACCGACAACACAACGACTGTCATCCTGACTGCGCCAAATGCAGTTAACGAAGGTGGCCAGATCACCTACACCGCAACCTTGAGCAACAAGGCCGGCACCGACGTCACGCTGAAACTCGACAACGGCTCAAGCATCACCATCAAGGCTGGCGAAACCGTAGGCACCGTCACTGTCCCTGCGCCTACCGATGACGTGTTCATCGACAAGAGCACACAGACCGTCAAGATCACCGAGACCACTGGCGGCAACTTCGAGAAGTTAGAAGTCGCAGGCAACGGCGCGACCACCACGATCAACGACACCATCGACAAAGTCGACGTAGTCCTGACCGCCACCACCACCGTCGGTGAAGGCGGCAATATCGTCTACACCGCCAGCCTTGTGGATAAAAACGGCGCGCCGGTGACCAACATCACCAACCCGCTGACCGTTACCTTGGACAACGGTAAAACCATCACCATCGGCGTAAACCAATCGAGCGGTAGCGTTTCGGTTGTTGCTCCTGATGATGTGTACAAGGGCGACCAAACCGTCACCACCGCCATCAAAGGCGTGACCGGCGGCGAGCACTTCGAAAATCTGGTTCCAGGTACTACCCCGGTTAACACCACCGTTACTGATACACCGGGCACCGATAACACCACTACCGTAACGCTGACAGCTCCGACCGAGGCGAATGAGGGTGGCCAGATCACTTATACCGCCACGCTTTCCAACAAAGCGGGCACTGACGTCACGCTGAAGTTGGACAACGGCTCGTCGATCACCATCAAGGCTGGCGAAACTGTTGGGACCGTCACCGTGCCCGCCCCTACCGATGACGTGTTCATCGACAAGAGCACGCAGACCGTCAAGATAACCGAGACCACTGGCGGCAACTTCGAGAAGTTAGAAGTCGCAGGCAACGGCGCAACCACCACGATCAACGACACCATCGACAAGGTCGATGTAGTTCTGACGGCCACTACCACTGTCGGCGAAGGCGGCAACATCGTCTACACCGCCAGCCTTGTGGATAAAAACGGCGCGCCGGTGACCAACATCAACAATCCGCTGACTGTGACTTTGGATAACGGCCAGACCATCACTATTGGCGTAAACCAATCGAGCGGTAGCGTTTCGGTTCTAGCTCCTGATGATGTGTACAAAGGCGACCAGACCGTTACCACTGCTATCAAAGGCGTCACTGGCGGCGAGCACTTTGAAAATCTGGCTCCAGGTACTACCCCGGTTAACACCACCGTTACTGATACACCAGGTACAGACAACATCACTACTGTGACGCTGACAGCGCCTAACGCTGTTAACGAAGGTGGACAGATTACGTACACCGCCACGCTTTCCAACAAAGCGGGCACTGACGTAACACTGAAACTCGACAACGGTTCAAGCATCACCATCAAGGCCGGCGACACTGTTGGGACCGTCACCGTGCCCGCCCCTACCGATGACGTGTTCATCGATAAGAGCACCCAGACCGTCAAGATCACCGAAACCAGTGGTGGCAACTTCGAAAAGCTCGAAGTGGCAGGCAGCGGCGCGACCACTACGATCAACGACACCATCGACAAGGTTGATGTAGTTCTGACCGCCACTACCACTGTTGGTGAAGGCGGCAATATCGTCTACACCGCTAGCCTCGTGGATAAAAACGGCGCACCGGTGACCAACATCACCAATCCGCTGACCGTCACCCTCGATAACGGCAAGACCATCACCATTGGCGTAAACCAATCGAGCGGTAGCGTTTCGGTTATTGCTCCTGATGATGTGTATAAGGGCGACCAAACCGTCACCACGGCTATCAAAGGCGTGACTGGCGGCGAGCATTTTGAAAACCTGGTCCCAGGTACAGATAACGTCACTACAACTGTGACTGATACACCGGGTACCGACAACACCACTACCGTGACGCTGACGGCTCCGACCGAGGCGAGCGAAGGTGGTCAGATTACCTATACCGCGACCTTGAGCAACAAGGCTGGCACTGACGTCACCCTGAAGCTGGATAACGGCTCGTCGATCATGATCAAGGCTGGCGACACTGTTGGCACCGTGACTGTCCCTGCGCCTACCGATGACGTGTTCATCGACAAGAGCACGCAGACGGTCAAGATCACCGAAACCACCGGCGGCAATTTCGAAAAACTCGAAGTGGCAGGCGACGGCGCAACCACCACCATCAATGACACCATCGACAAGGTAGATGTGGTCCTGACCGCTACTACCACCGTCGGCGAAGGCGGCAATATCGTCTACACCGCCAGCCTTGTGGATAAAAACGGCGCACCGGTGACCAACATCACCAATCCGCTGACCGTGACCCTGGATAACGGCAAGACCATCACTATTGGCGTAAACCAGTCGAGCGGTTCTATCACCACCATCGCGCCGGATGACGTGTACAAAGGCGACCAGACCGTCACTACCGCCATCAAAGGCGTGACCGGCGGCGAGCACTTTGAAAATCTGGTTCCAGGTACTACCCCGGTTAACACCACCGTTACTGATACACCGGGCACCGATAACACCACTACCGTAACGCTGACAGCTCCGACCGAAGCGAATGAGGGTGGCCAGATCACCTATACCGCGACCTTGAGCAATAAGGCCGGTACCGACGTCACGCTGAAGTTGGATAACGGCTCTTCGATCACCATCAAGGCTGGCGACACGGTTGGCACCGTGACTGTCCCTGCGCCTACCGATGACGTGTTCATCGACAAGAGCACGCAGACGGTCAAGATCACCGAAACCACCGGCGGCAACTTCGAAAAACTGGAAGTTGCAGGCAGCGGCGCAACGACCACGATCAACGACACGATCGACAAAGTTGATGTGGTTCTGACCGCTACCGCCACCGTTGGTGAAGGCGGCAACATCGTCTACACCGCCAGCCTTGTGGATAAAAACGGCGCACCGGTGACTAACATCACCAATCCGCTGACCGTCACCCTCGATAACGGCAAGACCATTACCATTGGTGTGAATCAGTCGAGTGGCTCTATCACCACCATCGCGCCGGATGATGTGTACAAAGGCGACCAAACTGTCACTACCGCCATCAAAAGCGTGACCGGCGGCGAGCACTTCGAAAACCTGGTCCCTGGCACGACGGCAGTGAACACTACTGTCACCGATAACCCTGGCACCGATAACACCACCACCGTTACGTTGACGGCTCCGGCTGAGGCAAACGAAGGTGGTCAGATTACGTACACCGCGACCTTGAGCAACAAGGCCGGTACTGACGTCATCTTGAAGCTGGATAACGGCTCTTCGATCACCATCAAGGCTGGCGACACGGTTGGCACCGTAACCGTGCCCGCGCCGACCGATGACGTGTTCATCGATAAGAGCACTCAGACCGTCAAGATCACCGACGCTTCCGGCGGCAACTTCGAAAAACTGGAAGTTGCAGGTAACGGCGCGACCACCACGATCAACGACACCATCGACAAAGTTGATGTGGTCCTGACGGCCACCACCACCGTTGGTGAAGGCGGCAACATCGTCTACACCGCTAGCCTTGTGGATAAAAACGGTGCGCCGGTGACTAACATCACCAATCCGTTGACCGTCACCTTGGATAATGGCCAGACCATCACCATCGGCGTAAACCAATCGAGCGGTAGCGTTTCGGTTATTGCTCCTGATGATGTGTATAAGGGCGACCAAACCGTCACCACGGCTATCAAAAGCGTGACTGGCGGCGAGCACTTCGAAAACCTGGTCCCTGGCACTACGGCAGTGAACACCACTGTCACCGATACCCCCGGTACCGACAACACAACGACTGTCACCCTGACTGCGCCAAGTGCGGTTAACGAAGGTGGTCAGATTACCTACACCGCGACCTTGAGCAATAAGGCTGGCACTGACGTCACCCTGAAGCTGGATAACGGCTCGTCGATCACGATCAAGGCTGGCGACACTGTTGGCACCGTCACTGTCCCTGCGCCTACCGATGACATGTTCATCGACAAGAGCACGCAGACGGTCAAGATCACCGAAACCACCGGCGGCAACTTCGAAAAACTCGAAGTGGCAGGCAACGGCGCAACGACCACGATCAACGACACCATCGACAAAGTTGATGTGGTCCTGACGGCCACCACCACCGTTGGCGAAGGCGGCAACATCGTCTACACCGCCAGCCTTGTGGATAAAAACGGTGCGCCGGTGACTAACATCACCAACCCGTTGACCGTCACCTTGGATAATGGCCAGACCATCACCATCGGCGTAAACCAGACTAGCGGTAGCGTTTCGGTTCTTGCTCCTGATGATGTCTATAAAGGCGATCAAACCGTCACCACCGCTATCAAGGGTGTTACCGGCGGCGAGCACTTCGAAAATCTGGTTCCAGGTACTACCCCGGTTAACACCACCGTTACTGATACACCGGGCACCGATAACACCACTACCGTAACGCTGACAGCTCCGACCGAAGCGAATGAGGGTGGCCAGATCACCTATACCGCGACCTTGAGCAATAAGGCCGGTACCGACGTCACGCTGAAGTTGGATAACGGCTCTTCGATCACCATCAAGGCTGGCGACACGGTTGGCACTGTGACCGTGCCCGCTCCTAGCGATGACGTGTTCATCGATAAGAGCACTCAGACCGTCAAGATCACCGACGCTTCCGGCGGCAACTTCGAAAAACTGGAAGTTGCAGGCAGCGGCGCAACGACCACGATCAACGACACCATCGACAAGGTCGATGTGGTCCTGACGGCCACCACCACCGTTGGTGAAGGCGGCAACATCGTCTACACCGCCAGCCTTGTGGATAAAAACGGCGCACCGGTGACTAACATCATCAATCCGCTGACCGTCACCCTCGATAACGGCAAGACCATCACCATTGGTGTGAATCAGTCGAGTGGCTCTATCACCACCATCGCGCCGGATGATGTGTACAAAGGCGATCAAACTGTCACTACCGCCATCAAAAGCGTGACCGGCGGCGAGCACTTCGAAAACCTGGTCCCTGGCACGACGGCAGTGAACACTACTGTCACCGATAACCCTGGCACCGATAACACCACCACCGTTACGTTGACGGCTCCGGCTGAGGCAAACGAAGGTGGGCAGATTACGTACACCGCCACGCTGTCCAACAAAGCGGGCACTGACGTAACACTGAAGCTCGACAACGGTTCAAGCATCACCATCAAGGCTGGCGACACCGTTGGCACCGTAACCGTGCCTGCGCCTACCGATGACGTGTTCATCGACAAGAGCACGCAGACCGTTCAGATCACCGAGACCACTGGTGGCAACTTCGAAAAACTGGAAGTCGCAGGGAATGGCGCAACCACCACAATCAACGACACCATCGACAAGGTTGATGTAGTCCTGACCGCGACCACCACCGTTGGCGAAGGCGGCAATATCGTCTACACCGCCAGCCTTGTGGATAAAAACGGCGCACCGGTGACCAACATCACCAATCCGCTCACCGTGACTCTGGACAACGGCAAGACCATCACCATCGGCGTAAACCAATCGAGCGGTAGCGTTTCGGTTCTTGCTCCTGATGATGTGTACAAGGGCGACCAAACTGTCACCACCGCTATCAAGGGTGTGACCGGCGGCGAGCATTTCGAAAATCTGGTCCCTGGCACTACCGCGGTGAACACCACCGTTACGGACACACCGGGTACCGATAACACCACCACGGTTACGCTGACTGCGCCAAGTGCCGTTAACGAAGGCGGCCAGATCACCTACACCGCGACCTTGAGCAACAAGGCCGGTACTGATGTCACCTTGAAGCTGGATAACGGCTCGTCGATCACTATCAAGGCTGGCGACACGGTTGGCACCGTGACCGTGCCCGCTCCTAGCGATGACGTGTTCATCGATAAGAGCACGCAGACCGTCAAGATCACCGACGCTTCCGGCGGCAACTTCGAAAAACTGGAAGTTGCAGGCAACGGCGCAACCACCACGATCAACGACACCATCGACAAAGTCGATGTGGTCCTGACGGCCACCACCTCCGTTGGTGAAGGCGGCAACATCGTCTACACCGCCAGCCTTGTGGATAAAAACGGCGCACCGGTGACCAACATCACCAATCCGCTCACCGTGACTCTGGACAACGGCAAGACCATCACCATCGGCGTAAACCAATCGAGCGGTAGCGTTTCGGTTCTTGCTCCTGATGATGTCTATAAAGGCGATCAAACCGTCACCACCGCTATCAAGGGTGTGACCGGCGGCGAGCATTTCGAGAATCTGGTCCCTGGCACTACCGCGGTGAACACCACCGTTACTGATACACCGGGCACCGATAACACCACTACCGTAACGCTGACAGCACCGACCGAAGCGAATGAGGGTGGCCAGATCACCTATACGGCGACCTTGAGCAATAAGGCCGGTACTGACGTCACGCTGAAGTTGGATAACGGCTCTTCGATCACTATCAAGGCTGGCGACACCGTTGGCACTGTGACCGTGCCTGCGCCTAGCGATGACGTGTTCATCGACAAGAGCACCCAGACCGTACAGATCACCGAAACCACTGGCGGCAACTTCGAAAAACTCGAAGTTGCAGGCAGCGGCGCAACCACCACCATCAACGACACCATCGACAAAGTCGATGTGGTTCTGACCGCCACTACCACCGTTGGAGAGGGCGGCAATATCGTCTACACCGCCAGCCTTGTGGATAAAAACGGCGCGCTGGTGATTAACATCACCAATCCGTTGACCGTCACCTTGGATAATGGCCAGACCATCACCATCGGCGTAAACCAGACTAGCGGTAGCGTTTCGGTTCTTGCTCCTGATGATGTCTATAAAGGCGATCAAACCGTCACCACCGCTATCAAAGGCGTAACCGGCGGCGAGCATTTCGAGAACCTGGTGCCGGGCACTACCGCGGTGAACACCACCGTTACGGACACACCGGGTACCGACAACACCACTACTGTGACGCTGACAGCGCCAAGTGCCGTTAACGAAGGTGGTCAGATCACCTACACCGCGACCTTGAGCAATAAGGCCGGCACCGACGTCACGCTGAAACTCGACAATGGTTCAAGCATCACCATTAAGGCTGGCGACACTGTTGGCACCGTCACTGTCCCTGCGCCTACCGATGACGTGTTTATCGATAAAAGCACCCAGACCGTTAAGATCGCCGAGACCACCGGCGGCAATTTCGAAAAACTCGAAGTGGCAGGCGACGGCGCAACCACCACCATCAATGACACCATCGACAAGGTAGATGTGGTCCTGACCGCTACTACCACCGTCGGCGAAGGCGGCAATATCGTCTACACCGCCAGCCTTGTGGATAAAAACGGCGCAGCGGTGACCAACATCACCAACCCGTTGACCGTTACCTTGGACAACGGCAAGACCATCACCATCGGCGTAAACCAATCAAGCGGTAGCGTTTCGGTTGTTGCTCCTGATGACGTGTACAAGGGCGACCAGACCGTCACCACTGCTATCAAAGGCGTGACCGGCGGCGAGCATTTCGAGAATCTGGTCCCTGGCACTACCGCGGTGAACACCACCGTTACGGACACTCCGGGTACCGACAACACCACTACTGTGACGCTGACAGCGCCTAACGCTGTTAACGAAGGTGGACAGATTACGTACACCGCCACGCTGTCCAACAAGGCGGGGACCGACGTCACGCTGAAACTCGACAACGGCTCGTCGATCACCATCAAGGCTGGCGAAACCGTTGGTACTGTGACCGTCCCTGCGCCTACCGATGACGTGTTCATCGACAAGAGCACTCAGACCGTCAAGATCACCGACGCTTCCGGCGGCAACTTCGAAAAACTCGAAGTCGCAGGTAACGGCGCAACCACCACGATCAACGACACCATCGACAAGGTGGATGTAGTTCTAACTGCTACAACTACCGTCGGCGAAGGCGGCAATATCGTCTACACCGCCAGCCTTGTGGATAAAAACGGCGCACCGGTGACTAACATCACTAACCCGCTGACCGTCACTTTGGATAACGGCAAAACCATCACCATCGGCGTAAACCAATCGAGCGGTAGCGTTTCGGTTATTGCTCCTGATGACGTGTATAAGGGCGATCAAACCGTCACCACTGCTATCAAAGGCGTCACTGGTGGCGAGCACTTTGAAAACCTGGTGCCGGGTACTACAGCGGTGAACACCACCGTTACGGACACACCGGGTACCGACAACACCACTACTGTGACGCTGACAGCGCCTAACGCTGTTAACGAAGGTGGACAGATTACGTACACCGCCACGCTGTCCAACAAGGCGGGCACTGACGTAACGCTGAAACTCGACAACGGTTCTTCGATCACCATCAAGGCTGGCGACACTGTTGGCACTGTGACCGTGCCCGCTCCTAGCGATGACGTGTTCATCGACAAGAGCAGCCAGACCGTCAAGATTACTGACGCTTCCGGCGGCAACTTCGAAAAACTCGAAGTCGCAGGTAACGGCGCAACCACCACGATCAACGACACCATCGACAAGGTGGATGTAGTTCTAACTGCTACAACTACCGTCGGCGAAGGCGGCAATATCGTCTACACCGCCAGTCTTGTGGATAAGAACGGCGCGCCGGTGACCAACATCACCAACCCGTTGACCGTCACCCTCGATAACGGCAAAACCATCACCATCGGCGTAAACCAATCGAGCGGTAGCGTTTCGGTTATTGCTCCTGATGACGTGTATAAGGGCGATCAAACCGTCACCACTGCTATCAAAGGCGTCACTGGTGGCGAGCACTTTGAAAACCTGGTGCCGGGTACTACAGCGGTGAACACCACCGTTACGGACACACCGGGTACCGATAACACCACCACGGTGACGCTGACCGCTCCATCCGAAGCAAACGAAGGTGGTCAGATCACCTATACCGCGACCTTGAGCAACAAGGCCGGTACCGACGTCACCCTCAAGCTCGATAACGGTTCGTCGATCACGATCAAGGCTGGCGACACTGTTGGCACCGTAACCGTGCCCGCGCCGACCGATGACGTGTTCATCGATAAGAGCACTCAGACCGTCAAGATTACTGACGCTTCCGGCGGCAACTTCGAAAAACTCGAAGTCGCAGGCAACGGCGCAACTACCACGATCAACGACACCATCGACAAGGTGGATGTAGTTCTGACCGCCACCACTACCGTGGGTGAAGGCGGCAACATCGTCTACACGGCCAGCCTTGTGGATAAAAATGGCGCATCGGTGACCAACATCACCAATCCGCTGACCGTGACCCTGGATAACGGCAAAACCATCACCATCGGCGTAAACCAATCGAGCGGTAGCGTTTCGGTTGTTG
The DNA here is from genome assembly GCF_049897065.1 of Pseudomonas sp. DWP2-2. Classification (NCBI taxonomy): domain Bacteria; kingdom Pseudomonadati; phylum Pseudomonadota; class Gammaproteobacteria; order Pseudomonadales; family Pseudomonadaceae; genus Pseudomonas; species Pseudomonas sp. DWP2-2. Next base: position 17,110 of record NZ_JAFCVN010000003.1, on the reverse strand, counting down.
CTCCTGATGACGTGTACAAAGGCGACCAAACTGTCACTACCGCCATCAAAGGCGTAACCGGTGGCGAGCACTTTGAAAATTTAGTGCCTGGCACGACGGCGGTGAATACCACCGTCACGGACACACCGGGTACCGACAACACCACTACTGTGACGCTGACAGCGCCTAACGCTGTTAACGAAGGTGGCCAGATTACGTACACCGCCACGCTGTCCAACAAGGCGGGGACCGACGTCACGCTGAAGTTGGACAACGGCTCGTCGATCACAATCAAGGCTGGCGAGACCGTGGGCACCGTAACTGTGCCTGCGCCTACCGATGACGTGTTCATCGACAAGAGCACTCAGACCGTCAAGATCACCGACGCTTCCGGCGGCAACTTCGAAAAACTGGAAGTGGCAGGCAACGGCGCAACCACCACGATCAACGACACCATCGACAAGGTGGATGTAGTTCTGACCGCCACCACCACCGTTGGCGAAGGCGGCAACATCGTCTACACCGCCAGCCTTGTGGATAAAAACGGCGCAGCGGTGACCAACATCACCAATCCGCTGACCGTCACCTTGGACAATGGCAAAACCATCACCATCGGTGTGAATCAGTCGAGCGGTTCCATCACCACCGTAGCGCCAAACGACGTCTACAAAGGCGACCAAACCGTCACCACCGCCATCAAAGGCGTGACCGGTGGCGAGCATTTCGAGAACCTCGTGCCGGGCACGACGGCGGTGAACACCACCGTCACCGACACACCAGGCTCCACCGACCTGACCACCGTCACCTTGACTGCCCCGACCGCGGTCAACGAAGGCGGCCAGATCACCTACACCGCCACCTTGAGCAACAAGGCCGGCAGCGACATGCTGGTCCAGCTCGACAACGGTTCGAGCATCACCATCAAGCAAGGTGAGACCATGGGCACGGTGACCGTCCCGGCGCCTACCGATGACGTGTTCATCGACAAGAGCACCCAGACCGTCAAGATCACCGGCACCACCGGCGGCAATTTCGAGGGGGTGACCATCACACCTGCGGGCGCCACGACCACCATCAACGACACCATCGACGACGTGACCGTGGTACTCAAGGCCACCGGTTCGGTCAGCGAAGGCGGGCAGATCGTCTACACCGCGTCCCTGGTCGACAAGAACGGCGCGGCCGTGAACAACGTGGGCTCCGACTTGGTGGTAAGGCTGGATAACGGCTCGACCATCACCATCGGCAGTGGCAAGTCCACCAGCTTCACGACAGCTACCGCACCGAACGATGCCTATGTCGGCGCCAATGATGTCAGCGCCAAGATCACCGGCGTGGTCAGCGGTGGCGACAAGTACGAGCATCTGATTGTTGACGCCAGCCCCGCGGTCACCAAGGTCACGGATGTAGTGACGGATACCAAAATCAGCATAACGGGCGATGGCTCGGTCACTGAAGGTGGCACAGCCCACTACACCCTGACCTTGACCAACCCGCCGCAAACCGACGTAACCGTGACGCTCAAATACAGCGGCACCGCCACTGACGGTTCGGACTTCACCGGCGTGTACACCGTGAAGATCCCGGCAGGCTCCAGCAGCGTGCCGTTTGATATCCGCACGCTCGACGACAAGATCACCGAGCCTACGGAACAGATCGTTATCACCATCGACAAGGTCACCGGAGGCAACTTCGAGAACCTGGTGATCGACAAAGGCACCGTCACCACCAACATCCTCGACAACGATGCGCCGCCGGTGATCGACCTGGATGCCAACAACTCCAGCGGCGCCACGGGTGCCGATTACAAGACGACATTTACCGAGGGTACCGCCGGGCCGGGCGTGTCGATCGCCGATACGGATATCAAGATCACTGACCCAGACAGCACACTGCTGACGGGCGCGACGGTCACGCTGACCAACGCACAGGCCGGTGATGCCCTGAACCTGGGCAATAGCGTGAATGGCATCAGCGTCAGCACTAACAACCAGACGGGCACTATTACCCTGACGTTGTCCGGCAGCGCAACGCTGGCTGACTACATGCAACGTATCCAGAACATCACGTTCACCAACAACAGCCACGACCCGAGCACCACACCGCGCACCATCACCGTGACGGTGACCGATGGCGGCAACTACTCCAACGTGGCCACCACCACCGTCAACGTGGTAGCGGTCAACGATGCACCAGTGGCCACTGGCGGTGCTGTGACCGGTACGGAAGACACGGCGCTGGCCCTGACCTGGGCCAACTTCGGCGTGAGCGATGTGGACTCGCCACAAGCCAGCCTCGGGGTGAAAATCACCGACCTGCCAGTAGCCGGCAAGCTGCAATACCTTGCGGCGGACGGCAGCACCTGGACCAACGTGACCAGCGGCCAGACCTTTACCAAGGCCCAGATCGATGGCGGCCAACTGCGCTTTATGCCGAACGCCAACGAGTCCGGCGCCGACGGTTACGGCGGCACTGGCGTGGGTAACAAGCAGGCGGATTACGCGCAGTTCAAGTTCCAGCCAACCGATGGCAAGGACCTGGGCACCAGCGCTACGGTGAAAGTCGATATCACCCCAGTGGCCGACGCACCGACCCTGAGCGTGGCCGACAACAACGTTGCCTCGACCGGCCTGGTCAAACAGGGCTGGAACAGCATCGCCGGCCTCGGCAACAACGGCAACGGTGCTGCACCGGACGTGCTGAAAAAAGCCATCGATAACGCGGGCACACCCAACAGCACCTCTGTGGTGACCAACGTCGAGTCCGTCGACAACGTGGCCGCTGGCTCTGGTTCCAAGATCTCCGGTCTGATCTACATGGAAGCGGGCAAGAGCTACACCTTCAGCGGTATCGCGGATGACAGCGTGGTGGTCAACGTTGGCGGTAAAGACGTTGCGAGCGGTTTGTGGGGTACCAACAGCGGCAAGTTCAGCGGCTCGTTCACGCCAACGACCACTGGTTACTACAGCCTTGAGATCTACCAGGCCAACCAAGCGGGGCCTGGCAGCTTTGACGTCAACCTGTCGGTCAACGGCGGGGCGGTGCAGAACCTGAGCACCAGCACCGTGCCGCTGTACACCGGCCTTACCGACCTGACCAACGCCGGCGTCACCGTATCCGACCTGCATGGCAGCAACGGTGACGGTTACTACGTGGGCTACAAGCTCAACGAAGGCCAGGAAAACGGCACGGTCAAATTGTCCAAGGTCACCACCGCGCTGACCGACACCGACGGCTCCGAAACCCTGAGCGTGAAGATCAGCGGCATTCCGGCAGGCTCGGTGCTCACTGACGCGTCGGGGCACACCTTTACTGCGGGTAAAACCGTGGGCGAAGTGAATGTCACGGGCTGGGACCTGAACACCCTGACCATCAAGCCGCCGACCTACTACAGCGGTCAGTTCAACCTGACGGTCACTTCGACGTCCACCGAGAGCATCGGCGGTTCAGCGACCACCACCGCGCAATTGCCCGTCACGGTGCACCCAGCGACCTACAATTCGGTCACCGGCACCTCGGGCAGCGACACCATCAATGGCAGCGATGGCAACGACATTGTCGTGGCCGACGTCGCCGGCTTGAACGTGGTGCAGGGCAAGAACTACAACATCGCGTTCATGATCGATACATCGGGCAGTATGGGTGCGGACTCGATAGCAGCGGCAAAAACCTCGCTGACCACCACGTTCAACTCGCTGAAAAACAGTATCGGCGCCAGCACTTCTGGCACTGTGAATATCTTCCTGGCGGATTTCAGCGACCAGGTCAATCGCACGGTGACAGTCAACCTGAAAGACCCAGGTGCATTGGACTCGCTGCAGAAAGTCCTGGATTCCATGGTGTCTACCGGCGGGACCAACTACGAAGACGTGTTCAAGGCCGCGGCCAACTTCTTCAAGAGTGCCCAGGCGACTGGCAACACTGGCGCTATCAATACAACGTACTTCATCACCGATGGTCAGCCGACGTTTTACCAAGCGTCCGAGCAGACCAACCCATACTTGTACGGCAACGTCAGGCTCGATGATGTCGTCACCATGAACAACTACACCATAGGTACCGCCACCCGGATCAACATCGATTCGAATAACTACCTTGATATCAACTCTGCCGGCAAGGTAACCCTCTGGTCTTACGGCTGGGGGTACAACAAGGGAATCATCCACGCCCAAGGGGATGGCACCTATGAAATATCGGTGCAAGGCGGCCTCGGCTACGATACCGACTACTCCACCACCCTCAACTCCAACAGCGCGTTCGCACTGCTTAAAGGTCTGTCCACAGGTGGCGTAGAAGCCATCGGCCTCAACAGTGGGGTCAGCCTGAATCAGTTGGCACCGTACGACAGCGATGGCAAGCCACAGGCCAACATCGATCCGAAGGACCTGGCCAACGCTATCCTCGGCCACACAGAGGCGACGTTGCCGGGCGCGGACACCGTCAGCGGTGGCGACGGCAACGACATCCTCTTCGGCGACCTGGTGAGCTTCAGCGGGATCAATGGCGAGGGTTACAACGCGCTGCAGGCCTTTGTCGCACAGAAGACCGGCGTGGCTGTCTCGGCAGTGACTGCCTCTAACGTTCACCAGTACGTCACCGAGCACTATGTGGACTTCGACGTCTCCGGCGCCAAAGATGCCGGCGATACACTGTTGGGCGGGGCTGGCGATGACATCCTGTTCGGCCAGGGCGGCAACGACCTTCTGGACGGCGGCAAAGGCAATGACATCCTGCTGGGTGGCACGGGTAACGACACGTTGATTGGCGGCCAGGGCAACGACATCCTGATCGGTGGCTCGGGGGCCGACACCTTCGTGTGGAAGGCGGGCGACATCGGCAACGATGTGATCAAGGACTTCAAGGCGTCCGAAGGCGACCGCATTGACCTGCGCGATTTGTTGAAAGGTGAAACCGACAGCACCATCGACAATTACCTCAAGATCACCACGGTAGAAGGTGTGTCGACCCTGCAAGTGAGCAGTGAAGGCAAGCTCAACGCCGCCGGTGGCCTGGCCAATGCTGATGTGACGATCAAACTGGAAGGCAACGATTGGTCCCACACCAGCATCAACTCGCTGATCAGTGGTGCCGACCCGACCATCAAGATCGATCACACCTAAGACGCGATTGATCGGCCGCCCTTCCAGGCGGCCGATTTTTTGGCCTACGGGTCGCTGGCCCTGGCGGACGGCGCATCGCATACTCACGCCCATACACGCAGCGTTGACCTATGCTGTTGAACGCCTGTGGCGCATTTTCGAGGGGTTGTTATGTTTTACGTGCAACGTGATGCACAGGGCGCGCTGGTTCGCGTAGAGGCCGCTGCCTTTACCGAATCCACTGAAACCCTGCCGGCCGATCACCATGAGATACAGGCCTGGTACGCCAACGAAGTGGTGGAAACCAGCCTGGCCCAGCTCAAGCAGAGCGACTTTGAGATGATCCGGGTGCTGGATGACTTGATCCAGGTGCTGACCCGCAAGGGGGTGATCAGCGTGACCGACCTGCCGCCGGCAGCCCAGGCCAAGTTGATGGACCGTAACCAGGCGAGGGAAGCGTTGGGTGGGTTGAGCCAGTTGATCGATGATGACGAGAAAGGATTGATTTAATCCAACCGCTCCTACCCCTGTAGGAGCGAGCTTGCTCGCGAAAAACTGAAATCGCCACGGGGCATCAGGTTTTGCGCGTTATTGTTGGCGATCTTCGCGAGCAAGCTCGCTCCTACAGGTGAATTATTTCCAGGGCGCGGGCTCGCCAAACAGTTGGCCCTGCACGCCGAAAATCCCCATCTCACGAATCACCTTCAGTTCGCCCTCGGTCTCTACACGTTCGGCAATCAACGGCAGGTCGATGCTATGGGCCGCTCGCTGGATGGCCTCGATAAACAGGCGCTTGTCGCTTTCCTGGTCGATGGCGCGAATGTAGCTGCCGTCGATCTTCAGGTACGCCAGGCCCAGGCGCGCCAGGTTGCCGATCATGCTGAACCGCCCACCGAAACGTTGCAGGCTGAGGGAGAAGCCCAGTTCGCGCAGGCGCTGGGTCATCTGTTCCAGCACGGGCTGCTCAGGCAGTTGCTCCTCACCAATCTCCAGGGTGAGGCGCGGGCCCAGGTTGCTGTGCTGGCGTAGCAGGTCATAAACGCGGTTCAGGGCCTGGGTATCTTGCAAGGTCGCGGCCGAAAGATTCAGCGCCAGGTTCTCGGTGTGGCTGGCCATCTGCTTGAGCACCTGCTCCAGCATCAGGCGGTCCAGGCGGGCTGACCAACCAAAGCGCTCAAGCCACGGCAGGAAGCGCCCGGCCGGTATGGTGTGGCCGTCTTCGTCCTGCAAGCGCGACAGTACTTTGTAATGCAAGACCAATTGCGGGTCCTGGCTGGCGACAACCGGCTGGAAGTACAGCTGGAAGCGCTGCTGGGTCAGGGCCTGGTCCAACAAGGTGTGCCAGGCATGGTGATCGTCTCCCACGCTGGCGGCGGCGCTGCGGTCCAGGCACACCCAACTGGTGTCGCCCTGCGCTTGGGCCTGGGCCAGGGCCTGATCGGCCAGGGTCAGCAGGGCTTGGGGCGCGTCGCCATGGCTGAACGGCGCCAGGCCGATATAGGCGACCGGCGTAACGTCACTGGCGCCGGTCGCTTGCAGGCTGAGCAAAGTGCTTTCCAGGTTTTGCGCCAGCTGCATCGCTTCTCCACGCATCAACCCCGGCGCCAGCACGGCGAACTCACCGCCACGAATACGGGTGACGAGGTTATGGGTTTCCGGGTACGGCGCGCACTGGCGCAGTAGTTGTTCGCCAACCGCTTGCAGTAACTGGTCGGTGCGCTGGCCACCCAGGCGCTGGTTGAGGCCGGCCAGGTCCTTGACCCGCAGCAGCAGAAGGTAGCCGGAGTTGGTCTCTTCCGGGTTACTGACGCGGGCGTTGAGCTGCATCTCGAAATAACGGCGGTTGGCGAGGCCGGTGAGGTTGTCCTGATAGGATTCGGTGCGCAGTTTTTCGCTACGCTCGGCCTGTTCCTGGAACAGCGCCTTGAGCTTTTCCACCATCTGGTTCATGGCCTGCACCACCCGCCGCAGTTCAGGCGTGCGGGGCAAGTCAGGCAGGCTGAGGAACTCGCGGCGGGCAATGGCGTGGGACTGTTTGACCATATAGTCCAACGGCTTCAATTGCCGGCGCAGCAGCAGCCCACCGAGCACCACGCTGACCGCACCGCACAAGAGCAACCAGCCCAGGCTACCCAGGGCGCTTTGCCAGAGCTTGGCCAGGGCGAACATCGGATGGCTGACCACTTCTACCCGTGCGGCCTGTTCCCAGCCACGGCTGACCAGGGCATCACCGCCCGCCGGCTCCAGTCCGATCAGCTTGACGAACCAGTTGGGCACGCCGTTGTTGTCGGGAATACCGCTGCGCTCGACGATGGTTTTGTCGGTGGCCAGGTCCACGACGCGGATGCTGGCATAGTAACCGCTGTCGAAGATCGAGCTGACCAACAGCTCCACCATGGCTGGGTCATCGATATTCGGGGTGAGCGACAGCGCCAATGCCGTCGCGGCATCCTGGGCGTGGGAGCGCAATTGGTTGACGTATTGGGTGCGCGAGCTTTCCAGGCTGACCATGAAGCTGCCGCTGAAGGCGACCACCAGGAACAGACAGATTGCGATCAATAGCTGTTTGAACAGAGACATCCGATCAGTTACTCCTAGTTGGCAGGCTCGGCTGGGAAGCCTTCCGCACGCATTTTTCTCAACACATCCTGCCAGCGCGACAAGCGTTTGGTATCACCGACTTTTTTGTTGCCTTTGGCACCAGGCAAGTACAACCCCTCGGCGTTGAATGAGTACACCGGGACCAGGTCGGTGCGACGGGTAGCCGGCAGGATCTCATCCATCAGGCTGTCGAGCACCAGTGGGACGGCGTCGGGGCTCGAATAATAAGTCAGGACCATGTGCGCCCGATTCTGCCGCAGGGCCTTGACGTAGGTAATGCGCAACTTGTCGCTGGACACGCCCAGGTGACGCAAACTGAAATATTTTGCGATGGCGTAGTCTTCACAGTCACCAGCACCTTTCCAGAGTGCCTCGACGGGCGTCTCCCAGTAATCCACAACGTGCCAGAGATCGATGTCTTCCACGTAGGTCATTTGCTTGTTGAAGAACAAATTGACGACCTTGAGCTGCTCCTGCTCGCTGACCTGTTTTTCGCTCACCAATAACCGCTGCCAGGCGTCGATACGCTGCTGGCCTTGACCCAAAGGCCCGTAGACGGCGGTAGCCTTGCGGCTGATTTGCGAGAAATCCCAATCGGCACGCAGCCCGCCGAGCATCAGGCCGGCCAGTAAAGTTGCTGATAAAAGCCAGCAAAGCAGTCGATAGGGATTAAAACTTACCGCCAAAATGTTCAGTCCGTGAAAGAGACGGAATTTCCAGGGATGGTGAAGCCTGGCCCTACAAAAAACAATGGCACAGTGCAATCATCGCAGGAGGCGGCGTTTTTATAACCGCCCTTGTGAGAGACACAAAGTATGCTGTGTAAGCACTTACAAACGGAAACTTTGGCTATTTGACAAGCACCTGGCCCATCTTTAGTGTTCTTTGGATCCAATTAGCCAGACTATTATTCAAGAAAGGAGGATAGCGCAACCGTGACGCAGAAGCCGAACCCATTAAGCAGCATCAAAATCAGCGGGCCTATTCCCGCCCATCTTGCGCGCTCCGTTATCGAAGAAACGTTGCGTAATGCCATCCTTGATGGGCGATTGCCCTGTGGCACCGCCATGCGCCAGCAAGAACTGGCCAGCCTGTTCGGCGTCAGTCGCATGCCGGTACGCGAAGCGTTGCGCCAGCTGGAGGCGCAATCCTTGTTGCATGTGGTGACTCACAAGGGTGCCGTCGTTGCTCCCTTGATCGAGGACAATTCGGCCGAGACCTATGCCCTGCGCATGTTGCTGGAGTCCGAGGCCCTGCGCCTGTCGATTCCGTTGCTCACCGACGCGGACCTTGCTCAAGCTGAGGCCTGTATCAACGCACTGGAAAGCGAGAAAGACTACACCGAGATTGGTCGGCTCAATCGCCTGTTTCACATGGTGTTGTACGGCAAGGCGCCCAACCAGCGGCTGCTCACTTTGGTCGAGCACGGATTGAATGAGGAGGAGCGCTTCCTGCGCTTCAACCTTGAGGCGATGGGGCTGGGGGAGACTTCCCAGGAGGATCACCGCGAACTGCTGAGCCTGGTAGCGCAGAGGAAGGTCGAGGAGAGCATCCTGACGCTGCGTAACCACTTGATGCGAGGCATGGAGGTGATCGCGACCTACCTCAGCGGCCTTGAGAGCGCCGAAAAAAACCCCACTCAGTAGGTTTTTTCGCTTTTGCCCTTGATCCTTAGGTGATGTAGCAACTTTCTTATCAGGGATTGTTGCTCCATCAGAAAAAACAAAGAACCAAATCATAATTAGAGCCGACTCAGCGCGCAGCAAAATCCCACGTATAGCTGGGGAATCACCACACACATAAATATCGGGAAAAACATCTAATACATTTGTATACCGGTTCAAACATTCAACCAGCTTATTATCTTTTCCCAGCAAGACACACCTTTCCATCCACTGCGTCTGCCTAGTGCAAGGGCCTCGCCGTGCGCGTGGGCGCGCTCAAGTTACTCTCGCACTCACAACTATAATATTTCAACACTGCTTTTAGAGCACTCGCAACAACTCATAGGCGTCAACCATGTACCCACATTCACTCGCGCAAAAAAAACGACAACTTTTTGATCATCCGTTATTTATAGAAATAACCAGCCTCGGCAAGTTACAACACTTCATGAAACACCATGTATTTGCTGTCTGGGATTTCATGAGCCTGACCAAACGCCTGCAACAGGACCTCACTTGCATGCAGTTGCCCTGGCTCCCCTCCACTGACCCGCACGCTGCCCGCCTGATTAACGAAATCGTGCTGGCGGAAGAGTCGGACGAGCACCCGACGCGGGGCTATTGCAGCCACTTCGAGCTGTACTTGGACGCAATGACGGAAGTGGGCGCCAGCACGGTCGCAATCACTCGCTTTATCGACCTGCAAAGCCAGGGAGTGGAGGTAAGCGCAGCCTTGCAGATGATCGATGCGCCCCAGGGCGTAGTCCGCTTCGTCGACAGCACCTTACAAATTGCCCTGAGCGCTCCGACCCACTGTGTGGCGGCGGCGTTCCTGCATGGCCGAGAGTGTGTGATTCCGTCAATGTTCGAAAGGCTTTTGCATAGCCATGCTTTCATAGGTCGGCAGGCCCCTACGCTATGTCACTACCTCAGCCGCCATATCGAAATAGACAGCGATGATCACGAGCCCGCGGCGCAACAGTTGCTACAGCGCCTGGTCGACGCAGACCCCAGTCGCCAGCAACAGGCCGATAACGCCGCCCTGGGCGCCGTGCAGAGTCGTATTACCTTCTGGGACGACGTACTGGCCTCGATGCAAGAGGTACGTCCGTGAACGCCGCTCATTACCAATCCTTTGCCGACGACTGGGAGCGTCGCGCAACCATCCGCACACGCCCCCGGCGGATGTTGGAAGACGACGACAAACTCATCTTCCCCCTGTGCCGTCAGCCTCTGGTGCTGAGTGCAACCTTTCTCAAGCACTGCCCGCAATGGCGCGACTTCGTGCTGGTGCAAAGCTTCTATAAATTCATCAATGACGTGGTGATTTTCGAAACCGAGATCGTCGACAAAACCGCGCGCAGCATCGCTAAAAATCGCTTCTCCCTGCCCTTCCCGCTCGCCTGCCGCTACGATGCGATGACGGTCGTTGTCGACGAGGATTACCACGCGCTGGTCGCGCTGGATTTCCTGCAGCAAGCCGTGCAGATGACCGGAATCCAACCGCTCGATCTACCCGGGCAAATTGAATTGGGCCGCGCGCTGCCGGCAGCCCAGGCACAGGTACCGGCATACTTGCACGATGCCGTAGAGTTGATCGGCGTCGCCATCGCTGAGAACACCGTCACCCATGACGTCGCAGCGTTTTCCAAAGATGGCAGCGTCAAATCCTCTGTCCGCGGCCTGATGGCCGATCATCTGTTTGATGAAGGGCGGCATGCGCGGTTCTGGACACAGTTGGTGCGCCTCTACTGGCAATCGGCAAGCTCTGAAGATCGCGACCACATTGCTCAAGCCCTGCCCGTGTTCCTGACGCACTACCTGACCAACGACCTACAGAAAGACTTCGATCTGCAACTGATCGAACACTTGGCTATCAGTGCCGATACGCGCCGAGCACTGCGCGACGAAATCCAGGCGCTGGACTTTCCCATCACCCCCCAACATCCGCTGCTGGCCAATATCATGGGCCTCCTGCACCACAGCGGCGTACTGCAAACCCCCAGCGTGGCACGAGCCCTGCGCGACTACCTGCCCGTATCGAGGAGGTTGGCATGAGGCGCTTGCAGATCGAGTGGCGTGGTACCGGTAACGCTCTGGCGGCGCTCAGGCAGGAGCTGGAGCAATATGGGCATGTGGCAGGAACGGGGTCTGTGGATCTGGTTATTGAAGACGGGAGTCAGCCGCTGCCGCCCTCGCCCGCCAGTGCGCCATGGTTAAGCTTGCGCGTGGGTATCGGCCCGCTCTGCGAACACGGGCTGCCCTCATTACAGTTACGCTGCTACGACCGGGAGCGGCGCCTGCTGACGGTGCACGACGTTGCCCGGGAGCCCAGCGGTAATGGGCAGCGGTTGCGTCAGCAGGCAACGAATGCAGTGGTGGAGTGGGCTGCTTTGTTGGTCTGCGGTTTTTCAAGAGACCCCGCTTATTTCTCGGCAACGGCCGCTGCTAACGCCTGGCCTGAACAGGGCCTGCAAGAGCTGGATGCCTTGGCTTTCATGCACCGGTTCAACCACACGGCGGCCCCTGCCTTACTGCACGCGGCCCGAACGCCCATGATCGAACGGCTGCAGGCCAGCCTCAATACCTTCGCGCATCGAACAGTGCTGAACATCGCCGGTCATGCGCTGACTTATCGGCAGCTCCAGCAACAAGCCATGGCTATTCAACAACGCCTGCTTCCCTTGCTGGAGGATGCCGAGGCTCCACAAGTGGTCGGCGTATGCCTGGAGAAATCTGCCGAGTTGTACGCCAGTATTCTCGCGGTGCTTGGCTGTGGCGCCGTGTATTTGCCGCTGGTGCCTGACCACCCGGAGCAACGCCAGCACTGCATGCTGACCAGCCTCAAGGCCTGTGTGCTGCTGGAGAATGGCCAGCACCCATTGCGAGAGCGTTTCGTTTCACTTGATGTGAGCCAGGTGGCCGCGCACAGCGCCGACATGACGCAACCGCTGATGCACCGTCACCCCCGTGCCGACGAGCCGTGCGTGGCACTGTTCACCTCGGGTACGACGGGCCAGCCCAAGGGGGTACTGCTGAGCCAATACAACCTGGCGCATTTCACGGCCTGGCTCGTCAGTTGCGTGGCGTTGGATCAACACAGTCGCGTCCTGCAATTTTCGCCACTGGGCTTCGATTCTTCACTGATCGATATTTTCCCTGCATTGATCGCCGGCGCCGAGTTGATTGTGCCCAGCCCAGACCAGCGTCACGACCCTCAGCAACTGGTAGAACTGATTCGCAAGCAACGCGTCACTCATGGGTTTGTGCCACCGGCACTGCTCAGCATCCTGCCGCTGGATCAGCCGTTGGGCATGACTCATTTACTGACCGGAGGTGATTTCTGCGAGCCCTGCGTGATCGAACAACTGGCCGGTCAATGCCAGTTGCATAACCTCTTTGGGCCGACCGAGGCCACTGTGTTGGCGACCCATCGGGTATTCCAACGAGGTGACAGCCATCGCAATATCGGCCTCCCCATCGCTAACAGCCAGGTGCTGATTCTCGACGAGAACCTGCAGCCCGTGGATGAACAGGTAATGGGCGACTTGTACATTGTCGGTCCCGGAGTAAGCCTGGGTTATTCGAATACACTCTCGCGGGCCGACAATCCGTTCGTGGCGCTGACACTGCCAAATGGCCAAGTGCTACAGGCTTATCGCAGCGGCGACTTGGCAAAATGGACGCAAGAGGGCATCGAACTGGGCGGCCGCAGGGATGAGCAAGTCAAGATCCGCGGGTTTCGAGTTCAGCCTCAGGATATTGAACAGTGCTTGCGCGATAGTCGCTTGTTTCGCCAAGTGGCAGTGGTGATCGATACGGCACACAGAGTCATCGGCTTTGCCGCCCAGCCGGAATCTGGCGCTACGCTGGCAAGCCTGAAGGAACATGCTCGACAGTGGTTGCCGGTGCATATGCAGCCCAGCGCTTGGAGCGAACTGGCATGCATGCCCCGTTCGAATAACGGCAAGATCGATCGCAAGGCCTTGCTGGCCATGCCAATACCCATACCCATCGGGATGGATCGCTGTCGCATACAAGACCCTTTGCAGGCACAACTGGCTGACGTGTGGGGTGAGCTGCTGGGATTACCCGCAGGCGAACTCTCGATTGATGAGAGTTTTTTCAACCTCGGTGGCCACTCCATCCTGTTGTCGACCCTGTTGCTACGCCTGCGCGAGCAGTTTGGCCGCAGCTTCTGCCTGAGCCCCTTTTTTGAGACGCCGACCATCCGCACATTGGCCGCACTCATGGATGGCAGTGCACTGCCGGATACACCATCCAACCAGATGGAACAAGATGCGACGCGAGCACTGGAGGTCGAGATGCTGCCCGAGACCCTTGCGGGAGACTCGCGCAAAGCCATCGTCACCGGCGCGAACAGCTTTGTCGGGGTTCATATTGTCCAGGCACTGCTGACTGGCGGGGCGCAGGACGTGGCGTGCCTGGTGCGCGAGTTGCCCGGCCATTCGGCAGCGACAAGGTTCGCCCAGGCATTGCGTGAATACCGCTTGGAACATCTGGACCTGAGCCGAGTACAGGTATACGCCGCCGATATTCGTAAACCTCGCCTGGGCTTGGCCGACGACGTGTACGAGCACCTCGCCCGTCATTACGGCGTGGTGGTGCATAACGCCGCGCAGGTCAATCATGTGATGGATTACGCCTCACTGGCCAAGGACAACGTCGAGCCGGTGCTGGAATGCCTGCGCCTTTGCGAGACCCATTGCAAGAAGGTCCTCAATTTCATCTCGACGCTGTCAGCCTGCAGCAGCGTGGACGTCGACGGGTCCGTGCTTGAAGCGCCTGCCCGACGCGCACTGCCGCTCTATGTGAAAAATGGCTACAACCTCTCCAAGTGGGTAGCCGAGCGGCTATTAGGACGGGCAGTCGAGCAAGGGGCCTGGGTCAATATTCATCGGCCGGGAAATATCAGCTTCAACAGCCAGAACGGCGTTTGCCAGCCACAGAAAAACCGCTTGATGTTGATGCTCAAGGGGTCTCTGCAATTAGGGATGGTCCCGCGACTGGACGTCAATTTCGATCTGATGCCGGTGGACTTCCTGGCGCGTTTCATCGCCTACCACAGCGTGCGCTTTGACCCTGGGCGAAACGTGTTCAACCTGCACAACCCACTGCCCTTGAGTTGGGACCAGTATCTCGACGCCTTCAGCGAGGCTGGGCACGCTTTTGACCGAGTAAGCATTGAACACTGGCAACGGGCGCTGCGCAAAGTGAGCCGCAATAACGCGTTGTTCGGAGTGCTGGGCTTTTACCTGGACGGACTGGGCGAGGACATCGGTGACACATCGATGATCCGTTACGACAATGCCCGGTGGGGCGTGGAAAAAATGGGCATGTGCTATCCACCCAAGAGCCAGGCGCTGTTACGCAAAGGCTGCGACTATCTGAGCGCTATCAGTTTCCTCTGAATAGCACCCTGGACGTGAGACCAAGCGATCGGAGCGAGAGGCCTCGCTCCGATGCGGTCAGGATCAGATCTTGAAGCTATCGACCAATTGCTTCAGTCGGCTGGCCTGCTGGGACAGCGCATCGCAGTCCTTGAGCGTCTCGTTGAGGTTGGCCACACCCTGCTGGTTCAGCAAGTTGATCTGGTTGATATCGACGTTGAGGGTTTCAACCACGGCGGTCTGCTCTTCAGTGGCGGCCGCGACGGATTGGTTCATGCCATCGATCTCAACGATACGTTGCGTCACGCTGACCAGACGCTCACCTGCCTGGTTGGCGACTTCGACGCTTTCTTCGCTGGAAGCCTGGCTGGCGTTCATGGTGGTCACGGCTTCGCGCGAACCCACTTGCAGCGAAGTGATCATCTTGTGGATTTCTTCTGCCGACTCCTGGGTACGGTGCGCCAAATTGCGCACTTCATCCGCCACGACGGCAAAACCACGCCCTGCTTCGCCAGCACGGGCCGCTTCGATCGCCGCGTTTAGGGCGAGCAAGTTGGTTTGCTGGGAAATGCCTTTGATCACATCCAGGATGTGTCCGATGTTATCGGTACTGGCATTAAGGGTTTCGATCTGAGTGCAGGACAGGCTGATCTTTTGCGAAAGCTCCGACATCGCCTGAATGGTTTGCTCCACCACTTTACGACCATCGTCAGCTTGTTCGCTGGCACCACTGGCATGCTGGGACGCGTCAGCAGCGTTGCGCGCGATTTCCTGGGTGGCGGCCCCTAGCTCGTTGATGGCTGCGGCCACGCTGTTGGTACGCGCGCTCTGTTCGTCAGAACCGATGATCGACGCATTGGATGAAGCCATCACACGCTGGGACAAATCGTGCACCTGGCGCGTTGCCGAAGACACCTCGGAAATCGACGCGTGAATTCGCTCGACGAACTGGTTGAATGCGCTGCCGACCTCGCCGAACTCGTCTTTGCTGGTCACGTCGAGACGTCGGGTCAAATCACCTTCGCCTTGGGCAATGTCCTGCATGGCCACGCCCATGGTGGTCAACGGGCGCAACAGTACTTGAATCAACAGGCTCAGGAGCACCGCAATAGCCACAACGGCAATCAACATCGCAATCAAGGCCGAAGTACGGAATTTGCCCAGCGGGGCATAGGCTTTTTCTTTGTCGATCGAAAGGCCGATGTACCAGTCAGCGCCAGGCAAGCCGCTGATAGGCGTGAAGGAAAGGATGCGATCCTGACCGTTGAGGACAACGTCCTGATTGAGCTTCTCAATGCGCACGTTGGTGCCGGGATAGATGTCCTTGAGATTCTTCATCACTTGGTCCTGGTCCGGACTGACGATGACCTGGCCATCACCGCTGACCAGGAACGCATGGCCGATACCACCGAAGTCTACCGAGTTGATGATCTTCACCAGTGTCTGCAGGCTCAGGTCACCACCGACAACACCCAACAACTCGCCATTCTTTTTCACCGGCATGGCAATTGTCACGATCTGACCGCCCACAGCCGCCATATAAGGCGGAGTAAGCATGGTTTTGTCCGCCACTACTGCTTGCTTGTACCAAGGGCGCTGACGGGGGTCGTAGTCGTCAGGCATCTTCGCGTCAGGGCGCTGTGTGAATACCCCATTGGTTTGACCTACATAGGTGAACTGGAAATTGGTGGTGAATGCTGGCTGATCGACCAAACCTGGGAGGTCGGCGGCGCTGCCCTGGTGGGCAACGTTCTGCGCCAGGTTCTCGAGGACCAGGATGCGACCACTGAGCCAGTTCTGCACACTGCTGGCGGTGAGCTCGCCGGATTGCTGGATGGACGACGTAAGGTTTTGCCTGATGGTGCTGCGCTGCAGGTAGTCGTTGTAGAGGGTAAATAACGCGAAGGCTAAAACCACGACGCCTGACGCGGCCAACAGAATTTTATGACTGAACTTGAGATTCATTTCATCGACTTCTTTTGCCAAAGGGGGGTGAGCGTGCCGAGTGGAACATTCCATGTATCGGGATAGGCGGACTCTGCGGTCGCTCTATTTCGGTGCACGCATGGCTCGTCAGGCTTTCGGCCAAACTTCGACAAATCTTAGGAATTTGTGAGAAGCATCTTCTTTTAACGTAGGAAACCGACAGGCGGTAGCCGTAAGGCAGATTTGCTGCGGTGGGCCGCCCTAAACGACAAAACCCCTGTCTGCGTTAGCAGACAGGGGTTTCGGAATTCAATCTTGACGATGACCTACTCTCACATGGGGAAACCCCACACTACCATCGGCGATGCATCGTTTCACTGCTGAGTTCGGGATGGGATCAGGTGGTTCCAATGCTCTATGGTCGTCAAGA